>CAKSTO010000018.1 GCA_934501115.1 uncultured Faecalibacterium sp.
TCCAATGCGGAGATCGAGAACTTCTCCACCGCGTCCCTCATCACCCGCACCACCAACGACATCCAGCAGGTGCAGTTCGTCTGCGTCATGCTGCTGCGCATGGTGGCCTATGCGCCCATTCTGGGCATCGGCGGTGTGCTGCACGTGCTGAACAGCAGCACCGGCCTTTCCTGGATCGTTGTGCTGGACGTGGCCGTTCTGCTGCTGCTCATCCTCTTTTTGATGAGCATCGCCATGCCGAAATTCAAGATCATGCAGCAGCTGGTGGATCGCCTGAATCTGGTCAGCCGCGAGATTTTGACCGGCATCATGCCGGTGCGCGCGTTCAGCCGCGAACAGTTTGAGGAAGAGCGTTTCGACAAGGCCAACAGGGAGCTGATGGGCACTCAGCTGTTCACCAACCGTGCCATGGTGGCCATGATGCCCTTCATGACCCTCATCATGAACGGCACCAGCCTGCTCATCGTCTGGTTCGGCGGCAAGGCCATGGATACCGGCACCATGCAGGTGGGCGAGATGATCGCGTTCATCACCTACACCATGCAGATCGTCATGTCCTTTTTGATGCTGGCCATGGTGGCCGTTATGCTGCCCCGCGCCGGTGTGGCTGCCGACCGCATCGACGAGGTCATCCGCACCAAAGCCACCATCAACGACCCGGACGAAGCTGCTGCAAAGCCCGCACGGGAGCATGAAACCTGGCAGGGTGAGGTGGAGTTCCACGATGTGAGCTTCCGCTTCCCGGGTGCGGACAGCGATGCGCTGGAGCACATCAGCTTTACCGCAAAGCCCGGCGAGACCACCGCCATCATCGGCTCCACCGGCTGCGGCAAATCCACCCTGCTCAACCTCATCCCCCGCTTTTACGATGTCACCGGCGGCAGCGTGACCGTGGACGGCATTGACGTGCGCAATCTGCCGCAGGCACAGCTGCACGACCTGCTGGGCTATGTGCCCCAGAAGGGTGTGCTGTTCAGCGGCACCATTGATTCCAACCTGAAGTTCGGCGGGGAGCACATTACCGATGTCGATGTAAAAAAGGCTGCCGCCATTGCGCAGGCCGCCGAGTTCATCGATGCAAAGCCTGAGGGCTACCAGAGCCCCATCGCACAGGGCGGATCCAATGTTTCCGGCGGCCAGAAGCAGCGGCTTTCCATCGCCCGCGCCATTGCGAAAAAGCCGAAGATCTATCTGTTCGACGACAGTTTTTCTGCTCTTGACTTCAAGACCGATGTGGCGCTGCGCCGCGCATTGAAGGCAGAGACCGGCGGTTCCACCGTCATCATCGTGGCACAGCGCATTTCCACCGTGCTGCACGCAAATCAGATCCTCGTGCTGGACGAAGGCCGCCTTGTCGGCAAAGGCACCCATGCCCAGCTGATGGTCACCTGCCCGGAGTATCAGGAGATCGCCCGTAGCCAGCTGAGCCAGAAAGAGCTTGACCTCGAAACGCTGAATACTGAAAAGGAGGGTGAGTGATATGCCAAGACCCGGACGTCCCACGACCGAGCGCGCCAAGGATTTCAAAGGCACGCTGCGGCAGCTCATCCGCACCATGAGCCACTATAAGCTCCCGCTCATTACGGCAATTGTATTTGCCATTCTGTCCACCATCTTCAACATTGCAGGCCCCAAGGTGCTGGCAAAAGCTACCACCGCTCTTGCCACCGGCTGGATCGCCAAGCTGCGCGGCACCGGCAGCATCGACTTTGTGTATATCGGCCGTATCCTGCTGTTTTTGCTGGGCATGTACCTGTTGAGCAGCGCTTTCAGCTTTATTCAGGGCTGGCTGATGACCGGTCTTTCGCAGAAGGTCTGCTACGACTTCCGCAAGCAGATCAGTGAAAAGATCAACCGCCTGCCCCTCGCCTACTTTGAAAAGCGCACCGTGGGCGAGGTGCTGTCCCGCATCACCAACGATGTGGACACGCTGGGTCAGAGCCTGAACCAGAGCATCACCCAGCTCATCACAAGCGTGACCACCATGATCGGCGTGCTGGTCATGATGCTTTCCATCAGCCCGAGGATGACCCTGATCGCCCTGCTGATCCTCCCCGTTTCGCTGGTACTGGTGCTGCTCGTAGTCCGGTTCAGCCAGAAATACTTCAAGGCTCAACAGGCCATTCTGGGCGTCGTGAACGGTCAGGTGGAAGAAGTCTACTCCGGCCACAACGTGGTCAAGGCCTTCAACCGCGAGGCTGTAGTGCTGAACGACTTCAACGCTGCCAACGATAAGCTGTATGAATCCGCGTGGAAGAGCCAGTTTCTCTCCGGCCTGATGATGCCCATCATGAACTTTGTGGGCAATCTGGGTTATGTGGCCGTAGCCATTGTAGGCAGCATTTTTGCGGCAGGCGGCATCATCACCATCGGCGACATTCAGGCCTTCATCCAGTACGTGAAAAACTTCACCCAGCCCATCCAGCAGCTTTCTCAGGTGTCCAATATGCTGCAGAGCATGGCGGCGGCTGCCGAGCGGGTGTTCGAGTTTCTGAACGAGCCTGAGGAAGATCAGAAGGCCGACCCTGCCCGCCGTGCCGACCCCGGCTGCATCGATGGTCAGGTGACCTTCCGCCATGTCCGCTTCGGCTACACCCCGGACAAGACCGTCATCCACGACTTCAGCTGTGAGGTCAAGCCCGGCCAGAAGGTGGCCATCGTCGGCCCCACCGGCGCAGGTAAGACCACCATGGTCAAGCTGCTTATGCGCTTCTATGATGTGGATTCCGGCTCTATCACCCTGAATGGCCACGATGTGCGGGACTTCGACCGCAGCGCCCTGCGTGAGGGCTTCGGCATGGTGCTGCAGGACACATGGCTGTTCAAGGGCACCATCATGGAGAACATCCGCTATGGCCGTCTGGATGCCACCGATGAAGAAGTCATCGCCGCTGCAAAGGCTGCCAATGCCGACCACTTCATCCGCACCCTGCCCGGCGGCTACCAGATGGAGCTGAATGAGGACGCCTCCAACGTGAGTCAGGGGCAGAAGCAGCTGCTGACCATCGCCCGTACCATTCTGGCCGACAACCGCATCCTCATCCTCGACGAGGCCACCAGCAGCGTGGATACCCGCACCGAGCAGCGCATCCAGACCGCCATGGATCGTCTGATGGAGGGTCGCACCAGCTTTGTGATCGCACACCGTCTTTCCACCATCCGGGACGCCGACCTCATTCTTGTAATGCGGGACGGCGACATTGTGGAGCAGGGCACCCATGACCAGCTCATTGAAGCAGGCGGTTTCTACGCCGACCTGTACAACAGCCAGTTTGAGGACGTGGTGGAGTAAGCCACCTGTCATCACAGTATAAGCACAAAAAGAGCATCTGCTGCCTTCCTTTCCGAGGGCAGCAGATGCTCTTTGTTTTACCCTCTCAGTCATCGCTGCGCGATGCCAGCCCACAGAGGGGGGCTTTTCAGCAGCTGTCGGTCAGCTGCAATAGAGCTCTCCCTTCGGGAGAGCTGGCGCGAATGCGCCTGAGAGGGTTTTCTTTTTTCTTTATTCCTCCACCGCTTCCAGCTTCAGGCCGAACAGCTTTTCCGAGAGGGACGGCAGCAGCTGCTGCAAAGCGCGGACATAGGCCATCACCAACGGGTCCTCGCGCTTTTGCCCCAGCACGACACCAAACCGGTGTCCCCTGCCCCAGTCCAGCACCCGCACAAAGCTGAGGTCGGGTCTGCGATAGTAGACCGCCGGGACCATCTTGAGTGCCGGGTCTCCATAAGGCGCACTGCGGATGCCGCCCACCGGCGTAAACTCCACCCCGCGTTCCATCCCCTCCTGCAGCAGACTTGTCTCGTAGACCGTCTGGTACATCTCCTTGATAGGCAGCCAGCGGTATTGCAGCGCCTGCTCCAAGGTCAGTCTGCCCACCGGCATATCAGCGGGTGGGTGGATGGGGATGCAAAATTCCGGCATATAGAACAGCGGCACAAAGGTAAGCCCCTGCGCGTAGAACTCTGCACTTTCCAGCTGGAAGGAAAGATCCATCTCCCCTTTTTTCAGGCTGCGCCAGACCTCGCTGCGGTTGGCGCACTGCCCCAGAATGGGCGTGTATTGCAGGCACAGCTCACTTGTCAGCGAAAACACATCATACACGAACATCCGCAGCGCTTCGTGACAACCTGCGATCTGCAGATGCCTTTCCGGTGGGTTTACCTGCTGCTGCACCGCACGGGCATGGCGCACCGCTTCCTGATACAGGGCTGTCAGCTGCTTTGCCTTCGGGTAAAAGTCCCGGCCTGCCGGAGTCAGGATCACCCGGCGCGGTACATGCTGAAACAGCTCGAACTGCAGCTGCCCTTCCAGCGTGCGGATCTGCTGCGAAAGCGCCGACTGCGAAAGATACAGTGCCTCTGCTGCTGCTGAAAAACTGTCCATCTCTACGATCTTCACAAATCCATCCAGTGCACTCTCGTTCATCTGCGCATCCTCGCTTTCTTACATTAGGATTTCCTAAATTATAATATAACATATTTGAATTGTAAAGTGCGCCGCTCCACGCTACAATTGTTAAAGATTCAGCAAAGTGGTTTTTAACTTGCTGCGCGATGAGAAGAAAAACAAGAAGAGAAAAGAGAAAGAGAGCACTCCTATGAACAAGATTTCCCGCAAAGGCTTTCTGAAGATCGCCGCTGCCGCCGCCATGAGCGGTGTGACCGCCGGCGCACTGGCTGCCTGCAATTCCGCCTCCAGCTCCAGTGCTGCCGGCCAGTACATCCCCGGCACCTACGAGGGCACCGCCGAGGGCATCTCCTCCACCGTCAAGGTCACCATGACCTTCTCCGACAGCGCTGTCACCGACGTGGTGGTGGACACTTCCGGCGAGACCGCCTCTTTTGGCGCTGCCGCTGCCGATGAGCTGCGCGAGCAGCTGATGGCTGCCGGTTCTGCCGAGATCGACGGCGTTTCCGGCTCCACCATCACCTCCGATGCCGTGATGAAGGCTGCCAAGAGCTGCTACGCACAGGCAAAGGGCGAGGCTGTGGTATCCAGCGTGCAGCTGCCCACCGGCGATGCAAACGACTGGCTGGGCAAGGAACCTGAGATCGACGAGGCTGCCATCACCGAGACTGTGGACACCGACATCCTGATCGTGGGTGCAGGCAACGGCGGTATGTTCGCTGCTGCCTATGCTGCTGCCAACGGCCTGAACTTCCGCGTTATTGAGCAGAACGCCAACGTGCAGGACACCCGCCACTGGTACGGTGCGATCGACTCCGCTGCCGCCAAGGAGGCCGGTGAAAAGCCCGCCGACCGCGCCAAGCTGCTGAGCGAGATCTCCCGCTATGCCTCCGGCAAGTGCGACCAGCGCGTCGTCAAGACCTGGATCAACGAGTCTGCCGCTATGCACGATTTCATGCGCAGCATTCTGGAGGACAAGTACGGCTGGGTGTGCGATTTCACCTCCGGCAGCGAGGCTGCATGGCCCGCAGAGAACGCGGAGCACAATACCGACTACCTCTTCCCTGTGCAGGAGCATAACTACATGGCCAGCGAGCACGAGTCCGGTCTGGCACGCAACGAGCTGCTGCTGCAGTACATTCAGGAGCTGGGCTACGATGTGGACTTCAAGACCAGTCTGGCCAAGCTGGAAAAGAACAGTGATGGCCGCATTACCGGCATCATCGCCCAGAGCACCGAAGATGACCACTTTATCCGCTACAACGCCAACAAGGGCGTGCTGCTGGCCTGCGGCGGCTTCCCCGGCAACCCCTACATGATGGAGCAGCTGGACCCGCTGGGCACCAGCGTGACCACCGCCTGCTCCTACTCCCCCGCCGACAAGGGCTACGGCATCCGCGCTGCTGTGTGGGCCGGTGCCAATCTGGACAAGGAAGCCGCTCCCATGCTGTTTGACCGCGGCGTTGTTGCCCCCGGCGTGGATGGCGGCTATGTGGATAGCGACTCCGCCTTTGGCGGCAAGGCCTTCCCCGGCAAGATCCGCCAGTACAACCCCGGTACCCAGCCCTTCCTGAAGGTGAACCGCAACGGCGAGCGCTTTGCCAACGAGAGCTGCCCCTACAACGATATCGTCTACGCCGCTGCCCACCAGCCGGGCCGCGTCTACGCACAGATCTGCGATGCCAACATGCTGGAGGACGCAAAGCGTTTCCACACCATCGGCTGCTCTGCCCAGACCCGCAACGGCGGCGAGAAGTACATTCAGGGTAAGATGGACGAGGCGATCGAGGCCGGTGCATTGTTCAAGTGCGATACGCTGGACGAGCTGGCCGACAAGATGGGCTTTACCGGTGCTGCCAAGGACACCTTCCTTGCTACCGTAGAGCGCTACAACGAGCTGTACGACAAGCAGAACGATGAGGATTTCGGCAAGCCCGCTTACCGCCTGAGTGCTATCCGCACTGCGCCCTTCTACGGCTGCTGGCTGGGTGCTTCCCTGCTGACCACCGAGCAGGGCATCGCCATCAACGAAAAGGGTCAGGCGCTGGACAACAACAACCAGCCCATGGAGGGTCTGTACATCACCGGTGATATGTCCGGCAGCTTCTTTGCCAACAACTACCCCTGCCTGATGGCCGGTGTGGCTATGGGCCGCACCCTGACCTTCGCCATGAAGGCCGTCAAGCAGATGGCAGGTCTGGACAACGCCTGATCTGGCGCGGTTTTCCGGCACAACTTAAGCGTTTTTCATTTTTTCTTTCTTCATGAAGAGAGGCGGTCCCTGTTTGGGGCCGCCTCTCTTTGCCATTTTTTCGCCGCCCTCCCCTACACAAATCCCCACAATTGTGCTATGATAAAGCTGAACAGCCGGTTTGTGCCAGACGACCGGCAAAATCGAGGTGTTTGTACAAATGTCTGATCTCCTTGAAACTCTGCGGCAGGAAGGGGTAGACCCCTCCCTGCTGGAAGCTGTCCGGCAGTACCGCGCTGCCCACGCCCTGCCGGACACACTGCGCCCGCGCATCCCCTCCCCTGCCTTTACCTACTACGGCAGAGAGGTGTGGGAGCAGGCGCTGGCGGCGCTGCTCTGCGGCGAAAATCTGCTGCTGGCAGGTGGAAAAGCCACCGGCAAAAACGTGCTGGCGGAGAACCTTTCCGCCGCCTTTGGCCGCCCTGCGTGGGATATCTCCTTCCATGTGAACATGGATGCTGCGTCCCTCATCGGCATGGATACCTTTGCCGATGGTCAGGTGGTATTCCGTCCCGGGCCGGTGTACCGCTGTGCGCAATGCGGCGGCTTTGGTGTGCTGGATGAGATCAATATGGCCAAAAACGAAGCGCTGGCCGTGCTGCACGCGGTGCTGGACTTCCGCCGCGCCATCGATGTGCCCGGCTACGACCGCATCCCGCTGGCGGAGGAGACCCGCTTTATTGCCACCATGAACTACGGCTATGCCGGCACCCGGGAGCTGAACGAAGCTCTGACCTCCCGTTTCGTGGTCATTCAGATGCCTACCATCACGCAGGATAATCTGGAAAAACTGCTGCAGGCACAGTTCCCTGACCTCACCTCCAAATACGTGCATCAGTTCGCCCTGTTGTTCCTTGATCTGCAGAAAAAGTGCGACAGTGCCGAGATCTCCACGAAGGCGCTGGATCTGCGCGGTATGCTGGATGCGCTGCGCCTGATCCGCCGCGGCATCCCGGCGGGGGCTGCACTGGACATGGGCATCACCAATAAGGCCTTTGACTCCTATGAGCAGGGGCTGATCCGTGACGTCATCGCGGCGCGTATCCCGGCCAAGCTGGACGCCGGAAAGCTGTTTGGCTGATGGAAGCCCAAAGCTACACCGCTCAAGAGCGGCGGGCGGCCAATCAGGTCTGGGCTGCTGCAGGAGCCTATGGCTTTGAACCGCTGTTTCTGGCACGCTATACCGACGGCACCACCGATTTTTACATGAATACCATTGTGGGACTGACCCACAAATACTACGGTGACACGCTGATCCGAAGCATCTTTGACTGCTGGGACGGTGATCTGCGGCAGGCCATGCTGGATGACATGACATGGCTCTACCTTGAAAATGCCGTCTACCAGCTGGAGCTGCCCCGCCGCCCGGTGCTGGAAGCACTGCGCCATGCCCATGCGGACTATTTTTTCGCCATCCAGTACAAGCTCTCGCGTCAGGAGTGGATGGCAAAAAACCAGCTGGTCTACACCATGCAGGCCGCCCGCTGGCGCAGCATTCTGGGGCGTGCCCTGCCCGTGATGACGCCCTACGAGTCCGGGCTGTTCAAGGCGCTCATGCCAAAGACCGCCCCGGCACCGGATCAGTTGAAGAGCGAAATTTTATCTCTCTACGCAAAGTTCAACCTGTTTGACGGCACTGTGCACCAGAAAGCGGCGTTCCATCTGCATCTGGACGGTCTGATCGCAAAGCTGGCTACCAAGGCCATGCCGACCCAGATGATCAAGACAGATCGTGTGACTGTGGAGCACTCCCATTCTGCGGACGGCGGCGGCGGGCTGACTGTGGACAAACGCAAAGCCCATATCACCCTGAGGCAGAATGCCGAACAGGACAGAGCCTACATCGAAAGCTGCTTCGGGCGCTCTCTCTACCCGCCGGAACGGCTGCGCAAGGCTGAGCAGGAGCTTTGCGTAGGCGACCATCTGGGCTGTCATCTATGGTTCAGTGCCGGAGTACCCAGCCCGGAGCAAGCTCCCACGCCAGAAGCAAGGCATCTGGCCGAGCAGGCCGAGCTGCAAGCCGACCGCAACCGTGCCTACTACGCCAAGAACCGGGAGCTGCACCGCAGCGTCGTGCTGCGGCTCACCGAGCAGATCCGAAACTGCATCCTTGTACACCAGCAGCCCGATGCCCGCATTGCCCGCAGCGGAGACCTGAATGCCGGGCGGGTCTGGCGTGCCCCGCTTTTGAACGATGACCGGGTATTTTTGTGTGCTGAGGAGGAGAACCAGCCTGCCTTTACCGTAGACCTTCTGCTGGACGCCTCCGCATCCCGCCTGCACTGTCAGGAGGTCATTGCGGCGCAGGGTTCGATCCTTGCCGAGAGCCTTGCAGCCTGCGGCATCCCGGTGCGGGTGTCCAGTTTCAGCAGCCTGCGCGGCTATACCGTCCTGCGCGTACTGAAGGGCTTTTCCGATAAAAATCTGCAGAGCATCAACCAATACTTTGCCTCGGGCTGGAATCGCGACGGTCTGGCACTGCGGGCAGCAGGCGACCTTTTACAGTTCGCACCCGGCCCAGCCGCGCGGCATCTGCTCATTGTGCTGACCGATGCTTCGCCCAACGACAGCCGCCGCATTCCGCCCAGCGCAGAAAACCCGCTGGGCTGCGGCTACGAAGACGCCGCCGGTGTAGCCGACACCGCTGCGCAGGTGCGCACACTGCAGCGCATGGGCATCCGGGTTTCGGCGGTGTTTATGGGGGAGGACAGCTCCGCCGGTGCTGCTGCACAGATCTACGGCAAAAACATGGCGCGTATCCGCGGCATGGATCAACTCGCCCGCGCTGCCGGGCAGCTGATCCAGAACGAGATCCGGGAGCTGGGCGATTGATGCACTCCCTGTTGATCTCCAACAGACCCGCAGATCGGGGCTTCTACGCCCCGATCTGCGGGCTTTTCTCTTTCAAATACAACCAGCTCTCCTGTGCCACAACTATATTTCGATACAAAAGCCCTGAGACTCGCAAATAATTTTTCTTTTTGTCAAACTTATAGTTGTTTTTTGTTGTAGTTTGTGCTATACTAGGTTCAGTCAATAAAACATTCCTGCGTGAGCGGCCGCTATGCACAGAGATGTCTGCCACAGCGCCCGCCTTTTATACAACGAACCGCTGTTTCTTTTTTCAAGGAGGAGCTCACGATGGACGCCAACCGTTATTTTTCTGCCATGCACAACGCCATGTCGACCCAGCACCCGGGTGCCAAACTGCTTTTGGCGGTAACGCTGCAGGACACCTGCGGCAACGACGCCTGTCTGGAATTGAAACAGGTTCCCGGCGAAAACACTGCCATCCTGTGCTACTCCACCATGGGCCGCCGCTGCCTGAATTTCCAGTTGTTCCGTAAGGGCTGGCAGCTGTGCCACGATGCTGACGGCCAGCTGACCGGGCGTTTCCCAGCCAGTGCCGACAGCCTTCTGGCAGAAACGGATTTTCGTGCCTACTGCCGCGAAGATCGGCTGGACATGGCGCGCACTCAACGCATCCTGTCCGAGCTGCGCTCTCTTGCGGGAGCCGATCATCAGGGCAGCATCCCGCAGAACGCCCGTACCGGTGCCGTGATCACCGTAGACAGCTTTGTGGGTGCCGGAGCTCACTGGACTTATTGGAGCCAGCGCGAGGTTCCAAGTCTGCCGCTGGCAGCCATCCTTTACTGGCTGGCAGATTTTCTGGCCGGGAGCGAACGCCGTACTTTGCAGTCTGACCCCCGCGCCGCGCAGCTCGCCGCATATTGGCTGGCCGGCGACACTGCCGTATTCTTCCATCCGTCTGTGCCGCTGACTGCCATGGGCCCTGCCGCTTCCGGCGCAGCTGCAGCAGTCAGCCGCAGCCGTTCGGTTCACGCTTCCCCCGCCCGGAGCAAGAGCTGGCAGAGCATTCTGGCTGTGATGGCAAGCATGTGAATCTTTCGCTGCAAAGCAAGGGGCTGCCGCACGTCATCTGGTGCAGCAGCCCCTTGCTTTTCTTTTGATCGCTTTCCGCAGTTTTATGCCAGATACGGGTCCAGCAGGGCATCAACTCTTTTATTGCGCTTCGGGTTCGGCTTTTTCACGGCATAACCGCGGCAGACCACCAGCTCCAGATGCTGCAATGCCCTCAGGTCATCCAGCGGATTTTTGCGGGTGACAATAAAATCTGCGCTCTTACCCGGCTCAATAGAGCCGGTAATGTCTCCCACCCCGGCCAGCTGCGCATTGCGCAGCGTAGCAGTGTACAGGGCAAACCGATTGCTGACCCCGCAGTATTTGTGGAAATAGCACAGTTCCCGCCAAAAATCATACTGGGTGATGTACGGGCAGCCCACATCGTTGCCCAAACCGACCGGGATGCCGTTGGCAAGAGCGGTTTTTGCACTTTCGACCACGCCGTCAAAGACGATTTTTCCATTGTACTGGTCTTTTTCGGACGCGCCGGAAACCGCTGTATCAAACAGCGCATAGGGCAGCGCCGGGGAGATGGTCGTGCACACAAAGGCACCCCGCTCCTGATACAGGCGGATGGTCTGCTCGTCCATTTTTGCGCCATGCTCGATGGAGTCCACGCCATTTTCCAAAGCCACCTTGACGCCCTCGGGCGACTCTGTGTGTGCCGCTACGGTGTAGCCCAGCCTGTGGGCTTCGTCGCAGACCGCCCTGACCATCTCCGGCGGCATTTTCAGCTCACCGGGCGTACCCTTTTCAGCGGCGTCCAGCACGCCGCCTGTGATCATCAGTTTAACAAGATCTACTTTCTGGCCGCTGGCTTTTTTGAGCTGCGCCAGAGCCTCGTCGTTGTTGTGAGCCGCCACTGCCACCGAGCCCGCCATGTGCCCGCCCGGCACCGAAATACCTTCGTTGGCGGCAAGAATGCGCGGTGCAAGCAGTCTGCCTGCGGCGGCGGCGTCACGGCAGCGGGTGTCGAAATCCGCAATGCCGCCCACGGTACGGATGGTAGTCACGCCACCCAGCAGTTCCAGCTTTGCGTAGCTGCACACCAGCCTGTAGGCTACCGCACGGGTCAGGCCGTTGCTCAGAATTTTGCGCACCAGCGCAGCATTATCCCGCGGCTTTGCGCTGGGCTTACCGTTGCCTGCCAGATGCACATGCAGATTGACCAGACCCGGCATCAGGTAGCCGCCCCGCAGGTCAATGACCTCATAGCCATCCAGATCCACGCCCTCGTCTGCAACAGCGGTGATTCTGTCGTCTCTGGTCAGGATGATCTTGTGGGCAGTGGGCTGCATCTGCTCGGTGCCGTCCAGAAGGATGCCATTTGTATATGCGCGCTTCATGGGATGCTTCCTCCCTTTTTCGATCTGAAAGATTTTCCACTCGAGTCGTTTTATTCAGTATAGCACGTTCTGCCGGGCAGCGCAACGCAAAAACGGGCAGGAAAGGTTCAGCCCTCTCCTGCCCGCTCGATGTTATTTATTTACTGTGCGGCTGCACTGGAAGCTACTTCGGAAGCAGCAGCCTCAGAAGCTGCTGCCTCGCTGCCGGAAGCGGTCTCGCCGCCCTCAACAACCAGCTCGTCCTCATAGTCAAGGCCGTAGGTATCCACCAGAGTCTCCTCATAGTCCTTGTGGAAGAAGTTCTCTTCGCCCAGAGCCTTGATTTCCTCGTTCAGCCAATCCAGAACGGTGGTGTTGCCCTGGCTTACAGCGGGAGCGATGGTATCCTGACTGCCCAGAGAGGGGATGCCGACGGTATAGCCGGTGTTCTGCTTTGCGAAAGCGATGACCTCGGTGTTGTCGTTCGCCCATGCCACGCCATTGCCGTTTTCCAGAGCGTTCTTTGCAGTTGCGTAGGAATCATACTTCTGCAGGGAGATGTCGGGATACTCCTTCGTCAGGTAGGTCTCGGCAGTGGTGCCGGAAATAACGATCATCTGGTCGTCAGCGTTCCAGTTGTCCAGAGTGGTGATAACGTTGCTGTCCGGAGAGATGACGCCCAGTGCCACATTCATGTAGGGCAGTGCGAAGTCTACTTCTTCAGCGCGCTCAGGGGTGACGGTGAAGTTTGCCAGAATCACGTCCACCTTGCCCGTCTGCAGGTATTCGATGCGGTTTGCAGCTTCGGTCGAAACGAAGTTGATCTCCACACCCAGATCTTCGCCCAGACGGCGTGCAAAGTAGACATCATAGCCCTGATACTCACCGTTCTCGTCCACATAGCCGAACGGGTTCTTGTCGGAGAATACGCCGATATTGATGGTGCCGGACTCCTTGATCTGATCCAAAGTGCGGTAGACCACACCGCTGCCGGAAGCTGCACTGCCAGCAGATGCTGCGGTGGAGGCAGAGGAACCGCCGCAAGCGGTCAGAACAGCAGCAGCGGATGCTGCGCCCAGACCCAGCAGGAAGGAACGGCGAGAAATTTTGGACAGTTTCATAATGGTTTCTCCTTTACAAAATCTTTCCCTTACGACTCCGGACGACCCAGAGCCCTTTATTGTGATCTGTGACTCATTTCACAGCATCAAACGTAAATGTCCGCAGGAAGCGCTGTGCACGCTCCGTCTTGGGGTGATCGAAGAACTCCGCCGGCGGGGCTTCTTCCACGATCTTGCCGCCGTCCAGAAAGATGACCCGGTCAGCAATGGCACGAGCAAACTGCATCTCGTGGGTAACGATGATCATGGTGCGGCCATTCTTGGCCAGATCCATCATCACGTCCAGCACCTCGCGCACCATTTCAGGGTCAAGAGCAGCGGTCACCTCGTCAAAGAGCAGGATCTCGGGATGCATACACAGCGCACGCACGATCGCAACACGCTGCTTCTGGCCGCCGGAAAGCTCACGGGGGTAGCTGTTTTTCTTGGCAAGCAGACCCACGCGCTCCAGCAGAGCCTCCGCCTCCTTTTGTACTTCCTCTCTCGGGCGTTTCTGCACCTTGGTGGGTGCCAGCAGGATATTATCCAGCACGGTCAGATGCGGGAACAGCTCGTAGCTCTGGAACACCATGCCGATGCGCTGGCGCAGCTGAGTCAGGTTTTTGCCGCCGTAAGCGACAGTTTCATTGCCCAGACGGACCCGGCCGCTCTGGGTGGGTTCCAGACCGTTCAGGCAGCGCAGCAGAGTGCTCTTGCCGCAGCCGGAGGGGCCGACCACCACAATGACCTCGCCGGGTTTGACGGCAAAACTGATGTCGTCCAGAACCGGGGTCTCGCCGTAGGCTTTGATCAGATGTTCAACAGTCAGAATAGGTTCTGCCATGTACGGTCACTTCCATTTCTTTTCGAGGTAGGATGCCAGCAGGCTGATGGGCCAGCAGGCAAAGAAGTATAACACGAAAACCATGAGATAAATGCCGAATGCTGCATTGGGGCTGGCGGTGCGGTTGGCTTCAATGATCTGCTGCGCCACCTTGATCACCTCCACCACACCGATCATCAGCACCAGACTGGTGGTCTTGATCATACGGGTAATGAGGTTGATGGACAGCGGGATCAAGCGACGCACCGTCTGCGGGATGATGATGTACCAGTAGGTCTGCGCCCGGCTCATGCCAAGTGCCTCTGCGCTCTCATACTGATGCTTCGGGATGGCGATCAGTGCACCGCGCACAAGGTCGCTCATTTCGGCAGTGCCCCAAAGTACAAACACGATGATCGACGCTGTTTCGCCGGAAAGATTCCAGCCGAAGGCACGGGTGGTGCCAAAGTAAACAAGAAACAGAAGCACCATCTGCGGCATGATCCGGATGAACTCCAGATACAACCGCAGGATCGCCTTGATGATGGGATTGCGAAAGGTCATCAGCACACCCAGCAGGATGCCAAGCGGCAGGCTGATGAGCACCGAGGCAGCACTGATCTTCAGCGCGACGCCGAGGCCGCCCAGCAGGCGGGCCAGATTTTTGCCCTTGAACAGGACCTCAAGACCCAAATCCAGCATAGCGCAGCCTCCTCTCGATCAGGCTGCCCACGATGGACACCGGCAGCAGAATGATGAGGTAGAATACCACCAGCAGGAACAGGCACTCGATGGTCTTGGAGTACATGCCGATCAGGTCTTTGGCCGTGAACATCAGATCCATCAGGCTGACTGCGCTGAAAACGCTGGTCTCCTTGAGCAGGAAGATCACGTTCGCCATAAATGCCGGCATACTGGTTGACATCGCCTGCGGAAGAACAACATACCGCATGGCCTGCCAGCGGCTCATCCCCAGACTGTAGGCGCTCTCGGTCTGGATGGGTTCAATGGCTTCCAGACCGCTGCGAATGGCTTCAGCCATATAGCTCCCACCCAGAAACGCCAGACCCGCAATGCCGCAGATCTCGGCGTTGGTCTTGATGCCAACCTTGGGCAGACCGTAATAAATGAAGAACAGCTGCACCAGCAGCGGCGTGTTGCGGGAAAGCTGAATGTATACCCCCACGATCTGACGAAGAACGGGTATTCTGTCATACTGGATCACCGCACATACAAGGCCGATGATGATTGCGAAAATGATGCCCGCGACGCCCAGCCGCACGGTAAGCACAGCAGCTTTCTGGTAAAGCGGCAAATATTGCTGGATCGCATTCCAGTCCATTGCCGGATCCCCTCCTTGTATCCTGATAGATTACAGGCCAAAACAAAAAAGCCCGGAAGCTCCCTTCTCAGTAAGCTTCCAGGCGGTTAAAGTCAGCATTTCACTGCGCATCCAGCGCAGGAGTGCGGGGAGCTTTTCATTTTGTCCCCCGCTGCAGAGCGGCCAGTCCGGGAAGCGTATGTCAGACAACAACACATTGCACAACAACACATCATGACCGTTTCCTCCCTGCAGATCACTTTTTCGGATTTGTTCTCGACCCGATGCTCGTAGTTTACACCCCATTACCCAGTATGTCAATATGATTATGGGACTTTTCTCCGCACTTCGCTCAATCGGCCTAAAATCGGGTCATCCGTCAAATAAAATTTATTCATTTTGCAACACTAACCGTTCTCATATCAAGGACAACTCAGGCTTTTTTTCAGCAGCTCCTCCCTCTCCGTCATCGTTTACACGATGATGTCATATCCCCCTCTGGCACTTTGTGCGCCCCCTCAGAGACAGGGTTCCTGGCAATACAGGAAGTTTTTCTCCTTGCCAAAGGCTTTGCCTGAAGGAGTATCCTTATAAATAAACTCCCCTGTCCCCGGACACACTACCTTCAAAGCCCCTTTGCGGCGGGGCGGGAAAGGGAGCGTTATATTTTAATGAAGCAGATCTCTCGCACGATTCTTGGCTGCACCCTGACGGCAGCCCTCGCGCTGACCGCCTGCGGTCGAAGTGACTCCGGTTCGGGCAGCAGTTCCCCGCAGGAGACGCAGCACGCTGCATGGCGCACCGGTCTGGGCATCCTGACCGAAGCGTCCGATCAGGAGCGTACCGGAAAAATCAGCACCATTGCGGCAGCGGTTCTGCTGGACGCCGATGGCAGGGTGGCGGACGTGATGCTGGACGAGGCCGAGATCTCGGTATCCGCTGACAGCACCGGCAAGGTGACAATGCCTTCCGACTTTCGCACGAAGCGTCAGAAAGGCAGTGACTACCCACTGGCCGCTGTATCCTCTCTGAAAAAAGGCTGGGTCGAGCAGGCGGATGCTTTTGGACGCTATCTGGTCGGCAAGACCCCTGATGAGGTGAAGAAGTTATCCACCGACGATCACGGCAAGTCAACGGATGCCGACCTGCTTTCTGCCTGCACCATCGCGGTGGACGGCTACCGTGATGCTGTGGTGCGCGCCTGTGAGTCTGCTGAGACGCTGGGTGCTGCACGAGGTGACAGAGCCGTGCTGGGCGCAGCAGTGCGCAGCGATACCAAAGACCTTGCCGCCGATGATGACCACGATGTGACCGCACAGGTGGATCTCACAGTAACCGCCCTGACGCTGGATGCCGACGGTCGTGTGACCAGTGCCCTTGCAGACATGGCTGAGCCTGCTCTGACCGTAGGCGCAGACGGGACCGTATCGGCACCGGAGATGGTCAAGACCAAGCGGGAACTGGGCGACAGCTATGGGATGCGGGGCGCATCCAGCCTGAATAAGGAGTGGTACGAACACAGCGAGGGCTGGTGCGGTTACCTCAAGGGCAAGACCCGCGCCGAGGTAGCAGGCATCCCGTCAGACGGTACAGACGCTGACCTGGCGGCTCTGTGCACTATTTCAGTGACAGAGCTGCAAAAGTCTGCGCTGGCTGCATTCGGGGAAGAATAACGTTTTTCGCAAGCAAGCCAGACCGCGGTTGTGCAGCAATGAAAGCCCCAGTGGGGCTTTCAAGCGGCAGAATGTTCTTGCGTCAGCAAGATGGAGGGGGTTCAACCCCGACAAATCCCGCGGGTCTGGCTTGTCTGCCTTTTCACGAGAGGAGCCGCAGAGGGAAGCGGCATCCTTTCCGGACGGTGGAGAATTTTCTGCCGTCCGAACGCAAAAAAGGGAATGCCGCACCGGCATTCCCTTTTTGTATGTTTATACTTCTCCGTCCTCGTAGCCGATCATCAGTCCGCCCAGTTCAGCGTAATAGCTGCACAGCCCGCCGCACTCGGATACGTCCACCTGCGAGCCCTCAAACACCGCGTGGATCATCAGCTTCAGGCGCTTGGCTGCTTCCGGGTTGCCGCAGTGGGCAATGTGCACTTTTCCACTTGTGAACCCATGCCCCTTCATTTCCAGCACGATGCGTTCCAGTGCGCCGTGTTCGCCGCGGGTCTTGCACAGCACGTCCAGCTCACCGCTCTCGCTGGCCTGCCCGATGACCCGAATGCCCAGCATCCGCGCCACGGTAGCAACAGCCGGCTTCACGCGGCCATTGCGAGCCAGATTGGCCAGCGACTCCAGAGAGAACAGCAGATGCGTGTGACGATGATAAGCCAGAATCGCTTCGCAGATGTCGTCAAACTCCATGCCGCTCTGGACAAGCTCCCGCAGACGCTCCGCCAGCAGGCGCAGTTCCGGCCCTGCGGACAGGCTGTCCAGTACATAGACCTGAGCCTCTGCGTGCTCAGACTTGTACTCATCTGCTGCCAGCAGAGCCGCATTATAACTGCCGGACAGGGTGCCGGTGATCGTAATAACAAACACCTGGTCAGCACCCTCATAGGCCGCCAACCAGTCTGCCACATTGGGACACGAGGTACTGGTTTTCCCTTTGTAAGTGCGCAGGGTCTCCGCCATGCCTACAGCATCCAGATGGCCGTCGTCCAGATACTCCTGCTCGTCGGTCACGATCTTCAACGGCACACAGGCAAAATCCACGCCGTCCAACGCATACAGGTTGGACGAGGAGTCTACAACGATCTTGGTTTTCATACGCAATTCTCCATCCATTCTTTTTATGGAAAGCCAGACACACTCCGGCTGGCGATTCAGGGTCATTGCGAACATCATATCAGTTTTTCAAAAACCTGTCAAGAGGTTTCAATCATTCTTCAAAAAGTTTTTACAAGCCGTTGACCTGTGCCGCAAAATGGGTTATACTGGATAACATCCACAAACCTTCACACCGGCGCAGTATGTTTTTACTGCCGCCGCACCGATATGGACACTGCCATGAAAACTGAAACCAAATGCCGCGTTGCGGCCTGTGCCGCCGGGTTTGCCCTGCCCCGGTATGCCGAGCTTCCACAGGTGGGGCTGTATCTCGACCAGACCGTCCAGTACGTGAACGGTTGTTTCCGCACCTTCTGCGGCGTAGAGCTGACACCCTCCATGGTGAGCAACTACGTAAAAAAGGGCATTCTGCCCCATCCTGTCAAGAAAAAATACAGTCGTGACCAGATCGCATCTCTGCTGTACATCGTCACTTCCAAGACCGTGCTCTCTCTGGAAAACATCTACACCCTGTTCAAAATGCAGCGGGCTCACTGTTCTGCCGGAGCGGCATACGATTACTTCTGCGAAGAGATGGAAAACTGCGTGCCCTTCGTATTCGGCTGCACAAAGGAGATCCGCGACCTCGCCGCGGATGCTGAGGACGAAAAGCGGCTTCTGCGCAGCACCATACTTTCTGCGGCAAACAAGATGTATCTGGACTGCTGTTTTGACGTCATGCGGCAGGAGGAGATGCTCTGGGACAGCATCCTGCCTGATCTGGCATAAAAGGGAGGGAACATCCATGCGTGAAATCAAGATCGGGCGTATCTACCGTCACTTCAAGGGGGACTACTACCTCGTAGAAGGCGTCGCAAACGACTCCGAGACCGGCGCCCCATTTGTCATCTACCGCAAACTTTACGGCGACGGCGGGCTCTGGATCCGTCCTCTGGAAATGTTCCTGAGCAAAGTAGACAAAGATAAATACCCCGATGCAGCGCAGGAATACCGGTTCGAGCTGCAGGAGATCGAAAGCGCCGCAGGCCACTGAACAAAAAAACGCTCACACATCCTTCGAGAAGAAAGACGTGTGAGCGTTTTGATTTTTACGGAATGCCTGCTCTCAGGTGTCCTGCAGCTCCCCGCGGCTGGCCGCCTTGAGGTATGCAAAAATGAAGCCGTCCAGATCACCATCCATCACGGCGTCCACATTGCCGGTCTCATAGTTCGTGCGATGATCCTTGACCATGGTGTAGGGCATGAACACATAGCTGCGGATCTGGTGACCCCAGGCGATCTCGTTCTGCACGCCCTTGATGTCATCGATCTTGTCCATGTGCTGCTGCTTTGCGATCTGATACAGCTTTGCCTTCAGCATTTCCATCGCATAGTCGCGGTTCTGGAACTGGCTGCGCTGCGTCTGGCAGCTGACCACGACGCCGGTGGGCTTGTGGATCAGTCGGACCGCAGAGGAGGTCTTATTGATGTGCTGGCCGCCTGCACCGGAAGAACGGTACACCTGCATCTCAATATCCTCAGGGCGGATGTCCACCTGAATGGTGTTGTCCAGCTCCGGCATGACTTCCAGCGAAGCAAAACTGGTCTGACGGCGGGCATTGGCATCAAAGGGGGACACACGCACAAGACGATGCACGCCGTTCTCGCTCTTGAGCAGACCGTAGGCGTTGGCACCCTTCACCATCATGGAAGCGCTCTTCATGCCGGCTTCATCGCCGTCCTGATAATCCAGCACCTCCACGGTCATGCCGTGGTTGGAAGCCCACTTATTGTACATGCGGTACAGCATTTCGGCCCAGTCCTGCGCCTCGGTGCCGCCGGTGCCGGCGTGGAAGGTCAGGATCGCATTGCTGTGGTCGTACTCGCCGTTCAGCATGGTCATGAGCTGCAGCTCATCCACAGCCTTTCCTACGGCGTTCACAGACTCTTCTGCTTCAGGGATCATGGCGGGGTCGTATTCCTCGTCCAGCATCTCCAGCATGGTCTCAGCGTCGTCGTACAGACCCTGCAGCTTTTCAAAACGGCTCAGCTTGCCCTTCAGGTCACCCACTTCGTCAAAGACCTTTTTGCTCAGGTCTGCATCATCATAGAAGCCGGGGCGGGACATGGTATGCTCCAGCTCCTGCACACGCTTACGGGAAGCGTCGATCGCCAAGGCCTCTTCCAGATCCTTGACCGCCTTGCCGTAGTCGGCAAGCTGCACTTTCAGTTCATCAATGGTGATCATTCTCTTGTTCCTCTCGAAATGATAATAACGCAAAGTCTTTTGTGCAGGGGTTCTCCCCCTTCAACGCCCGCAGGGAGCGGGTTCATCCGCTCCGCAGTCAGACAGCAGGCGGAACGCATGAATGCGTTCCCCGCACCAGCACGGAAAGCCTTTCAAAAGACACAGTTTATACACAGATACTTCATTAGTATACCTACAATCTGTGTTAAAGTAAAGGGGCAAAACCATTATCCTGCTGGAATTTTGAAGATTTTCACCTTTTCTTTTCCCTTTCAGGGGAGTATAATACCAGTATGAAACAAATCAGGAGGAAATCATGCCGAAATATTATGGCTGTCCCTGTGAGGGCTGCGGAAGGCCCTTGACCCTAAAAGACGATATCGTCGTCTGCCCGGACTGCGGTGCACCTTATCACCGCAGCTGCTACGATAAGCTCGGCCGCTGCATCCACACCCCTGCTCACGGCGGGTATGAATGGAAGTTCCCTTATCAGGAAGCCGAGCTGCGCACCTGCCCGGCCTGCGGTGAGCGTACCCTGCGCAGCGAGGCTGTGTGCCGCTGCTGCGGCGCGGCTCTGCCCCCGGAATCCGCCGTGGAGCCCAATGACCGCCGTGCCGCGCAGGACGAGCAGAACGAGACCTTTGATTACGACAGCTTCTACCGCCAGAATATCGCCGAGCCGACTCATCGAAATGTCCGCAGCGCCTTTGGGCAGGACGAGATGATCGACGGAATCCCCAGCAGCGACTGGAGTGATTATATCGGCAAGGCGGCTCCCATCTATCTGAACGACTACAGCCGGATGCAGCTGCAGCATACCAAGATCTCCATGTGCCTTCCTGCCCTGTTCTTCGGGCCGTTTTACTTCTTTTACCGCAAGGCGTGGAAACCGGCTTTTGCCTTTCTGGCCGCAGAGCTCGTGCTGTTTATCCCGACTCTGCTGGATATGATGCAGCTCTCCGGCAGCCCCCTGACAGCAGGTCTCAGCTCCGGTACGCTGGTGCTGCTCTCGCGCATCATGTCGCTGCTCAGCTTTGTTCTGGTGTTGGTGCGCACGCTGTTTGCCAAGTGGTTCTACCGCAAAAGCGCAGCGCAGCACATCAAGCGCATCCGCCGTGAATTTCCGGACGCGGCTCAGCGCCGTGCCGTTTTGTCTGCACAGGGCGGTGTGAGCTGGGCTGCCGTGATCGGTGCTTTTATCCTGCTGATGATCCTTGGCGGATGCTTCAGCCTGCTGATGGGACCGAATCTCGAAGCTCTTGCCGGCCTGATCTGAGGTCGGCTGCCGCTGTCATCGAATCCTGCGCCCTTTCAGGGGTGCATCAAGAAACGGGAGAAAACATCATGAAAAAAGTCACCAAAGCTGTCATTCCGGCCGCAGGTCTCGGCACGCGCGTACTGCCGGCTACCAAGGCCATGCCCAAGGGGATGCTGCCCATTGTGGACAAGCCCGCCATCCAGTATCTGGTAGAAGAGGCTGTGCGTTCCGGGATCACCGACATTCTCATCATCCTCAGCCGCGGCCAGAGCATCATTGAGGATCACTTTGACCGCAGCCCTGAGCTGGAGGAAAAGCTGGCTAAGCCCGGCAAGGAAAAGGCGCTGGAAGAGTGTCTCGGCATTGCAAATCTTGCCAATATCTTCTTTGTGCGCCAGAAGCAAACGCTTGGTCTGGGACATGCCGTAAGCATGGCAAGACCCTTTACCGGTGACGACCCCTTCGTGGTCATCTACGGCGATGATGTGATCTGGGGCGAAGACCCGGTTTGTGCCCAGCTCATCCGCGCTTATGAAGAATTCGGCCGCCCGGCAGCCGGTGTTTCCGCTGTGCCCTGGGCGGACGTGAGCCGCTACTGCAGCCTGAAGACCACCCCGATCCACGACAACTACTTCTTCGTGGATGATATGATCGAAAAACCCAAGAAGGGTCAGGAGTTCAGCAACTATTCCATTCTTGGCCGTGTTCTGCTGACCCCGGAGATCTACGACATCCTTGCCCATACAAAGCCCGGCGCAGGCGGCGAGATCCAGCTGACTGACGCGATGGCCGAGTATGCCCGCAGCTGCGGAGGTATGACCGCCGTAGAATTTACCGGCAAGCACTACGACATGGGCAACAAGCTCAAGGTGGTAGAGGCGCAGGTTGAGCTGGCTCTGCAGCATCCCGAGATCGGCGAAGCATTCCGCGCCTACCTGAAGGAATTCTGCAAGACGCTGTAAAATAACAAAACAATGCTGCGACGGCTCATGAAGAACGCGCGGCAGCAAAAACGCCTCGGAGGCTTCCGCTTTCCGAGGCGTTTTCATTGCATCGCTGTGCAGCACACATCATCTGCACAGCAGCATTATTTTGCCTGACTGGGATGAGGCTGCGGCGGCATCTTGGTAAACAGCGCCTTCAATGCCAGCGGTGTTGCCACACTGGACACCACGATCAGCAGGATCACAGCGGTAAAGTACACCGCGTCCACTACGCCGATGGCCAGACCTTTCTGCGCCACGATCAGCGCCACCTCACCGCGGGTCATCATGCCGACGCCCACCTTGAGGGAGTCGCCCCAGTTAAAGCGGCAGACCTTTGCAGCCAGCCCGCAGCCGATGATCTTGGTGACAAGAGCCACAACAACAAAGCAGACGCAGAACAGCAGGATCTCCGGCGTCAAGCCGCTGATATCGGTTTTGAGGCCGATGGAAGCAAAGAATACCGGTGCAAACAGCACATAGTTGCTGATATCCACGCGGCGCTCGACGTAAGGTGCATCATCCATGGTGCACAGCACGATACCAGCAATATACGCACCGGTGATATCCGCGATGCCGAAATATTCCTCGGCGATGTAGGCCATGGCAAAGCAGAACGCCATACTCACGATGGTGATGCGCTGTGTGTGAGGATTGCGCTTGTCCAGCCATGCCATGGCGAAGTGCGCCACAACACCCACACCCACGGCAGTGGCGAAGAACAGCACGGTATTAACGAGCACCTTGCCCAGCCCTGTACCGGTGCCGGAGCTTGCGCCGAGCACGCAGGTAAGAACCACGATGCCGATGACATCATCGATGACTGCGGCGCTGACAATGGTCGTTCCGAGGAAGCTCTTCAGATGTCCCAGTTCCTGCAGTGTAGCCACCGTGATGGACACACTGGTGGCCGTCATGATGGTGCCAATGAACAGGGCACGATAGAACTCCGGGCTTCCCACAGCAGAAAAGCCATAAAATGCACTGTACAGCAGCGTGCCGCCTGCCAAGGGGACAAGCACGCCTACGCAGGCGATCAGGGTCGCGATGGGGCCGGCCTTGATCAGTTCCTTCAGGTTGGTGCCAAGACCTGTGGTGAACATCAGCAGCACCACGCCGATCTCGGCAAAGGTAGAAATGGAATCGCTGGTCTGCACCAGATTGAGAACACAGGGGCCGATGATCAAACCGGCAATGATCTCGCCCACCACCTGCGGAGCCTTGCACTTACGTGCCACAAGGCCGAAGAACTTTGCGCTGAGGATGATAATTGCCAGATTACGGAAAACCGAATACACAAAGCATCCTTCCTTTTACTTTAGAATTTTCAAACACTATATACTTTCTTTCAAGGGATGGAATGCGGGGATCGCCGGAGATCCCTCCCTCCATCCACCGAAAACGCTTCCATTATAGTCCTCTTTCACAAAAAAATCAAAACTTTTTTTGTTGTATCTTTTTTCAAAAATCACTTGACAGAACCTGCACAGCTTGCTATAATAAATTGCTGTCTGAACAGACACACCGCACAAAGGCGCGAAGCCGTGCTTTTGTGTACCCTTGGTTCTGTGATTGCAGAACCCTTAAGTCCAAAAGGAGGTGCTACAAAATGGCAAAGTACGAAACCATGCTGATTACCAGCGCCGCTCTCGACGAGGAGGCTACCGCCGCTCTGGTTGGTAAGTTCAAGTCCCTGATCGAGGCTAACGGTACGATCGATTCCATCGACGAGTGGGGCAAGCGCCGTCTGGCCTACCCCATCAACGACGAGGAGGAAGGCGTCTACACCGTGATCGACTTCACTTCCGAGCCCAGCTTCCCCGCTGAGCTGGATCGTGTGTACAAGATCACTGAAGGCGTTATGCGCAGCCTGATCATTGCTCACGAGGAGTAATCCTTTGTGACAGAAAGGGAGACCGTAGAATGTTGAATGTTGTTGCTATCATGGGTCGTCTTGCGCGTGACCCTGAAATGCGTCAGACCACTACCGGCAAGAATGTCGCTTCATTTCGCATCGCCTGCGACCGCGGGCGCCGCGATGCCAATGGGCAAAGCGTGGCGGACTGGATTGATGTGGTTGCATGGGATCGGCAGGCCGAATTCGTCTGCCGCTATTTCCAGAAAGGTTCTCTGATTATTGTGGACGGCCGTTTGCAGTCCCGTCAGTATCAGGATAAGACCGGCGCGAACCGCACTGCCGTTGAGGTGGTAGCCAACAACATCAACTTTGCAGGCTCCAAAAACAGCAATGCAGGCAGCGGAGCAAATTATCAGAATAATTCTGCTCCCGCCTACCAGAACGCAGCACCTGCCCGTCCGGCTGCTGTGGAGGCAGCTCCCAGCTATTCTGCCGGCAGTGCAGACGATTTCGCTGTCATCGACGACAGCGATGATCTGCCGTTCTGACACGAAACGGTCAATCCGTTAAAAATTCAATAGGAGGTAATAAGCAATGGCTTTTGAAAGAACCGAAGGCTCTCGCCCCGCACGCCCCATGCGTCGCGGCCGCAAGAAGGTTTGCAGCTTCTGTGTCGATCGCATCGACACCATCGATTACAAGGACGTGCCCCGTCTGCGTAAGTACGTCTCTGAGCGTGCTAAGATCATTCCCCGCCGTGTGACCGGCACCTGCGCTTACCATCAGCGCGCACTGACCATCGCCATCAAGCGTGCTCGTCACGTTGCTCTGATGCCCTACGTCAGCGACTAATCAAAATAATCAAACCCGATCAGAATAATCAGCAATCAGCAAAGCGCTTTCACCGATGACAAGGTGAAAGCGCTTTTTGCTTTTTATTCAGGATCTTGTTCATGCCGCACCTTCCTCCAGATCGCGCCGCAGTGGTTTTGTCCACTGCCCTGCAGCCCTGTAATGATAAGATCCTGCCGATGCTTTTTCAAAGCACAGCACTTCTTCCCTCTCACCGTGCAGGGAGCATTTTCAGGCTGCGTTTTCCCGCTCCCCAGCACGCCGCAGGACGTCGCAGCTCCCGAGCGTTCTTGTATCCTACCATCCATCCCATTGCAACATTCGGACAAAAAGTTACAAACCGGTACGATAATTCCGGTGTTTTCTGACTTGTACCGGTAATTTTCGGAACATATCATGCTTTTTGATTTGAATTCAGTTCAACCTGCACAAAAAGGGGTTGATTCTATGTACACTCTGCACGAAATTGTTTTCTGCTTATTGATTTTTTATACAGATTATGCCATACTATAGTCGCTGGGAACGTTCCCGACAACGTTCCCAAGCATTCGACCGAAAGTGAGGAAATCCGATATGCCGAATCTGACCATCAAAGATATCGCAAGGATCAGCGGCTGTTCGGTAAGCACCATCTCACGTGTGCTCAATGATCGGCCAGATGTTCGCCCCGAAACAAAAGAACGTGTGCTGCAGGTGATGCGGGAGGCGGGTTTTGTACCTAACACCAACGCCCGGCAGTTGAAGATCCAGCAGTCCCGCAGTCTGGTCTTCGTGGTCAAGGGAACGCGAAACATCTTCTTCTCAGACTTTCTGGTGCAGCTGCAAAGAGCAGCTACCCTGTACGGCTACAATGGCATCGTTTCCTATCTGGACGAGAATGCCAACGAAGTCGAGGCTGCGCAGAAGGTCTTGCGGGAGATCAAACCCAAAGGCATGATTTTTCTCGGCGGCAGCGTGACCAACTTCAAAAACGGCTTTGCAAGCATTGACGTGCCTTCGGTGTTGACGACGCTGGTATCCGACGAGCTGAGTTTCCCGAACCTGTCCATGGTGGGTGTGGATGACCGGGCAGCGGCCTACACCGCAGTCAGCCACCTGATCCGGCAGGGGCACAGTAAGATCGCTGTTCTGGGCGGCCCTGCAACGAGCTATCCCAGCATGATGCGTCGTCAGGGTGCACAGCAGGCCATGGAGGATGCAGGCATCCCATTCAGTGACAAGCTCTACGGCCTGTCCAACTACGATTTTGAGTCTGCCTATCACGCCATGAATAGTCTGCTGGCACGGCGTGCGGATTTTACCGCTCTGTTTGCCATGAGTGATGTGATCGCACTCGGTGCCATCCGTGCACTGGTAAGCGCCGGTCTGCGGGTGCCCGAAGATGTTTCCGTGATCGGTTTTGACGGCATCCCGATGTCGCGCTACTGTGTGCCGGTGCTGACCACCATCGTCCAGCCCAGTGAGCAGATCGCGCTGCAAAGTATCGAGCTGCTGGTACGCCAGATCGAGCACGGCACCTCGGCGCAGACCATTACGCTCCGCCCCGAACTTCAGCAGGGCGAAAGCGTAAGAAGCATCTGAGCTTTGGCTTTTCCTCATCCGGCGCTGACGCGCCACCTTCCAACTTTTTTGTCTTCCCTCCGTCGGGGACGGAGATTTGAATAGTTCATCGTTTATAATTTAATAAGAAGGAGAACTTATTATGAAAAAGATGATCTCTCGTCGTAACTTTCTGAAGGCCGCCGGCGTTTCCGCCGCAGCTCTGGGTCTGGCTGCCTGCGGCGGCTCCTCCAGCAGCACCTCCGCTTCCTCTACCGCCAGCTCCGCTGCCGCTTCTGGCGCTGCAAAGGGAGACGGCAAGGTCTACTACCTGAACTTCAAGCCCGAGCAGGATCAGGATTGGCAGGATCTGGCCGCTGAGTACACCAAGGAGACCGGCGTGCCTGTGACCGTCGTCACCGCCGCTTCCGGCCAGTACGAGACTACTCTGATGAGCGAGATGGAGAAGAGCGATGCTCCCACCCTGTTCCAGGTCAACGGCCCTGTGGGTCTGGCAAACTGGAAGGACTACTGCTACGATCTGTCCGGCAGCCAGCTGTATGGTGAGCTGACCAGCGATTCCTTCGCACTGAAGGACGGCGACGCTGTTACCAGCATCGCATACGTCATCGAGACCTACGGCATCATCTACAACAAGGAGCTGCTGAGCGCCGCCGGCTACACGCAGGACGATATCAAGGGCTTTGCCGATCTGAAGAAGGTCGCTGACGATATTCAGGCACGCAAGGCTGAGCTGGGCGTGGACGGTGCTTTCACCTCTGCCGGCATGGACGGTTCTTCTGACTGGCGCTTCAAGACCCATCTGGCAAACCTGCCCATCTACTACGAGTACAAGGCAGACGGCATCGGCTCCACCGACGCCATCAAGGGCACCTATCTGGACAACTACAAGCAGATCTGGGATCTGTACATCACCGATTCCACCTGTGACCCCACCCTGCTGGCTTCCAAGACCGGCAACGACGCTGTGGCTGAGTTCGTGGGCAAGAAGGCTGTGTTCTACCAGAACGGCACCTGGGCTTACAATGACGTGAAGGATCTGGGCGACGACAATCTGGGCATGCTGCCCATCTACATCGGCGCTGAGGGCGAGGAGAACCAGGGCCTGTGCACCGGTTCCGAGAACTTCTGGTGCGTGAACAACACCTCTTCTGATGCCGACATTCAGGCTACTCTGGACTTCCTGTACTGGTGTGTCACCTCTGAGGCCGGCACCAGCGCGATGGCTGACAAGATGGGCTTCGTGATCCCCTTCAAGGCTGCCAAGGACTCCACCAATCCTCTGATTGCCATTGCAAACGACTACGTTGCTGAGGGCAAGACCAGTGTTGACTGGTGCTTCTCCACTATGCCTTCTGAAGAGTGGAAGAACGGTGTTGGTTCCGCTCTGACCGCTTATGCGGCAGGCACCGGCGACTGGGACGGCGTTGTGACCGCCTTCGTCGATGGCTGGGCTAAGGAGTACAAGCTGGCAAACGGCTAAGCCCCTGACAGATCCATTGAAAAAGAACTGAACCGGGAGGCGGGCGAAGAAGTTCGCCCCGCCTCCCCTTTTTTGTTAACCACTCCGCATATAGGAGGTACATCATGCAAAAAGCCATCAGTAAATACTGGCCGGTGTTCGTGCTGCCTACCCTCATCGCGTTCATCATCGGCTTTATCTGGCCCTTTATCTGGGGTACTTACCTTTCGTTCCAGCGGTTCACGACCGTCAGCAAGACCACCTTTGTGGGCATTCAGAACTATATTTCTGTGTTTCAGGATGCTACTTTCCTGCACGCCTTTGGCTTTACTGCGGTGTTCACTGTAGTATCCACCGTGCTCATCAATGTCTGCGCCTTTGCCATTGCACTGGTGCTCACCCGCGGCATCCGCGGCACCAACATTTTCCGTACCGTCTACTTCATGCCCAACCTGATCGGCGGCATCCTGCTGGGCTACATCTGGCAGATCCTGCTCAATGGCGTGCTGGCAAACCTGCAGAAGCCCCTGCTGGCGCTGGATGCCAAGGCCGGTTTCGTCGGTCTGGTCATCCTGATGTGCTGGCAGCAGATTGGCTACATGATGATCATCTACGTTGCCGGCCTGCAGAGCGTGCCCGGTGACCTGATCGAAGCTGCCAAGATCGACGGTGCAAATGACCGCGAGATCCTGTTCAAGGTCAAGATTCCCATGGTCATGCCCAGCGTTACCATCTGCACTTTCCTGACCCTGACCAACAGCTTCAAGCTGTTCGACCAGAACGTAGCTTTGACCGCAGGCGAACCCGCCAACGCCAGTGAAATGCTGGCTCTGAACATCTATAACACCTTCTATGGCCGCTCCGGTGCTCAGTGGAAGGGCATCGGTCAGGCAAAGGCTGTGGTGTTCTTCCTGATCGTTGTGGTCATCTCTCTGATCCAGCTTCACTTTACACGTTCCAAGGAGGTGCAGCAGTAATGCCTAAACAGAAAAGATTGTGGGATAACATCCTTACTGTGATCATGAGCCTGCTGTGCCTGCTGTGGATCTACCCCATCGTTCTGATCCTGCTCAACAGTCTGAAAAAAGAAGGCACTTTCACCACATCCACCGTGTTCAAGCTGCCTACTGCCGAGACCTTCGCCGGCCTTTACAACTACGTCTACGGCGTCACCAAGATGGGCTTCCTTTCCAGCCTTGGCTACAGCCTTGTCATCACCGTTACCAGTGTGGCACTGATCCTTCTGTGCTGCTCCATGACCGGCTGGTATCTCACCCGCGTCAACAACAAGCTGAGCAAGTTTATGAACCTGCTGATCGTGTTCTCCATGGTCGTGCCCTTCCAGATGGTCATGTTCACCCTGTCCAAGACCGCTGACCAGCTCAAGTTGAACACTCCGTGGAACATCTGCATCATCTATCTGGGCTTCGGTGCCGGTCTGGCCGTGTTCATGTTTACCGGCTTCATGAAGAGCGTTCCCATGGAGATCGAAGAGGCTGCCATGATCGACGGCTGCAACCCCATCCAGATCTTCTTCAAGATCGTATTCCCCATCCTGAAGCCTACCATGATCTCCACTGCCATCCTGGAAACGATGTGGGTGTGGAACGACTATCTGCTGCCCACTCTGGTGCTGGATATCAAAAAGTACCGCACCATCCCCATGGCGATCCAGTATTTCCGCGGTGGTTATGGCCGCGTGGAGCTGGCTCCTATGATGGCATGTATCATCATTGCCATCATCCCCATTATCATCCTGTATGCGACCTGCCAGAAGTATATCATTGAGGGCGTTGTCGCAGGTGCTGTGAAGGGTTAATTCATCCGATAAGGAGGACGTTTCCATGCGTGCAAGCGGCATTTTAATGCCCATTTTCAGTCTGCCGGGGCCTTTTGGCATCGGCACTCTGGGAGCACAGGCTTACTCGTTTATTACCTTTCTGACCGACGCAAAACAAACTTACTGGCAGATCCTGCCCATCGGCCCGACCGGATATGGCGACAGCCCTTACCAGAGCTTTTCCGCCTTTGCCGGGAACCCCTATTTCATCGACTACCGGGGTCTTGCCGCCGACGGTCTGCTGACTGCCGATGAGATTCCCGCCGAGCGATCCGTCGGTCCTATTGACTACGGCGCTCTCTACGCTGAACGACCGGTCATTTTGAAAAAAGCGGCAGACCGCCTGCTTGCCTCCCCTACCCCCGCCTACGAAGATTTCTGCAAGGAGCAGAGCTTCTGGCTGGAGGACTACGCTTTGTTCATGTCCATCAAGGCTGAGCAGGGGCAGGCAGGTCTGGCCGATTGGCCGGATGACCTGCGCTGCCGGGAGCCAGCAGCCCTTGCCGCTGCAAAAGAACGGCTCACGGACAGCATCGACTACCACAAGGCAGTACAGTTCTTCTTTTACCAGCAATGGCGTATGCTCAAGCGCTACGCCAACACGAAAGGCGTGAAGCTGGTGGGCGACATTCCCATTTACGTCAGTCCGGATTCCAGCGATCTGTGGACTCACCCGGAGCTGTTTCAGACCGATGGCCAGATGCATCTGACTCAGGTGGCCGGCTGTCCGCCGGATGCCTTTGCAGCAGACGGACAGCTCTGGGGCAACCCTTTGTATGACTGGTCTGCCCACAAGGCCACCGGATTTGACTGGTGGAAACGCCGCATGAAGCATGCCACATCGATCTACGATGTAGTGCGTATCGATCACTTCCGCGGTTTCGAGAGCTATTATTCGATCCCTGCCGGCAGCAAAACGGCGGCGAGTGGTCACTGGGAAAAAGGGCCGGATCTCGATTTCATCCATGCCCTGCACGAAACTCTGGGTAAAGGCAGTATCATCGCCGAGGATCTTGGATATCTGACCCCGGAGGTCAAGGCAATGCTGACCGCCAGCGGCTACCCGGGCATGAAGATCATGCAGTTTGCTTTCGACAGCCGTGAGTCTGGCAACTATCTGCCCCACACTTACCCCCGCAACAGTGTGGTCTACACCGGCACCCACGACAATGTGACCGCTGAGGGCTGGCGCACCAATGCCAGCACCGAAGATGTGGCCTATGCCTGCCGTTACCTGCGCTGCAAGCCTGAAGAGCTGACTGAGGCCATGATCTGTGCCTGCCTTGCCAGTGTATCGGACACGGCGATCATCCCGCTGGCAGACTGGCTGCATCTGGGCGGCGAAGCCCGCATCAACACCCCCAGCACACAGGGTGCCAACTGGCAATGGCGTCTGAGCTCCCCTATCCCACAGGATCTTGCACCGCACATTGCCGGACTGACCGCTCTGTATGAGCGTGCACAGTGATATTTTCTGCATTTTCTCCCCGAAACACCTGCTGCCTTTGCTGCAGGTGTTTTCTTTTGCCGCTGTGCAGAACATTTTTTCGGCAGAAGCTTTTCTGGCCATCCCATCGTATTTGCCGTGTCTTCGCAGCTTATCCATTTTGTTATCACAATTTGTTCACAGATGTATCATCAAATTTGGCCGCACACTCTCTTGTTATTTTTATACAGATATGCTACAATTCAAATAGTATATTGTCTGCTTTTGTGCAGACGCTGCGATTGAAAGGAGTTTTTCCATCATGGATCATCCCAATCAGACTACGATGCAGCTGCCGGCAGCTTATGCCGTTATCACGGAAGAAGAAATGACCTATCTGGACGGCGGTGCAGAGATCGTTCTGGGTCAGGCCTTCGGCTATCAGCTCACACTGGATACTGACCAGTTTATGAATTTCTGCGCCAGCCTCGTTGTGAACCTCGGCTATTATGTTCTCGGGTCATCCTTCAGCTATGTGACCGGGCTGCTCCAGTCCGGCATCAAGAACGGTCTGTCGATCCCCGGCACGATCGTTCACGTATGGAGCAGGCAGGAGACCGGCTGGAGCAAGGCTGCTGTGATTGGCGCAACGGGTCTTGCAGGCATCTATGCCGGTATGCAGGCTGTGAGCATCTACCGTTCTCTGAAGAATCTCTACGATGCGATCTTCAACCCCATGCCCAGCTTTGAGACCGCAGCCTCTGCCAATACCGCTGCAGCCTGATCTCTCTCCCGCATGATTCTATGAGAAAGGAGTCATTTCTTTATGAAAGATCTTCGAATGCCGTATACTTACGCAGCAATCCCTGAAACAGAGCAGTCCGGCATTTCCGGCGGCGGGCCGCTGCAGGATGCTCTGGATGCTTTTTTGGGCAACTTCCAGTTTGATGATCTCTTCTTTAGCAGTGGCCTGATCTCTTTCTCGTTCAGCTTTGTGCCGTTGCTGCTGTTCAACGTGGTCAAGGCCGGTGTGGACGTAGCACTTGACCTCTACCATGGTTTATCCGGCCTGTTTGGAGGCTTCTCGCAGGAGAGCCGGGAGGTCGTGCAGTATCTCTCCGCCGCCCGCGAGCAGCAGCAGCAAAGAGATTCGCAGCCTCCTGTTGTATAAAAATGATGTAAGAACAAAGGCAGACGCGGTAAACCACGTCTGCCTTTGTTCTTTCTGCCTTAAACCTTCACCGCTCCCTGCTCCCGCAGGCGCAGGATATAGCAGCTTCCCGTCCCAAATACCCGCTCAATCTCATCATGATACCGCTGCAGCAGGTTTCCGGGTACGTACGCCTGAATCGTTCCTGCAAAGCCGCCGCCCTGCATCCGCCACGCGCCTCCGCTGCCTTGCAGGATGCTCTGGCTCAGCGCCAGTGCAACCGAAAGCCCCTGATGCCGCACATCGGTGGCGCAATAAACATTCTGACACAGGGCAAAAGACGCCCGTCCGCTTTCCAAAACCAGCCGGGCAAACTCCTCAAACCGTTTAGTCAGCAATGCATCACGCTGTGCCAGTGCACGGGCATTTTCGTCAAAATAGTGGATCGCACGCAGCACTGCCCGGTCGCCGCAGCTCTTGCGCAAAGCCGGCAATGCTTTCCAGAAATCGGTTTCTTTCACCTGACCCAGTACCTTTTTGCCCAGACAGGCTGCCACCCGCTCCATCTCGTACCGGATGGCGGCAAACTCGCCCGTCAACTCGCTATGACTGCCCCGCGTGTCGGTGACACACAGATACATCCTCTCCGGCAGCAGACCATCCGCGTGGATCTTTTCGATCACAGGCTCCTGCGGGTCGGCAAAATCCGCGAAAATGACGCCTCCCACTGCACTGGTCAGCTGATCCAAAAGGCCACTTGGTTTGCCGAAGTAGGCATTCTCGGCGTACTGGCAGATCCTGGCAAGCTCCGCCGGGGCAAGGCCGCAGCCATACTCACCGTTCCATACCGCCGCCATACCCATCTCAAAGGCCGCCGAGCTGGAAAGCCCTGATCCCCGCAGTACATCGCTGGCCGTATAGGCGTCAAACCCGCCGATCTGCATTCCTGCCGCCCTAAAGCCTTCCGCGATCCCGCGGATCAGGCTGGCAGAATGAGTACTCTCCCCCTCCTGCGGCTGTGCTACGGTCAGGTCGATGACGTCCAGCTTGTTGAAACCACGGCTCTTGACCCGCACATATCCGTCGTCGCTGCGCGATGCTACGGCTACCAGATCCAGCGTCACTGCCGCAGCCAGCCCATAGCCGTGCTGGTGGTCGGTATGGTTGCCGCCCAGCTCTGCACGCCCCGGTGCCGAATACACCTGTACCTGCCGTCCGCGGCCGAAATAAAGTTCAAATTGCTCCAGCGCAGCACAATACCGCACCCGCTGCCGCTCCAGCTCTGCCGGAGCTTCGCCGTATAGTGCCCGAAGTTTCTCGTCCCATGCCCCTGCTGCGATCTGCTGCCGGAGAAATGCGCTGGTCGCCATCCTGATTCCCCCTCAAGATCCTTTGTCGGTTTGTTATGCTTATTGTAATGCATCCGCGATATTTTTGCAATTTCTATCGGTGAAATCGCTCGAATTTTGGCGTCCAGCTCAAAGAATAAGATGTACTTTTGTTGAATTTGCGGGGCGTTTTGTGGTATACTGGGGGCAGAACGCGACAGGACGGAGGAAAAGCATCTATGGCAGACGTTTATAAGCAGTCCTTTAAGCAGAATTACACAAATAATATCGAATTGTCCATCTTCAATTGCGGCATTGAGCGCTGTGCTCCCGGGCAGACCTGGGGGCCCGGCATCCGCGACCACTACCTCATCCATCTTGTGCTCTCAGGCAAAGGCGTGTTTGAAGTGGGCGGCCGTACCTGGGAGGTCAGCGCAGGAGATTTGTTTTTTGCACGGCCGAGCCAGCTTATCCGCTATACCGCCGATGAGCATCAGCCCTGGGAGTACAGCTGGGTGGGTTTTAACGGTGCCTGCGCCCATAAATTGGCAGCACAGCTCCCCTTCACGGATGACTCACCTGTTCACCGTGCACAGGACCCGGACGCCATGCGCACCGCTCTGGCCAGCATCTACTCTGCCCGCGGCCTGCAGCCGCAGGATGAAGCCGCCATGGTGGGCTACCTCTATCTGTTCATTGCTGCGCTGATGAAGGAGACCATTGCGGGCAAGCCCCACACGGCCTCTTCCTCCAGTCAGTATGTGCTCAACGCCATCAAGTACATCCAGTTCAATTATTCGCACGACATTTCCATCGACGACGTTGCCAAAAGCGTAGGCGTCTCCCGCAGTCATCTCTACCGGGTGTTCATGCTCAATGTAGGCAAAAGCCCCATCGATTATCTTACCGAGTACCGCATCAACGAGGCTTGTAAGCTGCTGCGGGCAGGCAATTTGTCCATCGCGGAAGTAGCTGTGTCAGTAGGTTTCTTTGACCAGTTCTATTTCTCGCGGGTGTTCAAACGCGCCAAGGGCGTACCGCCAAGCAAATACTTTTCCGCACAGGCTGATGCCCCGGCCGACCCCGTTTCCGGTGACCACCAGTAAAGGAGTTTTCATGTCCTTACAGAAAAATCAGATTCTCACCCTGCACATCGAGCGGCTGTCCAGCGACGGCAGCGGTGTTGCACACAGCCCGGATGGCGAAACGGTGTTCATCCCCGGTGCAGCGCCCGGCGATGAGGCCCGGATCCGTATTGTGAAGGACTGCAAGCGCTATGCCTTCGGCATTCTGGACGAGGTGCTCACGCCTTCGCCGGATCGTATCTCGGTGGACTGTGCTGTGGCCGGCCCCTGCGGCGGCTGCAGTCTGCGGCACCTGAGCTATGCCGCAGAGCTCCGCGCCAAGCAGGAAACTGTAGCGGATGCCTTTGCCCGCATCGGCGGGATTGATGTTCCCGTATTGCCCATCGTGGGATCCCCGGAGGTAGACCGCTACCGCAACAAAGTCCAGTTTCCGGTCGGAACAGACAAAGCCGGCCGCCCCTGCATTGGCTTTTACGCCGGTCGTACCCACCGCATCGTCCCCTGCCCAGACTGTCGCCTGCAGCCCGGCGTACTGAATGAGATCGGCAACACACTGTGCGCATTCTTTGCAGAAAAAGGCATCCACCCCTACAATGAGGAGACCGGCAAGGGTCTTGTACGGCATATCTTCCTGCGCCGGGGTGTTCACAGCGGGCAGATCATGGTCTGCCTTGTCTGCACCCGCTCAGAACTGCCCTGCGCCGAAGAACTCTGCGCCCGTCTGAAAGAGAAGTTCCCGGATATTGCCACCATTCTGCTCAACATCAATGCCAAAAACACCAATGTAATTTTGGGCAGTGAGACTCATACCCTGTATGGCTCGGGTTATATTGAGGATACTCTCTGCAGTGTGCCCGTACGTCTGGGGCCGTTGTCCTTTTATCAGGTCAACACGCCTGCCGCCGAACAGCTTTACGGCATCGCCGCCGAATACGCCCAGCTGACTCCGGATGACCTTCTGCTCGACCTTTACTGCGGCATGGGCACCATCGGCCTTTCCATGGCCTCCCACTGCCGTGAGCTGGTGGGCGTGGAGATCATCCCCGAGGCCATTGAGAGCGCCAAGGCAAACGCCTCCCGCATGGGTGCAGCGGTTGCCGCCAAGAGCCGCTTTTTCTGCTCCGATGCCGGTCAGGCAGCCACCCGGCTGGCAGCCGAAGGTCTGCACCCGGATGTGGTCATACTGGATCCGCCTCGCAAAGGCTGCGATCAAGCTACTCTTTCTGCTGTGGTGCACATGTCGCCCCGCCGGGTGGTCTATGTCAGCTGCAACCCGGCCACTGCTGCCCGCGATGCCGCGTGGCTGGAGCAGAATGGGTATCACGCAGAGAAAGTGCAGCCTGTGGATTTGTTTCCGAGGACAAAGCACTGCGAATGCGTCATCGCACTTTCCAAGAGTGAGATTGACTCCAAAAAGTCCGTGTAGAGTTCTCCTTGGAGGGTCTGGATACATCTGGATTGCAGAAAGGCGCAACTTACCACGAAATCAAGGCTCGTGTATTGGAACAGACCGGGCTGAAGGTATCTTCCCTATATATCTCGCAGGTCAAGCAGAAATGCGGTCTGGAGGTACGAGAGAACCACCATAAGGCGAAGTCCGAAAATACGAAGCAGCCTAAGTGTCCGAAGGAAAAAGAGGATGCGATTGTGGAAGCATTGAAGCATTTTCAAATGATTTGATTTACAGTTTGCCCGTCTGGTTTTCAGGCGGGCATTTTCTTTTGCCGGAATATGGTGTTTCCACTTTTATCGTGGTACAATAGAAGCAAGAATTATTTTTCAGGAAAAGCATCCTGCTATCCGATTTATAGGACACCAATTGTTGTAAAATCAGGATGTCCACTTATCACAAAAAATAAGGAGCAACATATGCCAAACGATAAGATCACCGCCGTAGGTGCCAACATTGCCGAAAAAGCCGCCATGATCTGGAACGTGGCCGATATGCTGCGTGGGCCGTTCAAACCCCACGAGTACGGTCTGGTCATTCTGCCCATGACCGTGGTGAAGCGGTTCCACGACTGCCTGCTGCCCACCCATCAGGCAGTGCTGGACACCTACGAAAAGGTGAAAAAGCTGCAGGTCATCGATGGCTTTTTGCAGAAGGCTTCCGGTTACCAGTTCTATAACACCAGCCGCTTCACCTTCGAGACCCTGCTGGCAGACCCGGACAACATTGAGTCCAACTTCCGGGATTACCTGTCCGGCTTTTCCGCCAACGCACAGGACGTGCTGGCAAAGTTCGACTTTGACAACATCATCAAGCGGATGGTGGAGAGCAACACCCTCTACCTTGTTATCAAGGAGTTTGGCTCTGAGAAGGGCTATCTTGGCCCGGACAAGATCAGCACCGTGGATTGCGGCTACATCTTTGAGGACCTGGTGCGGCGGTTCTCCGAGAGCTTTGACGAGGAGGCCGGAGCTCACTTCACCAGCCGGGATATCATCTACCTGATGACCGACCTGCTGCTGTCCGAAGCAGACCTCGATACCAGCAGCATGACCGTTTACGATATGGCCATGGGAACCAGCCAGATGCTCAGCTGCATGGAGGAGCGCATCCACGAGCTGAACAGCGACATTGAGGTGACCTGCTTCGGGCAGGAGTTCAACCCCTCCACCTTTGCCATCGCCAAGGCGGACATGATGATCCGCGGCGGCGACCCCAACAATATGCGGTTCGGTGATACTTTGTCGGAGGATCAGTTCCCCGGGTTCACCTTCCAGTACATCATCTCCAACCCGCCCTTCGGCATCGACTGGAAACGGGAGCAAAAGGCAGTGGAAGCCGAGGCCGCCCGGGGCGAGATGGGGCGTTTTGCCCCCGGTCTGCCCAAGATCAGCGATGGTCAGCAGCTTTTTGTGCTGAACGGTCTTGCCAAGCTGGCAAACAAGGGCAAGATGGCGATTATCCAGAACGGCTCTCCCCTGTTCAGCGGCGATGCCGGCAGCGGCCCCAGCAACATCCGGCAGTATATTCTGGAAAACGACTGGCTGGACTGCATCATCCAGCTTTCCACCGATATGTTCATGAACACCGGCATTTCCACCTACATCTGGGTGCTCAGCAAGGATAAGCCCGCCCACCGTGCAGGCAAGGTGCAGCTTATTGACGCCAGCCACTGCTTTGAGCCTCGCCGCAAGAGCATCGGCACCAAGCGCAACGACATTACCGATGCCTGCCGGGAGCTGATCGTCACCGCCTACGGCGAGTTTGCCAACGGCAAGGTGTACGGCGACAAAAACGGCATCTACTGCGAGAGCAAGGTGTTCGAGAGTGTGGAGTTCGGCTACAACAAGATCGTGGTGGAGCGCCCCCAGCGGGACGAGGCAGGCAACATCCTCCTGAAACGTGGCAAGCCCGTGCCGGACACCAGCCTGCGGGACACCGAAAACGTGCCGCTGGTGCAGGATATTGACGCCTACTTTGCCCGGGAAGTTCTGCCCTACGCCCCCGACGCATGGATCGACCACAGCAAGACCAAGGTGGGCTACGAGATCCCCATGACCCGCTATTTCTACGAGTATCAGGCACCGGAAGCCGTGGAGGATATCGTGGCACGCATCACCGCACTGGAACAGGATATCTCCGCCGGGCTGGCAGAGCTGTTCCATAAGGAGGGCTGACCATGGCACGGAAAATGAAAGACAGCGGCATTGAATGGATTGGGGAGATTCCAGAGGGGTGGGAAGTTATTCCTATAAAATATCTTGCTCGATATAATTACGATACATTGACCGAATCTTGTTCTCCTGATTTTGAGTTCAATTATATTGATATTGGTTCTGTAACCTACGGCAAAGGAATCACCACATTTCAGAAATTCAAATTCAAAGATTCCCCCTCTCGTGCGCGAAGAGTTGTCACCCCCGGAGACATCCTGATTTCTACTGTTAGAACGTATTTGCGAGCTATTGCCTGCGTTAATAAGTCTTCAATTCCTCAAATTGCATCTACAGGTTTTCTCGTTTTGCAAGCTGATAGTTCTAAACTCCCCCCTCAATTTCTTATGTATGCAGTTCTAGCAGATAGTTTTATTTGTAATGTCGAAGCTCATTCTGTTGGAATTAGTTATCCCGCTATTAACGCTTCCCAAATCGTGCATTTCAAAATTCCGCTTCCACCATCCACTGAACAAATTCCTCTCATCAACTATCTTGATAATCACTGCTCAAAAATTGATGTGCTTCTTTCCAAAATCCATTCCAGCATTGAGGAATACAAAAAACTCAAGCAGGCAGTTATTACGCAGGCTGTTACCAAAGGTGTGCGTGGTGAACGGGAGATGAAGGATAGTGGGGTTGACTATATTGGTCAAATTCCAGCTAAGTGGGTTCTTGGTAAACTCCGCAATGTTGGAGATACGCAGAACGGTATAAGTAAGAGCAGCGAATTTTTTGGAAAAGGCTTTCCATTTGTAAGTTATAGTGATGTTTATAAAAATTACTCTCTGCCTTTTGCCGTATCTGGATTAGTCGAGTCCACTCCAGAAGAACAAGAGCGATACTCTGTAAAGGAGGGAGACATTTTCTTTACCCGGACTTCCGAAACGATCGAAGAAGTTGGATTTTCTTGTGTTTGTGAAAAGGATATTCCCAATGCCACGTTTGCTGGTTTTCTCATCCGAGTACGTCCATTTTCAGACAAATTGCATACACCGTATGCAAAGTATTATTTTAGAAGCTCTCACTTACGGTTTTATCTTGTTAAGGAAATGAATCTTGTAACACGGGCTAGTCTTGGGCAGAGCCTTCTTAAATCCATGCCTGTTTTGTTGCCACCACTTGAAGAGCAAAAAGAAATTGCTGACCACCTTGACGCCAAGTGCGCCGAGATTGACAGGCTGATTGCAAAGAAAGAGCAACTGGTAAAAGAACTGGAAAGCTATAAGAAAAGTTTGATTTATGAAGTTGTAACGGGAAAGAGGGAGGTGTAAAATGTGCGGAAGCGTTGGCATCTGACACCCCATACGGCAGTATTTCTTGCGTTTGTATTTTTGGCGACTTATCTTCTTGTAGACTATTTTAATATTCCAACTGTCATCGGTATTGACATTTCAAGATTTAATGTTGATTTGCTCGGGATAGCTATAAACGCCGTGATTGCAATTGTTGTTTTCGCACTTGGCTATTATTTTGTAGAGCAGTGGAACACCAAACGCAATAAAAATCAAAAGGATTACGCCTTTAGTCTCTTGAAAATGTCATATCGCGATTGCCTGCAAGTTCTTAATGATCTCTATAATCCTCAAATTCTTACCGAAATTCGAAAGACATTTCATTATAACGATGAAGGTGATTTCGTTACGTCACTAAAGAATTTTCCCTTCCAAAATGAAGCACTCATTTCCAAGTTTGTAGCCGATGGCATTCTTTCCGTCGAACAGGCCAAAAATTATCACTCTATCAAATCTCTGTTTCAGGGCTTAATCACCACTTATGCGCTCTTGTCTGATGAAACAAATGATGCTCTTCGAAATGACTATCTCGACGAAAAAAAGCGGCCTCTAACCATTAAAATTCAAGAGCAGTTAAACGTTCTCTCAAGTTGACACTTTCACTTTCATGAGGTAAACTGGCATGAACTTTATCACGGATATCGTCGTTCCTTTGGTTTCAGCTTTTATTGGTGGTTCAATGGCATTATGGGGAGTTCATCTCACCCTGAAGCGCGATGCTCTCCAACGAGAGGTAGAGCAAAAAGAAGCAGCTCGCCCTTTTTTCACAATATTAGATGATGGTGATGCTCGTGCAAAATCCAATTCGGTTTGCTTTTTCGGATTTTTTCATTCCGAATCTGCTACGGATGTCTCATTGGCCATCAATATGATAAATTCCGAAAAAAATGAATTTATTATTGATAAACTCTCCATTTCTCAAAAAGATTATTTGCCTACTCGAAAGGAGCTTGTTACTCAGGGTTTGATTTTCTCAGTACTTGTTTTTGACGACTCCATCATCGACTTGTCAGATATTAGATTATACATTACCGATATAAATCATCAGCATCGAATTTACAAATTAACACTTGAAAATGATGTAATCAAAGAATTTGTCGAATTAGAGAACAAGGAGGTCTAACCATGCCCCTCAACACCACCGAAAAGCAGTTTGAATCGGACATTGCGGCGGCGCTGCTCTCCCCTGCCGGCGGCTATACCCGCAACGGGGATTGCTACGACCCCAAGCTGGGGCTGTTTGTGGATACCCTGATTCGCTTTGTGCAAAAGACCCAGCCCAACGAGTGGGCATTTTTTGAAAAGCAGAACCCGGTAAACCCAGTGCGGAAGTTCTGCACGGCCTTTAATAATGCCTGCGATGCGGACGGACTGCTTTCGGTGCTGCGGTATGGGTTCAAGCACCGGGGACGACGGTTCCGGGTGTGCTATTTTCAGCCGGAGTCCGCGCTGAACCAGAAGGATGCCCAGCGCTACGCTCAAAACGAGAT
>CAKSTO010000019.1 GCA_934501115.1 uncultured Faecalibacterium sp.
CGGCTGAAACAGGGAGGAGTTGTTGGGGCCGCGTTCTGATTTTTCAAAGCCCTGCCAAGGGGCTGCAGAAAAATCAGAACGCGGCCCGTAAGGCCCTGACCACCAGATTCCGCTGCGGCTCCCAAATCTGTAGGAGCATCTACCGGGAGCCTGCCTTCCATTCACGGTGCTCTTCCTGCAGTTCTTCCTTGAGCGCGCGGTCGATCTCGCGAGTCTCTGCGCGGATCTCACTGAGATCTTTTTCAATGACCGGGTTTTCTTCCAGATCTTCACGGATGAACATCAGAACAAAGGCCACCAGAAGCAGCCCGCAGGAGATCCAGATAGCCTTTCCTGCCAGATGTGCCGAGGTCAGATCTCCCATGCCTGCCCCCACGGCAAACAACAGGATTATGCCGAAGTAGCGCAGCATCCGATCCCGGGCTTTGGGATCATGGGTCCTGCGCCATCGGCACAGTGACTCCATGCCGCTGCGCAGGTCGCCAATGCACATCGTGCTGGCAAAGGCATAGCCGTTCACCTTGCGGAACGCCTGCACCTGCATGGCGCAGGAGAAGGACACCATAGCGTTCGCCAGCAGGTTCTGCTGTTCCGGCAGAAATCCCACAAGAAACAGCATCAGGATTTCGCCCAGCACCACCAGCTGCCGCCAGTGAAGGCGCTGCATTTTCCAAAAGCGCTCCCGCATTTCCTCAGCGGTCAATACGCCCAGCGCAAAGGCGCACAGCGGCACCAGATAGTGCACGACACGCTCCCAGTTTCCCTCCATAATATTAGAGCTCAGCAGCACGATATTGCCCGTCTGCGCATTTGCGAACACCTTGCCGCGAAACAGATAGGTATAGGCATCCTGCAGGCCGCCGGACAGCGAAAGAAACACTGCCGTCAGGAACGACTCTGACATTTGCCCGTGGTATCTTGTCTTCATAAACACACCTCTTTATGCTCCCTATTATAATGCATTTTCATCATCCTGCTCATATCATTTTTACATATCTGCCATGTGTCCCGCCTACAAACAGGTTCTGCTTTTCCTCGCCTGAGATCCCACCGAGGCTGCCTGCCCCTTGATGGATCTGTCAGACCACTGTATAATAAAAGCTGAAGCAGCGGAGGGTCCCCTCATGAAGCATGGAAAAGCCGGTCTTCTGACCCGCCGCTCTGCAGGGAAAGGAACGAAAAGTTTATGCAGATCAACGACCTCTTTGGCGTCAAACCTGCTTTTGAACAGGTGAGGATGCCGGACAGCACAGAGGCAGCGCTGCCTGCGGAGCACGCTGCGGCGCTTTATGTCAATGAGCAGCCGGCCTTCCGGGTGGTGTGCACGCCGGAGCTGCTGCCGCAGCTGGCGCTGGGGCGGCTGCTGACCGAAGGCTGGATCACTTCGGCGCAGGAGGTCGAGCAGCTTGCCGTCTGTGCAGAGGGTCTGAAAGTCAGGGTCTCCCTGAACCATCCGCTGACCGCCCGCAGTGCAGCCGCACAGGAGGTATCCAGCTGCTGTACGGATAACATCACACTGGGCAGTCCGGTGGAGCTGCAGCCGCTGCGCACAGTGCCGCAGATGGAGCTGCAGTCGGAATGGCTGGACACACTTGCCGCCGCCATGAGCGCCGGTCTGCCGCTGTACCGCGCCACGCACGCGGTGCACAGCTGTCTTGTGCTGCGGCAGGGCGGCATTCTCTTTGCCTGCGAAGACATCGGCCGGCACAACGCACTGGATAAGGCGGTCGGTGAGATGCTGCTGCAGGGTGTCCCGCTGGCAGAGTGCGTGCTTTATACCAGCGGCCGGGTACCCGTGGACATGGTGCGCAAGGCCATCCGGGCGGGCGTTCCGGCGCTGGTGAGCAAGAGCATGCCCACCGTGCAGTCGCTGGAGCTGGCGCAGGAATACGGCCTGCAACTGGTATGCGGCCGAAAACATCCGCTGACTTTTGCTGACCCCGAAAAATGATGATTACAAACTGGAGAAAAAGTGCGAGTTCGCGTTGACTTACTAACTGTACCAATGTTACTATATCAATGAAGAGACCGCTCCGCTTGTTGCAGCAGGCTGAGCGGTTATTTTCGTGCCGGGGAGTTTCCCGCACAAACAAAAAACAGGCAGGTGATAACATGAAGCAGGCAACCAACCCGCTTGCGCCCATTCCGCTGTGGCGCAAACGGCTGCCGGGCTATGCAGCCATGGGCGCTGCAACGGTTGTCATGGCGGTCGGTCTGGTCGCCGTGCAGCACGCGCGCACCACAGTTGCCGGTACTCTGCTGCCGGTGTCGGAGGCAGATGCAGCCGCCTACGGCATCAGTGCAGTGTACCAGCTCGACGACGGCAGCTACCGCGTGGAGGGCACCCAGAAGGGTTTCCAGAGCGATGTGCAGGCTGCCGTGACCCTTGACGCCGAGGGCAATGTTTCCGCTGTGGAGATTCTTTCGCAGGCGGAGACCGACAGCCTTGGCGGTCAGTGCGTCAGCCCGGAGTTTACGTCCCAGTACCAGGGCAAAGCGCCCTTTACGCTGGCAGGCAAGAGCTACACGGTGACCGACCCGGCCACCGGCGCAGCCTATGCCTCCTCTGTGGATGCAGCATCCGATGCTGCCCCCGCAGAGGACTTCGACCCCGCACAGTGGAACGTGTCCGACACTTCTCCCGAAGCGGAGGCCACCCGCAAAATGTATGCGGCAGGGCTGACTCTTTCGGCATTGAACGGACAGCCGCTGAGCGACGAACTGGCTCCGCCGCTGGATTCCAGCGCAGAGGCTGTGGCGCGCCGCAGACTGTATGCAGCAGACCTGAGCAAGAGCGCACTGGACGGTGAGCCCATGGCGATCCCCTTTGCGGATCTCTCGGCAGAAGAACAGTCCAAGGTGCGTCTGGCACAGGCCGACCTGACCACCGAGCAGACTCAGACCGGCGCAGTGAGTGCCGACCTGACCGGGGTGGACGCCCTTTCCGGTGCGACCATCACCTCGACGGCAGTGACGAATATCGTCAACAACTCGTATTTCTATGTGACCGAGGTGCTCAGCGCAGAGTGACCTCAACGGAGGAATGGAAACTATGGCAAAAACCGATTTTCTGACGGCTGACATGACCCGCCGCCAGTTTATGAAGATCTCGGGCAGGAGCCTTGCAGGGCTCACCCTCTCCGCATCCATGCTGTCCCTGTTCGGCTGCTCCCAGCAGCAGGTAGACAGCGGCGCAGTGGCTACATGGGCATTGCCGCAGGGTCTGCTGGTGGTCAATGCAGATCTGTGCACCGGCTGCCAGCGCTGCGAGATCAACTGCACGCTGACCAACGACGGTGTGTGTTCCTCTTACATCAGCCGTGTCAAGATCCAGCGCCGCCTGAATCTGGACGGCGACGGCAACGGTCTGCTGTCCGGCACCGACAACTGCTTTGTCTACTTCCCGGACACCTGCCGCCAGTGCGAGGACCCCGCCTGCGGCAATGCCTGCCCGCAGAAGGCTATCACCACCGACGACCGCGGCATCCGCGTAGTGGATACCGATAAGTGCATCGGCTGCGGTGCCTGCCATGATGCCTGCCCGTGGCACATGCCCACTGTCAACCCCGAGACCGGCAAGTCGTCCAAGTGCATCGCCTGCGGTGCCTGCGTGGCAGGCTGCCCGTCCGGCGCTCTGTCCATTGTGGACTGGGATGCCGTTACCAGCGCAGCACAGGCTGCTTACATGGACCTGTAAGGAGGAACAACAATGGCTGAAACCTATGGCTGGGCAGGCAAGATCCTGCGCGTCAACCTGACCACCGGTGAGATCACCACCCAGGACGACGCAAAATACCATAAATATATCGGCGGTATGGGCATGGCCTACCGCATCATGTACGAGGAAGCTCCCATGGAGCTGGACCCCTATGACGAGAAGGCTCTGGTCATCTTCGGTGTCGGCCCCCTGACCGGTGCCGGCGTGCCCTGCTCCGGCCGCATGAACGTGACCTTCCGCTCCACATGGTCCAAGGGCAACTCCATCGTCGATGCACACATGGGCGGCCACATCGGCTCCATGCTGAAGTATGCCGGCTACGACGGCATCGTGTTCAGCGGCATCTCCGAAAAGCCCGTCTACCTGCGCATCGAGGACGACAAGGTCTCTCTGGAGGACGCAAGCGAGATCTGGGGCAAGGGCACCTTTGCTGCCAACAAGTGGATGGTGGAGCAGAACGGCCGCGAGTTCGAGACCGCTTCCATCGGCCCTGCCGGTGAGAATCTGGTGGACTACTCCACCCTGAACACCAGCTTCGGCAACTCCGGCGGTGCCGGTCTGGGCGCTGCCATGGGCAACAAGAAGCTGAAGGGTCTGGCGATCCGCGGCACCGGCAGCGTCAAGGTGGCTGACCCCAAAAAGGTGCTGGAGCTGTCCAACTACATGATGGGCAACCTGATCGGCGGCAACAACAACCACAACGTGCCCGCACAGCCCCAGAGCTGGGCAGAGTACAGCGCCACCTCCGGCAAGAACCGCTGGTCCGGCGCCCCCGGCCGTATGTGGAAGAAGGCTCCCGGCGGCCCCGTGGATACCGGCGAGCAGCCCTACAACGATATCAACAAGGTGGCTCTGCGCTGCTTCAAGGGCTACTTCGACTTCGGCGCTCCCGCTGCCGAGTACACCGTGAAGAACGGCGGCTGCTCCTCCTGCCCCATCCGCTGCTACACCGAGTATGATGTGGATCCGCTGGCAGATTACGATCTGCCCACCCACAACTCCAACACCTGCATGCCCGTGCTGTACGGCACCCGCGTCTACCCGGACGGCGTGCACGACTTCAAGTACGAAGGCGACGGCACCATGGTCATCAATCTGGCATGGTCTCATGCGGTGGACGACATGGGCCTGTGGGACAACTACGGCAACCTGAACCGCGACCTGCAGTGGATCCTGCGCATGCCGCGCGAAGAGGCCACCAAGTACATCAGCGAGGCTGAGTACGACTCCCTGCCCTGGAAGTGGGAGAAGGCCGGCGATCCCCGCTGGGAGGTGGAGCTGATCCGCCGCATGGCTTACGGTGAGGGCGACCTGTCCGTCATCGCCAAGGGCACTCTGGCCATGATGGAAAAGTTCGGCCTGCCCAAGAGCTGGCTGGACCGCGACGACGGCGCTACCAACTCCAACTTGATCTACAACGGCTTCCCCAACCACCACGGCCCTGCTGAGGCATGGCAGGTGGGCATGCTGTACAACCTCGTTTACAACCGCGACTGCATGATCCACGAGATCGTCTGCGAGACCGGCTCCGGCGCACCCTACGAGGTGACCAAGAAGGTCATGGAGGACTTCTTCGGCGAGGGCTGCTACGATAAGGCCAAGGCCTACACTCCCATCAACGAGAACAAGGCAAAGCTGGCTGCATACTGCGTCAACGACAAGAACTTCCACGACTCTGCCACCCTGTGCAACTGGATGTGGCCCATGACCCAGTCTCCCTCCAAGGAGCGCGACTACCACGGCGATCTGGATCTGCAGGCAGACTTTATGACCGCTGTCACCGGCGAGACCTATACCCAGGCCGGTCTGCAGGAGGACGGTGCCCGCATCACCCAGATGCTGCGCGTGATGACCGCCATCAGCTTCCAGCAGAACTGCGGCAGCGCAAACCTGCGTCAGGAGCACGATGCCATCTGCGATTGGGTGTTCGATAAGGACCCCGACTTCAAGGCATTCGAGGAAGGCACCACCAAGCTGGACCGCGCCGACATGGAGAAGGCAAAGGATCTGTTCTACGACATCTTCGGCTGGGACCGCACCACCGGTGTGCCCACCCGCGAGACGCTGGAGAAGTATGATCTGGCTGACATGGCCGATGATCTGGAAAAGCGCGGCATCTACGCCCAGAACACCGCAGCAGCTGAATAAATCCCATAGAAAGAGGAACGATCGTCATGTTGTTTGGCAGACGTAAACCCGGCTACACCACCACCGTAGACGGCAGCGCAGACCCGGAGCAGGCCGTTCTGGAACTGCAAAAGGCAGAGCTGGCCGCAAAGAAAAAGCCCAAGGCAGAGGTGTTCGACCTCGATGCCGCCAGCGAGACGGCTCGCCGCCTGAAGGAGACCGGCAGCACCTTTGACGGCAGCGCCGCCAAGGCCGGCGAGGACGTGATGGCTGTGGTGGAGCGGGAGACCGCCGAGCTTGCTGCAAAGCAGGCCGCCGAAGCTGCGCAGGCCGATGCAGCAAAGCCGGAGCTGCTGGATTTTCTGGCCGCCGAGCCGGAGGCAGAAAATGATCCCTTTGCGGATCAGCCCACCAAGACCGCTCCGGAGCTGCCGGAGCTTACCCCGGCACAGGAACTGGCCGGTTACATTCGCTCCCGCTCTGCGGCTGCGCTGCTGACCCCCCACGCCCTGCTGCTGACCGAGGTGGAAAATGCCGACGAGCTGCTGGCGCAGATGCCTGCAGACCCCCAGTGTGAGGACATTACTACCCGCAAGGGCGCAAAGGATACCTACTACTATTCCACCGCCAACATGAGTGACAACTACGCGATGATCGCGCAGCTCATCGAGGACAAGGATCTGTGCGTGATGTTCGCCGAGATGGTGCGGTTCAATGCCCGCATCTACCCCAGCGCCACCCCGCTGAAGTACTTCCAGCGCTCCCCCTACGGCCTTGCGCCGGAGGTCATCGAGCAGACATGGAAGTCCATGCAGGGCAAGCCGGAGTATGCCGACATTGAGGAGCTGACCAACAATCAGAATGAGCGGTTCCTCTTTTCCACAAAGCACCTCACCCGCCGCTACGCCAAGGCCATCAGCGACGTGGACGAGTTCTGCGACTGAGTTTTTTACAATCGAATAGGGTATAAGAGCTTCTTTGAGCAAAGGTGTCTAAACTCCCGCAAAGAGCAGGACACCGCGCCGCAATGCTAAGGGCGGATCTCGAAACAGATCAGCCGGCATTCAAGGGTGGAGGGAGAAACCCCTCCGCCTTCCCGCAGAAGAAACGCTGCAATTTGAAAAAAAGAACTCCTCCCATCCACACGGAGCCTTCCGGTTCAGGCCGCCGCTGCAATGGCGGTGCTGTCCCCGAAGGTATCACCGGGCACGACAGACTGCAAGCTGCTGGCCGGTATGTGCGGATATTCTGCGGAGGCGTTTTGATTTTCGGTCAAGACGTCTCCGCTTCTTTTTCACCTGCCTTTTTATGAAAAGAGAATATCCCCCGGCACGCCCTGTCTGAGCCATAGCAGACCGGGTGCAGCCGGGCATTTGGAGGATTTTTTATGAAACAGCCTTTTTGTGCACCGGCCGAAGCGCTGCGCCGCGTGCTGGATGCGGCGGCGGCGCTGCCGCGCCCGGCAGTGGAAAGCGTCCCTCTGGAGGATGCCTGCGGACGTGTCGCGGCACAGGCTCTCTGTGCCCGGATGGATCAGCCCCCCTTTGACCGCAGCCCGCTGGACGGTTACGCGCTGCACAGCGCCGACACTGCCGGAGCCAGCCGTGAAACCCCTGTTTCTCTGCCTGTGACCATGAAGCTCTACGCCGGGGACGCCCCCGCCGCCGCTCTGCCTGTGGGCTGCGCGGCCCGCATCATGACCGGTGCCCCTCTGCCGGAGGGCGCGGACTGCGTGCTGATGCAGGAGCTGACCGACAGCGGCGAAGAGCGCGTGCAGCTCTATGCCGCCCTGAAACCGCAGCAGAACGTGGTGTTCCGGGGCGGGGACATCGCCGCCGGAGCCATCATTGCCGCCGAGGGCACGCCGCTGACCCCTGCACATCTGGGTGTGCTGGCGGGGCAGGGCTATGCCGAGGTGCCGGTATACCGCACCCTGACCGTGGGCATTCTTTCCACCGGCAGTGAGCTGCTGGCTCCGGGTGAGCCGTGGGCTCCCGGCAAAATTTACGACGCCAACGGCATTCAAAACGCTGCCCGGCTGGGTCAGCTGGGCTTTGCCGTGCAGCGGCAGCACTGCTCGGACGACCCGGAGGTCATCACCTGCCAGCTGCAGGAGCTTTTGACCGGCTGCGATGCCGTCATTACCAGCGGCGGCGTTTCGGTAGGGCAGAAGGACTATCTGCCCGCCGTGCTGGAACGACTGGAGGCACAGATGATCTTTGCGGGCGTGGCACAAAAGCCCGGCAGCCCCATGCTGGCGGCAGAGGTCAATGACAGACTGGTGTTCTGCCTGTCCGGCAACCCCTTTGCTGCGGCGGCAACACTGGAGCAGTACGCCATCCCGGCTCTGCTGCGGGCGGCAGGACGCCGGGAGGAAAATTGCATTCTTTCCCGCACCACCTGCACCCTGACCACCGGATTTTCCAAATCCAGCAAGGGCGACCGCTACCTGCGGGCGAAAGCGGCAGGCGGCAGCGTGACCATCCCCGGCGAGGGCAGCGCCGAAGCGCATTCGTCCGGCAGCCTTTCTGCCATGATCGGCTGCAATTGTCTGGTAGAGCTGCCCGCAGGCAGCGGTCCGGTGGCTCCGGGCGAAGAAGTGGAGGTGCTTTACTTTGTATATTGAATCCAAACAGGCTCTGGCAGAAGAACTGGAGCTCAAGCGTCCTGCAGTGCTGGCCGTCAGCGGCGTGCACAACAGCGGCAAGACCACCCTGCTGGAAAAACTGCTGCCTGCTCTGCGCGGGCAGGGGCTGAAGGTGGGCATCATCAAGCACGACGGCCACGATTTTACCCCGGATGTGCCCGGCACCGACAGCTACCGTCTGCGGGAAGCAGGGGCCGAAGGCGTGGCGGTCTACTCCGGCACCCGCTATCTGCTGACTGAGGAATTCCGCCTGACCGAGCAGGATCTGCTGGCTCTGTTCGAGCGGCACGGCTACGATCTGGTGCTGCTGGAAGGCTTCAAGTCCAGCGGCTGGCCTAAGATCGAAGTGGTGCGCAGGGAAATTGCGGACGCACCGGTGTCGTTCCAGCCACTGGCCGTGGTGGGCGACATCCCGGGTGCAGACTTCGGGTTGGAGGACATCCAGCCGCTGGCCGATTGGATCATTGCCCAGATGCCGACTCTGTAAGGAGAAGATAAGATGAAACTAATTCGTACCGAAGACGCGGCAGGACAGGTGCTCTGCCACGATATCACCCAGATCATTCCCGGCGAGTTCAAGGGTGCCCGCTTCCGCAAGGGGCACGTCATCCAGCCGGAGGATATCCCGGTGCTGCTCTCCATCGGCAAGGAGAACCTCTATGTCTGGGAAAAGCACCCCGGCATCCTCCACGAGGACGAAGCAGCCGCCCTGCTGTACAAGGCCGCTGCGGGCAAAAACATCCACGGCACCGAGCCGAAGGAGGGCAAGATCGAGCTGATCGCGGACTGCGACGGCCTGCTGAAGATCCACCGCGAAGCGCTGCTGGCGGTGAACAGCCTCCCGCAGATGATGATCGCCACCATCCACGGTGATCTGCCCGTGAAAAAAGGCCAGAAGCTGGCAGGCACCCGCATCATCCCGCTGGTGATCGAGCAGGAAAAAATGGACGCCATGCAGGCGGCCGCCGGGGCAGAGCCGATCCTGAACGTGCTGCCCATGCAGGCCAAAAAGGTGGGTATCATCACCACCGGCAGCGAGGTGTTCAAGGGGCGCATCGAGGATAAATTCACCCCCATCCTGCAAAGCAAGCTGGCCGTCTACGGCTGTGAGGTGGTTTTCCACAAGGTCTGCGACGACGACCCTGCCGGGATCACCGCCGCCATTCTGGAAGCAAAAGAAGCTGGCTGTGAGCTGATCTTTACCACCGGCGGCATGAGCGTTGACCCCGACGACCGCACCCCGCTGGCCATCAAAAACACCGGTGCGGACATCATTACTTACGGCGCACCGGTGCTGCCGGGTGCCATGTTCCTTGTAAGCTATCTGGACGGTGTGCCGGTATGCGGCCTGCCCGGCTGCGTGATGTACGCAAAGCGCACCATCTTTGACCTGCTGCTGCCCCGTCTGCTGGCTGACGACCCCATCACCGCCGAGGACATCGCCCGTCTGGGCGAAGGCGGCCTGTGCCTGAACTGCGAAGTGTGCCACTGGCCGAACTGCGGGTTCGGGCACTGCTGAAAGCCCTCTCAGTCAAAGCCTTTCGGCTTTGCCAGCTCCCCCGAGGGGGGAGCTTTACTAAGGTGAAAAAAGTATGAGTGAAAATAATCTGACCCATTTTGATGCTGCAGGCAACGCCGTGATGGTGGACGTGAGTGAAAAAGCAGTCACCTTCCGGGAAGCGGTGGCTCACGGCATCATCACCATGAACGCCGAAGCCTTTGCCGCCGTGCAGAGCGGCACCGTGAAAAAGGGCGATGTGCTGGGTGTTGCCCGCATTGCCGGCATCATGGCCACAAAAAGAACCAGTGAGCTGATCCCCCTGTGCCATCCGCTGCCCCTGACCAAGGTGAGCGTGGACTTCCGGCTGCTGCCCAAGCAGCAGGCGGTGGAAGCGCTGTGCACCGTCAAGACCGCCGGTGTCACCGGCGTGGAGATGGAAGCGCTGACCGGTGTTTCCACTGCGCTGCTGACCATCTATGATATGTGCAAGGCTGTGGACAAGGGCATGGAGCTGGGCGAGATCCATCTTGTGGAAAAAACCGGCGGCAAGAGCGGCCATTACATCCGGGCGGAGGGCGGCTATGTTTGATTCCCTCACCCGAAATATCCATTATCTGCGCCTGTCGGTGACCGACCTGTGCAATCTGCGCTGCCGCTACTGTATGCCCGACGGCGTGGAAAAGCTGGAGCGCGAAGCCGTGCTGACCTACGAAGAGTTCCTGCGGCTGGCGGCGCTGTTCGCCCAGTGCGGCATCGACACGGTGCGGGTGACCGGCGGCGAGCCGCTGGTGCGCAAAAACGTGGCACAGCTGGTGGCCGGGCTCAAGGCCATCCCCGGCATCCGCAAAGTCACCATGACCACCAACGGCATTCTGCTGGCACAGCAGCTGCCCGCTTTGCTGGCGGCCGGTCTGGACAGCGTGAACATCAGTCTGGACACCCTGCGCCCGGAAGTGTTCCGGCAGATCACCGCCCGGGACGATTTTTCCGCCGTGCAGGCTGGCATTCGGGCGGCGCTGGAAAGCGGCATCCCGGTCAAGCTGAACTGCGTGCCGCAGGCGGGCGTCAACGAGAGCGAGCTGGAAACCCTTGCCGCCCTCGCCGAGAACCGCCCGCTGCAGGTGCGCTTCATTGAGATGATGCCCATTGGCTACGGCGCGGCCATGCCCTGCATCTCCGGCCCGGAGCTGCGGCAGCGGTTTGCCCGCCGCTGGCCGGAGCTGCAGCCGCTGGCAGAAGCAGCCTTCGGGGACGGCCCGGCGGTATACTACACCGTGCCCGGCTGGCAAGGCAGCATCGGCTTTATTGCGGCGGTGCACGGCAAGTTCTGCGCCAGCTGCAACCGGGTGCGGCTGACCAGTCAGGGCTTTCTGCGCCCCTGCCTTGCCAGCGAGACCGGCTGCGACCTGCGCGCGCTGCTGCGCAGCGGCGCGGACGATGCACAGCTGCTGGCCACCATCCGGGAGACCATCTGGACAAAGCCCGGCGAACATCATTTTGAAGACAGTTCCATGCCCGCGACCCGCGGCATGTATCGCATCGGAGGATAAATTTTTATGGGAAAAATTCTGGCAATCTGCACCAGCCCCAAGCGCGGCACCGTCAAGACCGAGGTGCCCAGCGCCGTGCTGACCCCGGAGTGGGGCATCGTGAGCGATGCCCACGGCGGCAGCTGGCACCGGCAGGTCAGCCTGCTGAGCGCGGAAAAGATCGAGGCTTTCCGCAAGAAGATCTGGGTGGACTACGGTGCCTTTGGCGAAAATCTGGTGATTGAGGGCTTCGATTTCCGCAATCTGCCGGTCACCAGCCGGTTCGCCATCGGAGACGTGGTGCTGGAAATGACCCAGATCGGCAAGGAGTGCCACAACGACTGCGTTATCAAGCAGCAGACCGGCGAGTGCATCATGCCCCGGGAGGGCGTGTTCGCCCGGGTGCTGCAGGGCGGCGAGATCCATGTAGGGGACGAAGTGACCCTGCTGCCCCCGCTGGAAAACCCGCCCCTGCGCGCTGCGGTCATCACCCTTTCGGACAAGGGCAGCCGTGGGGAGCGGGAGGATAAGAGCGGCCCGCTCATTGTGGAGATGCTTACCGCCGCAGGCTATGTGGTGGAGGAGACCATGATCCTGCCAGATGAAGCAAAGTCTCTGAAGGCTCAGCTCATCCGTCTGGCCGATGGCCGTCAGGTGAACCTGATCCTCACCACCGGCGGCACCGGCTTCTCCCCCCGGGATATCACCCCGGAAGCCACCTGTGCGGTGGCAGACCGCAACGCCCCCGGCATTGCCGAGGCCATGCGGTATCACAGCCTGAGCATCACCCCGCGCGGGATGCTGAGCCGCGGTGCCAGTGTGCTGCGGGGCAAAACGCTCATCGTCAACCTGCCGGGCAGCCCCAAGGCCGTGCAGGAGAATCTGGAGTACATCCTGCCCAGTCTGGAACACGGTGTGCGCATTGCCGCCGGTCTGGACGGCGAGTGCGCCCGCAAATAAGGTTTCTCCACCCTATTTTCTTTTGCAGAGCGTAGAAACATGATGTTGTTTTACTTAAAGTAAGGAGAAAAGCAGATATGAACGACCATCGCATTTCCCGCCGGAGTTTTCTGGCTGCTGCCGGCATCGCCGGTGCAGCCGCTGCCCTTACTGCCTGCGGCGGCGCTGCTTCCAGCACAGCCGCTTCTTCCGTGGCATCCTCTGCCGCCGCTTCCTCGGAAGCAGCCCAGAGCGTGGAGCTGATCGTGTTTGCTGCCGCTTCCCTCACCGAGACCCTCACCGCCATCGGTGAGACCTACTCGGCAGAGAACCCGGGCGTGACCTTCCGCTTCAACTTCGATTCCTCCGGCACCCTCAAGACCCAGATCCAGGAGGGCGCGGACTGCGATCTGTTCATCTCTGCCGGTCAGAAGCAGATGAACCAGCTGGACATCACGGCTTCTGCCGATGTGAACAAGGATGGGCTGGACTTTGTGGACAGTGACACCCGCGTGGATCTGCTGGAAAACAAGGTGGTGCTCTGCGTGCCGGAAGGCAGCGACAAGGGCATCGACAGCTTCGATGCTCTGGCCGAACGCCTGAAGGCACAGGACATCCTGTTCTGCATGGGCAACAGCGATGTGCCCGTAGGTCAGTACACCCAGAAGATCCTTGCCTACTATGATCTGGACGAGGAAGCGCTTGCCGCTGCCGGTATCATCACCTACGGCTCCAACGTCAAGGAGGTCACCACCCAGATCGCCGAGGCCAGCGTGGATGCCGGTGTCGTTTACTGCACCGATGCCTACAGCGCCGGTCTGACCCCCGTGGACGAAGCCACCAAGGAGATGTGCGGTCAGGTCATCTATCCTGCCGCCGTGCTGAAGGCCGCCCCCAACGCCGAGGCCGCCAAGGAGTTTTTGGCCTATCTGCAGACCGACCGTGCCGCGACCGTGTTCGAGGGCGTGGGCTTCAGCGCCGTATAAAGGAGCAGGCATGGATTGGTATCCCTTATGGAACAGCCTGCGCATCGCCCTTATCAGCTGCGCAGCGGTGTTCTTCCTTGGCATTTTTGCCGCCTATTCTATCGCAAAGCTGCCGCGCGCCGTCAAGGGCGTGCTGGACGTGGTGCTCACCCTGCCCATGGTGCTGCCGCCCACGGTGGTGGGCTATTTTCTGCTGCTGCTCTTCGGCGCAAAGCGGCCGGTGGGCATCTTCTTCATGGAGCAGTTCGGGGTCAAGCTGGTCATGAACTGGTACAGCGCCATCTTCGCCTCCATCGTGGTGGCCTTCCCGCTGATGTACCGTACCGCCCGCGGTGCCTTTGAGAGCTTTGACGAGACGCTGGCATGGTCGGCACAGACGCTGGGGCAGTCCAATGCATGGATCTTCTGGCGGGTGCGGATGCCGTACTGCCGTCAGGGCATTCTGGCCGGAACGGTGCTGGCCTTTGCCCGGGCGCTGGGCGAGTATGGTGCCACCAGCATGATCGCCGGCTACACCCCCGGCAAGACCGCCACTATTGCCACCACAGTGTACCAGCTCTGGCGCACCAACGATGAGGCCGGTGCCATGCGGTGGGTGCTGGTGGATATCGTGATCTCTGCTGTCGTGCTGCTGGCCGTGAATCTGCTGGAGAAAAAACAGAAAGCGGGTGGCCGGAAATGAGTCTGGAAGTGAACATTACCAAAAAGCTGGACGGCTTCACCCTTCAGGCCGGGTTTACCGCAGGCAGCACGGCCACCGCTCTGCTGGGGGCATCCGGCTGCGGCAAAAGCATGACCCTGCGCTGCATCGCGGGCATCATGAAACCGGACAAAGGCCGCATCGTACTGGACGGCCGGGTGCTGTTTGACAGTGAACAGCATATCGACCTGCCGCCGCAGCAGCGCGGGGTGGGTCTGCTGTTCCAGAACTACGCCCTTTTCCCCAACATGACCGTGGAGCAGAACATCCTCTGCGGGTTGAAGGCAGAAACTAACAAGGCAGCCCGCAAAGCCCGCTGTGCAGAAATGCTGCGTGCCATGCGGCTGGAAGAGCTGGCAGCCCGCCGCCCGGCAGAGCTTTCCGGCGGGCAGCAGCAGCGCACCGCGCTGGCGCGCATTCTGGTCGGGAAGCCCAGGCTCCTGATGCTGGACGAGCCTTTCAGCGCGCTGGACAGCTACCTGCGGGAAGAGGTGGAGAGCGAAGTGGGCAGTCTGCTGGCGGGATTTAACGGAACGGCTCTTCTGGTGACCCACAATCGGGACGAAGCCTACCGCCTGTGCCCGGATATGGTGATTCTGGACAAAGGCCGTGTGCTGCGCACCGGTGCGACCAAAGAGGTTTTTTCTGCCCCCGGCAGCACCGCCGCCGCACGGCTGACCGGCTGCAAAAACATTCTGCCCTGCACCCGGGTGGACGAGCACACAGTGCGTCTGGAGGGCAGCAGTCTGCAGCTGACCGCCGCCCTGCCGGTGCCGGAGCACTGCACCGCTGTGGGCATCCGTGCCCACGACTTTATGCCCTGCACGCCGGATGCGCAGAATGCCTTGCCGGTAAAGGAGCTTTCTGTCAGCGAGAACCCCTTTGACTGGAATCTGATCCTTCAGCTGCCGGGCAGCGAGACCCGCCTTTGGTGGAAAGTCCCCAAAACAACGCTGGCAGCGGCAGAGCCGGTCGTTCCCGCCTGCCTTTCCGCAGCGCCGGAGAGCATCATGCCATTGGAAGATCCGATCCCTTCTCCGCAATAACGTTCAAGGTCATCCTTTTCTCATAGCGAAAACGGCAGTGCAGACCCGCCCGGTCTGCACTGCCGTTTCTATTTTTCTGATCAGAAAGCACAGCCGAAAGACCTTGGCTTCGGGCTGCTTTTTACCGTTCAGCCCAACATTTTTCCAGCCCGGATCCGCCGCCCCGGTCAAGTTTTTCCAGCTCTGCCACCGGCCAGCCCAGCAGGCGGATGGCTTCGCGGTCATGGGTCGCAAGAAGCGTCGGCCTGCCCGCACAGCGCTGGCAAAGCAGCGACGCCGCAGCTGTCAGCGTATCCGGGTCCATCCCGGTGAAGGGCTCATCCAGCAGCAGCGTATCACTGGGTGCCCACAGCGCCCGTAAAAGTGCGGTGCGGCGCTTCTGCCCGCCGGAGAGCCGACAGGCAGGCAGAGCAAGCTCTGCCGAATCCATGCCAAGAAGTTGAAAGTCGTTCAAGATTTGCTCTTTGTATTGCTTTTCATCCGGCAAGACAAGGGTCACATTCTGCACAGCCGTCAATTGCGGACAGAGCCGGTCCTCCTGAAAGACCGCCCCCACTCTGCCAGCTCCCTCCACCGTACCGCCGGAGGGTTCTTCCAGCCCCATGAGGATGCGCAGCAGTGTGGTCTTGCCCCAGCCGCTGACCGCCCACAGCACAGCCGGACCGTCCACCGTCAGGCAGAGGTCGCGGAAGAGGACTTTCTCATCGAAGCGTTTTTCCAGATGCCTGATCTTCAGCATTGCGGCACCTCCCCCAGCAGAGCTTTTTCCGCACGACGCAGCAGCGCCAGAAACAGTTTTTCAAACCCGACGCTCAGCAGAATGATCACAAATGTCCATGCAAACAGCTCCCCTGTGGAAAGTGTGATCTTTGCCCGGTAAAGAGCATCGCCGATGCTGCCGTCGGGCAGACCGATGACCTCTGCGGCAACACCGCTCTTCCAGCAGATGCCCAGCGCCACGCTGCACCCCTGCCGGAAAGCAGGCAGCACGGCCGGGAGCCACACAGCCCTCAGCCTGCGGCCAAGCGGCAGGCGGAACACCTGTGCCATCTCCAGCAGCTGCGGGTCTGCGCTTTCAATGCCGGTGCGCACCGCACTGTACATCACCGGCAGCACCATCAGAAAGCTGATGAGTACCGACAGCGACGACCCGCGCACCCACACCAGTGCCAGAATGATAAAGCTCGCCACCGGCGTGGCTTTGACCAGCTGCATCACCGGAGCCAGTAATGTCTCGGCCGCCGGGCAGCCTTCTGCCGCTGCGGCCAGCACCGCGCTGACCACCGTACCCAGTACAAAACCCAGCAGAATGCGCCCGGAGCTGAAGCAGACCCTCTGCCAGAATTCTTTCCGGGGCAGCAGCCCAAAAAGGGTGTGCAGCGCCTGCAGCGGCGACACAAGGAACACCTCCTGCCCGACGGCCATCGCGGCGCACTGCCACACTGCCAGCCAGAAAACGACTGCACCGACGCGGCGAAAAAGCTGTTTTTGTTTCATGGGGTCAACTCCTGACGATCTGAATGGATCCTGCTGCTCATACTGAGCCTGTCTCTGTTTTGTAGATCAAGTATACCACACTCCTCCCTCAAAGGCCAATGACCGCTGCATCAACGGGCATCCTCTGTTGTCATGCTGACCCTCACATTTCTTCACATTTCTACCGCTTGACATGAAGCGGATAAAACGATACACTGGAAGGGACGATTCTGCGGCTTAACCCTTCGGAGCCGCGCTGAAATGAGGGAGTTCTATGCAGAAGCTATCCGGCAGAAATCTGATTCTGGTCGGTTTTACATTGTTTTCCATGTTTTTTGGTGCCGGGAACCTAATTTTCCCGTCCCATCTGGGCGCACAGGCGGGGACAAACTTCTGGCCCGCCTTTGCCGGACTGGCGGTCAGTGCCATCGGCCTGCCCATCGCGGGTGTGGCTGCGGTAGCGCACGCCGGAAGTCTGAGCACGCTGGCCGGGCGGGTGCACCCTGCCTTTGCACAGGTGTTCACGATCCTGGTCTACCTGTCCATCGGCCCATGCCTTGCCATCCCCCGCACAGCCAGCACCTCTTTCCAGATGCTGGTGCCGCTGGTGGGCAGCAGTCCCACTCTGCAGCCGGTCTACTCCGCTGTGTTCTTCACCGCCGCGTTCTTTGTGGCGCTGCACCCGGAAAAACTCACCGACTGGCTGGGGCGCATCCTCTGCCCCTGCCTGATCCTGCTCATCGTCATCCTGTTTACCGGCTGTCTTGTTCACCCGCTGGCCGCACACTATGGGGCTCCCTGTGCAAAGTACGCTGCCCTGCCCGCTGTACAGGGGGTGCTATACGGCTATCAGACGATGGACACGCTTGCCGCGCTCAACTTTGGGGCCGTGATCGCTTTGAATGTTCGTGTTCATGGTGTCACAGATGACTCTGCCGTAGAGCACAGCATCATTCGTGCCGGGCTGGTCGCCGGTGCTCTGCTGCTGGTCGTATACGCCATGCTGGGGTATTCCGGTGCTCAGACCGGCGCGGTATATCCCGGCCTTTCCACCGGTGCAGAGGTGCTGACCGTCCTTGCGCAGCATTTATTTGGCCATGCAGGTCTGGTGCTGGTGGCTGCCATTTTCGTGATCGCATGCTTCAACACCTGTGTAGGGCTGATCGCCTGTGTGGGGCAATATTTCCATCAGCTGCTGCCGCACATCCCCTACCCTGCCATTGCGGCATTTTTTGCTGCTGCCAGCATGGTCATCTCCAACATCGGTCTGGCCGGCATCATCCGGCTGTCCACCCCGGTGCTCAATGCTGTTTATCCGGTGGCCATCGTGCTGATCCTGTTATCCTTCGTGCCCGGATTGGAGCACCGCCGTGCCGTTTACCCGCTGTGTGTGTGCTTTACCGCTGTGCAGAGCATTGCCGCAGCCCTGCCGCTGGGCATCGTTTCTGCTGTTGCAAATGCTCTGCCGCTGGGCAGTCTTGGCTTTGGCTGGGTGGTGCCCGCCGCAGTGGGGCTGGCTGCAGGGCTGCTGCCAAAAAAGTGAGGTAAGTTTTATGATAAGACCCATCGTCCACGATCCGCTGTTTCTGGCACAGAGGTCGGTGCCAGCCACCCCGGCAGACGCCCAGACCGCCCGCGACCTGCTGGAAACGCTCGCTGCCCACGCCGACGGCTGTGTCGGCATGGCGGCCAACATGATCGGTGAGCTCAAGCGCATCATCGCGGTGGAAGCCGAGGATGGCTATCTTGTGCTCTGCAACCCTGTGATCGTGAAGCGATCCGGCTCGTATGAGGCCGAAGAAGGTTGTCTCTCCTTGTCCGGAGTACGCCGGACAAAACGTTGGAAAAGCATTAAAGTGCAGTACAGCACCCTCGACGGCAAGCCCCGCATCCGGACTTTTACCGGCTGGACGGCACAGATCATCCAGCATGAGATCGACCACTGCGACGGCATTCTGATCTGAACAAAAACCACGCCCCGTCTGCTGCGGACACAGACGGGGCGTGGTTTTTTGCGGTATTTGGTTTGGTAAAGGAGGAATCATGTTGCCGGAAAGACAATTGCGGCCTTGTCTTTCTGTGATTTTATGGTATCAGAACTTTTCTGCGAAACCATGTTCTTTTTATGAAGATTTTGTAAACGTTTCCCGGCCGCGGTGCCGTTGACCGCAGATCCGCCCTTACTCCGGTGCCTTCATGCTCTCCACCATGCTGATATGCTTCACATGACGGCGCATCACAAAGCAGACCACAAAGGTAAACAGCATCGTCAAGGCCACACTCAGCAGATAACTGCGGGGTGCAATGGTACGGATGAACATGAGCTGATCCATCTCCACCGTCAGGATGATGAACTTGTGCAGCGGGATGCCCAGCAGCAGACCAACACCGGAGCCGATCAGCGACAGCAGCTCGATCTCGCGGAAGATATAGCGGTAGACCTCCTTGTCGTAGAAGCCCAGCACCTTGATGGTGGCAAGCTCCTTTTTGCGTTCCGCAATGTTGACGCTGATCAGATTGTACAGCACCACCGCCGCCAGTGCCGCTGCGCACACAATGACCAGAACGACCACATAGTTCAGACTGCCGATAAGGCTGCCGAACATGGACGTGATGTCCTCTGTGAAGCTGATGCTGCTGATGTAGTTGCACTCCAGCAGCTTTGTTCGCAATTCGTTATATTCTGCGTCATTTTTACAATTTGTCAGGCCATAAACGGTATTCCATTCTGGCACACCGCCCAGAAGCGCCTGCAGCCTTGCATGGGAGACATACAGCCGGGTGAACATATAGTTTTCTGTGATCCCGGTAAGCGTTACCGGTGCTCGCTCACCGCCCGGCGTCTCCACATAGATCGTATCTCCAACCTGCACGCCAAGATTGAGCGCGGTCTTTTCGGTCAGGATCACGCTGTCCTCCCCAAAGGGGATCGGGTCATGCCCCACCCGGGTGCGGAAGGTGAAATAATCGGTCATATCGGCGTCGTCCTCGGCACCGATCACGCTGACGCTGGCGCTCTCGCCGGCTTCATTGTAAATGTTCACCGACTTTGTATAGAACGCGCCCCAGCTCTCCACAGCGCCGCTGCCGTCCAGCATCTCAGCAAGCCCCTGCTCCATGGTCAGCGCCTTTTCGTCGCTGAGCGAGATGGTCAAGTCATTATGCGTCAGCTCAGACGACTGTTTGTCCACGATCGGCAGGATGGAATCCTGTATGCCGAAACCGATCAGCAGCAGTGCTGTACAGCCTGCCACGCCCAGCACCGTCATGAAAAAGCGCTTTTTGTAGCGGAGCAGATTGCGCGCCGTGGTCTTTTGCGAAAAGCTCATGTGCTGCCACAGCGGTGTAATATATTCAAGGAAGATCCGCTTGCCCGCCGCAGGAGCACGCGGCAGCAACAGCGAAGCTGTTTTTTCCTTCAGACTTGCACGGCAGGCGCTCCATGTAGCAAGGCCAATGACCGCCGCGCTGACGGCCGCGCTGACGGCGGCCATGCCGGGGTAGAAATACAGACGGAACGTCGGCAGGCTGAAGATCATCTGATAGGCATGCCAGATGATGCTCGGAAATACGACAAAGCCTACCGCCATCCCCACGATGCTGCCCAGCACGCTGGCGCTGAGGGCATAGAACAGATACTTGCCCGCGATCCTTGTGTTGGAGTACCCCAGTGCCTTCAGGGTCCCCATCTGCAGCCGGTTCTCATCCACCATGCGGGTCATGGTGGTGGTCGCCACCAGCGCTGCCACCAGAAAGAAGAATACCGGGAACACCCTTGCAATGGCATCCATGCGGTCAGCATACTGTTCCAGTGTCACAAAGCTGACGGTAGAGGTACGATCCAGCACATACCATTCGCCGCTCCGGATCTGGCTCACCTGCTCCTCCGCGTCATTGAGCTGGGCAAGGCCGTCGGCCAGTTTCTGCTGCGCATCTGCCTTTTGCGCCTCATACTCCGCGCGGGAGTCTGCCAGCTTCTGCACACCATCGTTGTATTCCTGCCAGCCTGCATCCAGCTTCGTGCGGGCGGCGTCAAATTCGGTATAGGCCGAAGCTGTTCCGGTGGTCAGCTGCAGCTGACCCTGCAGCAGCTGCAGTTTCATTCTGCGCAGGGCGGCCTTTGCCTCCGTAACGAGCTGTTCATTGCTGAGCGAGGGCGACGAGATCAGACCGTTGGCATACATCTCCTGTTTGCCTGCATCCAGCTGTGCCTGATAGCCATTCAGCTGGCCGTTGATGTCATCGTAGGCGTCCTGTGCCTTTTGCAGGGCATCCCTCAGGTCGGTGTACTCTTCATCTTCGGGTTCAGCCTCATCCAGTGCTTTCTCTGCATTTTTCAAGGCAGCTTCCGCATAGCCCAGCAGCGGGTCTGCCACCTTTTTCAGATTGACCAGCATCTCGATCTGCTGCAGCTGCTCTTCAAATTCCAGCGCCTGCGCTTCGCCGTCCACCAGCGAATCCGCACCGCTCTGCATGGTGCCGGGCAGGTTTCGCTTCTGCTCGGCCAGCTGGGTTTCGCCGTCCTCCAGCTGCGCCTTTGCACTGTCCAGCTGCGCCTGTGCATCCGCCAGCTGCGCCTGTGCTTCGGCGAACTGACGGTCTGCCTCCGCCTTCTGGCTGTCGTATTCCTCCCGGGCATCTGCCAGCTGAGCGCTGGCGTCGTCGATGAGCTCCGCGCGCCGGACTTCACACCGTGCGCTGCTGATGGCTTCGACCTTTTCCGCCACAGCATCCACTGCCGCCTGATATTCGTCCGAGTAATTATCGTACAGGTCGGCATTTTCTGCTTTGAGATAACAAGTCGTATAATAGTCCGCAGTCAGACTGCCTTCCGGCACAAACAGGATCGCATCCAGCTGGCCGTTGCCGACGGTGCTGCTCTCCTTGTCGGTCGAGATATGCAGCGGATCCTGCACGGTGCCCACCACGGTAAAGCGGTTGCTGCTCACACCGTCGGTGCCGTCCGGGAGCGTCAGCACCGTGCCAAGCTCTACCGGGTCGCCGTAACCCATCACGTGCACCACGCACTCACCCGGTTTCTCGGGCATCCGGCCGGACTTGAGCACCAGCCGGTTCATATTTTCTTCCGTCTCTGCCTCCGGGTCTGCGGGCAGCTGCTGCAGGCGCACCACCGCAGTATCCTCCCTGCCCTGCCACTGCGCTTCCACATCCAGATACTTGACCGGCTCCACCGCCTCCACGCCGTCCACTGCGGCGATCGCAGTGATGTCGTCCTCCGACAGACCCAGCGTGGACAGCACCCGGATGTCGAACACATTCTGCTGCACAAAATATTTCTGCCCGGCAGCGCGCATGTTCGGGGCAACGCTCATCAGGCCGGTCAGCATCATGACCCCCAGTGCCACGATGCCGAACAGCGAGATCATGCGGCTCAGATTGCCCTTCATTTCCCGCAGGATGTTTTTATGATAACTTTTCAGCACGTTTCTCACCACTCGATCTCCTGCACCGGCACAGGGTGCTCATTGATCTGATTGGACACGATCTGCCCGCTGCGCACATGGATCACGCGGTCTGCCATGGCAGTCAGCGCCGTATTGTGGGTGATGACAATCACCGTGCGGCCGGTGCGGCGGCAGGTATCCTGCAAAAGGGCCAGCACCTGCTTGCCGGTCTTGTAATCCAGCGCACCGGTAGGCTCATCGCAGAGAAGCAGTTTGGGGTTTTTGGCCAGTGCACGGGCGATGGACACCCGCTGCTGCTCGCCGCCGGAAAGCTGCGCCGGAAAGTTATTCAGCCGCTCGCCCAGCCCCACGCTGCACAGGGTCTCTCTCGGATCCAGCGGCTCGCGGCAGATCTCGCTGGCAAGCTCCACATTTTCCAGTGCGGTAAGGTTCTGTACAAGGTTGTAAAACTGGAACACAAAGCCCACATCATACCGGCGGTAGGCCGTCAGCTCTTTTGCGGTAAACTGGCTCACATTCTGGCCATCCAGCCAGACATTGCCCTCGTCGCAGCTGTCCATACCGCCAAGGATGTTCAGCAGGGTGGTCTTGCCCGCACCGGAAGGCCCCACGATGATGCAGAACTCCCCCTTATCCACATAGAAATTCAGATGATCTGCCGCGGCGATCTTCACGCTGCCGGTCTGGTAATATTTGCAAACGTCCTCAAACTCCACAAAGTGCTCCATGGCGTTTTTTCCTTTCTATCGGGGATGCATACTGTTTCAATTCAACTATAACATCTCCCGGCAGACTTTGCAAAGGCATCTGCGCAAATTTTCAAAAACTTAACAGAAAAACGCAAAAAGGGCTGCTGCACATTCCTGCGTGCAGCAGCCCTTTGGGGTTCAGGGGCAGTGGTCAGCGTCCCACGATCAGATCGCGGCGGCAGCGCAGACCCACGGTGAGGAAGGTATTTTCGCCCAGTCGGCGCAGCACCACACGGTCGGTGTCCTTCTGGCCTTCCACCAGCAGGGACAGGTTCAGGGTAACGGAGCCCTTCTCGGTCTGGAGCACCAGCGTGCTCACACCCTCGTTCAGCAGGGTCTGCATGTCCTGCACGGTGGTGCGGAAGGTGGCGGAACCGGCGGGCACATCCAGCGTCAGCACGCCGTCCTTCTGGCGGGCGGTGTACAGCACCTCCCTGCCAAACAGACCCTTGACGGTGTAACGCGCCTCGCTTTTTTCTGCCGGTGCATCGGCCAGCTCATCGCCGGAGATCAGCATGATGTTGCCCTGAATCGGGTCGCCTTCCGGTGCGCCGTAGCCGCCGTAGGCGGGATCCTTTTCGCCGATCGCCACATCGGCGCTGTGCAGGGCGATCTCCCCCTGCGTCATTTCCTCCTGCGGGGGCAGGTAGCCTGCAGCGACAGGGTCGTTGATGTCTGCCTCTGCGGCAAATGCACCCACGCTCAGCAGGGCGGCAGCGCCCAGCACTGCAGCGGCGGTGGTGACGGTACGGACAAATTTATGGTTCAGTTTCATTTGGAATACCTCCATTCTCGGCGGCGCGTCTGCCGCACATTTCTGCGTTGTAGAAACCATGGTTTGTGTGCGGCGAACGAAAAATCCGCCGTATCTGTCTTATAAACGGATACGGCGGACGGATTATTGCAGGGATCTCTAAAATTTTTCCAGAAAATTACGTTTGCGGGAAGGCCTTCTTCCACACTTCGATCACGCGGAACTTGGGTGTCCAGCTGTCGGGGCGGAAGCTGCCGCTCTCTGCGCTCAGGAAGCCCTGTTCCACGCACCACTGTGCGGCTTTTGCCGTCTCGGCGTCGTTCACATCCGTGAAGACAGGCTGATGTTCAGGCTCAGGTCTGCCTGCATTCGTCCAGATCTGCACAGCCAGCTGGCCGCGGTTCACCGGCACAGCGGCACCATCCGGCAGCAGGTCGTCGAGGATGATGTCGGTAACGACCTCGTAGCCCACAAACAGCACCGTTCCGCCAATGGCCACACCGGCCACAACAGCGCCCAGTGCAGAGCCGGAGCCATCGGTGTCCGGGGCAACAGGGTCAGGGATGTCGGGCAGATCAGTCCATCCATCCGGAGTGATGCAGAGGTACTTGTAGTCCTTGTTGAGCATGGTGAACTGCGTGCCCTTTTCACCGGTGTCAGGGAGGATTTCAGCGCTCTCGCTGTCAGCGCCTGCCCTCACCTCATAGGCCTTATCCTCCGACTGGGTATAGGTCAGAGATCCGCGCACGGCAGGATCATCGGACTCTGCTGCGGCAGCGGCCGTTACCTTGCCAGAGCAGGTGATCTCAGTGTTACTGCAGCTGAGGGAGCCAAGGGTCACATCTTTTGCCCGTTTTACGGTGAAGGTTCCGCAGCTCACAACGTTAGAAGTGCCTGCATTTTCAATGGTCAGGTCATCGCCGCACTCTATGGTGACAGTGCTGCCGCTGAACAGGTACTTGTACTCGCCTGACAAATTTCCGGAGACGGAGATTTTACCCCAACTGGTCAGGCTGGTGCTGCCGCAGGAAGCGATGCCGCCCGTTCCAGCGTTTTGAATGGTCAGTGCACCGCCTGCATTCAAGGTCACACTGCCGGTGCAGAGGAGAGTGCGATTGCTGCCTGTATTTCCGGAGAGGTTCATTTTGCCGCCGCTTGTGACAGAAAGTGCGCCGGAGCTGAAAAGTACTCCGCTGCCAGTGTTTTCGGCTTTCACAGAACCGGTGCAGTTGATCGTGATTGCATTTCCGCCATAAATAGCAGCATCATCGGCTTTGCCGGAAATGACCACGTCAGCTGCATTTTCAACGGTAAAACTGCCGCTGGATATAACATTGCCGGAACCGGTATTTTCGAGTGTCATGCTGCCAACATTACGGAAAGTCACGGCATCGCCGCCGCCGAGAAGCGGAGAATCGGTGCTGCCGGAGATTTTCACGTTCTGAGCCTTTTCCACGGTGAATCTGCCGGTAGTTACGGCCTGACCGAAACCAGTACTCTCAATAATAAGATTGCCACCACAGTTCAGCGTGGTCTTACCGCCGCCGGAGAAGAGAGTTTTGTCCGCGGCAACGCTGCCGGTAACACGCAGAGAACCGGAGCAGTTGATGACAGTTTGGCCAAAAGACCAAGCAGAGTTCTTATCGGAGGAAAGTTCCACATTGCCAGTGCAGTTTTTGACAGTTCCAGTGCCGCCTGCAACACCGCCCTTGGCGGAAATGCCCCCGGCATTTTCCACGGTGACAATTCCGCAGCTGACAGCGCAGCCGGTACCAGAATTTTCAAGGGTCAGAAGCCCGCCGGAAGAGAGGGTGGCATCGGATCCGCCAAGAACCGAGCTGATGCAGCTGCCCCGAAGGGTCATCACACCGCCGCTGGTGAGGTTGATCGTATTGGCGGAAACAACAGAGCTGTCTCCGTTGTTTATAAGCTCCAGATCCCCGCTGCACGCAATGGTAAGAGTGCTAACACTGAGCAGAGTCTGGCCGGAAACATCGGTGGATGCGGTCACATTCCGTGCTCCGGTGATCTTCAACTTCAAGACAGACACACTGCCGTTCAGCTCGACATCCACAGGAGCCTCTGTACCGTCTTCAATGGTGATCTCCAAAACGCACCTGTCGTCCGCGCTGTCGCTCTCTCCTGCAATGCGTCCTTCGCCGGTCAGGACGTGATTCTCAGGGTCGTAGCGGAGCTTACCCGTAATGTTTTCTACGTTCTTCAGGATATCGTCTTTGTTCTCCTTGGTAACGGGCGTGCCGTTCACAGCAATGCCGTATTCCCCAACCGACGTTTGCCGCAGCGCGGTATCCCCTCCGGCTGCGTCGTTTGCCTCGTAAAGCACGCCTGTAGTTTGTATGCTGCGGTTTTGAGCGTCCGACGGCTCCCACGTCTCGGCCAATACCGGCATCGCAATGGACAGCATCATCGCCGAAGCCACCGCAGCTGCCGCTGTGCTCTGGATGAATTTGTGCAGTTTCATTCGCTTCCTCCCTCGTTTTCTGAAGTGTTTATGCGGATTCCTGATCTCTTGCAGTAAAGTTTACCACATTTTTCCGTATCTGGGGGGGGCTATCTGCGTGAATCGCCGCAAAAAGCGCGTGAAAATCAAAAAACGCCCCGGGAAGCAGCTGCTTCCCGGGGCGCAGAGCTTACGCTCAGGCTTCCGTCTTTTCTTCCGGACGGTTCAGGATCTCCATAAACTCCTCGCCGGTGATGGTCTCCTTCTGGTACAGATACTGCGCCAGCTCATCCAGCTTGGCACGGTTTTCGGTCAGGATGCGGATGGCCTTTTCGTGCTGAGCCCTGACCAGCTCCACCACCTTCTGATCGATCTCGCGCTGGGTCTGGGCAGAGCAGGCCAGCGAGGTGTCGCCGCCCAGATACTGGTTGTTCACCGTCTCCAGTGCCACCATATCAAACTCCTTGCTCATGCCGTAGCGGGTGAGCATGGCGCGGGCGAGCTTGGTGGCCTGCTCGATATCGTTGGAGGCTCCGGTGGTGATGGAGTGGAACACTACTTCTTCGGCGGCGCGCCCGCCGGTGAGGGTGGCGATCTTGTTTTCCAGTTCTTCCTTGTTCATCAGGTAGTGGTTGCCCTCGTCCACCTGCATGGTGTAACCCAGTGCGCCGGAGGTGCGGGGGATGATGGTGATCTTCTGCACGGGGGCAGAGTTGGATTGCTTTGCCGCCACCAGTGCGTGGCCGATCTCGTGGTAGGCCACGATGCACTTTTCCTGATCGGTCAGAATGGAATTTTTCTTCTGGTAGCCCGCAATGACCACCTCGATGCTCTCTTCCAGATCGGCCTGCGTCGCGCTCTTGCGCCCCGCACGCACGGCACGCAGAGCTGCTTCATTGACGATGTTGGCCAGCTCTGCACCGGATGCGCCGGAGGCCATGCGAGCCACGGTGTTGAAGTCGACGCCCGGTGCCATTGCCACCTTTTTAGCGTGCACCTTCAGGATCTCTTCACGCCCCTTCAGGTCAGGCAGCTCCACGGGCACACGACGGTCAAAGCGGCCGGGGCGGGTCAGTGCCGGATCCAGCGAATCCGGGCGGTTGGTGGCCGCCAGAATGATGACGCCGGTGTTGCCCTCAAAGCCGTCCATCTCGGTGAGCAGCTGGTTCAAAGTCTGCTCACGCTCGTCGTTGCCGCCGAGATTGCCGCTGTTGCGCTTCTGGCCGATGGCATCGATCTCATCAATGAACACGATGCAGGGGGCTTTTTCCTTGGCCTGCTTGAACAGGTCGCGCACCTTGGATGCGCCCATGCCCACGAACATCTCCACGAACTCGGAGCCGGAAATGGAAAAGAACGGCACGTTGGACTCGCCTGCCACTGCCTTTGCCAGCATGGTCTTGCCGGTGCCCGGAGGGCCTACCAGCAGGATGCCCTTGGGCATGGATGCGCCGATCTCCTCATACTGTTTGGGGTCGTGCAGGTAATTGACGATCTCCTGCAGGTTTTCCTTGGCTTCGTCCTCACCGGCAACATCCGCAAAACGGATGCCGTGGGTGGACTGCACATAGACCTTGGCGTTGGACTTGCCCACGCCGCCGAACATCATGGCACCTGGGCCGCCGCCGGCTTTTTCCATCAGCTTTTTGTTCATCTGGCTGCCGATGAAGCTGAACAGCAGGATGGGCAGCACGAACCAGATCAGGAAACTGAGCACCGGGGAGCTCTGCTCCACGATCTCACTGGAGAACTGCGCTCCGGCGTCATACAGGCGCTGGGTCAGCTCCGGGTCGTTCATCAGGCCGGTTTTGTAGACCTGCTTTTCCTCTTGATCGGTAAAAATGATCTGATTGGATTCAATCTCCACACGGCCGATGTTCTTTTCCTCGGTCATGGTCATAAAGGTACCGTAGTCCACTTCCTTCACCTGACGCTCGCTCATCCACGGCACCAGCACAAGGTTGAGCAGCAGCAGGATCGCCAGCACGATGGCGTAGTAGATCGCCAGCGGCTTTTTGGAAGGTTTGACTTCTTTCATAGGGCGTTTCCTCCTTTGCAAACATCTGAATGGATCCAAAAGCAGGCTCCTGCCGGGCAGGCGGAGCCAGATTTTTCTGGATGTAGTATAACACAGCCGCCGGGCGTGCAACAGCGGTTCGAGCGTAACTTTCCAAAAACTTCGCAAATTGTTAACATGAACGCCTCGTGCATAATTTTGGAAAATTCCGCCCCTTCTTTTGTGAAATTGTTTCATTTTGAGAGTGAGCCAAACTTCTTGACACTGCCCGTAAATCATGCTAAACTTAGTCCACTTTGAAAAAAGCACAAATGCGTTGACGGAGATAAAACGATTTTCTTCTGCGTGCAGAGAGCCGCCGGGTGGTGCAAGGCGGGTGCAGAGGGCTTCGGTTACTGGCTCCCGAGCGGCAGGGCTGAACAGTAAGTAGGCTCTGACGGACGCCCACCGTTACCCGGGCAGCGATTCGCCGCAAAAAGCCGATCGTGCAAAGCGGCTGTGCCCAAAGGCGCAGCAAAGAGAGTGGTACCACGGGTGCCCTGTAGTTTGAATTTACAGGCTCTCGTCTCTCAAGGTTTTCGCCTTGAAAGACGAGAGCCTTTTTTCGTACAACGGTCGCAGTAGGTCAGAAGGCTTCCCCCGGCCGGGGGAAGCTGTCACCGCAGGTGACTGATGAGGGCGCAGGACAGCAGCATTTTGCCCTAAACACCCCTCATCCGGCGCTACGCGCCACCTTCCCCCCAAGGGGTGAAGGCTTTATGCTATTCAGGAGGACGCACATTATGATGGACGCAACCAAGTACGCTCCGGGTTACTACCCGGTACCCGCAGGCTATGACAGCTGGGTCAAGAAGGATCACATTGAAAAGGCTCCCGCATGGTGCAGCGTGGATCTGCGCGACGGCAACCAGGCTTTGATCGTGCCCATGAGTCTGGAAGAAAAACTGGAGTTCTTCCGGATGCTGGTCAAAATCGGCTTCAAGGAGATCGAGGTGGGCTTCCCTGCCGCCAGCGACACCGAGTACGAGTTCCTGCGTACCCTGATCGAAAAGAACATGATCCCCGAGGATGTCACCGTGCAGGTGCTGACCCAGTGCCGCGACCACATCATCCGCAAGACCTTTGAGGCGGTCAAGGGTGCTCCCCGCGCGGTGATCCACTTCTACAATTCTACCTCTGTAGCGCAGCGCGAGCAGGTGTTCCACAAGAGCAAGGAGGAGATCAAGAAGATCGCCACCGACGGCGCAAAGCTGGTCAAGCAGCTCAGTCAGGAGTATGAGGGCAACTTCCTGTTCGAGTACAGCCCCGAGAGCTTTACCGGCACCGAGGTGGACTACGCTGTGGATGTGTGCAACGCCGTGCTGGACATCATGCAGCCCACCCCCGACCGCCCCATGATCATCAACCTGCCTGTCACCGTGGAAATGAGCATGCCGCACGTCTATGCAAACCAGATCGAGTACTGCGACAAGCACCTCAAGTACCGTGACAGCGTGATCATCTCCACCCACCCTCACAACGACCGCGGCACCGGCGTGGCCTGCGCAGAGCTGGCCGTGCTGGCGGGTGCACAGCGGGTGGAGTGCTGCCTGTTCGGCAACGGCGAGCGCACCGGCAATGTGGACGCCGTGACGCTGGCCATGAACATGTACAGCCACGGTGTAGACCCCAAGCTGGACTTCTCCGATATGCCGGACATCTGCGCCACCTACGAGCGGGTGACCCGGATGCACATTTACGAGCGCACCCCCTACGCCGGTCAGCTGGTGTTCGCCGCCTTCTCCGGCAGCCATCAGGACGCCATTGCAAAGGGCATGGCCTACCGCAAGGAGCATGGCGAGCACCGCTGGACCTGCCCCTACATCCCGGTGGACCCCCACGACATCGGCCGCACCTACGACGCCGACGTCATCCGCATCAACAGCCAGAGCGGCAAGGGCGGCATCGGCTTTGTGCTGGAGCAGAACTTCGGTTACAACCTGCCGCCCAAGATGCGCGAGGCGCTGGGCTACAAGGTCAAGAGCGTTTCCGACCACAGCCACAAGGAGCTGAGCGCAAACGAGGTGCTGCACATCTTCGAGGATGCCTTCCTCAACCGCTGCAAGCCGCTCAACGTTCTGGAAGCCCACTTTGCACAGGTGGGCGGCATCACCGCCACCGTCACGCTGGAGCTGAACGGTCAGCGCAAGGTGGTCACCTCGGTGGGCAATGGCCGTCTGGACGCTGTGGCAAACGCCATCCAGAGCGCCACCGGCATGGAGTTCCACCTCGAGACCTACTCCGAGCACAGTCTGGACGAAGGCTCCACCTCCCGCGCCGCCTCCTACGTCGGCCTTGTCTGGGGCGATAACACCGTCACATGGGGTGCCGGCACCGACACCGATATCATCGTGGCCGGCATCAAGGCACTGGTGAGCGCCATCAACAACAAATAATTAAAAAGAGGGCAGCGTCCTCGCCCTCTCCGTCACGGCTTACGCCGTGCCACCTCTCCCAAAGGGAGAGGCCTTGGCAAAGAGATGAAGTTTACGTGGACTGCCAAAGGCTCTCCCTTTGGGAGAGCTGCTGAGCGAAGCGAAGCTGAGAGGGCAAGCCGCCTATCCAATAGAGAGTATCAAAAGGAGAGTACCATCATGGGAATGACCCTGACGCAGAAAATTCTTGCCGCACATGCCGGTCTTGCCGAGGTCAAGGCAGGCCAGCTCATCAATGCAAAGCTGGACATCGTGCTGGGCAACGACATCACCACCCCCGTTGCCATCAACGAGTTCGAGCGTGCCGGTTTCAACTCCGTGTTTGACAAACAGCACATCGCCATCGTACTGGATCACTTTGTGCCCAACAAGGACATCAAGAGTGCCACCCAGTCCAAGCAGTGCCGCGAGTTCGCCAACAAGTACGACATCCTCAACTTCTACGATGTGGGCCAGATGGGCATTGAGCACGCCCTGCTGCCCGAAAAAGGCATCGTGACCGCAGGCGACTGCGTGATCGGTGCAGACAGCCACACCTGCACCTATGGTGCACTGGGTGCCTTCTCCACCGGCGTCGGCTCCACCGATATGGCCGCAGGCATGGCCACCGGCATGGCATGGTTCAAGGTGCCCTCTGCCATCAAGTTCGTGCTCAAGGGCAAGTTCGGCCCCCGGGTGTCCGGCAAAGACCTGATCCTGCACATCATCGGCATGATCGGTGTGGATGGTGCGCTGTACAAGTCTATGGAGTTCACCGGCCCGGGCGTTGCCGGTCTTACCATGGACGACCGCCTGTGCATCTGCAACATGGCCATCGAGGCCGGTGCCAAGAACGGCATCTTCCCGGCGGACGATGTGACCCGCAGCTACCTCAAGGGTCGCAGCCAGCGTGAGCCGGTGTTCTACGAAGCCGACCCCGATGCCGAGTACGAAAAGACCATCGAGATCGATCTGGACAAGCTGGAGCCCACCGTCAGCTACCCCCACCTGCCTGAGAACACCCACCTTGCCAGCGAGGGCAGGGACATCAAGATCGATCAGGTGGTGATCGGCAGCTGCACCAACGGCCGTCTGGAGGACATGGAGGCCGCCTACAATGTGCTCAAGGGCAAGCACATCGCCAAGGGCGTGCGCGGCATCATCATCCCCGCCACCATGGCCGTTTATAAGGAGTGCATCCTGCGCGGCTGGACGACTGCCTTCATCGATGCAGGCTGCATCGTATCCACCCCCACCTGCGGCCCGTGTCTCGGCGGCTACATGGGCATTCTGGCCGAGGGCGAGCGCTGCGTTTCCACCACCAACCGCAACTTTGTGGGACGCATGGGCCATGTGAAGAGTGAGGTCTACCTTGCTTCTCCCGCCACTGCCGCCGCCAGCGCACTGACCGGCTGCATCACCGACCCCCGCACGGTCTGATCGGAAAGGAGCACAACAATGAACGCAAAAGGTTCTGTTTTCAAATACCCGGACAACGTGGATACCGATGTCATCATCCCGGCCCGCCACCTGAACACGCAGGACGCCAAAGAGCTGGCCAGCCACTGCATGGAGGACATCGACAAGGACTTCGTCAAGAAGGTGAAGGACGGCGACATCATGGTGGGCGGCTGGAACTTTGGCTGCGGCTCCTCCCGTGAGCACGCACCGCTGTGCATCAAGACCGCCGGCATCTCGGTGGTCATTGCCAAGAGCTTTGCCCGCATCTTCTACCGCAACAGCATCAACATCGGTCTGCCCATCATGGAGTGCCCCGAGGCTGTGGACGCCATCAGCGCAGGCGATACCGTGAGCGTGGACTTTGACACCGGCGTCATCACCGACGAGACCAACGGCAAGGTGTTTCACGCTGAGCCCTTCCCGCCGTTCATTCAGGAGATCATCTCGGCCGGTGGACTGATGAAGTCCATCAAGGCGAAACAGCAGTAACCCTCTCAGGCGCTTCGCGCCAGCTCTCCCAAAGGGCGAGCTTTTGGGCATCTTCCCGAATGTATTTTCTTCTAGGATAAACAACAAGCGATACCTTACCCGCCTGAAAAGCTCCCCCTTCGGGGGAGCTGGCAATGCCGCAGGCATTGACTGAGAGGGTTCAAACCGATAAAAGGAGTTTCCCAATGGAAAAAAACATTGCTGTCATCTGGGGCGACTGCTCCAGCCCGGAGATCGTCAAGCAGACCATCCGCGTGCTTGACAAGGTGGCCGAAAAGTACGGCCACACCTTCCACTACACCGACGCTGCCATGGGCGGCGAAGCCATTGACAAATACGGCGACCCGCTGCCCCAGCACGAGCTGGACAAGTGCCTTGCTGCGGACAGCGTCCTGCTGGGTGCCGTGGGCGGCCCCAAGTGGGAGGGCCTGCCCGGTGAGCAGCGCCCGGAGAAGGGCCTGCTGCGCCTGCGTGCAGGCATGGGCCTGTACTCCAACAACCGCCCGGCCAAGATCTGGCCCCAGCTGGCTCCTGCCAGCCCCCTGAAGCCCGAGATCGTGGCACAGGGCATCGATTTCATCATCGTGCGTGAGCTGATCGGCGGCGTATACTTCGGCAGTCATGAGACCCACACCCTCGCCAGCGGCGAGAAGCAGGCCATCGACTCCATGCCCTACTCGGAGCACGAGATCGAGCGCATCGGCCGCATCGGCTTCGAGACCGCACGCAAGCGCCGCAAGAAGCTGTGCTGTGTGGACAAGGCAAACGTTTTGGACACCAGCCGCCTGTGGAGAAGCGTGATGCACCGCCTGCAGGCCGAGTACCCGGATGTGGAATACAGCGAGATGTTCGTGGACAACTGCGCCATGCAGATCGTCAAGAACCCCGCCCAGTTCGATGTCATCGTCACCGAGAACATGTTCGGCGACATCCTCTCGGACGAGGCTTCCATGATCACCGGCTCCATCGGCATGATCCCGTCCTCTTCTCTGGGCGACGGCACCCGCGGCCTGTACGAGCCCATCCACGGCTCCGCCCCGGACATTGCCGGCAAGGACATCGTGAACCCCACCGCCTGCATCCTGTCTGCCGCCATGATGCTGCGCTACTCCTTCGGCCTGACCGAGGAAGCCGATGCCATCGAGAACGCCGTGAACAAGGTGCTGGACAAGGGCCTGCGCACCGCCGACAACATGAGCGAGGGCTGCACCTGCCTTGGCTGCACCGCCATGGGCGACGCCATTCTGGCCGAGATCTGAGTTATTTCCATAACGCACAAAAGGGGAACGACAACCGTCGTTCCCCTTTTCGTCTGCACAAAAAAGAGCAGCTGTTTCCAGCTGCCCTTCCGCGATACAGTTTCTTACTTGGTGCCGTAGATACGGTCGCCGGCGTCGCCCAAACCGGGAACGATGTAGCCGTTCTCGTTCAGGTGGTCGTCCTGTGCGCCGAGGTAGATGTCCACATCGGGGTGTGCCTCGTGCAGCGCCTTGATGCCTTCCGGAGCAGCGATCAGACCAATGAACTTGATGCGCTTTGCGCCATGCTTCTTGATCTGGGTGATGGCGTCGATGGCGCTGCCGCCGGTGGCCAGCATCGGGTCCAGAACCAGAACATCACGCTCTGCAATGTCCTGCGGCAGCTTGCAGAAGTACTCCACGGGCTGCAGGGTCTCCTCGTCGCGGTACAGGCCGATGAAGCCCACCTTTGCAGCGGGCAGCAGGGTCAGCATACCGTCCAGCATACCCATGCCTGCACGCAGGATGGGCACCAGAGCCAGCTTGCGGCCTGCCAGCACCTTGGTCTTTGCCATGGTGATGGGCGTCTCGATCTCCACCTCTTCCAGAGGCAGGTCACGGGTCGCTTCGTAGCACAGCAGGGTTGCGATCTCGCCAACGAGGTCACGGAACTCCTTGGTGCCGGTCTGCTTGTTGCGCAGAATGCTCAGCTTGTGCTGCAGCAGCGGATGCTCAACGATCATCGGGGTCATAAAAACACGCTCCTTATTTTAAATAGATCACTCTATCGGGTACAGGTTTACAATCAAAAATGGCTTCGCGTGCGCTTCGCCATTATCAGCGGAAATTTTGTTTTTATATTTTGAGCATTCAAAAAATCTGCGGATTTTTTGAATGCTCTTTTTCACAGGAAGGGTCGTAACGAAAGGATTCATCTTCCCTTATGGCCTTTTTCGTGAAAATGCGTTTGGAGCGGCCCTGCGGTTGCGCAACAATGAAAGCCCCAGTGGGTCTTTCAAGCAGGCGAGCGATCTGCGATAGCAGATGGAAGGGCTTTGCCCTGACAAGCGTCGGGGCCGCGACAAACGCGAACTCAAAAAATTTTTCCTTGCTTCATGGCCAGAGTAAAACGGAGGCCATTCCAACCGTCAAGCCTAAGAATCAGCGGTTCTCCAGCGCGGTCAGCTTATCGATGCGGCGCTGATGGCGGCCGCCTTCAAACTCGGTGTTCAGGAAGAGATCCACCAGCTGGCAGGCCAGACCTGCACCCACGACGCGGCCGCCCATGCACAGGGCGTTGGCGTCGTTGTGGCGGCGGGTATACTCGCAGCTGAAGCTGTCAGAACAGCAGCAGGCGCGGATGCCTTTGATCTTGTTTGCCGCCATGCTGATGCCCACGCCGGTGCCGCAGAACAGCAGCGCCTTGCTGCACTCGCCGCTCACCACGGCGTCACAGGCAGGCACCGCCATGTCGGGATAGTCCACGCTGTCGGTGCTGTGGGTGCCATAGTCGATGTATTCAAGCCCCAGCTCGTCCAGATGTGCCTTGACAGCTTCCTTCAGTTCAAATCCGCCGTGATCAGCGGCCAGTGCGATGGGTTTTGCCATGGAAAACGTCCTTTCTTTTTGAGCCGCAGGTCATGCCTGCGGTTTGTTTGCGGCAGCCTCAGCGGCAAGGCGCTCGGCGCGCTCCCGCTCGGCCTGGCTCAGGCGGTGGTAGTCCGGCAGCAGAGCCTCCGGCAGTACAGCCTGCCCGGCTGCGGCCATCTGCTTTGCCACAAGGGCTACTGCCGCAGCTCTGCCGCAGCGCAGCGCCGGGGGCGTTTCCAGCACGCCCGGCACATTACCGTATTTATTATAGCACAGAGATGCGCCATCACCAACAAAAAACAGAGGCTTTTTGCAATTTTCCACAAAATCGGCCAGATCAGCCACAGCCCGGGCATCGTCCTCCAGCAGGCGCTCGTGGGCGGCAAGGTCAAACGCGGCGCTGTACACCTGCGCGCGGCGGGCATCCAGTGCGCACAGCACGGTTCCCTCGCCGGTATGTGCTGCGGCCAGTGCTTCCAGCGTAGACACCGGTGCGCACAGCGTTTCCCGCGGGAAGGCAAGACCCTTGACCGCTGCCAGACCGATGCGCAGGCCGGTAAAGCTGCCGGGGCCGGCGTTGACGCCGTACAGGTCGATGTCCGCGCAGGTCATGCCGCACATCTTCAGGCAGGTGTCGATCATGGGCATCAGGGTCTCGCTGTGGGTCATGCCCGCATCCAGATAGACCTCGTACAACAGGCGGTCATCCTGCAAAAGCGCCACGCCGGCGGTTTTGCCCGCCGTATCCACGGTCAAGATATTCATAGCGTTACCCCCTCAATGGTGATCCTGCGGGTGTTCTCGTCCACGCGCTGGATGTCCACCCGGATGGGGTTTTCCAGCGCCAGCAGGTCGGCGAAGTTCTCGCTCCACTCTGCCGCCACAACGGCTCCCTGATCCAGATAATCGTAAAAGCCTGCCGCACACAGATCATTCTCGGTGGAAATGCGGTACAGGTCGAAATGCGCCAGCGGCTTCGGCCCGCGGTAGTAGTTGACGATGGCAAAGGTAGGGCTGGAGACCGGGTCGGTGCAGCCAAGACCCTGTGCAAGGCCCTCGGTGAAAGCGGTCTTGCCCGCGCCCAGCCCGCCGGTAAAGGTGATGAGTGCTCCCGGAGCCAGCACTCCTGCCATTCGTCTGCCCAGCGCCACAGTCTCGGCGCGGGAATGGGTGATATATTCTGACATGAAGATTACCTCATTCATAACAAAAGGGACAGCAGAAAGCTCTGCCATCCCTTAGTATAATATACTTTGCATAAAAGCGCAATGCCCGGCTTTGTCAGGCCGCAGACCTGCCGCTCTCCTCGGGATAGGGGTCGGGCAGTGCGGCATCCCGGTTCCCGCTGAGCATCAGATACGAAGCCGCCGCATGCGGGTGTTTTCCACCCTGTGCATTGTACCAGAGGAGATCGTCTGTGCCGTAAATTTCCTTTGCATAGTCGGCAGCCTCGGACAATGTCTCACCCTCGATCATCCGGTTGACCATCGCCCACAGCATGCTGCGGGAATACACGGAGTAGACGTTGTTCACATAGCCCGCCACGGCTCTTGCTCCGCCAGACAGCAGTGCGTCTGCAATGGACGGATCCACATCGCCGCTTTTGCCGTAGAACTCGCAGGTCTCACTCAGCACGATGCCGCTGCCGTGGTATGCATTGCGGAAGAAATCTGCTGTAGCAGCGTACATACCGTTGATCTTGACCACACGGTGGCTCAGCAGGTCAAAGCCGTAGCGGAGATCGCCCCAGAAATCCGACCGCTCGGTCAGCAGGATCAGCGGTTCTGTCGCAGTCCTTTTCCAGAACAGGCCGTACTCATAGGTATAATAGGCGCCGTGTGTGCTCAGGATCGCCAGATCATAATCGTCCATGCGGCGGAGATCCGAAAGAGTGACCGTGGTATCCATCTCGGTCTGCAGCCCTACCGAGTTCCAGTAGTCCTGCATATAGGTGTAGTACGGGTAGCGTGAACTGTTGACCGTATCGTCAAAAGCATAGTAGATGACTGCCGTGCCCACCCGTTTATTCTCGGCAAACTCCTGCGCAGCTTCTTTCAGCTGCCCTGCCTGCAGCGACAAAACGCCGTTTTCCTCGTCCGGGTCCGTGAGCAGGATGCCGCCCAGCGCACCGCAGGAGTAGGCAAAGCTGATCATGCCGTTTTCCTCATCCATATAGACCGACCCCTTTGCGACCAGTCCCTGCGCCGTCAGTTCATCCAGCCGGGCACGAGCCGCTGCCCCGCGTTCCGGCTCTGACATTTGTTCAAAGCTGACGCTGTCGGTCAGGGCGGCAACCGCGTCATCGGCCTGCTGCATTTCCCGCACATCCGAAGCTGTCAGGCTCTGCTGCGCAGGCTCTGCCGCAGCAGGCTGCACAGCAAAAGCCGCCGTGGGCGTCAGAGCAGCCAGCATGGCCAGTGCGCACAGGGCACACACGAGGCGGCATTTCCATTGATGCATCATATTTCCCATTCCTCCGGGGCTGTGCATCCAGCACGCCCCTCCCGGCAGAAGTCTGCCCGACCGCCGGTCTTTCTGTTTCGTCTTTGCAGCGGCACAATCCGCTCCATGTGTACTCATTGTAGAGTGTCCCCCATGCTTTGTCAAGCTCCCGCAGGGATTTTTCAAAGCTGTCACAATCGCCGCATTGCATTCCTGCAGCCGTCTGTGTATAATAAAACTAAACTGGGTTTTTATTGCCCGCTGCAGCGTGCAATAAAAAGATACCGCAGTGTTTTTTTGAAAGGTGGTGCTTTCTTGGAAAGCATTCGGCAATATTTCAAGCGAACCGATAAGGTCTATCTCCTGCTGTGCATCTTCAGCAGTACGATGGCCGTGGTGGCTCTGGCCTCCTGGGCAGCAAAGCAGGGCAATGGCTTTGCGGTGGACGAGGTCACCGGTGCCATCACAGGCATCGGCGATTACCGCCGGGCGCTGGTGCAGGCGGGTGCGGCTGTTCTGGGCATCGCCGCCGCGCTGCTGTTGTCCTGCGTCGATTACCGCAGTCTCGTCAAGGTCTGGCCGGTGCACGTGGCAGTGACGTGGGGGCTGGTGCTGCCGACCCTGTTTATCCGCAATGTCACTGTCGGCCCGCTGACCATCGGCTACAACGCAGGCGATACCGACAACTACTCCTGGTATAAGCTGGGAGGCTTTACGTTCCAGCCCACGGAGCTGGCAAAGATCAGTTTCATCCTGACCTTTGCCATGCATCTGAACAATGTGCGCAGCCGCATCAACGAGCCCAAGGAGCTGGCAAAGCTGCTGCTGCACCTTCTAGTGCCCATCGCCATCATCCATGTTCAGGGCGATGACGGCACAGCCATCATCTACGGCATCATTGGCTGCTGCATGATGTTTTCTGCCGGTTTGAGCTGGAAATACATCATCGGGGCAGTCTCTGCCGCCGGTGTGGCAGTGGCAGCCGCCTTCGCCTTTTTCAGCGACAAGATCGGCAAGGGCTATCAGTGGTACCGCATCCTCGCCGTCATTGACCCGGAAAACACTACCGGCTGGGCTCCCAACGAGGCGACATGGAAAAATATCATTTACCAGCAGCAGCGCGGCGAGATCGCCATCGGCTCCGGCGGCATCTTCGGCAACGGACTGTTCGGCGGGCGATACTACAGCGTGCCCAACGCCCACAACGACTTCATCCTCAGCTGGTTGGGCAATGCCATCGGCTTTGTGGGGCTGTGCATCGTGCTGGGCGTTCTGCTGGCGCTGGTCATCAAAACCTTTTCCACCGGCGCCCGCAGCGAAGATCTGCTGGGCAGCTATATCTGCGCCGGGATCGGCGGTGCGCTGCTGGCGCAGATCGCCGTGAATGTCGGCATGAACCTGCGGGTGCTGCCGGTCATCGGCGTCACACTGCCCTTCTACTCTGCAGGCGGAAGCTCTGTGCTGATGCTGTATATTTGCGTCGGATTAGTCCTGTCCGTTTATATGCACAATACCAAGAGCCTGTTCGGCTGAGAAGAAACTTTTCCGTGCAGCAAAAAGGCTGCCGTGCATCCGCACGGCAGCCTTTCTTTGATTGAACACAATCCGCAGTCGGTTCCAATGCCGAGAAATCTCCCGCCCACCGCCTGCGCAGATCTTACTTCAGCACAGCGCCCAGATTTGCACTGGTGACCATGCGTGCATAGCGGCTGAGCCAGCCGGTCTTGATGTTGGGTTCGGGAGCCACATATTTTGCCTTGCGCTGGGCCAGAACCTCATCGGAGACTTCCAGCGTGATCTTTGCATTGGGGATATCGATGCTGATGGTATCGCCCTCCTCGATCAGACCGATGGGGCCGCCGGAAGCAGCCTCCGGGCTGACATGGCCGATGGCAGCGCCGCGGCTTGCGCCGGAGAATCGTCCGTCGGTGATGAGCGCCACCGTCTTGTCCAGCTTCATGCCGGCCAGTGCGGAGGTGGGGTTCAGCATCTCGCGCATGCCGGGGCCGCCCTTGGGGCCTTCGTAGCGGATGACCACCACATCGCCCGGGACGATCTTGCCCGCGTAAATGGCGGCAATGGCCTCGTCCTCGCTGTTAAACACCCGCGCCGGGCCGGAATGCTGCTGCATCTCGGGTGCCACGGCGCTGCGCTTGACCACACAGCCGTCCGGTGCAATGTTGCCCCACAGGATCTGCAGGCCGCCGGTCTGGGAGTAGGGGTTGTCGATGGGACGGATGGCCTTGTCGTTCAGGATGTGTGCGCCCTTGATGTTCTCGCCCAGCGTCTTGCCGGTAACGGTGGGCACATCCAGATCCAGCAGGCCCTTCTTGGCCAGCTCTGCCTGCACGGCGGGGATGCCGCCTGCGGCGTACAGGTCCGGCATGTGGGTGGGGCCGGCCGGTGCCAGATGGCACAGGTTCGGGGTCTTGGCGCTGATCTCATTGAACAGCTTCAGGTCGATGGGCACACCGGCCTCGTAGGCGATGGCCAGCAGGTGCAGCACGGTGTTGGTGGAGCAGCCCAGCGCCATATCGCAGGTCAGAGCGTTGCGGATGGAGCGCTCGTTGATGATCTGGCGTGCGGTGATGCCCTTCTTGACCATATCCATAATGGCCATACCGGCGTGCTTTGCCAGCTGCAGACGCTTGGAGTAGACGGCGGGAATGGTGCCGTTGCCGGGCAGTGCGATGCCGATGGCCTCGCACAGGCAGTTCATGCTGTTGGCGGTGTACATGCCGGAGCAGCTGCCGCAGCTGGGGCAGCAGTTGCAGGTGCAGTCCTCCAGCTGATCCTCGGTGATCATGCCGGCCTTGTAGGCACCCACAGCCTCAAACATCTTGGAAAGGCTGACCTCTTCGCCGCCGTAGGTACCGGCCAGCATGGGGCCGCCGGAGCAGACCACAGCGGGCACATCCATGCGCACCGCTGCCATCACCATGCCGGGCACGATCTTATCGCAGTTGGGCACCAGCACCAGACCGTCCAGCTGGTGAGCCATGAGCATGGTCTCCACACTGTCGCAGATCAGCTCACGAGAGGCAAGGCTGTACTTCATACCTACATGACCCATGGCGATGCCATCGCACACGCCGATGGCGGGGATCAGGATGGGAGTGCCGCCCGCCATCTCAACGCCTGCCTTGACGGCATCGGCGATCTTGTCCAGATTCATATGGCCGGGCACGATCTCGCTGTAGGCGCTCACCACACCGATCAGCGGGCGCTCCAGTTCTTCCTTGGTGTAGCCCAGTGCATAGAACAGGCTTCGGTTCGGGGCGCGCTCCGAACCCTTGGTCACATTGTCGCTTCTCATTTCAAATCCTCTTTTCTGACAAAAACCCTCTCCGTCACGGCTGCGCCGTGCCACCTCTCCCGAAGGGGAGAGGTTT
>CAKSTO010000020.1 GCA_934501115.1 uncultured Faecalibacterium sp.
ATCAGGTCGATCAGCAGAGCGATGATGTAGGGGTTATCGGTGACGCTGGTGATGGCATTTGCAGCCAGATCCGGCACGTGCAGCATGGTCAGGCAGTTGCCGAACACTGCAGAGGTAGCGATCAGGATCAGCACGATGGACAGGGTGTTCACGCACTCATCCAACGCATGCCAGACGCCCTTCCAGTCCAGACCCTTGTAAATGAACACCGACACGAACAGGGAATAGATAACCGCGATTGCTGCGGACTCAGTAGCGGTGAACACACCACCGACAACACCGAACACGACGATGACAACAGCGGCCAGCGCCCAGATAGAAGTGCCCAGCTGCTTGACAAAGCCCTTGATGCTGAACGGAGAACCCTTGGGGTAATTCTCCTTGACCGAGATGATGTAGGAACCGATCATCAGGACGATGGCCAGCAGAGCACCGGGCAGGTAGCCTGCCAGGAACAGGCTGCCGACCGAGATGCCGCCGGCAGTAGTAGCATAGATGACCATGTTATGGCTCGGAGGAACCAGCAGACCCTCGCAGGAGGAGGTGATGGTAACTGCCGTGGAGAAGTCGGCGTCGTAACCCTGATCGACCATCATGGGGATCATGATGGAACCGATGGAAGCGGTATCTGCAGATGCAGAACCGGAAATGCCGCCGAAGAAGTAGGAGGCAACGATGTTGACCATTGCCATGCCGCCGCGCATCCAGCCCACGCAGGCGTCAGCCAGAGCGATCAGTTTTTCCGAAATGCCGCCGGAGCCCATGAGCACGCCCATGGTGATGAAGAACGGCACAGCCATCAGGCTGAAGGAGGAGATGCCCTTGACCATCAGTCGGCAAACGTCGGTCAGTGCCTGACCCTGCACCAGCATGCACAGCACGCTGGACAGGCCAACGGCGTAGGCGATGGGGAAACGCAGGAAGATCATTACAAAAAAGCTGACAAGAAGGACAATGATAGCCAGTGTCTGAACTGTCATATTACATTTCCTCCTTTACAAAAAAGCTCTTGATGTGGTTGTACAGAGATTCGATCTCAAAGATGATCATGGCAACACCGGCCAGAGGCACCGGGAAGTACATCCAGAAGCGGCTCAGCCAGGGCATGGAAACATAGAAACCACGGCCGCCCAAGGTGGTGGCGTAGGTCCAGCCCACCACCATCATGACCACGCCAAGGATCATCACGGCAACGTCTGCCAGAATGTCCAGCGCCTTGACAGCGGCCTTCGGCAGGTACACGTCAAATGCAGTCATGCGGATGTGTGCACCGCGGCGGATGGCCAGCGCGGCACTCAGCACAGCCATGTAGCTCATGCAGGTCAGAACAACTTCTTCCGACCAAGCCGGATCCGGGATGAACGAGACGTAACGACCAATGACCGACATGGTGGTGATGAGGATATCTGCGATCAGCAGCAGCTTGCAGATAAACAACACCACTTTGTAGGTAATGTCGTACGCCGGCTTGATCTTATCCAGAGTGGTAAAGATTTTCGGCATAGAAATTCCTCCATATAAAAACCCGGCAGGTCTGCGGGCGTATCCCGTAGTTCCCCGCCGGGCTATGTACTATTTCAGAATGAAACGGCCTTTTTGATTATGCCTTCATGTCCAGCAGCTGCTGGTACAGCTCAGCCTGATCGGAGGTATTCTCGCTGATGACCTTCTGGCAAGCTTCCTGCCAGGGTGCCTTATCGGGAACATCCACGACATTGCAGCCGGAGCTCTTCAGCTCATCCAGAACCTTGTTCTCAGCGGTCTCAGACAGCTCTGCGTTGAATGCCTGCGTATCAGCACCGGCCTCCATGATGGCAGCCTGCTGGTTCTCGGTCAGCTTGCTCCATGCGTTATCGGTGATAACAGCCTGAATAGCGCCCAGAGTGTGACCGTCGAGGATCAGGTTATTTGCAACCTCGGGGAATGCATTGGACTTGTAGTTTGCGATGGGCTGCTCAGCACCATCGACAACACCAGTCTGCAGTGCGCTGTACAGCTCACCGAAGGAAACGACGGTGGGGTTTGCGCCCAGACCCTCGACCATGCCGTTCATAACGGGGTCGTTGGACACGCGCAGCTTCAGACCCTTGAAATCAGCGATGCCGGAAACAGGCTTGACGGTGAAGAAGTGACGGAAACCTTCTTCGCCGTAGAAGACGCCGCGAACAGGCAGACCCAGTTCCTGAGGCTCGCTCAGGAACTCCGGTGCCAGATCGCTGTTGGCAAAATTCCAGAAGTGTGCGCGGTTCTCAAAGGTGAAGGGGATGGACAGCAGCTTGGACTTGTTGCAGCCATAGCTGGTCAGGGCGAAAGCAGAGATACGGCTCATATCAATGGAAGTGGAGCCGCCCAGAATCGCATCCAGAACGTCATTCTCAGAACCCAGAACGCCGGAAGCCTGCACGTCGATGACGACGGAACCGCCGGTCAGCTCTTCCACCTTCTCCTTGAAGTGGGTAGCAGTCTGGCCAACGATGGTATCCAGCGGGTTGACCTCGGCGTAGACCAGAGTCACCTTGGGATCATTTGCAGCGGCAGCAGCATCACCGGCAGCTGCAGAAGAAGCTGCGGTAGAGGTGGAAGCAGCGGTGCTGTTGGAAGAGCCACCGCATGCGGTCAGTGCCAGAGCAGCAGCGGAAACACCTGCGGCTGCCAGAAAGCTGCGACGAGAAATCTTTTTCATAACAAATCTCCTCTTTCTCTAATTGGAACGACCCGGTCTGCACAGGACTCATCGGTCGTTCATTTACTGTACATACTTTAGCAAATTTTCTGAACCGAAACAAGAGCTTTCAAAAAATGTCCTGCTTTTTGAAAGAAAGTCGGAATTTCTTTTGTAAAATATGTCAATTGGATTCTCCCGCGTTTGTGCATTCTGGCTGACACGTTGGATACATTCCTGTATTTCAGGCAAAAAAGGAGCCTCTCCTCGAGGGGAAAGGCTCCGCTCACGCTTCTTGTATCCGGGCGATCAGGTCCTTCTGACTGGCGAATGAATCATACATCGGCTGTACGGCCGCACGGAACTTTGCCTTTTCTGCTTCGTCCAGTTCGGTCACTTCAATGCCGCGCTCCCGCATGTTGCGCTCCGACTCTGCTTCCTGCTGTGCCCAGAGCTCCCGCTCCACCTTTGCACTTTCATGGGCGCACTCCCGCACGATCTCCGGGAAACTCTCGTCCAGCTCTGCCAGCTTCTGCATCACAGCCGGACTGGCCAGCTGAACCTCCGGCACACGGGTGTGCTCGTCTTTCAGAAAATACGGTGCCACCTCATAGTGCCCCATCGCTTCGTAGCTGGGCCAGTTGTTCTCTGCCCCATCGATCTCTCCATTGTGCAGCGCAGCGTAAACCTTGCTGTAGACCACCTGCGCCGGCTTTGCTCCCAGTTCGGAGATCATCTCGCTCATCATATCCGACTCCTGCACCCGAAGAGTCAGCCCCTGAAGATCTGCCAGACAGGCAACCTTTTCCCGTGTGTAGAAGCTGCGCACGCCGGCATCGAACCAGGAAAGTCCGGTCAGCTGCAGTGAGTCCAGCATGGAAAGAAACTCATCTCCCACCAGACCATCCAGAACCCGCCACATCTGGCTGGCATCGGTATAAAGGTACGGCAGCTGCAGCACACTCAGCGCCGGCTCGTACTCTGCCAGCTGGCTCAGGGATACGCGGGAAAAATCGATGCCGCCGAACTGCATCTGCTGGATGACGCTCTGCTCCGCGCCCAGTTCTCCCCCGCTGTAGACGAGGATCTTTACCCGGCCATCCGTGCGCTGGCTGACTTTTTCTGCAAAAGCAAGCGCCGCCTGCGTAGTGGGATAGTCTTTCGGCTGATTTTCGGCATACCGCAGGATCAGCTCCGGCTTCTGCTTCTGTTCCGGCTGCTCTCCGCCGCAGCCGGGCAGCGGCAGTGCCATCAGCGCAGCGCCCAGAAGCGCTGTCAGCAGCTGACGGCGGGTCACGGTCTGGCCTCCCGGGCAGCCTTTGCGGCTTCCTTACGGTACTGCGTGGGGGTCATACCGGTACGTTTTTTGAAAGCACGGGCAAAATAGCTGGAATCCTCATAACCCACCATGGATGCGATCTCCGCCGCCGAACGGAAGGGATCTGCAAGCAGTTCTTTGGCTGCGTTGATGCGAAGCTCTGTGAGACAGTCCAGAAAGTTTGTCTTCTGATATTTCTTGAACTGCGCAGAGAGGTATGCCGGGCTGATATGCAGGATCTCGCTCACACTGTCCAGTGAGAGATCGAACATATAGTTATCCTCCATATATTTGCGCACGTGCGCCATGACCAGCGCATTGCGGTCATTCTCCTCCCCCTCTGCGGCGTCGGCGTCCAGCTCCGGCTCAGGCTGCACCGGGGCAAGCTCGGCCAGACGGCGGCCTGCCTCGATCTGGCGGATCGCCTTACGGATGGAGGCCTCCACCTCATCGGGGTCCACCGGCTTGAGCAAGTAGTCGCAGGCACCCAGATGCATGGCCTCGTGGGCATACTGGAACAGGCTGTAAGCTGTAACAAAGATCACTTTGCACTCCGGGCGCTGTTTCAGCACGGCACGGGCGGCATCCAGACCATTCATTCCGGGCATCTCGATGTCCATCAGGATCAGGTCTGCGCCCCAGAGCACCGCCGTATCTGCAGCCCTGCGTCCGTTTTCTGCGGTCTGGATAGTCACCTCATGCTCAAACCGGCGCTCCACGATGTCTGCCAGAGTCTCCCGCTCCAGCGTCTCATCATCCGCGATCAACACACGAATCATTCCTCAAACTCCTCCTCGTTTTCTGCCAGAGGCAGATAAAGCACCACCGATGTGCCCCGCCCCGGATGCGATCGGATCACAAAATGGCTGCGTGCGTCCAGCAGGCGCAGGCGTGCCGCCACATTATAGATACCGATGTGCTCCCAACGCTCCCCCGGCTCGCTCAGGGCTGCACGCAGCTGCTGCAATTGCTCCGTCGGAATCCCCATGCCGTTGTCCAGCACACGGATACACAGCAGTCCCTTCTCCCGCAGAGGGCTGATCCGGATGCGCACAACACCGCCCTCTTCCTTAGGGCAGATGCCGTGCTTGAAGGCATTTTCCACGATGGGCTGCAGAATAAAGGATGGCACCATGGTCTCAGTCAGATCCAGCGAATCGGAAAAACGCCACTCCATGCGCACCCGGTCACCGAAACGGACGTGATAGATGGAGTAATACTCGTCCACGATGCGCACCTCGCGGGAAAGCGGCACCTGCTCGTTGTTGCTCATCAGGCTGTAGCGCAGCAGATGCGAGAGCGCAACGATCAGTGCCTGCGTGCGGTAGCCCTTTTCCACGCCCGCCGTCTGCTGGATCACGTTCAGCGTATTGAACAGAAAATGCGGGTCGATCTGGCTGCGCAGCTGCTGCAGCCGGCTGCGCTCCATGCGGTTCTGCAGTTCCAGCGCTTCGGTCTTCTGGCGGTGCAGCTCCCGCTCGATCTCGTTTTTCTCCTGCAGGGTCGTCACCTGCTGCGCCATGGAATGCTTCATGATGTTGAAGGATTCTGCCAGCTGCGCCATCTCCGGCTGTTTGGGCAGCGGGATGTCCGGGGTATCGAACTCGCTTTTTCCAACGGCACGAGAGGCCGCGATCATCTGCTGCACTGGGGTCAGCAGACGCATGACCATCATGGCCGTGATGCAGCCCAGCCACACACACAGTGCTACTACTACGGTCTGCAGCATGCTGATCCGTTCGTTCAGGGCAGAAATGGCAGTGTAAGTAGTCTGGGCGTCCAGAATGGATGTCTCCAGCAGCTGCAGTGTATACTGCCGCAGATAGTCGCCGCAGGGCGACACCTTTGCATAATACAGCTGCGAGGCCTCCGCATCCCGCCCAGTACGGAGCTTCTCTTCCAGCTCCTCCAGCAAGGCGGTATAGGTCTGATAGGTGGTGCTCACTGCACCGTAAAGCACCTGCTGCTTATCGCTGACATTCTTCAAGCTGCTCATGCCGGTACCAATGCGCCAGAGCCATGCGTTGCAGGTGGAGGATGCCGCCTGCAGCCGGGTGATGATCTCGCCGGTCTCGCTGTTCTCCCATCGGTAATCCTCCAATGCACCGATGGAATTTTCCACGCCGCCCTGAAAGCGGCTGATGGCGTTGAAGCTGCTCATCAGTTCATCCTGCACCTCCCGCACGGCGCGGGTCTGGAAGCTGTTGAGGGCGATCTGAACTGCAAGTGCTGTAAAAAAAGCCGCAAGGCACAAGCCGATGCGCTGCTTCAGCGTGATCCGCAGTTTTCCCCTTCCCATTTTCGCCGCCCTCCTTTCGTGTTATAACAGCTTATTTTAACACGGTTGTCTCGGTGTTTGCAAGGCTCAGATGCTGTTTTTACAGGCAGCGTGACAAAATGGATGCTGCCGCGGGCTCCCGCTCCGGCAATTTCACGTTCCATTCATGGTTTTTCTCTTGCTTAACCGACACAAATGTGATACGATTTCAATGATACTTAAAGGAGGCGACTTTATGTCCCAAACGATCTCCGTTTCCACCACGATGGATGAGCAGGGCTTCCATGATTTTGCCGTGTTCGACGTGTTCCATCATCACAGAAGCTGGATGCGCCCCGCCATTTTTGCCGTGATTATGCTGGTATTTTCCGGCATCTGCCTTTCACAGCTCGGCAAACGCCCGGGTGCCGGGCTGCTGAGCGCCGTGCTGGCCATCGTGGCCATCGGTCTGCCGGCCACCTACTTCGGCATGTACTTCTACAGTCTATCGCAGCAGATCAAAAAAATGCATCTTCCCCGCCCTTTCTACCGCACTGAGCTGAGTGAAGAGGGCGCTTCCATCTGGATGGTCGGCAGCCAGGACAAGGCTGCGCCCACTGAACAGCACTCCTGGGAAAGCATCTACTGCGCCTACCGGATGCCTGCGTCGGTATACCTGTACGTCGAACAGGGCAAAGCGTTTCTGCTCAACGACCGCACCGAAGCCGTGTGGAAGGTGCTGCAGGAAAAGCTGCCCGCTGAAAAATTACATGACATGCGGAAGTGACCCTTTGCTTCCCTTCGAGCTGGAACAGCTGCGGCTGTTCCAGCTTTTTTATTGCCCTGCACCGGGCTGCAGGTCGGGAGTTTCTCCGAAGACCATCCGCCGGGATGGGTCCCTGCTGCCGCAGGCAGTAGGGCGGGCGATGGAATGCCCCTATTCGTGTCTGAGGAGAAAGCCACCGACACACAGCCTGCCATAATCTGTCCAAAAAACAAAAGCCCGCGCTGCGGCAAAGCAAAGCGCAGCGCGGGAAACGGGAATCGCTTAATTCATTTCGGGGCTCAACGGGCAACGGTGTACTTGTGCAGCGTCTTGCGCACCGCACCGTTACCGGCAAACAGCTCCTTGGCCATGGACTCGATCTTCTCGCCCAGACCAACGGCATACAGATCCACGCCGAACACGTCAACACGGCTGTACAGCTTCTTCAGGCAGCTGAAGTCCTGCTCGCCTTCCTTGACCTCCAGCGGAGCAACGATGGCCTGCAGTTCAGCCAGCAGCGGATCGGTGGAAGGCTCAAAGGCCTGACCATTGTCATCGATGCCCTTCAGGTAGCGGGCATAGCCTGCCAGCACCAGCGGGATCAGGATCAGGTTGCCCTTGTCCAGACCGCGTGCCTCGTAAGCCTTGATGGTCTCGCCGAAGCGAATGGCCAGCTTCTGGGAGGTATCGGTCGCGATACGCTGGGGAGCGTCGGGCATAAAGGGGTTGGGCAGACGGCGGTTGATGACAGCGCCGATAAACTCATAGGGGTTCAGCACACCGGGGTCAACGACCACAGGCATCGCCTCGATGTAGCCGATCTTCTGGATGAAGGAACGCAGATCCTCGTCTGCCATCTCGGCAGAGATGAGGGTGTAGCCCAGCATGCAGCCATAGATGGACATGGCAGTGTGCAACGGGTTCAGGCAGGTGCAGACCTTCATCTTCTCGATCTTGTCAACGGTTTCGCGGTCGCAGTACAGCACACCGCCCAGCTCCAGCGGAGGACGGCCGTTGGTATAGTGATCCTCGATGCACAGGTACTGGGTCTCCTCAGCATTGACGAAGGGTGCGGTGAAGGTGTGCTTCTCGGTCACGATGGTATAGTTGTCCTCAAAGCCATCCTTGGCCAGCATCTCCTGCACCTTCGCGTCGGGGCGCGGGGTGATCTTGTCGATCATGCTCCAGGGGAAAGTGACCTTGGTCTCATCCTGCACATAAGCAAGGAACTCAGCGGGCACCAGACCCTGCTCCGCCCACTTTGCGGCGTAGGCGTGGACAGCGCTCTTGACCTTATCGCCGTTGTGAGAGCAGTTATCCATGCTCTGCACGGTCAGAGGCAGTGCGCCGGCCTTGAAACGCTCATACAGCAGAGCGGTGACCTTGCCCATAGCCAGCACGGGGGTCAGGCCGCGCTCCAGATCCGCAGGAGCAACGCCGTAGCCCTTCTCCGTGATGGTGAAGGAGATCATCTGCAGGCTGGGGTTCTGGAAGATCTCCACCAGACGTGCCCAGTCGGCGCCGAAGGAGTAGTCAGCCTTCAGGCTCTCGGTAACGGAGGCGATGACCTTCTTCTCGATCTCGCCGGTGGACTTCAGGCAGACCAGCAGGCTCAGATTATCGTAGGGCTGGTAAGCCTTGTCAATGATCTCGTAGTCAAAGCTCTCGGCCACGATAACGCCGCGGTCGTACTTGCCGCTGTTCAGTGCGTCGTTCAGGACAGCAGCCGGGAACGCACGGAAGATATTGCCTGCGCCGAAATGCACCCAAGTCGGCTCGGCATGGGTCTTGGCCTTGACGGCCTCGATGTCGAATTTGGGCAGCTCGTAGCCCTTCTCTGCCCACTCGGCAGACAGATTGCCGTTTTTGATCTCAGACAGCTTCATATTCATCAGCCCTTCTTTTTCTCTTCATCCAGACGATCCAGCAGATCCCAGACACCCAGCATATACTGGACGCCCAGAGCGCGGTCATACTTACCATAACCGGGACGGCAGTTGCCGGGGCCTTCCTCCCACAGCTGACGGCCGTGGTCGGGACGGATGTAGCCCTCATAGCCGCAGTCATGGTAGGCACGCAGCACCTCGATGATACCGGTCTCGCCGCAGCAGTCGCGGTGAGCAGCCTCGGAGAAGTCGCCGTTGGGGAAGTGGTGGATGTTGCGGATATGGCCAAAGGCAATGCGGTCACAGTGCTTGCGCACGATCTCGGCACAGTTGTTGTTGGGGTTTGCGTTCAGGCTGCCGGTGCACAGGGTCAGGCAGTTGTACGGATCGTCCACCATCTTCAGGAAGCGGTCGATGCTCTCAGCATCCACCAGCAGACGGGGCAGACCGAAAATATCCCAAGGGGGATCGTCCTGATGGATCGCCATCTTGATGTCGCACTCGTGGCAGGTGGGCATGATGGCTTCAAGGAAGTACTTCAGGTTCTCCCAGAGCTTTTCCTTGGTGACAGGGGCATAGGCCTTGAACAGCTCGTCCAGCTTTGCCATGCGCTCCGGCTCCCAGCCGGGGAAGGTCATGTTATACTTTTCAGTGAAGGACATGATGTACTCGGCCATAGCCTTGTAGTCGCCCTTGATCTTGGCCTTTTCGTAGAACAACGCGGTAGAGCCGTCGCCCACAGGGTGGAACAGATCGGTGCGAGTCCAGTCGAAAATGGGCATGAAGTTGTAGCAAATGACCTTGACGCCGAACTTGGACAGGTTGCGGATGCACTGCTTGTAGTTCTCGATATACTGATCGCGGGTAGGCAGGCCGATCTTGATGTCGTCATGGACATTGACCGACTCGACCACGTCCATATCGAAGCCGTAGGCATGGATCTGGTCAGCGACCTTCTGGATCTCGTCGACTTCCCAGATCTCGCCGGGCATCTTGTCATGCAGCGCCCAGACGATGCTGGTCACTCCGGGGATCTGCTTGATGTCGCTCAGGGTGACAGGGTCATTGCCCTCGCCGTACCAGCGCCAACCCATTTTCATAGGCATAGAAAGTCCTCCTGTTATTCTCTTATAGCTGCTTTGCATCTGTGCGCAGCCGTGTGCCGCGCTCTTATGCTTATATTCTAGTATATCAGTGTCTTTTTTTCAATGGACGCATTGCCGAATTTGCGTGCCGATTCTTGTATACTTTATACAAAAAGACGGAAAAAGAGGTTATTCTTTGCCAAAATCACGGAAAGACAGACTTTTCAGGTTTTGACTCCGACCAGACGCAGCCTGTCTTCTCGCCTCGTATCGCAGCCCGTCTGAGGATGAAGCGGGCGTTTGGAATGGAATAGCAAAGAGAACTAATATACTGAAAGAATGCAAGTAAAGCCTCTGCTTTGCCCTTATAACAAGAAAGCATTCTCGTTCGCATACAAAAATCTCCCGTACTTACTGGGCACTACACCCATCAATACAGGAGATTTATCTTTTTTCGTTCTACAGCCGTCGCTTCTTTGTTCTTCCGGCTCAGTCCGCACTCTCTGCCTGTCTTTGTGCTGCAAAGCGCTCGAAGGCAGGCTTTGGCAGCAGAATACGGCCTGCCAGCGGCTGGATCTGCACGGTCACCTGCTCGCACGGCACGCACTCGCCATCGGCCGTTGCCACGATCGGCCCGCGGCCATCGGCGGCACGGAGTGTCACCTGCTTTGCCCGGCGGTAGATGAAGTACGGCTGCGCCGTATCGACGAGCCGGCCATTCTGAAAGTGCCTTCCGCTCTTGTACATTCCAAGCAGCTTTGCGATGGTCAAACGGCTCACCTTGCGGATGATATACACGTCCAGCCAGCCGTCATCCGGCTGCGCTTCGGGTGCGGCGCAGAAGCCGCCGCCGTAGGTGCGGCCATTGCAGACAGCGCACATCAGGCACTCAACATCCAGCGTTTCACCGTCGATGCTGTACTCCACCCTGCGTCCGATGTGCCCACACAGCTGCTCTGCGATGGAGAGCACATAGGCCATTTCACCGCCGCACAGCGGGAGCCTCCGGAACTTCGGGATGCCATAGGCCACCTGTGCATCCAGTCCTGCAGCGCAGATGGTCGCCGACAGGCCGAGGCTGGTCTGCATCAGGTCAATGACAGCTGTGCCGCCGGCCAGTTGCGCGTCCAGATCCAGAAATTCATCTTTTGTTCCGAAGGTGCGCAGAAAATCATTACCACTGCCAAAAGGCAGACAGCCTACGGCGGCATTCTCAAAGCCACGGGCTCCGGTCAGTGCTTCATTGAAGGTGCCATCGCCGCCTGCTGTAAAAATACGCAAGCTCTCGCCTGTCTGCTGTGCTCTCACCGCGGCCGCGTATGCCAGCTCCCGGGCATGTCCGGCATGGGTCGTGGCCTGAATGGTGTAATCATGGCGGGAAAGCCCCGCCCGCGCCGCAGCCGCATCGATCTGCAAAGGCAGCGTACGGGTGCAGTCGGTCTTTCCGGCAGCGGGGTTCAAGATAAATAAAGTGTGCATGACGTCCTCCTGCTATCTATTGCTTCTATGATAGCAGAAAAACGTCCGGTTGCAAAGAGGAAAAGTTCTGAGACCGTTCGGCAAAAGGCATTACATCGTTGCCGTTTCATCCTCCCGCAGAACGACCGTGCCGTCGGCGGTGCAGTCTGCCGTCCAATGCTGCCCCGCGCAGGCAGTGCCGGAAGCGATCCGGTCAGCCAGTGCCTGTTCCACCGCACGATCCACCTGACGGCGCAGCTCCCGCGCCCCATAGGCAGAGTGTGCCTTTGCCGCCAGCGCCCGCCCCACCTGCGGCGTATGATGCAGCTGATAACCGCTGCGGGCAGCGCGTTCTTCCAGCTGGCAGAGCATCTTTTCCGTGATCGCGCACAGGCTGTCTTCCGCCAGCGGGCGAAACACGATCATCTCGTCCAGACGTCCCACCAGCTCCGGGCGAAACCACTTTTTTGCTTCCTCGACGGCCTGCGCCGACTGCTTTTCAAACAGCGCCTCGCTGCCGGACGCAAACCCCAGCGGAGCTGCCTGACCGGCCAGAAAACGCGCTCCGAGGTTGGATGTCAGAAGCACGATCGTATTGCGAAAATCCGCCTTGCGCCCCATCGAGTCTGTGAGCTGCCCATCCTCCAGGATCTGCAGCAGAATGTTCTGGATATCCGGGTGTGCCTTTTCGATCTCATCAAACAGTACCACGCTGTAGGGGCGGCGGCGCACTGCTTCTGTCAGCTGTCCGCCTTCATCATGCCCCAGATAACCCGGCGGCGCACCCAGCAGCCGGGCGGCGGTGTGCTGCTCCTGATACTCGGACATATCGAACTTGAGCAGAGCTTTCTCGCTGCCAAACCAGCTCACCGCCAGCGCCCGGGCAAGAGCCGTTTTTCCAACGCCGGTTGGACCAAGAAACAGCATGGCTCCGATGGGTCTGTCCGGCTCACCCAGACCTGTGCGGCTGCGTCGGATCGCTCCCGCCACAGCAGCGACCGCGCGCTTCTGCCCTACGATCTCATGATTCAGGCGCTCCTCCAGCCTGTCCAGCCGCTCCCGTTCCTGCTCTCCTACCCGCTCGGCGGGCACACCGCTGGTCTGCGCCACCACCCGGGCAACGTCTTCCTGCGTAAGCACCGGCCGGGATTGCTTGTCCCGCTCTGCGCGGATGCATGCCGCCGCGCAGGCCTCGTCTACAAGGTCGATGGCCTTGTCCGGCAGAAAGCGGCCGGGCAGGTATCGTACCGACAGTTCTACTGCTGCCTGCAGTGTCTCGGGCGGCAGCCTGACATTGTGATAGCGTTCATAGCGGGGAGCAAGGCCTTTCAGGATCTGCACCGCCTGCACCGGTGTGGGTTCTTCCACCTGCACCCTGCCAAAGCGGCGCTCCAGCGCTGCATCCTTCTGGATGCGGGTGCGGAATTCCTCGTTGGTGGTAGCACCGATCAGCTGGATCTCACCCCGGGCAAGCACCGGCTTCAGGATGCTGGCCGCGTCAATGGCGCCCTCTGCTGCACCCGCCCCCACGATGGTGTGGAACTCATCCACAAACAGGATGGAGCTGTCGTCCCGCACCAGTTCTTCCAGCAGATTCTTGAACCTCTCCTCGAAGTCGCCCCGATACTTCGTGCCTGCCACAAGGCTTGCCATATCCAACGCCAGCAGCCGACGGTTTTTCAGCGCACGGGGCACCTGATCTGCGGCGATGCGCTGAGCAAGCCCCTCAGCCAGTGCCGTTTTGCCCACGCCCGGTTCTCCCACAAGGCAGGGGTTGTTTTTCTGGCGGCGGCAGAGGATCTCCACCATGCGGTCAAGCTCTGCTTCGCGGCAAAACACCGGATCCAGCCCCTGTTCTGCGGCACGACGGGTCAGGTCGCGGCAGTATTTATCGCTGGCACGGCTGCCCCGGGGCGTACTGGCAGAAGCGCGCGTCTGATATGGCAGAACAAACTGTCCTGAAAGCTGTCGGCACTCCCGCACAGCTTCGGCAAGCTGCAGCCCCATGGCAGACAACAGCAGCCCGGCTGTACAGCCATCGTCTTCCAGCATCGCGCAGAGCAGATGCTCCGGCTCGGCGCGGGTCATGTGGGCATTCTGTGCCCCGATGAGAGCATAGTCCATGGTGCGCCTGAGATCCGGTGCAAAAGCATTGCGATCCAGATGCCGTGCCGGTGTGCGCCGGGTCTCTGCCAGCTGACGCCGCACATCCGGCTCACAGATCTGTCTGCTGGTCAGGAATCGTGCTGCCGCACCGTGATCCCGCTGCAGGATCACCAGCAGCAGATGACCGGTATCCGCCTGTTCGCAGCCCAGATCCCCTGCCAGCTCTACTGCACCTCGCAGCAGCTGATCCGACGCATGGGAAAACCCCTTGTAGCCGCCGAAGCCCATTTTCTCCCAGATACTCATTTTGCCTGCTCCTTGCTGAAAAATCACTTGTACAGGAAGTATAGTCCTGAAGGGGAGAAAAAAATCAGTCGTTTGTGTCGGGATGGGAAAAAGAAAGAGGAGACGCCCACCGGCATCTCCCCTTTGTCGAACATGATTCAGTCCATTTCTGCCAGAGCCTTTTTCAGGTTCTTTGCGATCTGATCCGGGCAGCTGGTATTGCGGAAGCCGCAGAGTGTGCCTTCCATGCGGTCGATCACATCCTCTGCTTTCATGCCCTTGACCAGACGGCAGATGCCCTTCAGATTGCCGTTACAGCCGCCGACGACCTCGATGGACTCGATGGTGTGGTCATCGTTCAGCACAAAATTGGTCTGCTTGGAGCAGGTGCCGCTGTTCGGAAAACGAAACTCTTTGCTCATACTTTCAAATACATCCTCTCTTGCAGCGATCCTGACAAAAATCGTCTGCTTCTATTATATTACAGCCCGCCGGAATGTCAATGCAGTCTGTTCACACGTCTGTTCTGCGGCGCTTGACGGCCAGCTCCAGAATACGCGCCACCTGATCGTCTGCCGTGGTGCAGGTGCCCACCGGATGGGGCACCTTGTGGTTCGCGCCGTGAAAATCCGTGCCACCGGTTCGGATCAGGCCGTACTGCTCACACAGGGCTGCGCACTCTGCCCTGTCCTCCGGACTGTTGCGGGGGTGATCCACCTCGATACCGTCAAGGATTCCCTCTTTGGCCAGCTGGCGTACCAGCGGCATACTTTTGTACACCGTTGGATGTGCAAACACCAACACCGCACCCGCCGCCTTGGCCGTGGCGAGCACCTCCTGCACCGAAGGATACTTCACCTGATGCAGTACCACGCCGCGCGGCTCCCAGCCAAAAAGGTAACTGTACAGCCTGCCATATACAGCATCGCACAGACCCAGTTGATGCAGCGCTTCCATAATCCCGCTTTTGAACAGAACACCGCTGTCTTTTGCATATTCCAGCGCCTGCTCCGTGCGGAACTGCGGATACAATGCCTCGATCTCCTTTGCACTTTGCAGACCGCACTCGTTGCGGCGCTGGCGCAGGATATCACAGTGCTCTTTCAGCTCCCTGCTGTCCGGATCCGGGTAATAGCACAGCAGATGCACCCGGTGGCGGTGCTCGTGGTCGTAGCCGGTCAGTTCGGTGGCCGGAATGAGCCGCACGCCGTCCTGCACAGGGTGCTCATAGCAGTAATTCACACTGAGCAATGTATCGTGATCGGAGATTGCCATAGTGTCCAGCCCCGCCCGCGCCGCCATGAGCGGCAGGCGGTGGATGGGCACCGAGCCATCAGAACAGGTCGAATGATTGTGAAGATCGCCGGGCATAGAAATTGAACCTCCAAAGAAAATCCTCTCAGCTCCCCCGAAGGGGAGTTTTTTCTTTTGCTAAATACTTTTTATCCGCAAAAGCCGCCGTGCGCCGTCTTGCTAAAAAGCTCTCCCTTTCGGGAGAGCTGGCATTGCGAAGCAATGACTGAAAGGGTTTATATCAGTGCTTATAGAAATTGATCAGGCAGCCGTCTGCCAGAATTTTGCGCTCGTCGTCGGTCAGCGGAGCCATATACAGGTCAAACTCCCTGACGGTTTCGCCCAGCACATAGGCCTTGATGTCCTTCAGGTCGCCCTTGAGGGCTTCGCGGACATTGGGGATAAAGACATAATCCCCCAGACCGAACGGCGTTGCACCTGCCAGCTGCAGCGGCAGCATGCCCCAGTTGATGAGGTTGGAGCGGTAGCGCTTGGTGGCATACTCGGTGACGATGTTTGCGCCGGCCCCCAGCACCCGCTGGCAGCTTGCGGCCTGCTCACGTGCAGAGCCATCACCGGGCTTGACAGCAAAGATCGTGGATGCGATCTGCACATCGTCCCAGCTCAGATCCTCGCAGCCCGGCACCTTGTGCAGCCGTTCCAGAACCTCGACGCTGCCCTCGCCTGCACGACGAGCCATTTCTTCAGCCTGTACGGCCTTGGCGCGGCTCACATAGTCCGGATCCTTTCGGCTGAGGGTAAACTCGGCCAGACCCAGCGGGTTCGAGCGATAGGACGAGGTCTCGCCCGAAGGGATCAGCTCGTCCGTGGTGGTGACGGGGTCGGTAATGTAGGAAGCCACCTTCAGCAGCAGATTGCTGCCCAGCGGCGCGATCTCGGGCCAGTCCTTAATATTGGGGCCCAGCTTGAGCAGCGCGTCGTAGTCTCCCTTGCCAAAGCCCTGATACACGCGGGTATCGTAGCTGGAAGCATCGTACTGATACTCGGGCACAGTGGGATCGTAATCAACGTCGGTCGCCGGGGTCAGGATGCCGCCATTGGCCGTGGTAGCCGCAATGCTGCGGGCATCCATCAAAGCTACGCCGGAAAGCTGACCGCTGCCGGGCTTGGAACCCTCGCGGCTGGGGAAGTTGCGGGTCGTATGGCGGATGGACAATGCGCCGTTGGCCGGCACATCGCCCGCACCGAAGCAGGGTCCGCAGAAAGCCGTGCGGATGGTCGCACCGCTTGCCATCAGATCGTGGATCACGCCGGTGCGCACCAGCTCCATCATGATGGGCTGGCTGCCGGGATACACGCTGAGGGCGTAGTCGCCGCAGCCGCCGGTATGGCCTTTGAGGATGGAAGCCGCCTCATAGATGCTGTCGTAAAGGCCGCCTGCACAGCCTGCAATGACGCCCTGATCCACACGCAGTCTCCCGTTCTCGATCTTGCTGCACAGGTCAAGGCTGACATCCTTGCGGCCGATGAGCTTCTGCACGTCCTGCTCACAGGCATGAAGGATTTCTTCGAGGTTTGCGTTCAGTTCCTCAATGGTGAATGCGTTGGACGGATGCATCGGCAGAGCGATCATCGGGCGGATCGCAGACAGATCCACTTCCACCACACCGTCGTAGAAGGCCAGATCCGCCGGAGCCAGCCTCCGGTAGTCGGCAGCGCGGCCATGTACAGCGAGGAAGCGCCGGGTAGTCTCGTCCGTCTCCCAGATGGAAGAAAGGCAGGTGGTCTCGGTGGTCATGGCATCAATGGCGTTGCGGGTATCCTGACGCAAAGATGCAATGCCGGGGCCAACAAACTCCATGACCTTGTTTTTAACGTAGCCGCTCTTGAACAGCTTGCCCACCAACGCAATGGCCACATCATGGGGGCCGCAGCCTGCAGGCAGAGAGCCGGTCAGATAAATGGCGACAACACCCGGACGGGCGACATCGTAGGTGCGTCCCAGCAGCTGCTTTGCCAACTCGCCGCCGCCTTCGCCGATGGCCATGGTGCCCAGCGCACCGTAACGGGTGTGAGAGTCTGAGCCGAGGATCATCTTGCCGCAGCCCGCAAACTTTTCACGCATATACTGATGGATGACCGCGAGGTGCGGAGGCACAAAGATGCCGCCGTATTTCTTAGCGGCAGACAGACCGAAACGATGGTCATCCTCATTGATGGTGCCGCCCACGGCACACAGACTGTTGTGGCAGTTGGTCAGCACATACGGAATGGGAAACTTCTCCAGACCAGACGCACGTGCCGTCTGGATGATCCCCACAAAAGTGATGTCGTGGCTGGCCATGGCATCAAACTTGATCTTCAGGTTGTCAGCATCGCTGCTGGTGTTGTGCGCCTGCAGAATGCCATAGGCCATGGTGCCGGTCTTTGCGTTTTCGATGGCTGCTGCATCAAAGCCCTTTGCAGCCAGTGCCGCAGCCGCATTTCCGTCTGCAGGTACCCACTCACCGCGGGCATAGTATGCGCCGCCGGTGCTGCACTTGATCATATCCAACATCTCGATCGCCTCTCTTTTTGTAATTCCCGCCCGCCATACCCTGCGGGCACTGCCCCGGCAGAGCGGTGATGCCGTGGCTCTGCCCTATCCCACCGCGCTGCCGGAACAGGCGGCAACGACCCGGAAGTCGTATTCAGATTTTATTATACCATGAAACCTTTGAAAGAAAAAGCACTTTTTTTGAATGAATTGCAAACAGTGGCGGTGTTGTTGGCTGCAAAAGCAGCCATTACCCGGTTTTTGAGGCCGCCGGCTGCGGCCTCGGTGCCGGGCTGTGCGGCTGGAACCGCCGCCTCAACTCCCAAGCCGTCATGCAGCACACGCAGAACGCCACCAGAGCACACTCCAGAGGGACACGGCGCATGATAACAACACGCTCCGACAGAGTGCTGAAGACCTCTGCTGTACGCTGCGGAATGCCAAGGTGAAACAACGCCAGCGACAGCGGCAAATGCACGATCCTGGCTGCAAGCAATGGCCGGAGAGAAACCTCCGCCGGGCAGATCGTGCGCACCTGCAAGAGCACCGAGATCCCCTGCAGGCTCAACGCTGCGCAGCACAGAGTACTGGCCCACCACCCGGTGCGGGATGCATAATCGCAGCCAGAGCACACCTCCAGCAATATGGCAGGCAGCAGAGCCAGTTTTTCGGGCAGAAGCGCTCCTGTTCCAGCCGCAAGAAGCCGGAAATATAGCACAAATCCGCAAAGTTTAAGATAAGTCACTGCCGCCTGCGCAACAAGAACGTCCAATCCGGGAAGGGGCTCTGTCGCATCGGAAGGCAGTTCTTTCGCTGCCTCTTCAGGCTGGTGCGATCCACACAGCCGATTCAGCAATGCAGCCGAGAGATACCCTGCCAGAAGCTGCGAAGCGAACAGCCACACCCCCAGCGGCCGGCTGCCTAAAAGATCTTCTCCCACCGTCAGGATCACAAAGGACGGCCCGGAGCAGACACAGGCAGGCAGTAAAACGGACGCTTCTTTTGCTGTGAGCTGACCGGTGCGCACTGCTTCGGCTGCGGCGGATGCCGCCGGAGCAAACCCTCCCAGAAGTCCTATCAGCAGCACCCCTCCTGCGTTTCTGGTTCGGATCCCAATGAGCCGCAGCACCGGCCAAAACAGAAATCCAAGCGTTTTCCCTGCCCCGCATTGTATGACCAGCGCAGAAACGATCAAAAACGGGAACAGTGACACCAGAAGCGCGCCTCCGCAGAGCTGCAGACCCTCACACAGGCTGTCCGCGCAAAGCTCCGGCTCCGCAAACAGCACGAACGCTGTCAGCAGCGCCAGAAGAAAAAATGCGGTTTTTCGGAGTTTCTGATTCATAAGCGCGCCCTCCCTGTCCATATATATGTAGCAATTGGCCGCACATAGCACTGCGGAATGGGAGGGAGCGGAAATGCCGAAAACACACAGCAGGCGTCTGCACCCGCACAGATGGCTGGCTGCGCTGTTCCGCCAGCCGCCAAAAGGGTTTTACCACACGCCTGCGGTCTACCTGAGTGGAAACCGGATGGAGATCGAGCATTTCCGAGCCATCGCCGCCTACGATGAAAACCGGCTTTGTCTGCAGATGCCCCGGGGAAGATTCACCTTGTACGGGGAAGAACTGAAGATCCTCACCCTTACCGCGCACCGGCTGACGGTGTGCGGCCGGTTTCTGCGCACAGATTTTTCGGATGAATAGGAGGCAGCGATGGAACCCATCCGACACTGGGCAGCGGTGGAATTTACCGCGCAAAACGGCAGCACCGAGGCTCTGCTCACAGAGGCGGCTCTGCGGGGACTGCATCCCTATGGGGTCATTCCCCTGCCCGGCGGTTTTCGCGCCCACTGCGCCGCATGGCAATACCGCCAGTTTGCCGCGCTGGCCCGAAGGAAGCATGTCCGGCTGCGGGTGCAGAAAAAGCAGGGATTTTATTTTACCCTGCGTCCCCTGCTGCGGCGAGCAGGGGTCTGGGTCGGGCTGGCTTTGTTTCTTCCTGTTCTCCTGTGGGCGCAGGGATTCGTCTGGTTTGCAGATTACTCCGCCCTGACCCCCGGACAGGCTGCGCGGGCAGCTGCCACCCTGCGGGAAGCGGGATTACAGCCGGGAGCTGCTGTTACCGATGCAAAACTCACCGCCGGGGAATACGCGCTTGTGCAGAGCGGGGAATTTTCATGGGCAAGCCTGAACTTCGCCAAAGGGCGGCTGGAAGTGGAAGCCGCTGCCGCCAAGCCTAAACCAGACATTGCCGCCGGAACGCTTCATGGAATCCGGGCAAAATGCGGCGGCGTCGTGATGAGCACAAATCTTATCAGCGGCACTATGCTGGTGAGCCCCGGGCAGGTGGTAACGTCCGGGCAGGGTCTCATCGGCACAGCACGCAGTGAACGTGATGGCACGTTGATCTTTGTGCCCGCCGCAGGGACGGTGCGGGCGCAGTTCGAGTGGAGCAGCACCCGGCAGGTTTCGCTGACCATGGACAGCCCGCAGCTGACCGGAGCATCCGTTTCTGAATATCGTCTGGTTCTGTTCGGGCACACGCTCTCTCTGCCCGCTGCAGCGCCGCTGCCGACGGAGAACGTCGTGGTGCGGACCCGGCATTTTCAACCGGAGATCCTCGGGCTGTCCCTTCCCATTTCCGTGGAAGAGTGCTGTTTTTACAAGCAGCAGCCGGAAACGATTTTTCGTACCGAAGATCAGGCTGCCGCACTTGCCCGGATGCAGTGCCTGCAGGCGCTGTTTGCCGAGTGGCCGGACGCAGAGATCATCGCCCGGAAAGAGGACTGCGCTGTCAACGGGAATGGGATGGATTACGCCGTGTCCTATACTGTGGCGGCAGATATCTGCGGCTGAAAAAAGCACCTGCAATGCGTTCTTCCGAAACCCGGAGAGAGCACATGCAGGTGCTTTTGTATTCCGCTGTTTATCTTACTTTTTCTCTGCGGCCTGTGCGTCATACTCCGCAAGCAGACCGTTGAGGTCATACTGATACCTGCTGTGGCAGAAGTGACACACGACCTCACAGTGCGGATCCTCATCCCGCATCCGCACAAGCTCTTTGCGGCCAAGGCTAAACAGCATTTCTCTGGTACGCTCTTCGCTGCAATCGCACTGATAGCGCACCTCGCGCTCGTCCAGCACATTGGGGTTGAACCCGGCCAGTGCCAGCTGCATCATATCCCCGGGGGTCTTGCCCTCGTGAAGCATGGTGGTGACAGACGGCATCGCCGCAATGTTCTTTTCCAGCTGGTCAATTTCTGCATCGGTGGCACCAGGCAGCAGCTGCACCATGAAGCCGCCCGCGCACAGGATGGTCAGGTCTTTATCTACCAGAACGCCCAATGCCATAACGGTAGGCACCTGCTCACTGTAGGCGTAGTAAGCGGTCAGGTCTTCGGCTACCTCGCCAGATACCAGCGGCACCTGACCCACGGTAGGCTCTTTTTGCAGGCTGTTGTCCCGGATGACAGTCAGCACTCCGTCCTTCCCCACAGCACCGCCCACATCCAGGTGTCCGTTCTCTTTCAAAGGAAGCTCCACAAGGGGATTATCGATGCAGCCCTTCACATTGCCGGTGCCATCGGTACAGGCAATGACCACGCCGGCAGGGCCGCCGCCGGACATGCGCAGGGTGATCTTGTCCCGGTCATCCTTGAGCATGGAACCCATTAGAGATGCACCGGTAAGCAGACGTCCCAGCGCCGCGCTGCAGGTAGCACTGGTGGCGTGCAGCTGCTCAGCTTTGCGGACGATCTCGGTCGAATCCACACCGCAGAACACGACGCCGCCGTTTTCCGACAGGCCGCGGATCAAATTTGCCATAGGTTATCCCTCCAATTGTGTATACTGCTTGACCGCGCAGAAGAAATAGCGCTGACTTTCCTCCGTCAAGGCATCGAATGTTTCGCCGTCGCAGACGCTTTCCAGCGAAAATCCGTGTTTTTCCAGCGCAGCGCGGATGGTGTCGAGGTCATAGGTGTACTCGTAGAACTGCTCGTGAAAGTGCTCGTTTGTCTCATGATAATCGATGTCCACAGAGATCTCCACACGGCGGTTCACCGCATCGTAATGGTTGCGCCACATACAGGAAGCGTCCTCTTCCTCAAAGGTAAATTCGTTGTCGCCCAGAACCTTCTGATGCTTATAGGGCGTGTTCATGTCAAAGAGAAACACGCCGCCCTTTTCCATAAAAAAGCCTGCATTGGCGATGGCAGTATCCAGATCCGGGATATGATTGAACGTATCAAAGGTGGACACCGCGCCCCGGATGGTGCCGTACAGATCGAGCTTGAGCAGATCCTGCCGCAGCAGCAGCAGCTTGCCGGAAAGCCCCAGCTGTTCGGCCTTATCCCGCACGACGCAGAGCATCTCTTCGGACTGGTCAATGCCGATCATATCATAGCCCGCCTGCGTGAGCATCAACGTCAGCTCACCGGTGCCGCAGCCAAGGTCGGCAAGGATGCCGTCGTGGATGCCGTGCTCCTTGAGCTTTGCATGGATGTGGGCATACAGGGCGTCGTAATCGGCTTCCCCATTGAACTCATCGTAAAAGTACGCAAATTCGTTATAAGCCATGATTACTCTGCTTCCCCGTTCTCCGCCTCCACAGCGGCGTTGAGTACTGCCTGCAGTTCCGGAATGCCATAGCCGTTCTCGCCGCTGGTCAGCACCACCTTTTGGCAGCCGTAGGGTCGGCAGAGATTTTCAAAGTCTTCCAGCGTCTTGGACAGCTGGCTCTTTTTGAGCTTATCGGCCTTCGTCAAAGCCACTACATAGGGGATCTGATGATAGTGCAGGTACTTGAGCATCTGCAGATCATCGGCACTGGGTGCGTGGCGGCAGTCCAGCAGCTGCACCAGAAGCGTATGATGACGGGGTGCCTCGAAATAGCTGTTGATGAGGTCGTCCCAGCGTTCACGATCCGCATTGCTGACCTTGGCATAGCCGTAGCCCGGCAGGTCTACGAAATAGCAATCATCCACCGAATAAAAATTGATGGTCGCCGTTTTGCCCGGGGTACTGGACACACGCGCCAGATTTTTGCGGGTGCACAGCTTATTGATCAGGCTGGACTTGCCCACATTCGACCGCCCCGAAAAGCTCAGCTCCGGGCGGTCGCTCTCGGGCAGCTGGCTGGAAATGCCATAGCTGGCAATAAAATCAGCTTTATTGTAATTCATGGAGCTTTCCTTTCTTTGATAAATGCCATCTATCCCAACTCCTTCAGTCATCGCTTACGCGATGCCAGCTGTTCCCCTTCTGGCACTTTGTGCCACCTCCCCCGGCCGGGGGAGTCTGTCTCAGTGAGGGAGCCTCTGGCGAAGAGGGAAAGCTTTCCGGTATGCCAAAGCCTCCCTCCTTGAGGGAGGGGGACCGCGTCAGCGGTGGAAGGAGTTCTTTTCCCCTCAGCACACCGCGCCGGGCTGGGACTTATCGACGGCGGGCGGGACGATGCCCTCCCCCGCCGTGGTCTTTTTACGGGTGCGGCTGGCCGGAGCCTTCGCTTTTTTCACGTTCTGGGGCTTCAGCAGAGCCGCATTCAGCACCTGTGTGAGATTCGACATCGGCAGGAAGGTCAGGTTTTTCTTCACCTCGTCGTCCACCTCATAGAGGTCGGGCTCGTTGTCCTTGGGAATCAGCACCGTCTTCATGCCCTCGCGATAGGCCGCCATGCTCTTCTCCCGCAGGCCTCCGATGGGCAGCACATTGCCGTGCAGGGTGATCTCACCCGTCATCGCCACGTCGCCGCGCACCGGGATCCCGGACAGGCAGGACACCAGAGCCGTGGTCAGTGTGACACCTGCGCTCGGGCCGTCCTTGGGCACTGCGCCCTCAGGGGCGTGGATGTGCAGGTCGCACTTCTTGAGCCGCTCAGCGTTGATGCCGTATTCGGCTGCATGGACGCGCACCCAGGTAACAGCCAGCTGTGCGCTCTCCTTCATCACATCGCCCAGAGAACCTGTGACGGTGATCTTTCCGCTGCCGTCGTCGATGACCTGCACCTCGATGGGCAAGGTCTCGCCGCCCACACTCGTCCACGCCAGACCATTGGCAATGCCGATGGCATTGGTGCGGTTGAGGAAGTCCGGCTTGACAAAACGGGGACCAAGCAGTCCCTCCAGCGTTGTGCCGGTAACGGAAACATTTTCTGCCTCACCGGAAGCGATCTTGCGGGCGCATTTCCGCAGCACACTGGTGATGGTGCGTTCCAGATTACGCACACCCGCCTCACGGGTATAGCCATCAATGATGCCGTACAGAGCACTCTGGCTCAGCGTGACCTTACCGGTCAGGCCGCAGGCTTTGAGCTGCTTGGGCAGAAGGTGTTTGCGGGCAATATTGTACTTTTCCACGCGGGTATAGCTGGGCAGTTCGATCACATCCATACGGTCGCGCAGGGGGCCGGGGATGCTGCCCAGATCGTTGGCTGTGGTGATGAAGAGCACATGACTCAAATCAAACGGGATATCGATAAAGTGGTCATTGAAGGTGCTGTTCTGCTCCGGATCCAGTGCCTCCAGCAGAGCCGCTGCCGGGTCGCCCCGGAAGTCGCCCGACAGCTTGTCGATCTCATCCAGCAGCATCAAGGGGTTGGAGCTCTTGGCAGAGATCATGGCGCTGATGATCTTGCCGGGCATTGCACCGATGTAGGTACGGCGATGACCGCGGATCTCGGCTTCGTCACGGACGCCGCCCAGACTGATGCGCACATACTTGCGGCCAAGGCTTTCTGCGATGGAACGTGCGATACTGGTCTTGCCGACACCCGGAGGGCCTACAAGGCAGATGATCTGTGCCTTCACGTCCGGAGCCAGCTTGCGCACGGCCAGCGTCTCCAGAATGCGGTCTTTGACCTTTTTCAATCCATAGTGGTCGCGATCCAGGATCTGCTGCGCACGGCCGATGTCAAGGTCATCCACCGTGAAGGTGTTCCACGGCAGGTCAAGGCAGGTGTCCAGATAGGTGCGGATGACAGTTGCTTCCTGATTGCTGCCCTGCATCTTGGACAGGCGATCCACTTCCTTCAGCAGCTTCTTCTCGCTGTCCTCAGCAAGGTGCAGTTCGGTGATCCTGCGGCGGTATTCATCGGCTTCAGCGTGGGTGTCGTCGCCTTCACCCAGCTCATCGCTGATAATGTGCAGCTGCTCGTGGAGATAGTAGTCCCGCTGATTTTTGTCCATGGATTCGTTGACCTTCTCAGCGATCTCCTTTTCGAGCTTCATCACCTGACACTCACGGCGCAGCATCTCGATGAGCTTTTTCAGGCGGCCGTTCAGGGTATTTTCGTCCATGACAGCCTGCTTGTCCTCATAACGAAACAGCAGATTCGCCGGCATATACTCGCTGAGGAAGGCAGGGTCATCGCTGGATACGATGGCAAACACTACGTCCTTGCCCAAACGCGGGTTCATGCCAAGGTATTCGTCAAATCCGCTCTTCAATGCGCGCAGAAGAGCTTCGGTCTCCACGGCATCGTCGTTTTTGCCGGAACGCACCGGTGCCGGACGCACAGAAGAAAGCAGAAAGTCGCCGCTGGTATCCAGCTCGGTAAGTTTGGCACGGTACTTGCCCTCTACCAGAACCTTTACGAGATCATCGGACACCCGCAGCACCTGCTTGACCTCAGCGACAACGCCGTAAGTGAACAGATCCTGCTGGGCGGGATCATTGGTCTCCATCTGCTTCTGCGCCACCAGAAAAACATTGGAATTATTGGCCATCGCCCATTCCACGGCGGCAATGCTTTTTTCCCTGCCCACCTCGAAATGCACGAGGTTGTTGGGGAACACTACAAGGCCGCGCAGTGCGATAGTAGGCAGATGAAGCTCACGTCGCTCCACCTTGATCGTAACTTTTTCACTCATTATGCAAACACCTCCCGGCTGCCGGATCCTTCTTCTGATGCGGCAGCCCTGTAAGTCAGAGAATCTATCAAAAAAGCAGGTTGTTTCCTTATTATACTGATTTCCAGCCAAAATGCAACTGTGGTGCATCGGTCGTTGGTTTTTGCCAGCGTCCTTGCCCTCTCAGTCTCACTCTGTTCGCCAGCTTCCCCAGGAGGAGCATTTGGCAAAACCGGAAGGTTCACCGTACTTCCAAAGGCCTCTCACTTTGGGAGAGGTAGCACGGCGTAAGTCGTGACGGAGAGGGCGGAGCTGTTAAAAAAACAGATCGTTTTTTACTCCTCCCCGCGCTTTTCCTGCGTGGAAAAGCCCATTCTGCCCAGCGCGGGCAGGATCGCCTTCAAGGTGATGGAGGTCAGCGCTCCCATCACAAGACCAAGGATCAGCATGACCGGCGCATAATACAACGACATTGATGATGAAATGATAACGCCTGCACCCAGCAGCTGACCCGCATTATGCGCAAGCGCACCACATACGGACAGAATGAACCATGTAGGGCGCACCGGCAGCAGGTAATACAGCACCCACATGACCAGCAGAGACAAAAGACCGCCGCACAGCGAGAGGAACCCTGCAGTGAAGCCGGACACCAGAAACACGAACAGCGCTTTGAGCACGTCCAGCACCAGCGCCTGCTTTGCTCCCATAAAAAACAGCGCGTACATGACCACAATGTTGGCCAGCCCCAGTTTCATGCCCGGCAGAAGCCCCGGGATGGTCAATGTACCCTCGATAAAGGACAGCGCCATTGCCAGCGCAAACAGCAGGCCGGACAGCGCAATATGGCGTGTTTTCTCATAGTTGTGTCGATTTTTCGGCATATAAGAAACGCTCCTTTATTCTTCGGTCTGGGACTGCTCGTAGGTTTCCTGCTCTTCCATGGCGGCCTCCCACGCAGCAAACAGCTCCTCCTGATGGAACCGCAGATCGCTGAGCTCATCACTTTTCTGGCGCAGCAGGTCGGGGTCGTTGTAGACCTCCGGAGAGTTGATCTCGTTGTCCAGTTCCACCTCCCGTGCACCGCACGCTTCCATTTCATCCTCACAGGCCTTGATCTTGGCGCGCAGCTCCGCGCGGCGGCGGCGCTGCTCCTTCCCATAGCCTGTCTTGGCAGGCTCGGCAGATTTCTGCACCGTCTGCGCCGGGGCACTGCGCCCCATCAAAGCGTCGTAGTTTGGGTAGATGGTGGCCTTGCCATCCTCAAGGTAGAGGATGGGGCAGGCAAGACTGTTCATCAGATGACGGTCGTGAGTGACCAGCAGCAGCGTACCGGTGTAGGCCATAAGTGCTTCGGTCAGGTTCTCGCGGGTGTAGATGTCCAGATGGTTCGTTGGCTCATCGAGGAACAGCAGATTCGGCCGTTCCAGCACGATCTCTGCAAAACGCAGGCGGGCGAGCTCGCCGCCAGACAGAGCCTCACAAGGCTTGAACACGGTCTCGCCCCGGAAGCCCAGCTTTGCCAGATGGCTGCGCACTTCCAGCTCCGTCATGCGGGGATACTTGTTCCAGATGACATCGATGACCCTGCCCTGCCCCAGACGGTTCTGCTGCTGGGCAAAGATACTGGGGCGTGCACCGGTGCCAAGACGCACCATGCCGCCGGAAGGGCGGCGCTTGCCGTCCAGCACCTGCATGAGGGTTGATTTGCCCGCGCCGTTTGGCCCCGCGATCACCAGCCGCTGGCCGCGGCACACCGTGTAGGTAAAGGGTTCCAGCAGAGTGCGGTCGCCGATTTTAATGGTCAAATTCTTGAGCAGCACCAGCTCATTCCACGGTTCTACGTCATATTCAAAGCGGAACTTGAGCTGGTTCGTCTCGTCTCTTGGCGCTTCCGTGATTTCCAGTTTTTCCAGCTGCTTCCGGCGGCTCTGCGCCATTTTTGTCGTGGAGGCACGCACAAGGTTCCGGTCTACGTAGTCCTGCAGTTTTTCGGCCAATGCCACATCCGCATCGTGCTGCTTCTGGCGCAGTGCGTCGGAGGCTTCTTTCTGGGGCAGGTAGGCAGAGAAGTTTCCCTTGTAGGTGGTCATGGTCTGGAAGGAGACCTCCCAGATTTTTGTGCACACATTATCGAGGAAATAGCGGTCGTGGCTGACCACCAGCACAGCACCAGAATAGCTCTTGAGATAATTTTCCAGCCACTCCATCGTGGCGAAATCCAGATGGTTGGTGGGCTCATCCAGAATGAGGACGTCCGGCTTTTCCAAAAGCAGCTTCGCCAGCCGCAGGCGGGTCAGCTCGCCGCCGGAAAGCACCGCGATGTTCTTCGTCCAGGTATCCTGCGCAAAGCCCATGCCGGACAGAACTTTCTTGATGTTGACATCCATATTGTAGCCGTCGGCGGCGTCTACGATGTTTTGCAGCTGGTCGTGCTGAGCCAGAAGTGCGGCATCGTCCGGGGATGCCGCCATCTTGCGCTCCAGAACCTGCATCTGCGCCATGGCATCCAGCACAGGGGCAAAGGTGGAGCGCATCTCTCCATAAATATCGAGCGCTGCATCGAGCTTTGCATTCTGTTCCAGATAGCCCAGTGTCACGCCGTGGGTCACACTGAACTCGCCCTCATAATCCTGATACTCGCCTGTCAGGATCCTGAGCAGCGTGGTCTTGCCCGCACCGTTCTGCCCTACGATGCCAATGCGATCCTCCCGCTCGACGCTGGCCGTCACGTCGTGCAGGACGATCTTTTCTCCAAAGCTCTTTCCTAATTTTTCCAAATGAATCAGCATAATTCCAATCCGTTCTTTTCAAATGTGCCGCTCAGCACTGGTGGCGGCGATTCTTCTGGCCTACATTGGCCAGTTCCTCGTCTTCCATCACCAGCGGGTACAGCTGCTCAAGGCTTTCGATCTCGTAGGTCGGCACCACCTTGCCGGGGTTTTCGTGGTGATCCGGATTGAACCAGCAGGTATCAAGACCTGCATTTGCGCCGCCCTGAATGTCGCTGCTCAAACCGTCGCCTACCACAAGAACATGCTCCCGGTTCTCCACGCCCAATGCCCGCAGGGCACCATCAAATATTTTCCGGTTGGGCTTTTCGCTGTCCATCTTTTCGGAAACGAACACATCCTCCATAAAGTTCAGGATACCAGACTCAGCCAGACGGCGGGTCTGCACTCGCTGGAAGCCATTCGTCACAACGGCCAGCGTTGCCACCTCAGACAGCTCCCGCAGCACATCCAGCACACCGGCGCTCATCAGATCCGGGTGGGTAGACAGCTGATCCAGATAGAACCGGTTCATCTCGGCACCATCGCCGGCTGCATCGATCACTTTGAGGAAGCGAGTGAACCGCTCGTTCATCAGCTTTTCGCGGCGGATCTGGCCTTTTTCCAGCTGATGCCAAAGTTCTTCGTTGATCGTACGGTAGGTCTGCACCGTCTCGGCGTCCGGCTCGATGCCGTAGTTCACCAGCGTTTCTGCCAGAGCCTTGCCCTCCGCTGCATCAAAATTGAGCAGGGTGTTGTCTGCGTCGAACAGCACACAATAATATTTTGCCATGGTTTTCCCTCTTTTCCTTTTGCTGCGGCCTTGTATACCGCACGCTTAACAACAGGGAGAAGCCAGCCCTGCCCTCCGGCAGAGCTGGCTTCCTATCATTCTGTTACGATCTCATACGCCTGTTCGTCTGTTTGCTCCGGATCATTGTCCGGGCAGCCAGTTCCGGCGTCACAGGGCGTAAGAGCGCATTTCTGCATTTCCTCTTCCCGTGCACCATTTTCCACGTTTTCCCAATCGGTGTCGTAGTAGTCCACATTACCATCGGTCACATCCTCTGCGCCCGGCAGACCCGGGACGCGGGATCCTTCAAAAAACATGGAGACCCCTCCTCTCCTGCCAGCCTATGCAGCAAGGCAGGCAGAGGTGCTTCGCTCAGGAATTTGAAGAAGAAGCCGGTTCTTCATTGGTGGCTTCGCGGCTTGCCGTAGCTTCCGAAGAAGAAGCATGAGACGAGCCGGATGCCGCGGTGCTCTCACTGCCGGAAGCACTGGAGCTATGGGAGCCGGAAGTGCTGACAGAAGCGCTGTGTGACGGCGAAGCTGCTTCGCCGGAGCTTCCATGAGACGAACCGGTGCCGGAACTGGTGCTGTGAGACGAGCCGGATGCCCCATTGGAAGCGGAAGAGCTGGACGCAGGAGCAGTGCTCTCCGAGCTGGATGTACTGCCGGAGGAAGATGTAGCTCCCGAGGAAGCCCCGGAAGATGCACCGGACGAAGAACCGGAAGAGCCGGTGCCGCCGGAGCTATGAGAGCCGGACGAACTGCTGCCGGAATGAGCGGGTGTCACGCCGCTGACCGTCACGTTCAAGGAATTGCTGGTAACGGTGCAGCCATTATAGCTGGCCACCGCGTAGACCTTGAAGGTCTCATTGAGCATGGAGGGGTCGACCTCCACCTTCACGGTTGTCCGACCCGCAGCCTGCGGCACCTCGACGCCGTTGGCGTACCAGCGGATCGAGTCGGCATCCAGATACTTGCCGCTGAGCTTTGCCTTGAAGGTATAGGAATCGCCCAATGCCGCCTTGCCGTCGCTGCTGATGTGGATGGACGCCTGTGCAAACACAGCCGTCACATCCACGTTCTGCTTGAACTTCGTATCGGTGCGGGTCTTCTGCGTCACACCATCGCTCCATTTGACGAACACATAGCCTTCCTGCGGAACAGCGGTAACACTGATGGATTGTTCTGTGCTGGTGACGTCATAGGTCAGCACCGTCTTGCCGCTGGTGCTTCCGCTGCTCAGGGTGCCGCCGCCGGTCTTATCCACATGATAGCCGGCCTGATAAAGCACGGCTTCTTCCGAGGAAGAGCTTACTGCCTCCGAGCTGCTGGGTGCCTGCACGGCTGCGCTGGGGTTGGCGGTATACTCTGCACGAGTAGGAATGTTGCTCACATCGGGGCGGCGGTCATCGGTCTCATAGGCGTGGGTGCGCAGGTAACTGAGCATTGCCTTGAGCCCCGCCGGCTTCAGATGGATATCGCCGCTCTGATAGTAGTCCTCCCGGCCGTAGCCGTTGGCATCCTTCAGCACTTCGGCGCTGTTCAGGAATTTCAGCCCCATCTCCTCGCACATGGACAGCAGTGCCATGTTGAAATCGTCAATCCGGGTCTGATCCATGTTGGGGTAGTTGGAGTGATTGGACGGCACTGGCGGGACAGTGTTCACAATGATGTCCGTGTAGGGATAGCTTTCCTGAATTGCCTGCACCAGAGCGGTATAATTGCCGATGAACTCGTCCACAGTCATGCCGTTGTCGTTGGTACCCAGCATGATGACCACCCTGCGGGGCTTCATTTTGGCCACCGCCTGTGCGATGGTGTAGCTGTTGTTATCCTTCTTGAAGGTAACGATGCCTTCGGTGAGGGCGGCATGGGTGCCGATGCCCTCTTTCGCACAGAACTGCTGCAGAGAGATCAGGCCATTGGCATACAGGCGAACCGTATTGGAGTCGCCGATGAACAGCGTCTCCTTCTGATAATTTTCGCCCGCGTCTGCGGTCTCGGCCAGCAGTGCGCTGGAGGTTTCATTGATCTGATAATGATCTGAAATGTCTTCTTCCCCCGGCACCAGCTCCTGACTGCCCGGTTTCTCGTCCGGCAGCGCAGGATTTTTCCCGCGCTTGACCAGCGTGAGTGTGATGCCGATGGTCAGCAACGCGGCCAGTGCACACACAATGCACACCAGCACCGCCTGTTTCTGCATCGGGGTAAGCGTTTGTTTGTCCGGTTGTATATTCTGCTTCATATCTCTCACCATTCCACAAGTTTATCCTGTGCAGGGTCAGGCTTGTCCATGCAGGATCTGATCCGCAAGGTCTGCGCAGCTTTCAGCCAGAAGCACCGGGTGGAAGGGCTCCAGCTCTTCCCGGCTGCCGTAGCCGTACAGCGCACCGGCAGCATCCAGCCCGCAGTCTGCGGCACCGCGCATATCGTCGTTTCGGTCGCCCACCATCAGGACACGCTTGCCCTGCATCATGGGCTGAGCCAGTACGTACCGCACGACTTCAGTCTTGGTATCGCGGCTTTCATCCATGGAGGCGCCTCCGATGAAATCAAAGAAAGGTGCCAGACCTTTTTCCTCCAGAATAGGGGTCACGACCGCAGTAGGCTTGGAGGTTGCGGTGCACAGGAGAAGCCCTGCGTCTTTCAGGCGGCGCAGCATCCCGGCAGCACCAGAGTACGGCGTGCACTCGTGGCTTCCCTTGACTGCGTAGCTGTCACGGTAAAGGCCGGTGGCCTTTTCAATGAGAGCGGGGTCGGCAAAGTGCTCACCAAAGCTCTTGCGCAGCGGAGGGCCGAGGTAGCGGCGCAGATCGACATTCGTGGTGTCCACGCCCATTTGAGAAAAAACTTCTTCTAATGTATTTATGATCCCGGGCGCAGAATCGATCAGCGTCCCGTCCACATCAAACAGAATCGCATCATAGTTCAGCAATTTACAGCTTTCCTCACTTTCATGGTGATACATTGTATAGTATAGCACAGAATCTGCGCATCAGCAATTCCAACAAATGGTTTTTACAAAAATTATGCATTTTCGCATTGCACAGCAGCAAAAATGCCTGCCCGGATGCCGGGCAGGCACAGTGCCGGGGGTCAGCGTACCGCAGGAGTGCCCGAGTCCGCAGGCGGATAATAGAGGTTGTTGGCGACGAACTCCAGTTTATCTTTGAGCACGAGTTCCAGATTTGCCACAGCGTGCACCATGTTGGTAGCCGAATCGTTCACCTCCAGCAGTTTGCACAGATCAAGGCCGTCCAGCCCCATGGCGGCTTCCATCTTCCGGCTCTCAGCGCACAGAATGTGACTGAGGGCATTTTCCTGCAGAGCGATGCTTTCCACAAGGTCGACCACGGCCTGCTCCAGTGTAACTTTGGGCAGACACGGGCAGGGGCATTGGGTATGGACGCAGTTCTCAGTGGACATAGAGATCCTTCCTTTCATTCATCAGATCCGGGACGGTGTACGCCTCATTCTATGTCCATCAGGCGGAAGATGTCACTGCTTGTTTTTTTGCATTTTCTCGATCGTTTCTCGGTAGCCGCCGGATCCATACTGGATGCAGCGGTTGATTCGGCTGATCGTGGCCGTGCTGATCTCTACCGTCTTGACGATCTGGTCATAGGTACTGCCATCCAGCAGCATTTTTGCAGCTTCCAGCCGCTGCGCCATATCTGAGATCTCCTTGACCGTGCACAGATCCTCGAAAAAATTATAGCATTCCTCTCTGGTTTCAAGACTCAGGATCGCATCAAACAACGCATCCGTTGTGGAGTTTCTTCTGGAATTTCTCTCAGCCATAGTTCTTTTCCTCTGTTTTATTTTTCAGAACAATTCGTTGTGCTACTACTTTAGCACTTCAAAGTGTGAAAGTCAAGCCGTTTGTGTGAACAATTTTCAATTCTGTCAGTGTACAGTTTTCTTCTCTTCACATGTGAACAAAAATCATCTAAAAAATTTTGTAAATCCCCAAGATGAATTGGCGCATCCTCCGAACTTACTCCGGAAATATTGACAAATTATGGAACCAGGGATAAATTAGGAGCAATCATTCAGCAAATGCAATGAACAGGACATGATTCTTTGCAGCACCCTCTCACAGAGAGCCGCTCATTTGATGCAAAAGCGGCAGTCAGGAGCAAAGAGTTCTCACCTGCGAGCAGCCTGTGTGAACAGAGCCTTGACCGGTTCTCAGTAATGCGTGGCCGTTTCGCCTACGTTATCGGGCAGCGTATCTGCGCTTTTGCGCATGTACGTGTAAAGCGGCTGTCAGACAGCAAACGAAGTGGTACCGCGGAGCGTATTTCCATACACGATGTGCCGTGTATGATGAAAGCCTTCGTCTTCGATGATCGATCCGGAAACGGAAGGGTCTTAGAGGACGAAGGCTTTTTTACGCCCCTGCCCGATCCTTCTATCGCAAGAAAGAAAGCTCCTGCTGCGGGCATTTGCTGGATGGAAAAAATGGAAAGAGGTAAAAACAATGAATACGCTGGTCATCGTATTGATCGCAGCCGTGTGTCTGTTTGGCGCTTATATGCTTTACGGCCGCTGGCTGGCAAACAAGTGGGGCATCGACCCCTCTGCCAAGACCCCGGCAGTTGTCCATGAGGACGGCCGGGACTACGTTCCCACCGACGGCTGGACCGTGTTTGCACACCAGTTCAGCTCCATTGCCGGTGCAGGCCCTGTTACCGGTGCGATCCAGGCCGCTGCTTTCGGCTGGCTGCCGGTGCTGCTGTGGGTGCTGCTGGGCGGCATCTTCTTCGGTGCCGTCACCGACTTCGGTGCTCTGTACGCTTCCGTTAAGAATGACGGCAAGAGCATGGGCATGCTGATCGAAAAGTATATCGGCAAGACCGGCCGCAAACTGTTCCTGCTGTTCTGCTGGCTGTTCTGCGGCATCGTGATTGCTGCCTTTGCCGATATGGTCGCTGGCACCTTCAACGCCTACGGTGCCGATGGCGCTCTGGTGGAGGCTGCCCAGACCAACGGTGCTGCCGGCATGGTCTCCATCATGTTCATGGTGTTCGCCGTGGTCTTTGGCCTGCTGCAGAAGAACCTGCACTTCACCGGCTGGAAAGAAAATGTGATCAGCATTGTCTTCATCGTGCTGTCCTTTGTGGTGGGCGCAAACTTCCCCATCATTCTGGGCAAGGCTGCATGGAGCTACATCACCTTTGTGTACATCTTCTTTGCCGCTGTCCTGCCCATGTGGCTGCTGAAGCAGCCCCGTGACCACATGACCACCTTTATGTTCGTGGCCATGATCGTGGGCGCTGTTCTGGGTCTGATCGTCAACCATCCCGTCATGAACCTGCCGGTGTTCACCGGCTTTACCAACGCCAAGCTGGGCACCATGTTCCCCATCCTGTTCGTTACCGTTGCCTGCGGCGCTGTTTCCGGTTTCCACAGTCTGGTGTCTTCCGGCACTTCCTCCAAGACCGTTACCAATGAGAAGGATATGCTGAAGGTCGGCTACGGTGCCATGGTGCTGGAAAGCCTGCTGGCCGTCATCGCTCTGTGTGTTGCCGGTGCTTCTGCTGCTGCAGACGGTACCCCCGCAGACGGCACTCCGTTCCAGGTCTTCAGCCGCGGTGTTGCCAGCTTCTTCGTGGGCTTCGGCCTTGACCAGCACTTTGCCTCTGTGTTTATGACCATGTGTGTTTCCGCACTGGCACTGACCAGTCTGGACGCTGTGGCTCGTATCGGCCGCATGAGCTTCCAGGAGCTGTTCAGCGTGGATGACATGGAGCATGCCGAGGGCTGGCGCAAGCTGCTGTGCAACGTGTACTTCTCCACCTTCCTGACTCTGGCATTCGGCTTCCTGCTGACCAAGATCGGCTACGCCAACATCTGGCCTCTGTTCGGTTCTGCAAACCAGCTGCTGAGCGCTCTGGTTCTGGCTACCCTGTGCGTGTTCCTGAAGGTCACCGGACGCAGCAACAAAATGATCTTCCCTCCGCTGGTCATCATGCTGTGTGTCACCTTCACCGCTCTGGTGCAGCGCCTGATCGCTATGATCAAGGCCATCAGCAATGCCGCTGCTGTCACCATCCCCGCCGGTGAGACCACCTGGGGTGCCGTGTTCATTGCAAACGGCCTGCAGCTGATTCTGGCCGTGCTGCTGATCGTTCTGGGTCTGAACATCGTGTTCCACTCCTTCAGAGCCTATAAAAACGCCGAGCACAACAGCGAGGCAAAGGTCTGATCTCTCAGGTTTGAGCATCGCTTAGCAGAATAGGCAAAATGTCGCTGACGGAAGAAAAGCCGTCGGCGGCATTTTTTGTTGCTGTAAGCTTCTATGATTTGAAATGGCCTCCGCGTGCGCTCTGGCCATAAGCAGAGGAAAATTTATTTGATATTGTGGTTTGGAAACGACTGCGGTCGTTTCCAAACCATTTTTTACAGAAAGAGTCCCAAAGATAAAATGCATGGTCACCACAAAAAATGCAGTGTACGGTCCACAACCTTTCCCGTGAAAAAGCAAACCAGCAAAGCCCGCAGGCTTTGCTGGTTTGCAAATATAAAAATAATACTTCCGCTGGAAATGGCCAGAGCGAAGCGGAGGCCATTCTAAATCTTCTGCCCAGTTGCAAAGCACAAGAATCAAAGGTTTGCTTCTTCCCACGTTTTCAGAACAGCCATCTGCACCGGCGTATGAAACCAGTGTTCCCCGCCCTCCATGATCGTCAGATGCGCCCCGCATTCCCGGCGGAAGCGCTCGATCATGGTGCGGCTGGTCAGGGCATCCTGATCTCCGTAGAGCACCTGCGTGCGGCCCTGCCAGTGCAGCGGATGTTCCCGCACCCAGCACAGATACGGCCATGAGAGGGTCTCCCCAAGATTCGTGGGGATCTCCCCTGCCCGCCGCAGCTGTTGCTCGGTCACATGGGCATATTGCATCATATTCGTGATGAGACCTTCCATATCCACCACCGGGGAGACGAAGAGGGCATTGCGGATAGGCTTTTCTTCCAGTGCCAGCATGGCAAACCACGCCCCAATGCTGGTGGCACGCAGAGAGACCTGCTTCCAGTGAAGGACGGAATACTGGTACACCAGCCGAATATCCCGCAGGGCAAACCAGGGCAGAAATTTTTCGGCACTCCCCTTCCGCTGTCCGTGCTCCGGCAGGTCGATGGCCAGCACCTGATATCCTGCCGGGCAGGCAAGCTCTGCAAAAGGCAAGGCTTCTTCTTTGCATCCCATTTTGCCATGAATGTAGAGGTAAACTTTGGAGCTTTCCTCTCCGCACAACAATGCCGGGATACCTGCAATTTGCAATGACTGCTGTTTCATAAGGTATCTCCTATTTCATCCGCAGCATATAAATATGGATTTGCTTTGTGACATCGCATTGTTTTGCCGTATCATAAAAGACGGAAGCAATCGTTGTCCGATTGACGAGCGAAACATTTGGAAAAGATTGCAGCAGATACTCCGTATTTGCGTCAAAATCTCCTCCATAAACCTCAAAAATAACCAGATATTTTCCGCCTTGGAAGGAGCTTCTCTGATACTTTTCCACATCACCGCGAATCTCTTTGGCATCTTCATATTTCCAGAGTTTATACTCGATGAGAGAATCCACCTGTCTGTCCTCTGTAAGGAGAGCCATATCTGCATGGAGCGTGGGCTGATCTGGGTATGGACACTCCCAGAAAATCTCCAGCGGAAACCGATTCCGCATGAGCTGCTTCCAGACAAGATACACAAGAGTCGTCTCATACAGGCAACCGATTCCATGAATATTCTGCTGCCGATACAGGCTGCTGTTCTGCTTAAGAAGTTGCTGCAATTCGTCCTCTTCCGCAGCAAGTGCCTTACGGATGCTTTCAAAAAAGAGCGTTTCGTTGCTCGGATTCATCGCGTTTCTCCATTCTGCAAAAGAGCCGCAGAACCCTGTTACAGGCTCTGCGGCTCTCAGTTTGCGTATGAGAAGTAATTACTTCACCATGCTTGCAACTTCAGCAGCGAAGTCGTCAGCACGCTTCTCCAGGCCTTCGCCCTTCTGGAAGCGGGTGAACTTGACGATCTTGATGTCGCCGCCCAGATCCTTAGCGACCTTAGCGGTGTACTGAGCAACAGACAGGTCGCCGTCCTTGACGAACTCCTGATCGACCAGGCAGTTCTCCTTGAAGAACTTCTTGATCTTGCCCTCGATCATCTTCTGCTTCACGGCATCAGGCTTGTTGGCGTTCTTGGGATCCTGAGCCATCTGAGCCAGCATGATCTCTTTCTCCTTAGCCACGACCTCAGCGGGGACAGAAGCCTCGTCAACGTAGCTGGGGTTTGCAGCTGCGACCTGCATGGCGATGTCCTTGCCGTATGCAACGAACTCGTCCTTGGCCTCAACGCCATTGGTGGTCTCGAAGTTGACCAGAATGCCATGGGTGCCGCCGCCGTGGACGTATGCAGAGCAGACGCCCTCGTAACGGACAAAGCGGCGAACCTTGATGTTCTCCTTAATGACCAGGATCAGGTTCTTCAGAGCCTCGTCAACGGTCTCGCCGGACTCGGTCTTGCAAGCCATCAGAGCCTCAACGTCAGCAGGGTTCTGCTTCATGATGACCTGAGTTGCCTCCTTGACGAAAGCAACGAACTTGTCGTTCTTGGCAACGAAGTCGGTCTCAGCGTTGACCTCGATGACAACACCCACCTTGCACTCGGGGCAGTAGTCAGCGTAGACCATGCCCTCGGCAGCGGTACGGCTTGCCTTCTTGGCAGCGGTAGCCAGACCACGCTCACGCAGGATCTCGATTGCCTTCTCGAAGTTGCCGTCAGCCTCGGTCAGAGCCTTCTTGCACTCCATCATGCCGCAGTC
>CAKSTO010000021.1 GCA_934501115.1 uncultured Faecalibacterium sp.
AAAACCAGCACACAATGTGTACTGGTTTTTCTTGGTGCGATGGAAGGGACTCGAACCCCCGGCCTACTGATTCGTAGCGCACGCCGGGCGATTCCCTCAATTTTTGGAAGTTACGCTTTAACGTTATTTCTTTGCGGTACATCGCGGGTTTTGAGCTTCAAGTTTCTGCACCCTTTGTCCGATTTTGCAACGATTTGCACCCTTTGCACGTTTTGAAACCGTGCAGAAACCGTGCACTTACTTTCAGACAAATGAAAAATCGACTTATCCGACAACGACTTGACGGCATTGGTTCGAGTGACCGCACACCAAAAATCCAGTCTTGGAGGAGCGCTCTCAGCAGGTCTCGGGATGAAGCAGTGCTTCCACCAGATCCATGTTTTTGAGGATGTCATTGCGCGTGCTTGCATAAAGCATCGTTGCTACGATCAATCGATCCATCATGCGCGCCAGATAGACCCGGCCGATGCCCTTCAGACCTGTTTGTTCAAAAATACTCAGCAGGTCGTTGAGTGCCTTGACCATGTGCTCCATCTGTTCCTTCGGAGCGCTGCTGCTGTCGATCTTTGCGATCTCCCGGAGGAGCTTTCCAGACTTCTTTGTGAACAGGTCTGCGTCCGGGTCCTCCTCATGCTCCCTTTCATATTCGACCAGCTTTTCCCAGTTTTCTTCGTTGAATCTGGCTGCAAGGATCATGAACCAGCCCAGCAGCAGGATGCCGTCATGATCCAGTACCCGGTTCGTGGGTTCTGCGCCATGCAGCGGTCTCAGCGTCTGGCTCACCTCATTCGGGAGAGACCGCAAGCGTCCATTCAGATACGCCCGGAGCTTTTCCTCCATTGCATCATCTTCCCGTTTCATGTGCTCCTCATTGTTGTCATTCACACGGGTGCCCACATAGGCATACATCTCATTAAACAGCGCGGCAAGTTCCTCCGGCAAGCCACCCTCCGTCAGCACATACGGAGGGTCTTTCGGGAAGAGGATCACCAGTGCACGCAGCAGCCCCTTGAGCGCCAAGCTTGCCGTGCGCGTATACTCCCGCGTATAATTGCTTATATAATGGCCGGACAGCGGGTCCGTTCCGTCCGCATCCATAAGCGTCACATGGTCAAGCGAGTCGGCATTCTTCACCAGTTCTTCTACCAGCTTTGCATTGAAGGCACTATCACCAGCCCGGCTCTCCTCCGTATCCGGGACGGTATCGACCATGCGGAGGAGCGCCTGCGTGCCGCCGCTCTCCGTGCCCGCAGCAGCGTTCCGGGTGCCATTGGTCTGGCTCAGAAAGCCCTTGAGCACCTCCATCATGTCCCGCCATGTAAGGTTGTCGCGGTAGTGCCTGCGCATTGCCAGAAATACAGCATCCAGCAGATTGTGCGGGTTCCAGTTCTGATTGTAGAGCATAAACAGACGGTCGATCTCTTCATCGGTCAGATGAAAAACAGTTGCCATCTTGTAGATCTCGCTCTTCGAGCCAACACGGCTTTCCGTATAGCCGCGGTTCAGCACCGTGCTCCATGCCGCATCATGCAGAGGGCCAATATTCGGCGCTTCTTCCAGCCGCCGGGCAACTTTACGGCAGACTGCCGCCGACCATCCCTTCGAATGATCCAGCTGCTTGAGATCCGGGCAGTCCAGACCTTCCAAAATTTCAGGATAATGGGTCTGCAATGCGCGGCAGACGCAGAAGCCGGGCGTCATCACCGTTCGCCAATCCGTCAGCGTTTCCAGCAGATTTTCTGCATTCATCAGCACCGCGTTTTCGTTATCCCGCGTCTGTTCGATCCACTCGTTCAGCTGCCGCTCCGATTCGCGTGTTTGGGGCATCATGTTGTCTTCCATTTTGTTGACCTCCTCTGAATTTCTGGCTGAAGGGCATAGTCTTCCCATTCAACTGACCTTATTATATCACATCTTTTATATCTGGTCTCAAAAAATCTCAAATAGCCTAAAAGCCTTCCGACATTTTTCGGGCAGCGTCTCTTTTGTATGCTAATCTGGTATCGTTCCCAAGGAACGCTCGTGATCCCAGACCATTCAAAAGGAGGCTGCCTTATGCCCACTCTCGAAAAAAGCCGCGATAAAATGTCCGAAAATTTCTCGAAAATGACCCCTGCCATGCGGCGTCATCTGACCATGCACCTGTCGTATCTTCAGTCCGACTGTAAAAAGGACACACTGGACGACCCACTTTTTCACCTGAACGTCAGGGCGCTGAATGAATTTTATCAGCTGAATGCGTTTTTGTATCCCTCCGACGTTCGGACCATTCTGGACAGCTGCGGCACGGACAAGATCCGCCGCGCCCTGATCCTTCTGGGGCAGTGCCAGAAGCCCCACATCCTTCGTCAGGTCGATATCGAGGCGCTGCGCACCGAAATGGAACAGGTGACCGGTTGTGAACCCGCCAAGCAGATCCTGCTGGATCTGGTAAGCCGCACCAACCGCACTGCCGTTCCTTTCCGTGTGCTGCTGGTCGGCCCCTCCGGCATCGGCAAGACCCTGCTTGGCGACATCCTCGCCGCACACTACAAGCCGCGCCGCATCGACTGCGGTTCCATCAGCACCCCCGTTGCGCTGGCGGGGGAGGAATCCGGGTATAACAGTTCCACCTTTGGCATGCTGGTGGATGCGGCGCTCGATCAGGCGGATTTTTTGCAGTTTACCGGGGTAGACCGCATCACGTTCGGCGGGCAGAACGGCAACCCGTTCCCTGCGCTGATCCAGCTGGTGCGCGAGCATACCGTGCACGACCTCTACCTTGGCACCTCCGTACATGTAAACGCCAGCATCATCGCCGAAGCTGAAAGCACCGCTTCGCTGCCCGCCGACCTGCTCAATGCCTTTGACGCGGTGATCGCCATGCCTGCACCCACGCGGGAGGAGCGTCTCGCATTCGGCAAGGCTCTGTTCGACACCCTCAACACGCGCAGCAACCTTGTTCTGGAACCGAACGTCCTTCCCTGGCTGCTGGATCATTACTGCCCAGACGAGGGCATGACGAACCTGAGAACCAGCGTGGAACGGCTTTTCCATGCCGCCTCCAACGCGCCCGACCCGGCGCTGCCCATCACGATCCCTGCCGCAGAAAAATTCCTTGGCGCGGCACAGCTGAGCGAATACGAGAAAAATGTGCTGGCATTCCGTCAGGGGGTCTATTCCGACAGTATGCGCAAGGTCGGTCAGGCACTGATGCAGACCATCAACGAGAACCGCGGCTCTTTCTCGGAGCGCAGCAGCACCAACCGTTCCAATGCCATGGAGCGCTTTTCCTACATTGCACGCTTCCAGCGCTCTCAGCTGCCCTTCCGGTTCGACCTGCCCTCCTTTGAACGCGGTGTAAAGCAGATCATTGGTCTGGACAATGTAAAGGACACGATGCGCGCCCGGCTTGCCGGTATGGAAGCCTCCAACGAGGCAGGCCGTCCGCTGTTTTTTGTCGGCCCCGCCGGTACGGGCAAAACGCACTTCTGCCGCGCATTTGCCCAGTCCCTGGACCTCCCGTTCGAGAAGATCAGCTGCGCCGGGCTTCAGCCCGCCGACCTGAAAGGCACCAGCATCGTTTACAACAACAGCTGCGCCGGTGTCATTGCGCAGGCGCTCAAGCGCGCAGGCAGCACCCGTGCCGTTCTTCTGCTGGACGAGGTGGACAAGCTGCCGACAGAATCCCAGTTTGCCCTGCTGGACCTGCTGGACGGCCACCGCAGTTTTTACGAAAAACATCTGGACTGCGATATCGACCTGCACCAGCTGGTCTCTGTTCTGACCGCAAACGATCTGGAAAAGGTCTCTCCCATTCTCCGGGACCGCTGCGACCTGATGCCGATGTACAGCTATACGCTGGCCGAGAAAAAGGCCATTGCACAGCAGGCCATGCTCCCCGCCGCGCTGAAAAAATACGGTCTGCCCGATACGCTGTTCCCGGAAAACGTCACGGACCTTTTGGTGCGCCGCTACTGCCGTGCACCCGGCTGCCGTGACATGGAAAGCGCGCTGAACCGCCTGTGCGAGACCCTGACCCTGTACCGGGCACAGGAAAAGGAACTGACGGTAAACGAAGCGCTGCTGGAGACCGTGCTTGGCGCCCCGCCCGCCGCATTGAACCACTACCCGGCGCACCTCCCGGCGGATACGACCGGGCTTGTAAGTACGCTGGCAGTCATGCGCAGCTCTGCCGGTATGAGCTTCGGCTCGCGCGATGCCGTACAGGCCGTTCTGACGGCACGCCCCGGCATTACCATCACCGGCTTTGCACAGGACGGTCTGCGGGAGAGCGTGCAGACCGCCCTGACCGCCGCCGAACAGCTTACCGGCAAAACGCTGCCGAAGGGCAAGGGCGTGCACATTCATTTTTGCGGCGATGAGCCCAAGGACGGCACCTCCGGCGGCTGCGCCATTGCGCTGGCGCTTGCCAGCCTGCTGACCGGAACGCCCGTTCCCCGCACCCTTGCCCTGACCGGCACGGTCGATCTTCTGGGCAGTGTCGGAAAGGTAGGCGGCATCCCGGAAAAGACCGAAGCCGCCCTTGCCGCCGACTGCAAGCTGCTTTTTCTGCCCGGCGAAAACCGTGACGACCTGCCGCCGGAGCTCAAGGAGCAAGCCAATGCACAGGGCATGGAGATCCTGTTTGCGGATACGCTGGCCGAGATCTGGGCAAAGTGCATGGAGCTGTAAACGGATTTAGAATGATGCTTTCTCCCTCTGCGGCTTCCGCAGGGGGAGTTTTGATGTCAGGTGTCAGATTTCCACCAGGAGTCCCAGTTGTGGAAAAGGGCAAGCAGCTTTTCTTTTTTATTCTGTCTTTCTAACTTTTTTGCCTTTTTATCATCATCGCAGAACCAAATCATCAGTTCTCTCTGCATCGAAAGAAGGGGATGATGTTCGGGAAGGTTTTTTTCCAGCAAAACCAACCGTTCTTCAAAAAAGCGGAACATCGGCTCTCTCTGCTTGTTAAGCTCCTCTGCAATCATCTTGTAGCGTTGCAGATTATTCATATACCATTGTTCACTGAATTCTTCGGCCTCTTTCGCTTTTTCAGCTTCTTCCGCTGCTTTTTCGTTCCAATTTTCAATGCTATTTTTCACATCTTTTTCTGCCATGAGCAATGCATTGCCTGCACGCGTATATTTCTTTTGGATGCAACAGCAATAAGCGTATAGAGCACACGCTCTTAACCAGTACAAAAGATCAGAAACTTCCAAAAACGTTCCCTCTTGATTTCTTGCCAGATTGTCTTGTGAGAGGATATAAAACAGGTCTTCGGCTAATTCAATCATGCTTTCATCATCGTGAGTTTTCTGCGCTACACCGATTGCCCTTTCATAGTATGGTTCCATGTAATAGTATCCGTGATAGAATTCTGGAGTCAGTTTTCCATCTGGCGTTTTTCCCGACATAACAATGTCTATGTTCCACATATCACCAAACCACAGACCTTCGGATTGTAAAAGAATAATTTGTTTAAGCCATCTTAACTCTTTGTCATAATCATTCTCTTCTTCATAGGCATCCACGATTTTCAGCAGATCGTATCGAAATTCAGTTACCACATTTAGACCATTCTTTTCCCTTGCTTTTGCAAAAACAATCTGACTATAATGCCGATCTTTTCCATCTGTTATCGCTCCACTCTGCAGGTCGCTTAATAGAGATTTCGTTTCATTGTCAATGATAGATACACGTTTCGGTTGTTGAGAAATGATTTTATTCCCTACAACCTTTCGCCCAAAATTCAACTTGATAGCACGCCCGTGTGATCCATACTGCATGTCATTTCTCATTTCGCAGTATTTTTCAGCCAGATCTTTTTCTCCAAGCCGACTAGCCGCTTGCCACAAGATATCATAAAGCTCTATTACTCTGAACTTATATCGCAGTGGAATCTCTGCATAGTCTACGTCTTCTCCTACACTAGATGGGACTATATACTCATTTATTGGAACGATATCATTTATTTCTTCCTTTGTTAATCCTATATGTACCTTTCCTTCATTCGCTTGTCCAACCTTCAATATTTTTCGGCTAAGCTCTTGTACACGCGCTGTCTCATTTAACTGCTGGCTTGTCCAATCTGCAACTCGTGAATAAATCCTTATCGCATCTAACGGATCTTGTATCGGGAGATATTTATCCGGATGTTCTGCAAAATCCAGTTGAGTTTGCAGAGATCGATTTTCATATTGTTGCCTTTTGTCTTCTTTATTTTCAAACGCTTCTACTAAATAATCACAGCATTTCACCTGTGCAACCACATCAGAAGGAGTTTTTTTTGTTAAAAAGTCCGAATAGTCACACTGTGTTTCCAGAAGAAATTTTTTATATTGAACGGCTTCTGCATTATCCTCTGTAAAATATGTAAAACAACTACTGAAGCGCTCAATCCGATCCCAACAGAGCTGTATAATTTCTTTATACCCTACCGGATTCTGTTTTTGCAGAAATTCCAGATACTCATGCGCAGCTTGTTTTTCTTTTTGCACATAACTATCCAGATTTTTCTTTTGATCAAGCGCTGTTGACTTTTCCGTAAGCCACTTGCAGATTCTCAAATAATGTTCATAATCTTCGGAAGTTTTTCTTTCAAAATGTTCCAGTAGTTCTTCTCCAACCTGAATCTGTGCTTCATTGCTGGCAATATCGGTATATGGCCAGTAGTCCAAATAATTATCCGGGCGAAATTCCGCCAAAAGTCTTTGTCCGATTTCTTCTACTAAAGCATTATGCTTTTCATACTCTTGGAATAAGACTGGATACGTCAGTTTTCGGTCTGCTTCATCTAAACACAATGTCCAGTATACCTTAGCCAATTCTGTCGTTCCGTAGTTTTTCTTTACATATCCGGGGGTCACATAGCTCAAAGTATTCCAGAGATTCCAGTACAGGCAAGCCACGCTTTGCTGAGCATTCGGTAAAGAAAGCTTGCCAACTTTCAAATCATTATATGTCTGCATTGCATCCGGAAGGTATTCAATTATGTGGAGAGCATAATTTTCTTTCTTACTACTGTTTCTTAGGTTAAAAAACCATGCCGCCGCACAACTGGACCAATAACCAAACCGAAACGTTCCTTTCTCCGCAATTTTTCGTGCCTGAATATAGGCTTCCGCCATCGCAATACGGTTCTGAGGAGAAATTTGCACGCCATATCTTCTATACGGAAGCGGCATCGCATCCAAAAAAGCATCCGCTTGCTTTTCTTCGATTGGCAGTTCTTTCCTTGCCACCACCCGCACCAGCGTATGCAGGTTCAAAACAACTTCTTCTGAATACTCTTCCGTTTTCTGCTGCACATATCCCAGCCGGAGCAGATGATTCAGCGCCTCAAGGTTCTTGGTGTTTTCGCCTTTTGTTTCATGCGGGCAGCAGGAGAGGAACAGCGTTTCGTACATTCCGCTGTTCTCTCCGATCAGCTGCGCATAGCGCAGCATATCCTGTTCCCGCTCATTAAAATTTGCCAGACGGAACAGCCGGATCAGATGCCCCTCGATCCGTTTTTTTGAATAGTCGGTGTCCTTCTGGCCGCTGATCTCCACAAAGGCATCCGAGCCATAGCCGTCACAGCTCAACTCCTTGTATATCTCCGGGACGGTCAGTCGGCTCTCCCTCATGGTACGGGCGATCATATCCACCGTCATGGTGTGACGGTCTACCAACGCAATAAGCCTGTCCAGTTCTTCGTTGCTGCGCTTTTGCGCATCACTGTGCCCCTTGGCATCTTTGCTGTTTTCGCGCAGGATCGCGCGCAGCGGCTCCAATTCCAGCCTGTCCACCTCGAAAGGAACGATCCCGGTGACATCCGACACATCCAGACGGGTCACGAACAGCACCTTGCAAGTCAACTGGCACAGACGGGTAAAAAGATCGGTCTGTCCCTGCACCGTTTCCTCGTGCACCACAGAGTTCCAGTACTTTTTCGTGTCGTCATCCACGTTATCGATGATAAGAAGGTCGTTTTCGTGCATGTGGGCATTCAATTCCCGGAACATATCATCAATGATCCCAGCCACAGGGCGGGGGACGTCCTTTCCGTCCTTCTTCTCGGTAAATGCCACCGTGGACATATTCCGCGCCAGCGTATCCACCGCAAGACCGGTCATGCTGCCCGGGTAAAAAGCATAGTACACCTGCGAACAGGGATAGTTCTTCTGCCATTTATGCCCCAGCAGCGTTACCAGCTTGGTTTTGCCGATGCCAGAAAAGCCGTGCAGCACCAGTTTTCCCTTGGCCCACAGCTTTGCTTCGATTTTTTTGATATCTTCATCGCGCCCCAGCACCTCATCGCCGTTCAGCTGCAAAAGGCCAAGGCTCATCTGCCATGCGGGCGGCTCGATCTTGCGGTACAGCTGCATGACCTGTTCCATCATTTCCTGCACGGAGCTGCGCTTTTCCGGCTTTATTTCTGCCGCACCGGAAAGGATCTGATCCAGACTTTTCCGCACCGCCGGTGTGAGCTGCGGGTCGTTGATGCCGCTGGCATTGAGCGTCGGGGCTTTCAGTTCCTCCTCGAGATCCGAATACCAGCCCTTCCGCAGCGCTTCCAGAATGTTCTGATCCAGCAGACAGTGCATCAGCTTGCCCACTGCGTAAACATCCGCCTTGGGGGTCAGGCGCCGCTCGCCGCCGTCCGCCAGCTCCGGGGCGGCAAAGCCCGGGGTCGCCATGACCGTCTCTTCGCCGAGCGGCGCAGTTTCCCCGTCCACCAGTGCGCGGGCGCTGCCAAAATCAATGAGCATGGCGTTCAGAACGTTTGCGCCCTTATCATCCATTGCCAAAAACACATTGCCCAAGTTGATATCTCCATGCAGGTAGCCCGCCTCATGGATCTTTGCAAGCAGGATCAGCAGACGCCAGACGAGCATCAGCGTCACTTGCAGCGGCGGCACCGCCAGCACCGGCTTGCTGTTCGGCTGCAAATTGCCCAAAGGGTTTTCTTTGCTCTTTTCCTTTCCGGCTTCCTGCAGGATATCCTGTAACCACAGGCCGTCCTTGTGGTTCAGGTTGTCCATTTCCAGAATGCAGCAGGGGAGTGTGCCCTCCGCCTGCCATACCGTGCTGTCCGGCTCCCGGATGCTCTGCACCTCCAGCATCCCGCGCACCGGCCACACATGAACGGTTTCCCGCGCGATCTCCTGACTGATCTTCATTTCCCGCGCTGCCTGCTCTGCCAGCTTTTTATAGCAGCTCAGCAGACCCTGATCTTCGTCCGGGCTGTCTACATACGCACGCTCGACCGGGACCCCCTTCCGGCGCTCCCACTCTTCGGGATAAAACTCCTTCAGCACGGCGCGGATGCCGCTGCCGGCTTTCTCTGCATAATAAATGATCGCCGTCCCGCCCGCTTCGTTGGAGGCCGTTATCTTGTACTCTACTCCATCCCGTGTGTACAGGACAGTCCCTTCCGCCCATTTCTTCCGCAATGTTCCATTCCTCCTTGTTCGCCGTTTTTTTCAGTGTATCACACCTAAGCCTTCGGCTCTATGGCAAATACGCACAACTTTTTACCAGTTTCTTATGCAAGTTGACTGCGAAACTAATTTTTTGGGGGCAGGGTATCCGCCTACGCTATACTGTACTCACTGAAGCGGGAAACGCCCGCCGAACCCCAAAAAACGGAGGTATTTCTTATGAAAGTCAACTATTCGCAGGAACTTGTACAGCGCGTTCAGGAGCATCTTGACAAGAACCACATGAAGTATATGTTCGATGAAGATGCCGACTGCTTCCATTTCCCCATTTATGCAGCGTTCTCCCCGTTCTTTTTCACCATGTTTTCTCTTCACACGGAGGACGACTGCATCCTCTTGGACGCCGAGTTTCCGCTGATCATTGATCCCCCGCACCGCGCTCCGGTCAAGGCGTTTATCTCGGATCTTAACAGCACGATGAAGAACGGCTGCTACCATCTGAACTCCAAGAGCGGCCGGCTGCGGTTCCATATCTATATCGACTGCGTTGAGCGCATCCCCACGGACGCGGTTCTGTCCCGTGCTCTGGCGTGTGCCTGCGCTATGATGGACCTCCACTGCAAGGATCTGCTTCGCCTGCTCACGGATGCCTCGGAGCCGAAAAAGCCCGAGCCGTCCGCCCCGGACTCCTTCTTTGCGGACGGTTTTCTGGAAGAGCTTCTGCATTCCCTCCATCCGATGGAGGAATCGGAGGACAGTTCCGAGGAGGACGGTTCTGCGGACAAGCCGTTCCACTTTCCGTTTGCGGTAAAGCCGGACGAAGAGGCTGCGGGAGAGCCCGGTGCAGCGCCTGAACTTTCGGAAGAGGATCAGCAGCTCTTTGAAAAGCTGCTGCACATCTCTGAGGAGCCCGACAACTCTGACGAGGACAAGGACGAAAACGAGGACTGAGCTGAAAGGAGCCAACACGGATATGGAATGTTACAGTTTTACAAAGCCCGGCCGCCTCCACCTGAAAAACGGCGAGAAGAATCAGGATCAGTTGTTCGGCATCCGCAGCAGTGACCGTATCGCGATCTGCCTGAGCGATGGATGCAGCACCGCGTCCCATGGTCTGGCTGCGGCGCAGCAGATCGTCACCCTGACCGCCCGGATGTTTTACGATCAGTTTTACGAGCTGCTGTTGGACGACCCCGACACCGTGCGCCGGAAGATCTGCGCCGTTCTCCAGCCGGCACTGCGTGCCTTTGCCGAGCAGCAGGGCATTGAACCGGAAGCGCTGGCAGCGACCCTGATCGTCTTTGCTGCGGACGGTACCGGGCGCTATCTCTGCGCCCATCTGGGCGATGGCTGCATCCTGATGCAGCCGCCGGGCGCGGAGGCTGCCGCATTTTCAACGATTTCTGCCCCTTCCTGCGGAATCGCGCCGCATTCCACCTATCTGACCATGAACACCAACATGATGCAGCACCTGAAAGTATATCGTTCTCTCCGGCCTGTGCGGGGAAAATTCCTTCTGCTTACCGATGGCGCAGAGGACCTGCTGCGCAGCAAACTTCCGCAAGACCGGCTTCTCTGTCCTTTTTCCGGTCCGGAGCTGGAGCATTATCTGGACGAGCAGCATCCCCTTGACGATTACAGCGCCGCCATCGTTACAATTTCCTGAGCCGCGCCTTTCTTTTTGGCAATAAGCGTTTTATAATAGGCGCAAAGAAGTATAAAGGAGGAATCCCCATGGCCGCATACAATGACCGCGTTCCGTTGAAAGACGGCACGGTTCTGCACACCACAGACGGAAAGTGTTTTCATATCCTGCACAGCACCGCTGTCGGCGGAAGCGCGATCCTTTATTCCGCGCATCTGGACGGGTCCTCGCTGGACGTTACCCTCAAAGAATTTTACCCTGCCGGCTGTGTGCGCGTGGCCGGGGTCGCGCTGGACCCCGGCCTTGCCGCACCAGATGTCTCTCCCGCATTGCAGCAGGCATTTTACCAGCGGCTGGAGCGGATGGCACAGCACGAACTGGAACTGAGCCAGCTGGCCTATAACGGTTCCTTCCACGCATTGCCCCATTTGGAGCAGCTGAAGGTCTGTTCCATCTCCCAGCCCGAAGAGCCCGTACATCGCTCCGCTGACGGCACCGCTTTGCCCTGCACCTTTCTATATCTGCCCACGCTGAACCCTTCCAAAGGCTTTTTCCTGTCCGATCTTCTTGCCGAGTGTGCCGCCTATCCCCGGGACAAGGAGCACCCTTTCGGCGCTTTGATGTCGAACGAGCCGTGCTCCATCGCTGCGCCGCATATTCTGACCACTCTGCATCTGATCCGCCTGATCCTGGATGCCCTTGCAACGCTTCATAAAACGGCGATCCACGGAGACATTTCCTTAGGAAACCTTTTTATTGACGGCGATCTGCATACCGGTACGCTGCGCGGTGCAGTCTTTCTGGATTTTGGTTCTGCGCGCCTGTTGGATGCTCCCAACGGTAAGACCGCGCCGATCCTGCCCAGCGAGAAGCTCTACACCACACCCCTGTTCTGCGCGCCGGAAATTTTTACCGGTGCCTGCAGCGGCGAGCCATTTTGTCTGACCCCTGCGGCAGACGTGTATTCTGTCGGCGTCCTGCTGCGGCTTCTGCTGCGAAAAGAAGCGCTGGCAGCATACCGGAAGTTCCCGGAGGATCTGGCAGAGGAATTGAAGCCCGCAGAGATTTATCCCTCCGATACCGTTCCCTCCGCGCGGCCTGTGCTGCCCCAGTTGAACCGTATCCTCACGGCCGCTGCGGAACCAGACCCGGAAAAGCGCATCCCTGTGACTGAAATGTTGAAAGAGATCAACGGCCTCATCGAGCAGCTCTCTGCGCCGCGTTTCCCGCTGGCAGAAAACCTTTCCAGCCCGGAGACCTTTATCCCGCACAGCCGCGATAACGAATTGAAAGCCATCCGCAAACAAATGGATTCCGGCGTCCGTCCCATCTTCCTTTATGGTCTGGGCGGCTTGGGCAAAACGGAGACCGCCCGCGCCCTTCTGCGGCAGTGCAAGAGGGATGGGATGCGTGTTGCTTTTTTCAACTACGAGAATTCCGTGCGGAACACGATTTTGAATCTGGAATTTACCAACTATAAGTACACTCCCTCCAAGCCCAGCTTGACTCTCGAACAGCAGGAGGAAGAGCAGTACCATGAAAAGCTCATACTTCTGGCGGCAATGGGGCAGGACAGTGTGGTCGTGATGGATAACTTCGACAGCAACAGCCAGACGCTCGACGACCTCCGCCGCGAACCTGCCTATCAGGATCTGATCGCTCTGGGCGGGCCGCACCTTATTATTACTACGCGGTTCACACCGAAAGGGAATCCGCCCGTAGAGATCAAACCTCTGCCGAAAGAGCTGCTGCTGAAAATGATGCTGAACATCATGGATGAGAAGGACGATTCTCCCTCAGTGGACACCCTGCTCAACATTATTGAAGCAGTACAGGGTCATACGTTGACCTGCTATCTGATAGGAAATGCGCTTAGCGATCCTTTGGGCGATTTGACGGCACAAGATGTGCTGGACGCTTTGAAGCAATACGATCTGCACTCACTGACTGAGGATGTCACTTCCGACAAAGACCGGAAATACACCACGGAAACCATCTATGGTCATTTGAAGATTTTATTTAATATGTGCGGCATGACCGATACATATCGTGCCGCATTGTGCCACACTCTGCTGCTGCCCCAGAAAGGATTGGACGTCAAGCTGTTTCGTCAGGGCGAAAGCAAAGAAGAGCAAAGCGCTCTGAGAAGCCTGATTGCGCATGGCTGGGTGCAGTGTACTTGTTCGACGGAAAATATCCATCTTCTCACGATTCACCCGTTGATTCGTGAACTGGTGGTAAATGAATTGAAGCCATCGGAAGCCGACTATAGCCACTTTTTACAGTTGATTCTAAACCCAGACTTTTTTTCTTTACTGGAGGAAAATGCTTCTGCGTTACGCAGACTTGATTTGGCTCAAAGTATACTATCCGTCCCTTTACTATCTGCAACACCAGAATTAGCGCAGGCCTGCTGTGTTACTGGTTTTCACGACTTCAAACGCGGTCGCCGCTTGGAAAGTATTCATTTTTATGATAATGGACTTTCCATCTATCAACAGCTGTCGCTTTCTGCCCCCCAGTATCTTTATCAATATGCCACAGAATGTGGTCAAATCGGCTTTTTGATGTCTGCAACTAACGAATATCAGTTTCGTTCTTCGGAATTGCTGCGGCAGGCCGTAGCGATTTGGAAACAGTTGAATTTGACCGCTTCCGGCCAGTATCAAGTCGAGTATGCAAATGCCTGCGATAATCTTGGCTACCAGCTCTCATTGTCCCATGACAAAATCTCCCATCAGGAAGCGGAGAATATTTTGCGTGAAGCTTTGGATATCCGCTTGAAACTATATCAACAAGATCCCGCACATTATCAACGTGATTATGCTTGGACTGCCGATAATCTCGGAAAAGTTTTGACAAGAGACTGTCAGTCTTTTGCCGAAGCAGAAAAGCTTCTGCGAGCATCACTGAATATCAGAGAATCTTTGAACCGTGCCAGCAACGGAAAAAACACCTCGGAAATTGCTTGGACATGTCATAATCTAGGCCAGCTGCTTGCAACAAAGCCAGAGCATTGGTTCGAAGCGGAACAGCAATACCGCAAATCAATTTACTTGCGCCAAGAGTTGGATCGTCTTAACCCAGGCACGCATGCTGCTGATGCCTCTTGGACTATGCTCAAATTGGCAGACCTTCTGGCAAAAAATCCTGCTCGACGAACTGAAACGAAGGAGCTCTATCGGAGCGTCCTTGAAATTCAGCAGAAAATCGAAAAAGATCATCCCGGAATGTTCGTGTTAGATGCAAATCGAGTCCGCAGACAGTATGCTGAATATCTTCGCAGCCTGCCAAACCGAACGCCAGAGGAAGAAACAGAACTCTCTTTCCTGTAACAGCCTTCAGCTTTACACTTACCCCGTCTGTATATCCATTTATACAGGCGGGGAATTTTTTCTGCCAATTTTTGGAAACATGTTATCCTATATCTACCAGCTCACCACATCCTCTGAAAAAGGAGCCACACCATGAAAGCCTTTCGTTCCTGCCGTTTGCAGCAACAGATCACATTGTTCCGTTTTGACCAGAAGAATCTGCGCCGTCTGCGTCCGGCAGCGCGGGTATGCAGCACGCTGCTGCCGAAGCTCAGTGCTGCGATATTTCTGCTGGGCGCATTGACTGCTTTTCTGCGGAAAACACCGATCACCGGCGAGAGCCCGCTGGCGCTGTTCCTGCCCGGCCTTTTTCTGCTGACCGTTCTGCACGAAGCCGCGCACATCATCGTTTCGATCGCCTGCGGCTGTCCGGTAGACGAAGCCGGTCTGCTGCTCTGCGGCCCGATCCCCATTGGTGCATACATCGAGGCCGATCCGCCAAAGCGCCCTCGGCTGCATGTCCGGGTCGCACTGGCAGGTCTGGAATCCGATCTGCTGGCGGTCGGTGTCCTGCTTTTTCTGCAAAGCTTTACAGGCAGCCGCCTCTGTATGGAGCTGGCTTTCTTTAATTTCCTGAGCGTTCTTTCCAATGCCGCGCCGATCTCCGGGCGCGATGGCGAACACGCACTTTCCGCTCGTCTGGGCATCGGAGATGTCGCTTTCGCGGCAAAAGTCATTCTTTCCAGCCCGCAGCAGCGACGGCGCATTCGACGGCACGGTTTTGACGGGTGGCTGACACTCTGCTTTTTCCGCATCGTCCGCTGTGCCAAAGTGCTTGTTTTCCTGACAGAGTTTCTGGCATTTCTCTTTTTTCAGATCTACTGTTGATTTTTCCGTACATTTTCAGGCCGGTTTATACTGGTATGGGAAGTTATCGCTATTTTCCAAAAAGGAGATTGTCCTATGATCAACGACCGCTTCTATGTTCACGCCCCGGAAGAGGCTATGGACGAAACGCCCACAAGGACGCACAAAAAGCCAAAGCCTGCTTCCAGAAAAACTGGTCTTGTCAGGCTGGTCAGAGGGCTCGTTCTGCTGCTTGCCGCTTTCGCCGGGCTGCGCTATCTGCCCGGGCTGCTTCTGGCTGCGCTGCCCGGATGGCAGAATCTGTTTTCAGTATGCGCTCCGGCAGACCTTGCCCGGATGGCAGGACAGTTCGCCCTGCTGCTCCCGGTCGGCGTTCTGGTTGGTACCTTTCTCGAATTCTGTAAGCTGATCTGGTCAAAGAAGCCCTACAAGCAGATGGCAGCGTTTCTTTATGGCTTCCTCCTGTCTGTGTGGACGTTGATCAGGAATGCGGCTGGGCTTTTTCTGCCAACACCGTCCGCACACGAAGAAAAACCGTACCCGGCAGAGGACACTGAACCGTTCAGGATCGACCCCGACCTGCTTGACAAGTTAGATAACCGGCTGGAACAAGATTTTGCGGCTGCCCGCAAAAGCAACAAAACCAAGGAGGACTGACTTATGGAAAACACAACTCAAAACAAAAACCCGTTGGTCGCAGCTGCAACGCTGACCATCGTGATCAGCAACCTTCTGTCGCTCATCACGACTGCACTGGGATTAAAACAGAGTTACTTTCAGGCAGACACGCTGCTGAATATCTGCTTTGTGATTGGTATCTCGGGTGTAATCCAGCTTACAAAAGCCTCCCTTGACCGGGTCAAAAAGCGCAACCTCCTTCTGTTGATTTACATCATTTCACTGGTGCTCTCCTCGAGCTTCTCTGCCATTAGCTTTATCAACGCGGCGTACCCCCCGGAACACTTTGCGGAGGTGGCTCGCAGCACGCTTTCCAGTAGCTATGCCGACAACCTGCTGAACATCCAAAGTGACATCGGCAATGACATGAGCGCAGCCCGGGACACCCTGTGGGACAGTTTGGAAGGCATCCAGAGCTCTTTGCAGGTGGAACAGGTGCAGCAGACAGCTCTCAGTGGTTTGTCCTCTGCGATGCTGGACAAGTACACGGCAAGTAACGCGTGGAATCCCGGGCAGGATAATTACTATCTCGCCCTGGAGTCTGTTCTGGAGCATATCGAAGCAGAGGAGCTCGACACCGCCAAGCAGGAAGCAGAGGCCGCCTATGCCCAGCTGGCAAGCGAGGACCGCACGGACGATGGCTCCGGCGATGTCGATACCCTGCGCCGTCAGCTGAACGCCCTGCGCTCCACCCTGAAAGAGCAGCGTGAGAGTCTTGAGGTTCAACTGACCGAAGCCATCAAACAGCAGCAGATCCTCAAAACCCGGTACTATAACCATACCCTGCTGCAAAACGACTTTGAAACAGTGCTGCGCGCTTTCGGTCTGGCAGACAGTGGCGATGCCACGGCAGCTTCCGCAATTGACCAGCTGGAACACGAGCTGCTGCTAAAGGAGCAAACCCCCGAAACCATCCGCACCTTGATCGATGACGTTGTGAACAATGCCGACAGTGCTGAAATGGACCTGCGTTCTGTGGCACAGCTCCATGCTGAGGCAGAGACCTATCTCGACCTGCTGAGTTCCAACACTGCACTGCTGCGTGAAATTGCCGCGCTGGAAACCCTCCCTGCGAAAGAAGCCACGGCCGAAAGCTGGCGCGAGTTCTGGAGCGAGAAAGTCGGCACCCTGAAGCAGTTGACAGCCGTTTCCTCCCTCAGCGATTCGAAGAAGAAAGAGGACTACATCCATACGCTGGATAACCTGCTGCGCCGCTATACGGTAGAGCACAGCAACCCCCTCGAATACGCTTTTATCTGCACCATCTCCCGGTCGAACGGACTGGCTTTGCTCTGTATTGCTATCGCTTTTCTTCTGGATCTGGCTGGCTTTGCAGCCTTTAAGGTTGTAAAATGCGCAGCATAAAAACTTTTTATCGTTTTTTATAATTTTGCCACAACCGCAAACCTTTTCTGCTATCATAAGGGTGCCGCAAAAAGTTTAAGGCAAATTTCACCCAAAAAAAGGAGGATTTTCTATGAACGCTTCTTCCGTTAGTACCGTTACCCAGACCGCCACCACCGCCGCTGCCAGCAGCGGCCCGGCACTCTTCACCTTGTTTAAACTGGTTTTTATTTTCGGAGTTCTGCTCATCGCTCTGTATTTCGTCTGGCAGAAAAAGAACCCCGGCCGTCACTTTGATCTGCGGGCGTTCGGCCAGCAGTTGTACGCCCGTGTAAAGCGTTTTCTCGAGGAGGAGGATGCTGAGGAAGAGGAGGACGAACCGATGGCTGACAAAAGCCCCTCTTTCAAGCATCATCCCGCTGTTTATGGCCTCTACCTCATGAATATTCTGGACTACAACTCCAACCGCACGATGGTTGAATTAGATGACGCTAACCTCGAACCCGGCGATTACATTCAGATCGGTTATGAGACTACGGACAAGCAGCACAAGCGTTGCCGGCAGTCCATTGCACTGAAAGACTATGGCTGCACTCTGGCCAAGACCCTGCCCGAGAACAACGCCATCGTGGTGTTCCGGGACCAAAACAACTGCCAGTTGTATGTCCGTTTCTCCCAGGAAGCGAAGGTAACCCGTCAGGATATGGATTCGAACGGCAAGCCTCTCATCCAGCCCTTCAATACAAAGAACGACGTTCCACTGACGGAAATCACCGAGTACCTTCACGAGGCAATTTTCTACGTCTGCGGTTTGCCCATCGCTTTCTCGGTAAATCACCGCTTTGCAAAGAACGATGGTACGCCCAACATCGCCAGCTTCTCGAAACGAGGAGAAAGTTATTTCGACATGGACATTCCTGAAAACAAGAAGAACCCGATTTCGAAGAAAAAGGCAGCGCCCGTGCCCGATGACGACCTGCCGTTCGTGCACAAGCAGTAATTTCCATTGAAATTGAAAGGAGGTGGGCAGATGACCTTTTTTGTCAAAAAGCTGGGCAGATGGTTGAGCCGATTTGTGAAAGACCTTCGCTCCGCAGTCGTTTCGTTGTGGCGGTTCATCTTTCCGGGGTTGGTAAAGCAGCCCCTCTTTGTTGCCCGAAGCCTGTGCAAGGCCAGCACACGGAAGCAGCTCGTACAAAATCTCTTCTTCGTCCTCGGGGTCTATGCGGTGAGCACCGTCCTCATGTTTTGCAAGAGCCTGTGGGCTGGCTCGGTCTACACCATTGTCGTCCTTTATTTGCTGCCGGTGGCCGCCTTGTGTATGCTTCTGTGTACGGTATACAATGCAAGCTCCTCTGGGTTACGTTTGATCTTGTTGCTTTCCATCTTTGGAGTCATGGTACAGACCGCAATTAGTACGACAACAGCGGCAGAAGTTATCCGGCATCACGTTTTTGCTGTTGTGGCAGGTGTCCTTGGTGCGATTTCTTACTATTTCCTTGCCCAGCTGGAGCCGCGCTGCACGGTACGTTTGGTCAATACTTTGTCAGTGTTTTTATACATTGCTCTTCTTCTGTTTTCCAGTGCGCGGCACTCCGCGAAGAACTGGCTGTCCATTGGCAGCGGGAGTGTTCAAGGCACCGAAATCACACGACTTCTGGCGGTAGTTTCTGTTGTACGGTCGTGCACTCTACCCGAAAAAAGCGACAGGCTGCGAACGATAGCTGTATTTGAGACCATTGGTTTACATTTGCTCTGCCTCGTTCTCGTCAACGAACTCTCCACTGGGGTTATTATCCTAATCACAGGCATCGTACTCCTTCTGCTTTCCGTCCGACAGCTTCGGTGGACAGCACTCGGGCTCGGCGTCATCAGCTTCGCTGGGTACATCGTGTACCTTGTCTGCAAGCTCTGTTATCAGCTGGGTGGCGGCGGTATCCTCAAGGGGGGCAGTCTAATTTTCAGCAAGGTCATCACGCGCCTCAACCCCGAGCAGGCAGCAGATAGCTACCAGATCGACCAAGCACGCCAGGCCCTGCTGTTAAGCGGTTGGTTTGGAAGCAGTGCAGATACCTATGTTCCTGTTGCAGACACAGACTTCATTCTAGTTTCCACAGTCAAAACATTCGGGTATTCGTTCTTTTTCGTTATCATCCTACTAATGTTTGGCCTGCTGGTGCTGGGGCTGATTCATGCTGAAGACAACTCTTTCCCCGGATTGCTGTGCCTAGGTTCTGTTCTAACCTTGCAGATCCAGTTTCTTTGTAATGCAGCCTCTGCGCTGTCCATCGGTCCTATCATGGGCATCACCTGCCCGTTCTTGTCCTTAGGCGGAACGTCCCTCGTTGTTACGTTCTTTTTCTGTGGCGTACTGCTGGCAGCATCGTCCAGCCTGCCGCCTGAAAAGCCAATCTTTTTTTATAAGCGAGGTGGCAAAAATGAATGATAAAAGGTTCAAGCGCCGTGCCTTTCTCCTCGGAGCCGGAGCGGCTGGCATCAATATAGCGCTTGCGTTCGAAACGCTGAGGCAGTCTGGATTGTTCCCCGGCGTAGACGAGACCGCGGACGCGAGAAAAAAAGCGTATGAACGTGAACAGCTGAAACTGTGCACCCTTGAAGGCCACATCACGGATGCGAACGGAGAGCCCCTCACAGGTGAGCCCTCCTCGGAGGGCTCACCCGCTCCGGTGCTCGGTCCTTCGTTTGGGTCTATCTGCGGTATGCGCACGAAACGCTTTGGCGCAAGCGGTCTCCGCCAACTTTACGAAAGCGAACTCTGTTACGCAGAGGTGCCGCATGGGCATGGCTCGTCGATCACTACTACCCTTAACTGTGCGCTCCAAAAAGCGGGTTACACGCTCACAGCCGGATTCAGAGGGTGTATCGCCCTGGTTGATATTGATACCGGAGCCCTAATTACCCTTGCGGACCGGCCCAGTGCATCGACAGAATTTGATGCCAACAACGTGACCGCCGAGACCATGCAGCGTTGGAATAACGAGCAAAATTTTTGGTATCCGCCCTCCACCACCTGCCTGCAGCCCGGCAGCGTACAAAAAATCGTTGACGCAGCGGCGATTTTTTCTTCTAGCATCTCACAAGAGTACACCGACACGGGCGTGTCCGCCACAGGGATCCGCAATGCCGGACAGGCCGTCTATGGCGGGCCGTTGAACGTTACAGACATGCTGCGCCATTCGATCAATACCTATGCTGCCGATGTAACCTGCCGGGTGCCAGGCGAAGTTTTCAGCCAGACGTTGGATAACTTCTTTTTCAATCACAGTCTGGAATTGGATTTCGGAAAAATGCTGCGTCCTACCGTTAATTTTGACCAAAACGACCTTGGGTCTTGGGCGCAGATTTGTATCGGCCACGGCCCCATCCAGACAGCCCCTCTCCATTTGGCGCTTATCATTGGGGCCTGTCTACACCCCGAAGGCCAGATGGTTCGCCCTTTTCTTGTGAGGCAAATTACACACGAAAGTGGCTTCATTGTGCAGCACGAGGATGGCGGGAACGTCCTTAGCACCCCTCTGCCAGACCCCGCTGTCAGGGGGCAGCTTGTTGACGCGCTGGCTGTCACGGCCGAGGGCTACCATCTCAGCGTTCCGGGCGGGATCGTTCTGGCAAAAACTGGAACCGCTACCATAGAAAACAGCGATAGAGCGAATGTTTTTCTGGAATTTGCACTCCAGACCAGCCGCGGGCGGCGATTTGCGGGTGTGCTCTCCAGGGAGAACATAACGGGGTCATCGGCTCAGCTAAAGCCAATCTGTCAAGAATTTATCAACCACATTCTAGCAGAGGAGGAAAATATTAAATGAAGCTGAAGATTGAAGCCGCAAGCGGCATCGGCAGTCGGGAATTTCAAGAGGACACCTTTGTGGTGGGGAAGTGGCCGATCGAAAGCCTGCCCATACAAACGGTACCGCCCTTTTTTCTGGATACCAGCAACAAAGCCCCTGTCCTTACTGCGGTGCTGGACGGCGTAGGTTCTTGTTCCTACGCGGCCTTAGGCTCTGCCATTGCTGGCTCGAAAATCCAATCTGCTTTTTATGCAGAGGAGGCCTGGTTCAGCGGTGAGAGCGGCAGCCCCGATCTCGTAGAACAAAAATTGAAGAATGCCTGCATGGATGCGTGCGGCAAGCTCTCTCTTTTGAACCGCTCCTTCGGCGGTTCCATTGAGGCAGCCACAACGATCACCGCTGCAGCGTTTTCAGAACGGCAGCTGCACCTCTGGGCACTGGGCGATTCGCCCGCCTATCTGTACCGAAACCATGTCCTTCACCCACTCTTCGAGCCCATGTGTGAAGGCCACCGGCTTCTCGCCTTCGCCGGCGGCTCCAATACAGATTTTACCGCCAGCACCTACGACCTCGCGGTTGGAGATACGATCACCCTTTCTACCGATGGAATAAGCCAAAAAGTGCTTTTCTGGGCGCTGCGGCTGGGGATGAGCGCGCAGGCCATCGTCCGGTTGTCCACTGCCTTTAGACGCTATTCAGATAATGCTACCATCATAAAAATCAAAGTGCTGGAGGAATAACAATGCGCCATTTGTCCGATGCTCAGGCTGCCCTGATTTTAAAAAAAACATTCCCAGATCGTCCCTTTTCTCTCGGATGTTTTCTTGGGGCCGGTGGGCAAGGCTCGGTGTGGGAACTCCACCGAGTCGGTCAGCCGGCTGTCTGCAAAATGGTATCCACCGAACCGTCTGAAAGCCTGGAGCTGACCGCCGATGCGGCCAACCGCTATCGTGAATTCATGACACGTAATTGTGAACGTGAACTGGAAAGTTTGAAACAGTTTTCCTCTTCGCGTTATTTTCCAACACTGATCGACTATCGAGTGTACATCGCGGACAACGGTGCACGTGTGTACGTCTTTGTCGAAGAACAATTGATCCCGCTGCTCCCCACCGCATTTACCGAACTTCAGCTGTCGCCCCGCGAGCTGACGATCCGAGTGGGATTGGAAGTGAGCCACGCCCTTAGCGAGCTTTCGCTCTATCGGCGAGTGCATCGGGATTTGAAGGTACCAAATATGTTCCTCCGTATTAATAATGACGGAGGCTCTGACATTGTCCTGTCTGATTTTGGTTCCTCTAAACAATTCACTCCCGAAGAGAGCCAAATCGTGGTCCGTACCCCTGGCCACATCGCTCCGGAGCGGCGCCACCGGGCTGCATCTATTTCTAACAGAGAAGATGTCTACTTGCTCGGTATCACTTTGCTGGAAATATACTTTCAAAAAGACCTTTACATTTCGGACGAGGAGGAACTGGCTCATGAAGTAACAGGACGGCTCAACCTTCTCAAAATGCAAGATCCCGCGTTGTATGAGCCGATTAGGAAAATGCTGTGTCAAAACCCTCTTTTTCGGCCCTCTCCGTCGTGGTGCATCAAAGAATTTGAAAAACTGTCACCTACCTCAAATCCTTTACAGTGCCAGAGTGACGCACGACGAGCCATGTTTGCTTTTCAAATCGGTAGTTTTGACGAGGCCAAGCGCCTGACTGCACGCCTTCCCGTCACAGATGCACGGCGGTATTTGCTGCTGGCGCTCATTTCCGACTCTCATTCGGAGCGGGTTTTCAACCTGCGGTTGGCGGCACGGCTTGGGTCTCCCGCCGCGTGCTACTATGTCGGGGAAGCACTTTTGAGCGGCGAAAATGGCGTGGAGCGTGACCCGAACCTTGGCATTGAGTACCTGCGGTGCGCCGCAAAGGCAAACTACGCTCCGGCGTTTTACCGGCTGCATTGTTTACAAACAGGTAAGACTCTCCAGCAGGATACGCCGGAAAAGCGGATTTCCTTTTTGATGGAGGAGATCGCTTCTTAAAAGAAGCGGAACATGACCGCCGCCCTGCGGGAGGAACTGAAGCAGTGGCTGGAACGACTGAAACGGGAAGAAGCCCTCGACCCGGAGCGATACCGCAACAGCGGGATGCTGCTGCGGCTCCCCAACGGTCTGGCGGTGGAGCCGGTGCTCATCCGCAAGAAGTTCCTGAAATGGCAGGACGCACACCCGGAGTTCCCCCGCATCGTCTTTCACGGTCTGCGGCATTCCAGTGCCACCTACCAGTTGATGATCTCCGGCGGCGACATCAAGGCAGTGCAGGGGACTACCGGTCACGCCAGTGCGGATATGCTGGTGAACACCTACGCCCATATCCAGCAGTCCTCCCGTGTGGAACTGGGCAAGAAGTTTGAAAGCGGCTTCTATGCCAAGCCCGACACCTCCAGCCCGCAGGCTGTACCCGCCGCAGGCGAACCCACCATCTCCATGACGGCTCTTTTGGAATTGCTCAAGGATGCCGACCCGGAAATGAAGGCAAAGCTCCGCTTAGCCCTGCTCACCTGATGCAAAAAAGGGCACTGATTGCAATGCAATACAGCGCCCTACATCATCGGACATGGAAAACACCGACCGTGCAAAAACCGTGCAGAAACCGTGCAGCCATGGCTTACAAAACAAAAAAGCCATGAAATCTTTCGATTTCACGGCATTTTCTGGTGCAGTAAAGCAATCCAAATCCGAACCATTTCCCTCGGATGCAACTTCTGTCGCTTCTCCAAAAGTCACGGTCTGTGTGCCTTCTTTATAATTGAAAGTTATCAAAACCCTATCATCATACAGGTAAATCGCATTGATGAACGTATCCACCAGTGCCTGCCGCTGGTCTTTCAGGCTCATGTCCAGCTTGCGGAACCGCAGCAACCAAAACCTGATAAACTCTTCGGTCACTTTCGGCTTTGCCAGTTTTTCCTCCGCAATGCGGGCTTCAAGCTCACGCTTGGTTTCTTCCAGCTGCTCCAACCGCTCCTTGGTGGAACTGGTCAGGATTCCGGCCTGAATCGCATTCAGCATATTCTGGATACCGGATTCCGCATCCCGGAGCTGCTTCTCATAAAGGGGAATATTGGTGTTTTCCTTATTTTGCAGTTCCATCACTTTGGCGATGATGGATTCCATGGCGGCATCGTCCTTGACAAGCTGCATGGTCTGGTTGACCACCAGATCTTCCAGCCACTGTTTACGGACGGTCTTTTTCTTGCAGCCTTTATGCTTTTTGGCAGTGGCGCATTTATAATAACGGTGGACTTCTCCCGTCCGACTCGTACCGCTTTCGCCAAACATCAGCGCCCCACAGTAGCCGCAGAACAGCTTGGTGGTGAGCAGGTAGTCATCCTCTGCCTTTCTACGGGCAGGGGCTTTCTTGTTTTTGGCGATCTTCTCCTGCACATCCTCAAACAGTTCCAGCGGAATGATGGGCGGGATAGCATCCGGTACGACCACATCCCGGAATTTCAGTTCTCCGATGTACCGCCGGTTCTTGAGCATATGTTCGACGCTGTTATAAGTAAATGCACCGCCCACCGGGTTCTTGATGCCGTTTTCATTCAGCCAGTCCCGGATCTCCTTCATGGTGGAGCCTTCATTGTACTTCTTGAACGATTCCACCACGAAAGGAGAGGTGAGCGGGTCAATGTGGAACTTCCGCTCAGAATCCAGCGTGTAGCCAAAGGTTCCACGACCACCGTTGCAGCGGCCTTTCAGGATGTTCTCGGTCTGTCCACGCACGACCTTTTCGGCAAGGTCAGCGGAGTAGTATTCCGCATAGCCCTCCAGCACCGATTCCAGAATGATGCCCTCCGGTCCCTCGGAGATGATCTCGGTGGCAGACATGAGCTTGACACCGTTCTTCTTCAGCTGGGTCTTGTACCGGGCACTGTCGTAGCGGTTCCGGGCAAAGCGGTCCAGCTTCCAGACCAGAACGATATCAAACAGCTTTTTGTCGCTGTCTTTTATCATCTGTTGAAACTCCGGGCGGTTGTCCGTCTTGGCAGAGATGGCGCGGTCAATGTAATGCTTGACGATGGTGATGCCGTTCTTCTCCGCATAGGCAGTGCATTCCCGAATCTGACCTTCGATAGATTCTTCACGCTGGTTGTCCGATGAATAGCGGGCGTAGATCACGGCGGTCATGGCAGACACCTCACTTTACACATCATTGAACGGTAATACGTTCATCAAAGCAATGTTTCGTATAATGTATATACCACAATTTGAAAAAGAATGCAAGAGAAAATTTATATTGAAAGACCATTCCGTGATATGGAATAGCAATTCAGCTTATTATCGCAAGTCGAGAAATTAGTGCAACATTCAAACAGCATATTTGCAATATGCAATTCAACGCTGTTGTTGCATAAAAAAGTTGAATTGCTATAAAGGCATATCGGGTACTTCCTCAAATTCTCAAATGCGTTCTATGCAAAAAACGGCTGCCCAAGCGAAGGAAAGGCAGCCGTTTTTTGCAGAATGGAGATATGCTGTTTTATGATGAAGAAGCAGAAAATGTCTCAACCGTTCTCCCGCTTGGCCTGGATCTGTTCTTCCAGATGCAGGCTTTTTTCAATGGGGGCATACACTGCCAGCATCGCCAGCAAGTTGGGCAGCCACAGCCCGGTGAGCAGGAAAATAAAGGCGCAGCGTGGGATGACGGCTGCCATCAGCAGCCAGTACCCCAGCTGGAATGCCGCCGAAAGGGCGGTGCGGGGCAGAAAGCCCAGCAGCATCCGCACGCAGTTGGAAAGCTTTTTGCTGACCGGGGCGTCGAACAGAGCGTTCTGCATCCAGTAGTAGCTGCCCAGTGTCAGCAGCAGCACCATGTCCAGCACCAGCACCAGCGCAAAGCCCGCCGAGACCGTTGTCATTTGCGGCAGCACAAAGGCGGCATAGGCCACCAGTGTCCACAGCAGGGTGAACACTATGCCGGGCACAAGGCTGCTTTTAAAGTTCTGCTTCCACACCCGCTTGTAGGTGTGCCACCAGAAGCCCGGCTCATCCCGCAAGGCACGCAGGATGGTATCGTACAGGCAGGTCAATGCCGAGCCTACCAGCCACCCAGCGGCAGCCGCTGCCAGCAGGCACAGGGGCAGGCTGCCCAGCCAGAGGGCAATGCCTGCCAGAATTGCTGCCGGGGCGCAGGCCAGCAGCGCCAGCGCCCCGGACAGGAAAATGCCGTCCAAGTCCCGGCTCAGGATCTCCCAAAGCCGTGCCGCGCCCTTTTTGCGGGGCGCATCCGGGCTGATGCCCGCACCCTCCGGCATATATTCCCGACCAAACAGCATGTTCGTTCACCTCTCTATGGCTCTATTGTAGCATGGAAAGCCCAAAAGCGGTTGCAGAAAAGCGACTGCTTTCCTGAAGAAATCCGGCATTTATTCCAGCTGTGTGCCGCTTTGCACCGTGACGTTCTCAAAGCTGACGTTCCGGCAATGCTGCATCTGAATGTTCTGGGCGGGGCCATTGTTATCCTCCAGCACCACATCCTTGAACCGGACGTTCTGCACCTCATACCCCGGCACATCAAAGCCGCACAGCTCAATGGCGGGGCAGGTGTGCCACTGATGGTCGTGGTCGATGCAGCGCCCCAGCAGGGTCACCCGCTCATAGCGGAAGTTTTCCAGCACCGGGGGCACCGGGGAGCCGATGCCATCGTCGTTGTAGCCCACGGAATGCACCATGATGTGGGAGAGGGTACAATCCCGAACCTCCACATCCCGGACGTAGCCGCCCCGCTTTTTCGTCGCCTTGATCTCCAGCCCGGAGGTGGACACTGCCATGTCGCAGTCCCAGATCTTTACATCCTCCACGCCGCCGCTCATCTCGCTGCCGATGCAGATGCCGTGCCCAAAACCACTGTGGCAGTCGAACACCCGGATGTGCTTGGTGGGGCGGTGGATGGCATTGCCCTCCGGGTTCTTGCCGGACTTGATGGCCACCGCATCGTCACCGGTGCAGAACTCACAGGCGAACAGGGTGCAGTGGGTGGAGGAATCCGGATCCCAGCCGTCGCCGTTCCACACACCGTCCGACTTGATGGTGCAGTGGTCGGTCACGATCTGGTCGGAGTAGATCATGTGCAGGTTCCAGCTGGCACCGTTGGCAAAGGTCAGCCCTTCCATCCAGATGTTCCGGCAGTTGCTCATGTTGACCAGCCGGGGGCGGACACGCCCCGGAATGGTATCGGCGTTTTCGCAGGTAGACACAAGGTCTGCATTCTTGGCGAGGTATTCTTTCAGTCGTTCCCGTTCGCTTTCGATGATGCGGCTGGCCAGCAGCTTGCCACCGGATGCAATGGTGCCCTTGCCCCGCAGGATGACGTTTTCACAGTTCGGCCCGGCCGTATAGTCGAGGGTGCCGAGGTTCAGCAGACTGCTGTAACACTCCATCTCCGTGCCCTCAAAGCGGCTGTGGATGCGGGGCAGGTAGTTCTCCGGGTCTGCAGTTCCCTGCAAAACAGCACCTTCGTCCAGATACAGTTCCAGATTGCTGTGGAGCCGCAGCGCTCCGGTCATATACACGCCCGCGGGGAAATAAACGCACTGGCTCTCCCCGCAGTCATCGATGGCCTTTTGCAGGGCAGCGGTGTTCATGGTCTCGCCATCGCCCACCGCAAAATACGGTGCGGCGGTCACATTCAGACGGTGCTTGGTAGGAGTGGTGCGAACGGTCAGTTCCCCGATACTTCCGCTCCGCCACTGGACGAAGAGGGTGTAGGAGGTTTCCGGGTGCAGGCCCTCCAACGTGCAGTGGGTCTTTTCCGTGCGGGCTGCAGTTACATCATCCAGCAGGACAGTATAATTCTCCACCGCGCCTGCCACGGCAGGCTTGTCCCAGAACAGGGTAATGGTGGTGTCGGCACAACAGGCAGTCAGGCCATTCTGCGAGAAATAATGGTTTGGCATAAAAACTCCTTATTGCAAACTTTTATAAGCTTCCAGATACCGCAAGCCCAGCGTCCGCAGGCTCTCGGTGGTAAAGTGCAGGCCGTCTGGGCGGGCGGCAAGCCCTGCGGCGGAGACCACCGCGCAGTTTGGCAGCTGGGCGGCCAGCGCGGGTAGGCGGCAGTTGAATTCTTTCAACAGTTCCGCCGGGGTGCCGTGGAAACCATGTTCCGGGTAGCCCAGTTCACCAACCACGATGGGCAAATCGCCCAGTTCTTCCCGGAACGCCCGCATAGTGCGCAAGAACTGCTCCGGGTAGGCTTCCAGCTGCTCCGGGGCAAGGCAGTCGCTCTCGCCCTGATGCCATAAAATTGCGGTCAGCGCAGAGGTGCGCATAGCCAGCTTTGCCTGAAAGACTGCGTGGTCAAACAGCACCTCGCCCGGCTGCCACTGACTGATGCGGGTACCGCCGTCTGCGCAGGGGATGAGGCCGATCTTTGCTCCAGTTTCTTTTTGCAGCTGCGCGGCAAAGCTTGCGGCAAGGTTTGCGCCGCTGCGGGGAACTGCACCCTCCACCACCGCACGGTCTACGTTGATGGGCTCACTCATGGGCTGCCAGCGCCCCATGCGCAGCATGAAGCAATCCGGGGCGGTGATGGCATTCTCCGGGGTCAGATCGCCCCGCCCTGCCATGTTGGACTGTCCCACCAGTAAAAACGAGCGGATGCCCTGCGCTGCCTTGTGCAGACCATCGTTGATCCATAGTGCCATAATAAAACGCCTCCTGCGTGTTTTTTACCCCAGTATAGCACAAAAGCAGCCGACATTCACGAACGGCTGCTTCTATGCTGTGAAAATGATGAAGAAGGAGAAAACCAAGCAAAAAAGTCTTGGGAGGAAGGTTCCGCACTCCGGCCAGAACTCAGTGGCAGTTGGGTCTGACGGGAGCTGCACGATGCGGAGTTCCTGTAACCGTAGAATAGCACATTTTTTTATTTCCTGCCTGTACAAATCCGGCATTCTTCTTGAAGCAGGGCGACATTTTGGAACCGAGACTTGAAAATTAAAATAAGGTATATTATTCTAGGGGCAAAGGAGAATGAGAAGGAGGGATCCGTTTGCATACGCTGTTGATCGTGGACGATGAGGAAATCGAGCGCGAGGGTATGGCGCAGTTCATCCCGTGGGAAACTTATGATATGAAAGTGGTGACCACGGCGCGGAACGGCACCGAGGGCCTTGAAAAAATTGCAAAATACAAGCCCGACCTTGCCATTGTGGATATCAAGATGCCAGTGATGAACGGCATTGAGATGATCCGCAAGGCAAAGGAGCAGTACCCGGACATGACCTTTGTGGTACTTTCCGGCTATGGCGACTACGAGTTTACCAGTCAGGCCATGGAGCTGGGGGTGCGGCACTATATCCTGAAGCCCTGCGATGAGGGCAAGATGATCCCGGTGCTGAACAAGGCGATTGCGGAGCTGGAAGAAACCCGCGCCCAGAACGCCCGCTCCGAAAAAGTGGAAGCGGAAGCCCGGCTACTCAAGCCCTACGCCCGGGAGCAGCTGTTCCGCGACCTGTTGCAGGGGCGTGCGCTGCCGCAGGGCAGCAGCACCCGGCAGCTGCTGGATGAGCTGGGCGGCGAGGGGCGCAGCGTTTTGCTGCTGGACTTCCGGCTCAAGTGCGGGTTCGACTCGCTGGAGCGGTATGTGGTGGGCAATATGCTGGGGGATCTTTTGCCGGACGGCACCCTGCTGATGACCACCGGCATCGACCGGGATGTGCTGGTGCTGGCCGACGCCGCCGCAGAGCCCAGCCTTGAAAGCGCGGTGCAGGTGCTGAAAAAGGAGTTCAAGCGGTTTGAGACCGTGAATATGCTCTCGGCCGCCAGCCGCACCGGCACATTGGAAGAGCTCGCCACCCTGTTCCAGCAGGTGCAGGAGCTTTTGCAGCTGAACCCGGACGAGAACGAGACCGCCCTGCTGCGCCCCAGCCAGAATGCTGCCCTGCCGGAAACGGTGAACGAAATTTTTGATATCCGCGCTCTGCAGCAGGCGGGCAGCTACGAGGAGCTGCTGCGGGAATTGGCCCTCGCCTTTGCCCGGATGGAGGCAAAAAACTACCGTCCCCGGCAGCGGGCGCAGCTGTGTGAGCTAGCGTGGAAGCTGCTGTTTGAGGGCAAGACCCCGCCGGAGGATGCGCTGTCGGCTTGGGCAGATGCCCTGACCGCCGCATGGAGTCTGCCGCAGCCGGATGCCCGCAGCCGCGAGATCTTTCTTGCCATTTACGAAAACCTCTCCGACCCAGATTTCAGTTTGCAGACCATTGCGCAGCAGCGGCTGTTCATGAGCGAGGACCACTTGCGGCGCATCTTCTCCCAGATGACCGGCGAGCGTTTTTCGGCTTATCTGGAGCACGCCCGCATCACGCAGGCGCAGCGGCTTTTGGAATTCCAGCCGGATATGAAAATCAGCCGCTTGGCAGAGCTGGTGGGCTACCCGCTGGACGGGCAGTATTTTTCCAAGGTATTCCGCAAAATTTGCGGCGTAACGCCCACGGAATATAGAAACAAGTGTTAACTCCCCCAGTCACCTACGGTGACAGCCCCCTCACAGAGGGGGCCTTTTTGCCTCCCTCGATGAGGGAGGTGGCATCGCGCCAGCGATGACGGAAGGAGTTTTCAAACCTCAAATGTCGGTTTTTTCCAAGAGAAAGACCGGCATTTTCCATTTTGTTTTTGAAAAAAAGCGATACAATAAAGTCAGAAAAAGGGTGCGCACAGACCGGGAGCGACGGCTCCACATCACAAAAACACGAAGGAAAAATGGAGGAAATTCTTATGAAGATCTCTCGTAGAAGCTTTCTGAAGGTTGCCGGTGCTGCCGGCATGGCCGGTGCTCTTGCTGCCTGCGGCGGCGCTTCCAGCTCCACCGCTGCTTCTTCCGCTGCTGCATCCGGCAGCGCATCTGCCGCAAACGGCGATGTGACCATCCGCATGACCTGGTGGGGCGGCCAGACCCGTCACGACCTGACCCAGAAGGTTCTGGACAAGTACACCGAGCTGAACCCCCACGTCCACTTCGAGACCACCCCCTCCGGCTGGGACGGCTACTTTGAGAAGCTGGCTACCGACACCGCTACCGGCGGCATGGCCGATATCGTCCAGATGGACTATATGTACATCTCCACCTACGCAAAGAACGGCTCTCTGGCAGACCTGTCCTCCTATGCCTCCGACGGCACGCTGGATATCTCCAACGTGGACGACGCACTGGCAGAGGCCGGTACCATCGACGGCAAGATGGTGGGCATCCCCCTGTCCACCTCTCTGGTGTCCTTCATCTACAACCCCGCCGTGCTGGAAGAGGCCGGTGTGGAGGCTCCCAAGAACGGCTGGACCTGGGACGACTTCGTTTCCATCTGCAAGACCGTGAAGGAAAAGACCGGCAAATACGGCTTCGGCGGCTCTGCCTTTATTGATACGAACCTGCTGAACTACTGGGTGCGTGAGTACGGCGTTTCCCTGTTCGCAGAGGACAACAAGAGCCTTGGTTTTGACGATGTGCAGATCCTAACCGATTACTTCCAGCTATGGAAGGACCTGATCGATGCAGGTGCAGCCCCCAACCCCGATGAGTACGAGCAGATCGCTACTCTGGGCAACGATGCAAGCCCTGTCATCACCGGTGACGCTGCTTTCCACCAGTCCTGGAACAACTTCGGCACCATCGGCGCAAACGCCGGCAACGACACGCTGGAGCTGCTGGTTCCCCCTGTGAAGAAGGCCGGTGAGAAGGCCTTGTGGTATAAGCCCGGTATGTTCTTCTCCGTCTCCGCCACCTCCAAGGTGCAGGCTGAGGCTGCCGCCTTCATCAGCTGGTTCCTGAACAGCGATGAGGCCAACGACATCATGCTGGGCGAGCGCGGAACTCCCTCTGCAAGCAACGCCCGTGACCACCTGACCAGCGCCGGTGCTCTGACCGAGAAGCAGGTCGAGATGTTCGACTTTGTTTCCGATGCAGCCGATTACTGCGGCAGCACCCCCGCTCCGGACCCCTCCGGCATCTCCGAGGTCAACACCCAGTTCAAGGATATCGCTTACAGCGTGTTCTACGGTCAGGCTACCCCTGCCGAGGCTGCACAGACCTTCTTTGATACGGCCAACAGCATCCTCGCTTCCAACAACTAATTGATCTGTGCGGGAGGGGTCATCCCAGACCCCTCCCCTTTTTATCGGGAAAGTAACTCTTCTTCGTCAGTGCTGACGCCAAGAGGAAAATCATTGATACAAGGAGGTCTCGCTGTGTCCAACGCAAAAGCTGTTACGCTGAAAAAGCATAATTTCGGCGACGATACCAAAGTCGGCTACCTGCTGCTGGCCCCGTGGCTATTCGGCTTCATCTTTATGTATGTCATTCCGGCCGCCATGTCCATCTACTATTCCTTCACCGATTACAACCTGCTGTCCGCCCCCAACTGGGTGGGTCTGAAGAATTACATCACCATCTTTACCGCAGATGAGATGTTCCGCAAGGCTTTGGCCGTCACCTTCCTCTACGTTTTTATCATGGTGCCGCTGCGCCTCGCCTTTGCTCTGTTCGTAGCTACCCTGCTGAACAAAAAACACATGGGCATGGCGTTCTACCGTGTGCTGTACTACATTCCCTCCATTGTGGGCGGCTCAATCGCCGTTTCCGTGGTGTGGAAGCAGGTGTTCGGTAACAAGGGCGTGCTCATGAGCCTGCTTTCTGCCCTTGGCATTGAGCAGAAGTACTCTCTGCTGGGCAACCCCAAAACCGCCCTACTGGTCATCGTGCTGATGGGCGTGTGGCAGTTCGGCTCCTGCATGCTGGTGTTCCTCTCCGGCCTGAAGCAGATTCCCGTCTCCCTGTACGAGTCCGCTTCGCTGGACGGTGCATCCAAATTCCAGCAGTTCTGGAAGATCACCATGCCTATGCTCACCCCCACCATCTTCTTCAACCTCATCCAGCAGATCATCACCGGCTTCCGTGTGTTTACCGAAAGCTACGTTATCACCAACGGCGGCCCCATGAACAGCACCCTGACCTATGTGCTGTACTTGTACCGCTCGGCATTTGCAAACTTCCACATGGGCTACTCCTGCGCACTGGCATGGATCCTGGTCGCCCTCATCGGCATCATGACCGCCATCCTGTTCAAGAGCCAGAAGGCCTGGGTCCACTACGAAGGCTAAGGAGGAGTAAAAATGGTCGGTCAGAAAAGTTCCAAAGTACAATCGGTATTCTTCCATATTTTCTCCTGCCTGCTGGGCTTCATCATGGTGTATCCGCTGCTGTGGCTGCTGATGAGTTCTTTCAAGTCCAACGACACCATGTTCCACAACGCATGGTCGCTGATCCCGGAAAAGTGGGATACCCTCAAGAACTACTCCTCCGGCTGGGAGGGCATTGCAGGCATCCCGTTCTGGCGCTTCACTCTGAACAGCGTCATCGTCACGGTGGTGTCGGTGGTGGGCACTATCTTCTGCTCCCTGCTGGCAGCCTACGCGGTCTCCCGCCTGAAATTCAAGGGCGCAAACTTCTGGTTCGGCTGCATCGTCATGACCATGATGATCCCTTCTCAGGTCATGGTGGTGCCCCAGTACATCATCCTGAAAAAGCTGGGTCTTTCCGATACGCTGGTATCCATGACCCTGCCGTGGGTGTTCGGCTACGGCTTCTTCATCTTCCTGATCGCCCAGTATATGCGCGGCATTCCGCGTGATCTGGACGAAGCCGCCATGCTGGACGGCTGCTCCAAGCCCGGCATCCTGTTCAAGATCATGATCCCCATCGTGAAGCCTGCCATCGTCACGGCAGCCATCTTCGCCTTCTACTGGATCTGGCAGGACTTCTTCCAGCCGCTGATCTTCGTGTCCAGCCCCAAGAACTACACCATCCCGCTGGCACTGAAGCTTTACACCGACCCCAACAGCTACAACAACTACGGCGGTCTGTTCGCCATGTCGGTGCTGTCGCTGCTGCCGGTCATCATCGTGTTCATCGCGTTCCAGAAGTATATCGTTGAGGGCATCGCCACCGACGGTATCAAAGGGTAAAATTTAAGAATAGAACCCTCTCCGTCAATGCTTCGCATTGCCACCTCTCCCGAAGGGCGAGGTTTTGACGCAACCGAAATGCTGTGCCAAAGCTCCCCCTTCGGGGGAGCTGGCGAGCGCAAGCGAGACTGAGAGGGTTTTCCTTTTTTCAAAAGCGAGGTACTCTTATGATTCTCAACCGCAACAGCCAGATCCTCCCCTGTGAGGAAACAAAACCTGTTCAATATGCCGTTTCGGCTCTGTACCGGGATATGAAAGCCGTGTTCAACGACACTGATATCTCCGGCGATGCCATCCGCCTTGCCAAAGACAGCGACCTTGCACCGGAATGCTTCTGCCTGCAGGTGCACGACAATGCGCTTTTGCTCACCGCCGCTGACACGTTGGGCTTTGTGTACGGCCTGTTCGAGGTCAGCAAGCGCTTTCTGGGTGTGCAGCCCTTCTGGTTCTGGAACGACCAGAAGTTTATCAAAACGGACAGCGTGACCGTGCCGCAGAACTTTACCTACGAGAGCAAGCCCGCCCGGGTGCGGTATCGCGGCTGGTTCGTCAATGACGAAACGCTCCTCTCCCACTGGAAGGTGGAGCGCCGCAGCGACCTTGCCTTTGCCATGGTGTTTGAAACGCTGCTGCGCTTGGGCGGCAATCTGGTCATTCCCGGCACGGGCGAAAACGGCCACCGCTACCACGACCTTGCCGCCGACATGGGGCTTATCATCACCCACCATCATGCCGAGCCGCTGGGGGCAAAAATGTTCGTGCAGGCGTACCCGGAGCTGGAACCGAAGTTCAGTCTGTACCCGGAAAAGTTCCGTACCCTGTGGCAGGACGCCATCGACCGGCAGAAATCCACCCCCACGGTATGGAACATCGGCTTCCGCGGGCAGGGTGACAAGCCTTTCTGGGAGGACGACCCGCAGTACGATACCCCCGAAAAGCGGGGCGCGCTCATCTCCCGCCTCATCCGGGAGCAGTACGCGCTGGTCAAGCAGAACGATCCTCACGCCATCTGCTGCACAAACCTTTACGGCGAGACCATGGAACTGTACCAGCAGGGCTGCCTGGACCTGCCGGAGGATGTCATTAAAATCTGGGCAGACAACGGCTTTGGCAAGATGGTCAGCCGCCGTCAGGGCAATGCGAACCCCCGCGTGACCGCCCTGCCGCCGCTGGGCGACACCGGCGCGCACGGTCTGTACTACCACGCTTCTTTCTATGATTTACAGGCGGCAAGCCACATTACCATGCTGCCCAACAGCGCCGAGTTCGTCTGCGAGGAGCTGACGAACTCCCTTGCGCGCGGCGTAGATGATTACTGGCTCATCAACTGCTCCAACGTCAAGCCCCACGCCTACCCGCTGGACTACATTGCCCAGCTGTGGCAGACCGGCAGCTGCGACCCCGAGGGGCACCGCCTTGCCTATGCACAAGACTACTACGGTAAGTCCAATGGCCTTGCGGTGGCAAAGTGCCTTGCGGGCTACGCCGACCACGCTGTGCTCTACGGCGAACACCCGGACGACCACGCCGGTGACCAGTTCTATAACCATGTGCCCCGGATGCTCATCACCCAGTTCCTCCGGGACCGTGCCCTGCCCTGCGAGGACTTGCAGTGGCTGTGCGCCCGCCCCGCCCTGAGCGGGCAGGCTGCATGGTGCGCCGAAAAATTCCGGGAAGCCGAAAAGAGTTATGGTCAGTATCTGCGCCAGTGCGAAGCCACTGCTGCCGCCATGACCGGTGCGGCGCGGGTGCTGTTTCAGGACACCCTGCTGCTGCAGGCGCAGCTGTATGCACTCTGGGCGCAGGGCAGTGCAGCGGTATGCACAGCGCTGGAAGCCGGGTTTGTGGGCGACTGGCAGCACTGTTTCTATCAGGCAGGGCGGGCAAAAAATGCCTATACTGCCGCAAATGCTGCAATGCGCAGCCGCGAACACGGAAAATGGATTGACTTTTACGCCAACGAGTGTCAAACTGATGTTAAGCAGTCCGCACAGGTGTGCGGCTACCTCATGAGTTTTGCCCGCACCTTGGGCGAAGGCCCGCACTACTACGCATGGATGCGGGAGTTCGGTGACTGCGAGGCAGACCGCCGCATCATGCTGATTTTGAACACGGACAACCACCCGGATGACGACACGCTCTGGCGGCTGATGGAGCAGCGCTGGGGCGAGTAAGGAGAGCCTATGTTCCGCCGCATCAAAAGACAGTTTCTGGACTTACCGCTGGCACAGAAGTTTGTGGGCATTTTTGTGGTGCTCACCCTGCTCAGCGGCGCGCTGATGATCGGCGCGCTGCATCTGGGGCTTTCGGTGTTTGAGGAAAAGTTCTACGAGAAGTCCTTACAGGAGCTGGACTTTTTTGTGCAGCGGGTGGACGATGATATTCAGGATATCGACACCCTGACCCGCAGCATCGCGGTGGATTCCAACATTCAGGAACAGCTGAACGCCCTGGTGCAGGCAGACCCGCAGACCGCCAATTACTACTATCTGCTTACCGGTGTGCGCCCGCTGCTGCTGGAAAAGATCTATCAGGACCGGCAGATCAACAGCCTGCAATACACCGACCTGAACGGCCACACCCTGACCATCGGGCAGGATATGCCCGACCCCGGCGCCGGGCGGCTGACCGCGCTGGAAATGGCGCTGAACGCCACCCCCGGCGGCTTTGTGATACAGACCTCTGACAGCGCGGATTTCCCGTATATCCTCTGCGGGCGGCGCATCCTGCGCAGTCAGGATATGAGTCTGAAAAAGCTGGGCACCATCGTGGTAGCGCTAGATGTGGGCAAGCTGCTGGACAACGAGATCCACAGCCTTTCCAGCCGCCCCTCGGAGTTGTATCTTTATAACGGCACCCAGCTGATCTATCACAGCGGCGAAGAGGCGGCCGCTGCCCTACCGCAGGAGAAGAGCACCCACGGCTACCAGATCAGCACCATCGGGGGCAAAAAATACTACATCTGCTGGTTGACCAGTCCGCTCACCGGGCTGCGGCTGTGCAGCGTGTTCGACTACCACCAGATCTACGGCCAGATCAACACCGCCCGCAATGCCCTGATCTTTGGCGAGTGTGCCATCCTGTTACTATTTGCATGGGTACTGCTGCACATGGCACGTCTGGTCACAAAACCCATCCACACTCTGAGCGAAGCCATGCAGACCGTGGATCAGCAGGAGGGCAATTTTGCCGCCGCCCGCGCTCTGCTGCCCGCCGACCCGGCAGCGGACGAGATCGGCACCCTGACGCGGGAGTTCGATTCCATGCTGGGCAAGATCGACACCCTCATCCACGAAAACTACGAAAAGCAGCTGCTTTTGCAGGAGACCCGGTACAAGATGCTGCAGGCACAAATCAACCCGCATTTCCTCTACAACACGTTGGGAACACTGAATTGGCTTGTGAAAGCTGGAAATCGGGAGGATGCCTG
>CAKSTO010000022.1 GCA_934501115.1 uncultured Faecalibacterium sp.
ACCATTCTGGCCAACAACACGCTGGGCATCGCGGTGGGCATGGCCTGCAACATCTGCTCGTTCAATCTGGCAGAGCTTTGCACCACCACAGTGGCGCTGATGAAGGATGCCAACCACGACATCTCCACCACCATGCCCGCCCCGGACTTTGTAGGCGGCGGTCAAATTCTCTACGATGAGGCGCAGATGCGTGAAATTTATGAGAATGGCCGCGGCAGTGTGAAGGTGCGCGCCCGCTACAACACCGTTCCGGGCGAAAATATGATCGAGATCACCCAGATCCCGCCCACCACCACGGTGGAAGCGATCATGGACAAGATCGCAGAGCTGGTCAAGACCGGCAAGGTCAAGGAGATCAGCGATATGCGCGATGAGACCGACCTGAACGGTCTGAAGCTGACGCTGGATCTCAAGCGCGGCGTGGACGCCGATAAGCTGATGGCGAAGCTGTTCAAGACCACCCCGCTGGAGGACAGCTTCAGCTGCAACTTCAACATTCTGGTGTCCGGCCAGCCCCGGGTCATGGGCGTGCGGGAGATCCTGAAGGAGTGGACAGCCTTCCGCGTGGAATGCGTGCGCCGCCGCACGGCCTACGACCTGCAGGGCAAGGAAAAGCGCCTGCATCTTCTGCAGGGTCTTGCCGCCATCCTGCTGGACATTGACAAGGCCATCCACATCATCCGCACCACCGAGGAGGAGAGCGAGGTGGTGCCCAACCTGATGATCGGCTTTGGCATCGACGAGGTACAGGCGGACTATGTGGCCGAGATCAAGCTGCGCCATTTGAACCGGGAATATATCCTCAAGCGTACCGGCGAGATCGAGCAGCTGGAAAAGGACATCGCCGACCTGAACGACATTCTGGCAAAGCCTGCCCGCATCCGCCGCATCATCATCAATGAACTGAACGATGTGGCAAAGAAGTACGGACAGCCCCGCCGCAGCGAGATCCTGTACGATCTGCCCGAAGAAGAGAGCGGCTCTGAGGAGGAAGAAGTGCCGGATTATCCCGTGACCGTGTTCTTTACCCGGGAGGGCTACTTCAAAAAGATCCCGCCGCAGAGCCTGCGCACCGCCGGTGCCCACAAGCTCAAAGAGGGCGACGAGATCATCCAGCAGGTCGAGACCCGGAACAATATGGAAGCGCTGTTCTTTACCGACCGGCAGCAGGTGTACAAGGTGCGTCTGGCAGAGCTGGAGGACGGCAAGGTCGCCCAGATGGGCATCTTCATCCCGGGGCGTCTGGGCATGGACGAGGGCGAGAATGTGCTCTCCATGGTCATCACCGGCGATTACAGCGGCTATATGCTGTTCTTCTTTGCCAGCGGAAAATGCGCCCGCATCCCGCTCAGCTCCTATGCCACCAAGCAGAACCGCCGCAAGCTGCTGAAAGCCTACTGCGATAAGGAGCCGCTGGCGCTGATGATGTTCCTGCCCGAGGAGACCGAACTTGCCATCCGCACCAGCGCCAGCCGGATGCTGCTGGTGGGTTCGGCACAGATCGCTGCCAAGGCCACCCGCGACAGTCAGGGTGTGGCAGTGGTCACCCTGAAAAAGAACCAGACCATCGCTTCGGTGGTGCCGGCGGATACGCTGGAACTGGCAAACCCCCACCGTTACCGGGTGCGCAGTCTGCCCGCCACCGGTGCACTGATCCGCGCCGAGGACGAGGGCGAGCAGATGAGTTTGCTATGATTACTTCCTGTGCAGAGTATGGGCGAGTGACGAAAGTCTGATAGCTTTTGTAAAATGCATCGCCGCTGGACGCTCCGCTTAGCCAGAGGACAAGAGGGGCGTTTCGACGCGCCCCTCTCATCCTCTGGACTCCACTTGCCCCTGACGAATTAAGGGCTGCTCGCCCTTAATCATCCCAAAGCTGAAAGGCTCCATACAAAAAATCCAAGTCGCTGCGCTAGAGGATTTTTTGTGTTGCGCCGATTTTGAGTCGCTGCGCGACGAGCCGTGCGGGTGAGTTTACGCTTTATCTGCTGCGCGACAGCCGCAGGCTGACAGCAGCAAGATGCCGCTTGCCATTACGACCTCTCCCGTGAAAAAGCAGCTCCGAAACGACCGCAGTCGTTTCGGAGCTGCAAATTATAAAAATAATTTTTCCGCTGATATTGCAACGGCGACGACTGCGGCCTGCGGCCGAAGCAGGGAGGAGCTGTTGGGGCCGTGGCCAGCAGGATGCAAGGCCCGCTCAAGGGCCGTAGCAGACGCTGGGTGCCACAACTCGTCCAGAGCGAAGCGGAGACAATTCTAAATCGTTTGCCTTGAAAAGAGGAACCATCAATGCAAAACATCGACCTGATCTGTGTGGGGAAACTCAATGCAAAATATTTCGCCGAGGGCGTGGCCGAATATCAGAAGCGCCTTGCCGCATTCGCATCTTTCCGCATCATCGAGCTGCCGGAAGAAAAGATCGAGGAAAAAAATGCCTCCGATGCCGTGGTGAAAAAGGCACTGGAAAAGGAAGGCAAGGCCATCCTCTCCAATGTCCGCAAGGGTGCTGCCATCGTGGCCATGTGCATCGAGGGCAGGCAAATCTCCTCTGACGAGCTGGCGCAGTTCCTTTCCGACCGTGCGAACAGCGGGGCGGGAGATGTAGCCTTCGTCATTGGCTCGTCCCACGGACTTTCCGATGAGGTGAAGCGCGCCGCAGCCCTTAAGTTCAGCATGGGGCGCATCACGATGCCCCATCAGCTGGCACGACTTGTTCTGACCGAACAGATCTACCGTGCCTGCACCATCAATGCGGGAATGAAATACCATAAGTAAAATAGACGACTGAAGATCCGCTCTGTATCCGAAAATGTTTCCGGAAACAGGGCGGATCTTTTTGTTGAGATGTTTCTGCCGAAGCGGCGCTGCTGCGACACATTTTGCGGCTTTTACTTTGCGGCGGGCTGCGCTATAATAGCACCATCGTTTTATCGGTGCTGCCCTGTGACCCGGGCGGTCTTGCGGAAAAATCAGAGGATGAGAGCATGGAAAGCAGAAGACGATTCCTACGGCGCTCAGCACTTGCGGTGCTTTGCCTGACAGCAGGTCTGCTGTGCGGCTGCGGGGCAGAAACGGAGCCGGAACCCGGCAGTGCGCAGAAGCTGCCGGTCATCGTGATCGGCAGCGACAACTATCCGCCCTTCAATTATACGGGCGCGGACGGTCAGCCTACGGGCGTGGATGCGGAGCTTGCCATGGAGGCGTTCCGCCGGATGGGATATCGGGCGGAATTTGTGACCATTGACTGGGAAGAAAAGAAGATGCTGCTGGAGGAGGGCGTCATCGACTGTGCATGGGGCAGTTTTTCCATGAACGGGCGGGAAGATGAGTATCGCTGGGCAGGCCCCTACCTGCACAGCCGGCAGGTGGTGGCGGTGCGTGTGGGCAGCGGGATCTACACCCTGCAGGACCTGCAGGGCAAAACGCTGGCAGTGCAGTCTACCACAAAGCCGGAGGAACTGTTTCGGAATGCAGCTCAAAACGGTCTGCCAAAGCTGCGGGCCATATACTCCCTGCGGGACCGCGACCTGATCTATCCCACCCTGAGCAAAGGCTATGCGGATGCGCTGGCGGCGCACGAAAGCGCCATCTGCCAGTTCATGAAGGACTACAAGGTGGAATACCGCATTCTGGAGGAGCCGCTGATGACGGCAGAGCTGGGCGTGGCCTTTGCAAAAGGGCGCACCGACGGCCTGCCTGAACAGCTGACTGAAACCTTCCGGGAGATGCTGGCTGACGGAACGGTGCGGGAGATCGCGAGCCGCTATCTGGATGACCCGGAGCACTATCTGGAGGGGCTGGAGGGCGGAGCCAATGGATAAAAAACAGCGTGCAGTCCGGATCTGGGGGCACTACACGGTGGTCTGTGTCCTGATCGGTCTGCTGGTTCTGGGCGGCATTCTGGCAGGGTCGGTGCAGGCTGACCTGACCGCAGCGGAAAACCGCTTTCAGGAAACGGTGAGCTCGATCAAGGAGCAGTGCACCGGCTGCGATAACATGAACCTTGCGTCCGAGGCAAAAAGTCTGATGCGTATGATCGAGGATGTGCAGCACCTGCGCCGGGAGATCGAGACGGACATGGCATTGGAGCCGACGCTTGTGCTGGATGATGCGGCATTGGAGGACTGCCTGCAGCTCCATACGCTCTCAGGCATCCTGTTGCTCACGCCGGACGGAACGGCAGAGCACAAGGCGTCCAGCGACGACCTGGCAAGCGGCCTGCTTCGGGCAGAGGAGCTGCCGCAGGAGCTGTCCCGCACGGCGGTTCTGGAGGTGAACGGCCATCCGGAGCAGGTCTACGCCGGGCGCATGGAGATGGCAGACGGCTCCTATGTAGACATCGCGGCCTGCGCCCGGCGGGATAAGCCCGGCGTACTGGTGGTGTACTATCACACCCCGGCAGAATATGTGCGCGTCTACAATCTCTCATACCAGAACATCGTGCAGGGCTATGCGCCGGAAATGGAAGGCACTATTGTGGTGGCTCGCGGCAATCAGATCGTGGCCAGCAACGACGCAGATCTGATCGGCGGCAGCGTTGCGGACACAGCCGTGCTGGAGGGGCTGAAAAAGAAGGGCGTCAACGGAGAAATGTGCTACATCCAAACCGGGTGGACAGGGACGGAATGCGCCTACGGCATCATTGACCGCGGACGGAATTTTTACGTTTATGTATTCCGCCCCGAGGCAGAAGTGTTCAGCACGACGCCCCACAACATGGTATTTGCGGTGTTTGCCTATGGGGTCATTCTTTTTCTGGTGCAGGCGCTGCGCTGGAACGTGGTACAGCGCTGCCGCGAACAGCAGCTGCAGCGGGAACGGGAGTATCGGAAGGAACTCAAGGCCGAAGCGTTCAAGGCGGAAGCGGCCAATCGGGCAAAAACACAGTTTTTGCAGCGCATGAGCCACGATATCCGCACGCCCATCAACGGCATCCGGGGCATGGTGGAGATCGCAGAGCACTGCCCGGAGGACGCTGAAAAACAGGCCGACTGCCGCAGAAAGATCTGGGAGGCTTCCACCCTGCTGCTGGAGCTGGTGAACGAAGTGCTGGATATGGGCAGGCTGGAGTCCGGCCGGGTGGTGCTGGAAAAAGTTCCTTTTGACCTGAGGACGCTGTTGGATGAGATCTGCACCGTGCTGGAAAAGCCGGCGGCAGAGCGGGGCATCCGCATAGAGCGCCGCCCCATGCAGGTGGAGCATCCCCGGCTCATCGGCAGCCCGCTGCATGTCAAGCGCCTTTTGATGAACATCCTCAGCAATGCGGTCAAATATAATAAGGAAAACGGCAGCATCACACTGGAATGCACCGAGCTGCCCGCCGAAGGGGAACAGGTGCGCATCCGCTTTGTCTGCGCCGATACCGGCATCGGCATGAGTGAGGAATTTCAGAGGGAAATGTACGAGCCGTTTACGCAGGAAAACGCCGGGGCGCGGTCGGTCTACGGCGGTACAGGCCTTGGCATGGCCATTGCCAAAAGCCTTGCGGACTGCATGGGCGGCACCATTGAGACTGTCAGCCGGAGAGGCGCCGGTACGACCTGCACCATTACGCTGCCCTTTGCGGTGGAGCAGAATGCTGCGCCTGCCAATGCGGAATGCCGGTCTGCAGACCTGAGCGTCCTGAAGGGGGCGCAGGTGCTTCTGGCGGAGGACAACGAACTGAATATGGAGATCGCGGAATTTCTGCTGAAAGAAGCAGGTGTCTGCGTCACGCGGGCGATGGACGGGCGGCAGGCCGTGGATGCCTTTGCAGCCTCGCGGGTGGGGTTTTATGACGCCATCCTCATGGATGTGATGATGCCGGCAATGGACGGTCACACGGCCGCTCGTATGATCCGCGCCATGGAGCGGGCAGACGCAGAGACGGTGCCCATTTTCGCCATGACGGCCAACGCATTTGCGGAGGACAGGCAGAAAGCACTGGACGCCGGCATGACCGGCTACCTGACAAAGCCGCTGGATTCTGCCGCGATGCTGCAGACTTTGGCACAGGTGTGCGCTAAACACGGACAAAGTGCAGCTTTGCCTTTACAATCGGAGCAAAACATGGTACAGTAAAGATACTGTGCTTCCGCTTGGAAAAGCACGCCCGGCAGTGGGGAAAGCTGCCGGAACGATACAACAACGACACGGCAAACCAGCCGCGGACGGAAAGGATGTACTACAATGGAACAGAGCGAAAAGACCCTTGATATGATCGTCAATCTCTGCAAGAACCGTGGTTATGTGTTCCCCGGCTCCGAGATCTACGGCGGTCTGGCCAACAGCTGGGACTACGGCCCGCTGGGTGTGGAGTTCAAGAACAATGTCAAAAAGGCATGGCTGAAAAAGTTCGTGCAGGAGAGCCCCTATAACGTGGGCCTGGATGCAGCCATCATCATGAACCCCCAGACTTGGGTGACCACCGGTCATGTGTCCAGCTTCTCGGATCCCCTGCTGGACTGCCGTGCCTGCAAGGCACGCCACCGCGCCGACAAGCTGATCGGTGAGGAGCACCCCGAGGTGAATGTGGACGCCATGAACTTTGACGAGATGGATGCCTTCATCGCAGAGCATGAAGATATCGTCTGCCCCGTCTGCGGCAAGCACGATTTCACCCCCATCCGCAAGTTCAACCTGATGTTCAAGACCGCCATCGGCGTCACCGAGGACAGCTCTTCCACCTGCTATCTGCGTCCCGAGACCGCACAGGGCATCTTTGTCAACTTTGCCAACATCCAGCGCACCACCCGCCGCAAGCTGCCCTTCGGCGTATGTCAGGTGGGCAAGGCCTTCCGCAACGAGATCACCCCGGGCAACTTCACCTTCCGTACCCGTGAGTTCGAGCAGATGGAGTGCGAGTTCTTCTGCAAGCCCGGCACCGATCTGGAGTGGTTCGCTTACTGGAAGGACTACTGCGAGAACTGGCTGCTGAGCCTTGGCATCAAGAAGGAGCACCTGCGCCTGCGTGACCACGAGCCTGCAGAGCTGGCTTTCTACAGCCGTGCTACCACCGATATCGAGTACGCCTTCCCGTTCACCGACTGGGGCGAGCTGTGGGGCATTGCAGACCGCACCAACTACGACCTGACCCGCCATCAGGAGGCATCCGGCAAGAGCCTGGAGTACTTCGACAGCGAGACCAACGAGCACTACATCCCCTACGTCATTGAGCCTTCTCTGGGCTGCGACCGTGTGGCGCTGGCCTTCCTGTGTGAGGCTTACGACGAGGAGCACCTGACCGACAGCAAGGGTAAGGAGGACATCCGCACCGTGCTGCATCTGCATCCGGCTCTGGCTCCCTACAAGTGCGCTGTGCTGCCCCTGAGCAAGAAGCTGGGCGAGAAGGCCATGGAGATCCGCAACGAGCTGAGCAAGTACTTCATGGTGGACTACGATGATACCGGTTCCATCGGCAAGCGTTATCGCCGTGAGGACGAGATCGGTACTCCGTACTGCATCACCGTGGACTTTGACACTGTGGGCGATGAGGCCAAGGGCATTGCCGCCGACAACTGCGTCACCGTCCGCGACCGCGACACCATGGAGCAGGTGCGTATGCCTATCTCCGAACTGAAGAGCTATATCGAGAGCAAGATCGAGTTCTGAGAAAATTTCGCTTTCAGGCGATAAAAAACAGCCCCGCCGTTGCAATTTCGGCGGGGCTGTGCTATAATACAAATAAAGAAAGTGCTGTCTGGCAAACGGTCAGTACCTTTCCGGCGCGATAATCAAAAGATGACCGCTCAGGTTTGGACGCTGAGGGCGGTCATTTTTTGTTATTGAAGATCTTCCACGCGATATCGAAAATGCCAAAGCTCACGGTTGCAAGCAATGTGAGCAGAGCCAGAGTTTCTAAAAGCGTCATGAAGCATCACCCCCTTCGCTGCAAAGCGTCGGGGTACGACAAAAATGTTCGCCTTCCCGACACAGGGCCGAAAAGGCATAGACCGCCTGCCGTATGTAGACAGCACTCTCAAAAGACAGTATAACAGACGTTTCCTGCTTTTTCAACAATGGAAGCGTCTGTTTTCTTTTTGCTGGACAGAACGGCTTGTACCGGGTATACTGAAAAACAGAAGAACACGATTTTTACACCGCAGGAGGTTTTACCGTGGAAAACTTTGACGAACTGCTGAAAAAATATGCCGATTTCGTCGTCCGGGTGGGGGTGAACCCGCAGCCCGGGCAGACCCTCATCATCAACTGCCCGCTGGAGGGCGCGCCGCTTGCCCGGCTGTGCGTACGCAGTGCCTACGAGGCCGGTGCCCGGGATGTGCAGGTGAACTGGACGGACGATGCCGTTGCCCGCGCCCGTATGGAGCTGGGCAGTGAGGAAGCGCTGACCGACTTCAAGTCGTGGCAGCTGCGCCGGTATCTCGACTACGCCGAGAGCGAGGGCGGCGTGTGTGTGCTGCACCTCATCGCAGACGACCCGGAGCTGTATGCGGGCATTGACGGCGGCAAGATCAGCCGGGTCAACGCCGCCCGCCGTGCTTTTATGGAACCGTGGCAGGCATACACCATGAACGACCGGGTGCAGTGGTCGATCGCAGCTCTGCCCAGCGTGCCATGGGCGAAGAAGATCTTCCCGGAGCTGGACGCAGACGCGGCTCTGGAAGCTCTGTGGAAGCTGATCTTTGACGTCTGCCGGGTCACCGGCGGCGACCCGGTAAAGGAGTGGCAGGCTCACATGGGGCGGCTGAGCACTCTGCGGGACAGGATGAACGCCCTTGATCTGGAGAGCGTGCACTTCAAGAGCAGCAACGGCACCGACCTGACGGTGGGTCTGGCCGATGAGGCTGTGTGGGAGAGCGCCGCCAGCAAAAGCGAAAAAGGCGTGGTGTTCCTGCCCAACATCCCGACAGAAGAAGTGTTCACAGCACCTCATAAAGATAAGGTGGAGGGCATCGTCTATGGCACAAAGCCCTATGTGTTCAACGGGCAGCTCATCAAAGGCTTCCATGTGACCTTCCGGAACGGCCGCGTGGTGGAGCACGGCGCGCAGGAGGGTGCTGAGCTTCTGGGACAGCTGCTGGACAGCGACGAGGGTGCCCGCAGCATCGGCGAGGTGGCACTGGTACCGGCTTCCAGCCCCATCAACCGCAGCGGGAAGCTGTTTTACAGCACACTGTTTGACGAGAACGCCGCCTGCCACATCGCTTTCGGTGCCAGCTATCCCGGCACCACAAAGGGCGGCACGGCGCTGACAAAAGAAGAGCTGCTTGCCCGCGGCATGAATCAGTCGCACCTGCACGAGGATGTGATGATCGGTGCCGAGGACAGCGAGATCACCGGCAGATGCAGCGACGGGCGCACCGTGATGCTGTTCAAAGACGGCGTCTGGGTGCTGTAAATTGCCCTGCGGCGAAAAAAATCTGCGAAAATGCTTGCATAATCGCAGGATGTATGGTATATTCTAGTAGTACGATATAGTTTAACCTGAAACGTGGGCCGCAAGGTCCGCGTTTCTTGTTTGTCTGGAGGTTTTTATGGCGAAGCAGTCTGGCGGCAACACCGCCCAGAGAGTCGAAGCGCTTGTCCGCCCCACCGTGGAGGGCATGGGTCTGCGCCTGTGGGATGTCGTTTTTGAGAAGGAAGGACCGGACTGGTATCTTCGCATCCTCATCGACAAGGATGGCACGATGGACACCGATACCTGCGCAGAGGTCTCCCACGCGCTGGATCCCATTCTGGATGAGGCGGACCCCATCGACCAGAGCTATTATCTGGAGGTCGGCAGCCCTGGCCTTGGCCGCAAACTGACCCGTCCGGAGCACTACGAAGCTCTCAAGGGGCAGAAGATCCGGGTCAAGCTCATCCGCCCGAACGCCGACGGCGTGCGTGAGTTTTCCGGCATCCTGATCGGCCGCGAGGGCAGCACTGTCACGGTGGAGACCGGGAACGGCACGGCCGCCTTTGAGGTGAACGCTGCCTCCGGTGTGAATCTGTGCGACGACGAAGACCTGTTTGATTAAAATTTGAAAACCCTCTCAGTCACCTTCGGTGACAGCTCCCCCGAGTGGGGGAGCTTAAAACGAAAAGGAAAGATGCATAAAACCTCGCCCTTCGGGAGAGGTGGCATGGCGCAAGCCATGACGGAGAGGGTTATACCTGAGAAAAGAGAACGAAATTTATAGGAGGAAACCGAAAAATGGCAGCAGCAAACAACGAGTTTTTTGCAGCGCTCTCCATGCTGGAGCATGAGCGCGGCATCACCGCAGAATACCTGATCGAAAAGATCAAGGCGGCCATCATCATTGCCGTCAAGAAGAACTATGAGGTCGAGGAAGATCACGTGAAGGTGGACATCGACCCCGCAGCCGGCCGTTTTGATGTGGCGCTTATCCAGGACATCGTGGCAGACGAGGACTGGTACGATGAGCATTCCGAGATCGGCATCACCGAGGCGCAGAAGATCCGCAAGACCTATGAGGTCGGCGACCGCATCATCACCCCGCTGAAGACGCAGGACTTTGGCCGCATTGCCGCGCAGACGGCAAAACACGTGATCCGTCAGGGCATCCGTGAGGCCGAGCGCAGCCAGCAGCTCAGCGAGATCCAGTCCCGCGCACACGACATCGTGCAGGCCACTGTCACCCGCGTTGACCCCGAAAAGGGCATCGTTGCTCTGGATCTGGGCAAGGGCGGCGAGGCGATCCTGCCCCGCAACGAGCAGGTGCCCGGCGAGGTGTACACCGAGGGCGAGACCCTGCAGGTCTACGTTGTGGACGTGGTCAGCACCGAGCGCGGCCCCCGCGTTATGATCAGCCGCACCCACCCCGGCCTTGTCAAGCGCCTGTTTGAGCTGGAAGTGCCCGAGATCTTTGACGGCACCGTCGAGGTCAAGGCCATCAGCCGCGAGGCCGGTGCCCGCACCAAGATGGCTGTGTGGAGCAAGGATCCCAATGTCAACCCCGTTTCTGCCTGCATCGGCGAGCACGGTGCCCGTGTGGCTGCTGTGGTCGAGAAGCTGGGCGGCGAGAAGATCGACATCGTCAAGTGGAGCGAGGATATCTCCGAGTTCATCTCCGCAGCCCTGAGCCCTGCAAAGGTGGTCAAGGTGGAGCTGCTGCCCGGCGAGACCCGTTCCTGCCGCGTCACCGTGCCCGACCAGCAGCTGAGCCTGGCCATCGGCAACAAGGGTCAGAACGCCCGCCTGTGCGCCCGTCTGACCGGCTACAACATTGATATCCGCCCCGAGAGCGGCTACTACGGCGAGGAAGAGCCGAAGAAGGAGACCGAGACCGACGCCGAGTGATCCCGGCGCGAATGGCCAAAGGAGGGAAACCGGATGGCACAAAAAAAGATCCCTTCCCGCCAGTGCATCGGATGCATGACCAGCCGCCCCAAAAAGGAGCTGGTGCGTGTGGTGCGTGCACCCAGCGGAGAGATCAGCATTGATCTGGTCGGCAAAAAGCCGGGCCGCGGAGCCTATCTCTGCCCGAGCCTCGACTGCCTGACCAAGGCAAAAAAGAAAAAGGCGTTGGAGCGCTGCTTTGAGCAGCCGGTTCCCGCCGAGGTCTATGAGGCTCTGGCGGTACAGCTGGCCGAAGCCGCAAAGGAGGCAGCAGATGGCAAAGAAGAATAACACCCCCGCAAAACCCAAGCTGCCCCCGGAGGAAGCGCTGTATCAGGCTTTGAGCCTGTGCCGCAAGGCCGGTGCGCTGACGATGGGCTTTGACGCTGTGGAGGACGCCTGCGTCAAGAGCAAGGCATGGCTGGTGATGGTGGCATCGGATGCCAGCGCCAAGACCGTGCAGCGCCTCGACTATTCTGTGGGCGATCTGGTGGACGTGATCACCATGCCGCTGACGCAGGATAAGCTGGCCGATATCAGCCGCAAGCCTGTGGCTGTTTATGCGGTGACGGACCGCAACCTCGCAAAGCTCTGCTTCGACCGTCTGTCGGACTGCGGAGCAATCAAAAATGAGGAGGACATGAGCGAATGATCGTAAAATATAGAGTGAGTGACTTTGCAAAAGACCTGAATCTCTCTGCAAAGAAGGTTCTGGATGAGTTGAACGCCATGGGCAGCACCGGCAAGAAGAACAGCTCCAATCTGGAAGAGAACGAGCTGAACTACCTGCTGGAGAAGTTCAGCAAAGACAGCAGCGTCGCAGACCTGACCGAGTATCTGAACAGTGCAAAGGAGCCCAAGGCCGAGCCGAAGGCTGAAAAGAAGCCCGAGAAGAAGGCCGACAAGAAGCAGGATGCCCCCAAGGCGGAGAAGAAGTCTGCCGAAAAGAAGCCGGAGCAGCCTGCTGCCAAAAAGGCAGAGCCTGCCCAGCAGAACCAGCAGAAGAACAGCAAGCATAACGACAAGAAGCCTGAGCAGCATAAAAAGCGTGAGGAGAAGACCGTTTCTCTCAGCGAGCTGGCACGCGAGACCGGTGCTAAGGCATCCTCTGCCCCGGCGCAGGCGGTGTCTGTCCGCCGCGAGGACAATCAGGTGACCGTGGATACCCGTACCGTGGATATGAACGTGGATCGTTTCGATGCCCGCTACGATGATCTGGCTTCCACCAAGAACACCGAGAACCGCCGCAAGCCCACCCCGCAGGGCAACAAGCAGAAGTTCACCCAGCGCGGCCAGCGCCAGCGTCAGCAGTTCCAGAAGGGCAAGCGCGAGACCGAGTTCGAGCGTCTGCAGCGCATCCAGCTGGAGAAAGCCCGCAATGCACAGCTGAAGGTGATGATCCCCGACGAGATCACGGTCGGTGAGCTGGCTGCCCGCCTGAAGCAGCAGGCCGGCAAGGTCATTGCAAAGTTCATGCAGATGGGCGAGATGCACGCCATCAACGACGTTATCGATTTCGATACCGCGTCTTTGCTGGCGGAGGAGTTCCACGCAAAGGTCGAGCACGAGGTGCATGTTACCATCGAGGAGCGCCTGTTCACGCAGGAAGAGGATTCGCAGGAGGATCTGGTGGAGCGTCCCCCGGTCGTCTGCGTCATGGGTCACGTTGACCACGGCAAGACCAGTATTCTGGATGCCATCCGCAAGACCAATGTCACCGCAGGCGAGGCTGGCGGCATCACGCAGGCCATCGGCGCATATCAGGTCAAGGTCAACGACAGCCTCATCACCTTCCTGGATACCCCGGGTCATGAGGCATTCACCTCCATGCGTGCCCGCGGTGCCAACATGACCGATATCGCGGTTCTGGTGGTCGCTGCCGACGACGGCATCATGCCCCAGACCATCGAGTCCATCAACCACGCCAAGGCTGCAAATGTCAAGATTATCGTGGCAATGAACAAGATGGATAAGCCCACCGCAAACCCCGAGCGCGTGATGGAAGGCCTGACCAAGTACGGCATCATCACCGAGGACTGGGGCGGCGATGTGGCCTGCATCCCGGTGTCTGCCCTGACCGGCATGGGCATCAACGACCTGCTGGAGCGCATCGCTCTGGAAGCTGAGGTCATGGAGCTGAAGGCAAACCCCAACCGCCGCGCCAAGGGTGCGGTCGTCGAGGCCCGTCTGGACAAGGGACAGGGCCCCATTGCCACCATTCTGGTGCAGAACGGCACCCTGCACTCCGGCGACGTCATCATTGCCGGCACTGCCGTTGGCCGTGTGCGCACCATGCGCAGCGACAAGGGTCAGCTGCTGAGCAATGCCGGCCCCTCTACCCCTGTGGAGATCACCGGTCTGACCGCAGTGCCGGAGGCAGGCGACCTGTTTGAGGCCGTCGAGGATGAGCGTCTGGCTCGTGAGCTGGCCGAGCAGCGCGTTGCTGCCGCTAAGGAGAAACAGTTCTCCTCCTTCCAGAAGGTCACTCTGGATAACCTGTTCAGCCAGATGGCACAGAACGATATGAAGGAACTGGCCATCGTGGTCAAGGCCGATGTGCAGGGCTCTGCCGAGGCTGTGAAGCAGAGTCTGGAAAAGATCTCCAACGATGAGGTGCGTGTGCGGGTCATCCATGCCGGTGTCGGTGCCATCAGCAAGTCCGACGTGGATCTGGCCGATGCCTCCAACGCCATCATCATCGGCTTCAACGTCCGCCCGGACAATGTGGCCAAGGAAGAAGCTGCTGCCACCAAGGTGGAAATGCGTATGTACCGCGTCATCTATGATGCCATCAACGATGTCACCGACGCTATGAAGGGCATGCTGGCTCCCAAGTTCCGCGAGGTGTCTCTGGGCGAGCTGCAGGTGCGTCAGGTGTACAAGATCTCCAACGTGGGCACCGTTGCAGGCTGCCGTGTGACCAGCGGCAAGATCACCCGCGACAGCAAGGTGCGTGTGGTGCGTGACGGCATCGTCATCACTGAGGACGAGATCGCATCTCTGAAGCGTTTCAAGGACGACGTCAAGGAAGTGGCCGAGGGCTACGAATGCGGCGTTACGCTGGCAAAGTTTGCTGACGTCAAGGAAGGCGACGTGTACGAAGCCTTCAAGATGGAAGAGTACCGCGACTAAGATCTGAAATAACCCTCTCCGTCATTGCTGACGCAACGCCGCCTCCCCCGAGGTGGGAGGTTTGCTGAGAAACGGAACGTTTGCCGTATCCACGCAAAAAGCTCGCCCTTCGGGAGAGCTGCCGAGCGAAGCGAGGCTGAGAGGGCTTTCTTTTACAAGGAGAATACTATGTCTCAGAAAAATATGGGCCGCCTTGCGCAGGACATGAAGCGCGAGATCATTGCCATCATCGGACGGCTGAAGGATCCGCGTCTGGAGGGCGGGCTGCTGACCGTCACCCGCTTGGACGTGACCCCTGATCTGGATGTGGCCAAGGTGTACGTGAGCGTCATGGGGCGTGAGGACGGCCCGGGGCCTGCCATCGAAGCCCTGAACCGCGCAGCGGGTCATGTGCGCACCGAGGTGAGCAAAAAAATGCACATCCGCAAGGCACCCCGCTTCATCTTTGTGGAGGATGACGGCGCAGCCTACGCAGCCCACATCAATGAGCTGCTCCGCACGCTGAACGTGAACGGCGATACGGATACGGAAGCCGGCGCACCGGAGGAGACCGGGGAATAATTCAGCCGGTGCGGAAAGGATGGAACATGGAATGACAGAATCGTTGAATGTGCAGCAGATGGCGCAGCGCCTGATGTCTGCAGACAACATCCTGATCTTATGTCACAAGAACCCGGACGGTGATACCATCGGCTGCGGCAGCGCACTGTACTACGCGCTGAAGGCATTGGACAAGGAGACGGCAGTGCTCTGCTCCGATGCTGTCCCAGCGCGGTATGCCTTTACCAATGCCCACATGTTCAAGGGCGAGTTTGAGCCGAAGATCATTGTGGCGGTAGATGTTGCCAGCGTGCAGCTGTTTGGAGAAAACAACGGTGTGCCGCAGTTCTCCCGCCATGTGGATCTGTGCATCGATCACCATGCAGGCAACAGCGGTTATGCCGATTTCACCCTGCTGGACGGCGGTGCGGCAGCGGCGGCGGAGCTGCTGTATGAGGTCATCTGCGCGATGGGAGTGGATATCACCCCGCACATCGCAGACTGCCTGTACACCGGCCTTGCCACCGACACGGGCTGCTTCCGGTTTTCTTCTACCACAGCCAACACCCACCGTGTGGCGGCAAAGCTCATTGAGGCGGGCTGCCATGTGGAAGAGCTGAACACCCTGCTGTTCGACACCAAACCCCGTGCCCGCATGGAGGCCGAGCGCATCGCCCGCAACCATCTGGAGTATGATCTGGATGGCCGATGTGCGCTGATCTACCTCACCCGGGATGAGATCGAGCAGAGCGGTGTGGATCCGGCAGATCTGGAAGAACTGACCAGTCTGCCTGTAAGCATCGAGGGAGTCAAGGTCGGCCTGACGCTGCGGCAGCAGCCCGGCGGAAGCTACCGCATCAGCGTGCGCACCGCTAAGGGCGTGGACGCCTGTGCCATCGCCCGGCGTCTGGGCGGCGGCGGCCATGCCCGCGCTGCCGGCTGCGAGCTGCTGGGCAATCTGGAAAACACCAAGGCGGCGATCCTTGCAGAGGTGGAAGCTGAACTGGACGCGCCGCAGGAGGAAGCATAAATGCAGGGGATCCTGATCGTAGACAAGCCTATGGACTGGACCAGCTTTGACGTGGTGGCAAAGCTGCGCGGCGTGCTGGGCACCCGCAAGCTGGGGCACAGCGGCACACTGGACCCCATGGCCACCGGCGTTCTGCCGGTGTTCTGCGGCGGAGCCAGCAAGGCGGTCGACCTGCAGCTGAACCACGACAAAAGCTACCGCGCGGTGCTGAGGCTGGGGGAAAAGACGGACACGGGCGATGTCACGGGTACCGTGCTGGAGACCGCTCCCGTCACGGCAGGTGCGGCGGAGCTGCTGGCCGTCCTGCCGCAGTTCATCGGCCCGCAGATGCAGGTGCCGCCCATGTATTCGGCCATCAAGCTCAATGGTCAGCCGCTGTATAAGCTGGCGCGCGAGGGCGTAACGGTGGAGCGTAAGCCCCGCCCCATTGAGATCTACGGCATCACCTGCGGCGGCAGCCCGGCAGAGAATGAATATGTGCTGGACGTGCAGTGCTCCAAGGGAACCTATATCCGCACATTGCTGGAGGATATCGCAGAGGCGATGGGGCAGAAGGGCACCATGAGTGCCCTGCGCCGCACCTCGGCGGGGGTGTATACGGAAGCGGACGCCCACACGCTGGAAGAGATCCTTGCCGCCAGAGAGCGGGGTCTGCCCGCGCTGGAAGCTCTGATGCTGCCGGTGGAGAGCGTGTTTGAGAGCCTGCCGCTTCTGGTGGTGGAACCGTGGGTGGAGCAGCATTTGTACAACGGCTGCCCCACGAGCCGCTATCCGGCGGCAGACGGCCGCTACCGGGTGCGCAATGCTGCAGGGCAGTTTCTGGGTCTTGCCAACATCGCGCAGGGTGTGCTCCGTGTGGAAAAACTGTTCGTAGAACGAAATTGACGCCCTCATCTGTCAGCTTTGCCGTGACGAATGAAGGCGGACCCCGAAAGAAAAGGAAACAAGATCCATGCAGATCATTTCACAGTTTGCACCGCTGCCGCTGGCTGCGCCGGAAAAAGGCACGGCCGTGGCAATGGGCTTTTTTGACGGCATCCACATCGGCCACCGTGCGGTGATCGACGGTGCGGTGCGGTGGGCAAAAGAACACGATGCCGCCCCGGCAGTGTTCACCTTCAAGCTGCCCGTGGTCAATAAAATGAAGGGCAGACGCCTGCTTTCCACGGCGGATAAGCATGCCTTGATCGCCAGCCTCGGCGTGGAGTATTACCTCACGCCGGACTTCGAGGAGATCCGGGCGCTGACCCCGGAACAGTTCGTGCTGGGCATCGTGCGGGACTGCAATGCAAAGGCGCTGTTCTGCGGCGAAAACTTCACCTTCGGTGCTAAGGCTGCCGGCAACCCGGAGCTGCTGCGCACCCTGTGTGAGCCGCTGGGCGTGGAGGTCGTGGTCGTGCCCATGGCACAGTTTGAGGAAAAACCAGTGTCCTCCACCCGCATCCGCACTGCACTGGAAGGCGGCGATATCCCGGCGGCAAACGCCATGCTGGGGATGCCCTACGCGATCCGGTTCGAGGTGCAGCACGGTGCAGGTCTGGGGCACACGCTAGGGGTGCCCACCATCAACCAGCTGTACCCCGAGGGGTTCCAGATGCCCCGCAGCGGCATCTATATCACCCGGACGCTCATTGGCGGCAGATGGTATCCATCGGCCACCGGTCTGGGCAGCCGCCCTACCGTCAACGATGACGCCACCAAGGTGACCTGCGAGACCTTCATCCCGGAGTTCTCCGGTGACCTTTACGGCACCGACCCGGTGGTGGAGTTCCATGCCTACCTCAGCCCCAGCAAAAAGTTTGATACGCTGGACGAGCTGAGGGCGTGCATTAACAACGCTGCAAAGCGTGCGCAGGAATATTTTGCATAAGAAAAATCCCGTCTTCTGTTGCATGAAGACGGGATTTTTTGCGCAGAATCACCTGTTTTATTCGTAGTCGATGGGCAGGGTGGGCAGACCGTTCAGCTCCAGCCCGGCGGTGTGCCCGGCAATGTACTGGTAATAGCCCTGTGCAGCGATCATGGCACCGTTGTCGCCGCAGAACTTCAGCTCCGGCAGGTACACCTTTGCGCCCAGCTTCTGTGCACCGTCGTTCACCAGCTGGCGCAGCCGTCCGTTGGCGGCCACACCGCCGGCAAGGCACACCTGCTTTGCACCGGTATCGGCGGCAGCCAGCAGCAGCTTTTCGGCCAGAATGCCTGCGATGCGCTCCTGAAAGCTGGCGGCAAGGTCTGGCACGTTTACCTCCTCGCCCTTCATCTGCGCTTTGTTCACCTCGTTGAGCACAGCGGTCTTCAGGCCGGAAAAACTCACGTTGTATTTGCCGTCCACATGGGGCACCGGCAGGCGGTAGGCCTTGGGGTCACCGGTCTTGGCAGCGTTGGCCACGCTGGGGCCGCCGGGGTAGGGCAGACCCAGCGTGCGGGCCACCTTGTCAAAGGCTTCTCCGGCGGCGTCATCCACAGTATGGCCAAGGATGTGGTAGTGGGTATAGTCCTGCACTTCCACGATATGGCTGTGCCCGCCGGATGCCACGAGGCAGAGGAAGGGCGGCTTCAGCTCCGGGTGGGTCAGGTAGAGGGCGGCGATGTGACCCCGCAGATGGTGCACCGGAACAAGGGGCTTGCCTGCCGAGTAGGCCAGACCCTTCGCAAAATTTACGCCCACGAGCACCGCACCGATGAGCCCCGGCGCAAAGGTGACGGCAACAGCGTCCACATCGTCGATGGTCCTGCCGGCGTCCAGCAGAGCCTTTTTCACCGTGGCACTGATAAATTCGCAGTGGCGGCGGCTAGCGATCTCCGGCACGACACCGCCGTAGAGCGCCTGCTCCCGGACACTGGTGGAGATGACGTTGCTCAGCAGATGCCGCCCGTCCTCCACCAGCGCTGCGGCGGTCTCGTCGCAGGTGGATTCGATTCCCAAAATGATCATTTTAATGTGCCTCCAGCCAGTTTTTGCCTGCGTGCACATCGGTGCTCAGGGGCACGGCATAGTGCACGCAGCCTTCCATTTCCTCCCGCAGGATCTGCGCAGCCTTTTCGGCTTCCGCTTCCGGGGCTTCCACGATCAGTTCGTCGTGGACGGTCAGGATCAGGCGGCTCTCCATTTTTTCCGCCCGCAGACGCCGCCATACCCGCACCATGGCCAGCTTGATGACGTCGGCAGCGGTGCCCTGAATGGGGGTGTTGCGTGCCATCCGCTCGCCGCTGGCGCGGATATTGTGACTGTTGCTGTTCAGCTCCGGGAGCGCACGCCGACGTCCGAACAGAGTGGATACATAACCGTTTGCTCTGGCATCGGCGATCACCTTGTCCATGTAGCTGCTGATGCTGGGGAAGGCAGCCAGATAGCTCTTGAGGAATGCATCGGCTTCCTTTACGGTGACACCGATATCCTTGGAGAGGCTGTAAGCGCCCTTGCCGTACATGATGCCGAAGTTGATGGCCTTGGCGCTGGAGCGCAGGCGCGGGGTGACCTCGCTCTGGGGGATGCCGTAGATCTTGGCGGCAGTGCTGCGGTGGATGTCCTCACCGCTGCGGAACGCCTGCTGCATGTGCTCATCGCCGGTGGCGTGGGCGAGGATGCGCAGCTCGATCTGGCTGTAGTCGGCGTCCACCAGTACGCAGCCGGGTCTTGCCACAAAGTAGGCGCGCAGCTGGCTGCCCAGCTCGGTGCGGATCGGGATGTTCTGCAGGTTGGGGTTGTCGGACGAAAGCCGTCCGGTGCGGGCTTCGGTCTGGTTGAAGCGGGTGTGGATGCGGCCGTCCTCGCCGATGACCTTCAGAAGCCCTTCCACATAGGTAGAGTTCAGCTTCTGGTAGGCGCGGAACTGCAGGATGTCCTCTACCAGCGGGTACTCCCGCAGGGCTTCCAGCGTTTCGGCGTCGGTGGACCAGCCCCGCTGCGTTTTTTTGCCGTGGGGCAGACCCATGGTATCAAACAGCATTTCGCCCAGCTGCTTTGTGCTGTTTGGGTTGAAGCTGACGCTGCCGGTCTCCAGATGGATGCGGGTGAGCACCTGCTCCAGCTCAGCGCGCAGCTTCACGCCGAACTGCTCGATGCCGTCTCTGTCCACCAGCACGCCGATGCGGGTCATATCGGCCAGAACCTGTGCCAGCGGAAATTCGATCTCATGATAGAGCGCATCCTCGCCGCACTCGGTGATCTCGGCTTTCATTTTGGCAAACAGGTCGGAAAGACGCCCTGCGTCCGGGTAATCGGCGCAGGTAAAGGCGGCGGCAGCCTTGTAGACGGGGATCAGCACGCTGACCTGATATTTGGAGGCAGAAGCGTCCAGCAGATAGGCTGCCAGCTTGCCGTCCCATTGGATGCTGCTGCCCCAGCCGCCCGCAGCCATGGCTTTGGCGTAGAGGGTGGCAGAGCCAAACACATCCAGCGTCACGTCTGCGTTGTCCAACAGGCGGAGAAGGTCGGGGTCTTCCAGCGGATAGACGGTAGTGCCCTGTACGGCGTACCAGCTTTCGGGCTGCAGGATCACATTACGGACGCCCTGCTTGCCCATGACAGCAGGGCGGGACGCCACCAGATAGTGCCCGGAGGGGGTCAGCGGCAATGCGCTGACCTCGGCCTCCGGAAGGTCGGCGGCCTCTTCTTCCCGCACAGCGGGCGCGACGCCGTTCAGACCGAAGCGGGTAATAAGGGTCTGCAGCTCAAGCTCCTGCATCAGGCGCACGGCTTCGGGCTTGCATCCTTCGCCGACCTTGTAGGCACCCTCGGCAGTGTCGATGGGGGCGTCGGTGCGGATAGTGCCGAGGGTGTGGCTCAATTCAGCCATCGGCCGTTCTTCCAGCAGGTGCTCCCGCTGCTTGGGCTTGATGCGCGGGTCGTCGATGTTCTCGTACACGCCCTCCAGCGAGCCGAAGTTCTGCACAAGGGAGAGGGCGCTTTTTTCGCCAATGCCCTTCACGCCGGGGATGTTGTCCGAGGCGTCGCCCATCAGGCTCTTCACCTCAATGAGCTGCTTTGGCGCGATGCCGTATTTCTCGCGGATGGCATCCACATCCATGGTCACGGTCTTGCTGCGCCCCAAGGCGGTGGTTGCCAGCAGTACGGTGGTGGTGTCGCTGACCAGCTGCAGGCTGTCCCGGTCTCCTGTGGCGAGGAAGCAGTCGTCCTGCCGGGCAGCGCAGGCGGCTGCCAGCGTGCCGAGAATATCGTCCGCCTCCCAGCCTTCGGCGGTGACGATGCGGTAGCCAAGGTCGCTCAGGATCTCTTTCAGCACCGGCATCTGCTGCGCCAGCTCTTCGGGCATGCCGTGGCGGGTAGCCTTGTAGCCTTCATACATTTTGTGACGGAACGTGGGGGCTTTCAGGTCAAAAGCCACAGCCACCTCGTCGGGTTCGCACTCTCTGAGCAGGGAGTTCAGGATATTCAGAAAACCAAAAATGGCGTTGGTATAGCGGCCGTCCTTGGTGGTCAGCAGCTTGATGCCAAAAAAAGCACGGTTGGCGATGCTGTTGCCGTCGATGACCAGTAAACGCATAGTCGTTTGACCTCCATAGCACAATTTCACATTTTATAGTATAGCACAAAACTGTGCCCGGCGGGGCATTTTTGGAGAAAAAACAAAAAAAGCCTTCCCCCTTGGGGGAAGGTGCAGAGCGAAGTGGATGAGGGAAACCGTGCCCGGGTTTCGCTCAGAAAAAGCGGAATCGAAAGAGAACGGCTCTTCGAGGGGAGAAAGCCCCTGCTTTACTCCTCAATGCGGATGGCGCTCACGGGGCAGGCGTTGGCGGCATCCACGGCCTGCGGCACTTCCTCCGGCGGGATGGGACCCGGCTCGGCAACCGCCAGAACCCCTTCCATGTGGAATACGGCAGGGCAGAGCCCGGCACACTGGGTGCAGCCGATGCAGAGCTCCGGGTCAACAGTTGCATTCATAAAAAATACCTCCTTTTGATGATGCCAAAAGCAGTATTGCCCGGGATGCGGAGAAATATGCTATGCATTTGCGTCTGGCTGTGGTACAATAAAATATCAGGAGGGGAAAGACCATGAACATTCAGATCTTTGGCACGAGCAAGTGCTTTGACACCAAAAAGGCGCAGCGCTACTTCAAGGAGCGGGGCATCAAATTCCAGATGATCGACCTCAAGGAAAAGGGCATGAGCCGCGGTGAGTTTGAAAATGTTGCCCGTGCACTGGGCGGCTGGGAAAAACTGGTAAACCCGAAAGCCAGAGACAAACAGACCCTTGCGCTGCTGGATGCGCTGGTGGACTGGCAGAAGGAGGACAAGCTGTTTGAAAATCAGCAGCTGCTTGTCACCCCGATCGTGCGCAATGGGCGCAAGGCTACCGCAGGCTATCAGCCGGATGTGTGGAAGGATTGGGAATAAAAGCGGCTCTGCGCGTACTTTCACAAAAAAACCACGGCCTGCGTTTTGCACTCTGCAGCAGGATGTGGTATACTGAACGATGTAGCAATTATTTCAGGGAGATAGAACCGATATGAAACATTATATTACCCCCGAAGAACACACCCGGATGCAGCGCCGCCGGGGGCGTCAGGCACTGGGGCTTCTGGTGACGCTGCTGGTCATCGTGGGTCTTGTCACGGTGCTGCGTGCCGGTGTGGGGCTGGTGGCAAACCTCTTTGATGACACTGCCCAGAAGCAGGAGTATGAAGATAAATTGGAGGGACTGGTGCTGTTTGACCCCATGCCCTTCGACGGCATTGAGAATATCGATGACCTGACCCTGCGGGAAGCGGCGGTCTGGGGCTGCATCTACAGCATTCAGGAGACGCAGGGCGGCTTTGACAACTACAACACCGACCCTGATACTGAGCAGCTGCTGCTGCCTTCGCTGGATGTGGACGCCTACTTGGCAAAGCTGCTGGGGTCCGGGTTCAAGCTGACCCACCGCAGCTTTGAGATGGAAGACATGACCATCGAGTTTGATGATGCGACCCAGTGCTATAAGATCCCGGTTACGGGCAGTGTGGGTTACTACCGCGCTGTCGTGAGCAGACTCTTCAAGAAGGGCGGCAAGCTGCACGTCACGGTAGGCTATATCCCCACCGCCAGCACCGATGACAGCATCATCAACCCGTCCTCGGATACACCCACCAAGTATATGGATTACCTGTTTGAGCGTCAGAGCGGCAGCTGGTACCTTACCGGTCTGACCGAGAGCGAGACCAAGGCAGAGAGCACTGACAGCACTTCGGCAGCGAATCAGCCGGTGCCGATGGCAGAAAGCGATGTGAACGACGCCATCCTCGCCACAGCCGGTTCGGACTCGGCAGCTGCAGCCGACAGTACGGCAGCAGAGCCTCAGCCGGAGGAAGCCGACAGCACCGAGGCTCAGGCAGATGAAAGCGCAGCCAGCCCGGCGGCGTAAAATGCAAATACAAAAGGGACCGCCGCACAGTTTTGGTGCAGCGGTCCCTTTTATGGTGGGATGATTTTGAATGGCCACCGCGTGCTGCTTTGGCCATGTTCAGCGAAAAGGTGACTTATCATTTGCACCCCGGGAAGATCTGCGGATTTTCCCGGGGTGCTTCTTCATGGCAGGGGCGCAGCGGAAAACGGCTTCCTGCCGGTGTGTTATTTCAAATCGAACCGTACGACCACCAGCCGGTACCACAGGTATGGCACCATGTTCCAGATCATCCACAGCTCCATAAGGAGATAATTCGGCAGGTCTTTCAGCCGGAAAGGCCGCTTGCCCAGCTTACCGGACTTCAGCAGGGCAAAGGCCTCGTGCATCCCTTTGTCCCAGCTTTCTCCAAAGCCCTGCTTGTGGAACTTGTAATCCTTGAGCAGGTAGCCCAGCGCCAGCGGGATGAAGTTCAGGATCAGCATCAGCAGGGGTTCGTTCTTGAGGGGCAGCAGGATGCTGTTGCGGCCGCTCTGCTGGCTCTTGAATGCGTTGTAGCGCACCGCGCCGGTGCTTGCACCGCAGATGTGGTAGCACTTTGCTGCGGGGCAGAGCACATTTTTGTAGCCCGCGTTGTTGGCACGCCAGCTCAGGTCGACATCCTCGAAGTAGGCAAAGAAATTTTCGTCAAAATTGCCGATCTCGTCCAGAATGCTTTTGCGGTAGAGAGCCGCGCCGCCGCAGGCCGAAAAGATGCGCTTCGGTTTCGTATAGCGGCTTGCGCGGCGGCCATCACCGGTCTTGCAGGCAAACCCCATCCATGTGACATAGTCACCTGCATCGTCAGCAAGTTCCCGGTCAAAATGACGGATCATCAGGCTCTGCACCGCGAAGATCTTCGGGTCGCTCTCTGCCGTACGGATAAGCTCTGCCAGCCACTGGGGCTCGGCAAAGGCGTCGTTGTTGAACAGCACCACATATTTGCTGTCGGCCATGGCGATGCCCTGATTCACTGCATGGGAGAAGCCGGTGTTGGAGCCGTTTTCGATGAGAGTAAAATTTGCACGGTCACAGTAGCTGCGCGCCTGCGCAAGGCTTTCGTCTGTGGAACCATTGTCCACCACGATGAGCCGGAAACTCTGCTCGGTCTGGGCGTAGACCGACTCGATGGAATCCTTCAGCCAGCCTTTGCCGTTGATGTTCGGGATAACGATAGTCGCTTTATACATAAATACTCCTGTATTTCAGTGCAAGATCACGGGAACAGTATAGCATATCTGCGCACAAAAAGAAACCGCATCCCGGCAGGATGCGGTTTCAACAGGGCAAAATTTACGCAGCAAGTGCCTTTTCGATGCCGGCCAGCAGGCTGTCGTGGTCTTCGGCGCAGACGAGGATCACCTCGCCGGTGGGAGCCACAGTGACAGTAGCGGCCTTGGCAACCTGATACTGATCCTCCAGATAATGCTCCATGGACTGCTGCTCACTCTGGACATAGGCCTCAAGAGCGGCCTTGACATCATCGGTCTTTCCCTCGGCAGGCTTTACGATGGCGACGGCGTAGCTGCGCACCATCATGGCAGAGATGGATGCGGCAAAGTCGGTGTACAGATCGTCCTCAAGGTTCAGCATGGGGTACATCATGTTCCGGATCTCCTCATCCAGCTGGTCGGCGTCGTACTCGGCGCTGTAGCCGTCGATGGCGGTAAACTTTCCGTCCTTACCCTTGGTGAAGATCATGTCGTATTCGTTGTCTTCGTCGCTGCGGGCATCATGAAGGATCTGGGAGTAGTCCTTCGGGGCGGAAGAGTCGGCTTTGCCTCCGGCAGAGCAGCCCACGAGGGTCAGCAGGCACAGACTGGCAAGCAGGACGGAGATGATTCGTTTCATAGTGCAGTTTCCTTTCGTGCTTCGTGTGTGAGGGATCGGGCAGGCGCTTCGGGGATAGTGTGCGCTGTTTTTCGCCTGCTATCCGGAATACGAATCACACCCGCGCAGGATTGCATCGGAAAAGGTAACAGATTTGTGAACAGCTCACAGCATCAGAGCATCCAGGTCGCCGTGGTTCACAGGGGTGGACAGGATGATCTGCGTGCTGGTGGTGCCCAGCTTCTGGAACTGCAGGATCAGGTGCTCCAGCTGGGGCATGCTGCCGCAGCTCACCTTTACGAGGAAGGTGTACGCGCCGGTGACATGATAGCACTGCAGAACCTCCTTGCTGCTCTGCAGAAGCTCCAGAAAGGCATCCTGCTTGGAAGGCGCCACCGACAGGCTGATGAGGGCGTCCACATACACGCGGTCGGCAGGGCGGTTGAGGGTGACGGTGTAGCCGCTGATGATGCCATCCGTCTCCAGCTTGTGGATGCGGCTGGACACGGCCGGGCTGGTCAGCGAAACCTGCTCGGCGATCTCTTTCACCGGCATACGGGCGTTCCTGGCCAGAAGGGAGAGAATCTTGCGATCCAGATCGTCCATGAAAAGTTCTCCTTTTGAAAATATGTTGGATTGTATAAAATTTTTTGAAAGTAAAGTTTTATTGTTGGTGTAAACATACAAAAATTGAAAAGGGTCGCTTTTGCTTGGGTTTGTGTTAATTATATAAAGTTTTGCACGAAAAGTAAAGACTTAAATTAAAGCAAAACCGGAAAAACTTGTTTGACAAGAAAAGAAAAAGGCGTATAATACATCATGCAAGGCAGCGATGAACAGAACGCCTGTCTCTTTGAAATCTGAGATTCACCACTTTATATACTTTCCCACCCCTCTATACACAAAAACCCGCTGCCAGGCGGGTTTTTGTGTTTGCTGTGGATTTTTTTTTTTTGAAAAAAGCAGCGGCAGACAATGGACTCGCCCCATAGAGCAGCTGCTTTCGGCTGCGACCCCGCCCGTAAAATGCAAGCCCGGAAAGTCCGCAGACTTTCCGGGCTTGCGCTCTCTCAAAATATTATTGCGCTGATCAGACCAGATACCCTTCAAAGCAGTGCAGGTCTTCGGTCTTGACGATGCCTTCCAGATACAAACCGTCCTCCCGGTATTCTTCCACCTGCACACTGCCCCGCTCCCGCATGGGGGCGGCAAGACCGAGCTTGTCGTAGGGCAGCAGCACTTTCAGGGTGTGCACCCGGTCGCTGAGCACCTCGTCCAGCTTTGCCAGCAGCTTGTCCAGACCATAGCCGGTCTTAGCACTGGTGAGCAGGATATCCGGGTCGAAGCTCATGCTGTTGGCTTTGTCGCACTTGTTGTAGACGGTCAGGCGGGGGATGTCGGTGCAGTCCAGACCGTCCAGCACCTCGTCTGTCACGGCCAGCTGCTCTTCTCTCTGGTCATCGCCCGCATCGGCGACCCGGATGATGACGTCCGACCATGCGGCTTCTTCCAGCGTGGATTTGAAGGCCTCCACCAGATTGTGGGGCAGGCGGGACACAAAACCGACAGTATCCACCAGCAGCACCGCCATGCCGCTGGGCAGAACCAGCTTGCGGCTGGTAGGATCCAGCGTGGCAAACAGCATATCCGCTTCGGCAACGCTGGGGCCGCACAGGGCGTTCATCAGGCTGGATTTGCCCACATTGGTGTAGCCCACAAGGCTGACCACAGGCATCCCGATCTTGGCGCGTGCCTTACGGCTCTCGCCCCGGCGCTTTTCCATCTCGGCCAGCTTCTCAGCCAGTGCATCGATGCGGGCGTGGACGTGGCGGCGATCCAGCTCCAGTTTGGTCTCGCCGGCACCACGGCGGGCACCGCCGCCGCCGCCACCGCCGCCGCCCTGACGGCTGAGCGCTTCCCCCATGCCCTGCAGGCGGGGCAGACGGTAGCGCAGCAGCGCCAGCTCGGTCTGCAGCTTGCCCTCATTGGTGACGGCGCGGCTGCGAAAAATTTCAAGGATCAGCATGGTGCGGTCGATGACCTCCAGCCCGCCCAGTGCGTTTGAGATGTTGCGGATCTGGCTGCCGGTCAGCTCGCCGTCAAACACGGCGCATTCCGCACCCAGACTTTCGGCGGCAAGGCTGGCTTCCTCCAGTTTGCCGCTGCCCAGCACGATGCCGGTTTCCGGGGTCTGCCGCTTCTGGGTCACCTGTGCCACGGCTTCCATGTGGTTGGCTTCGCACAGGGCGGAAAGCTCTGCCAGACTGCGCTCACAGTCCCACAGGCCCTGATCCAGTGCCAGAAGGATGACCTTCGTCGGAGGTGTTTCTACTAAAACATCGTAAAGTTCGCTCACGGTAAGTCCTTTCTATGCTCGTAACGCTCCCGCGTCAATAAATAGCTTTTGCATTCCACCGGTGTGCCGTCAAACTTGTGGTCAACGGCGTCGTGGTGGTACACAAAACCGGCTTTTTCCATCACCCGGCCGCTGGCGGGGTTTGCCTTGGCATGGCAGCAGGTCAGCCAGTCCCCGTCAGTATGGCTGAACCAGTACGCGGCCACAGCTTTCAGCGCTTCGGTGGCAAGACCTCTGTTCCACCATCTCCGTCCGATGCAGTAGCCTGCTTCCCAGATGCCGCCCGAGGTGTCCAGCTCATGCCAGAATGCTTTTTGACCGGCATCTCCCAACGCGGCGTTGAAAATGCTGATGCTGCCAAACACCTGTCCGGAGGCCTTTTCCACAATGGCCCACTGGTAGTAGTCCGGGTTCGGGTAGAGAGCCGCCCACGCGGCCAGCAGCTCGCAGGTCTCTCCGGCGTTTTTGTGAGGCTCCCACCGCAGGTATTGGGTCACCTGCGGGTCGGAAGCCCAGTTCGTGTACATCATGCCTGCGTCCTCAGGCAGCAGACGGCGCAAAAGCAGCCTGTCCGTTTCGATCTCCTGTGTGCCTGCATGGCGCATGGCTCTTCCGCTCCCATCTATAAAAGTTACGCATAGGATAGCACAAATTTGGCGTTCCTGCAAGCGCGGCCATGAAAAAACGCTTGACCAGACTGCTTTTGTGCATTAAACTAAAAGCCAAGTGTTTTTGTAGGAAAAGGAGAACCCTACCATGATCGATGTGCGCGAGATTCTGAAGAAACGCCCGCTGCTGTTTGACGGCGGCATGGGCACGTATTATAAAGGAAAACCGGGGCAGGAATGCGAGGCAGCCAACCTGACGGACCCGGATGGCATCCGGGCAGTGCACCGGGAGTATCTGGCAGCGGGGGCAGATGCCATCAAGACCAATACCTTTGGCCTGACCCGGATGGCGGCGGCGGGAAATCCGCTGTGGGAAGCGATGGTGCAGGCGGGCTGGGATGCGGCGGAACAGGCTGCAGCCAAGACCGGCGCGGCAGTGTTCGCAGACCTCGGCCCTGCTCCGGATACCGAAGCTCTCCCGGCTGCGCAGCTGTACCGGAGAGCCGCCGACTGCTTCATTGAGCTGGGGGCAAAGAACTTTCTTTTCGAGACCCTGAGCACCGATGCCGGTGTGGTTGAGGCGGCACGGCACATCAAGGAGGCAGTGCCGGACGCCTTCGTGCTGGTTTCCTTTGCAGTCCTGCCGGACGGCTACACCCGCGAGGGACGCCACTGCAGCGAGCTTGTACGCCGCATGGAGGAATGCGGCGCGGTGGACGCTGCAGGTCTGAACTGTGTATCTGCCCCGGGAGCCATGCGCACGCTGGTGCAGCGGCTGGGCAAAACAAAGCTGCCCCTGTCCGTCATGCCCAACGCGGGCTACCCGGTGGTCACACGCACCCGGGTGCAGTATCAGGGCAGGCCGGAGTATTTCGCGCAGGAGCTGGTGCGCATCGCCGCTGAAGGCGTGTGTATTCTGGGCGGATGCTGCGGCACGACGCCTGCCCACATCGCGGCGCTGCGTGCAGCGCTGGACGCTATGCCGGAAGCGCGACCCGCTGCCCCGGCGGCATTGGACGCCGCTGCCGCAAAACCTGCGGTGGAAAAAGACGATGCCTTCCTGCGCAGGCTGAATGCGGGCAAAAAAGTGATCGCCATTGAGCTGGATTCTCCCAAGGACGCCGACCTGACCGGCTATCTGGAAAGCGCCCGCCGTCTGCAGCAGGCAGGAGCGGACCTTTTGACCATTGCCGACTGCCCGATTGCCCGGGCACGGATGGATTCCTCGCTGGTGGCCTGCCGGGTGCACCGGGAGCTGGGGCTGAACGTTCTGCCCCACATGACCTGCCGCGACCGCAACCTCAATGCGACCAAGGCACTGCTGCTGGGTCTGTACGCCGAGGGCGTGCGGGAGGTGCTGGCCATCACCGGCGACCCCATCCCCACCGCAGAGCGCGATGAGGTGAAGAATGTGTACCAGTTCAACTCCCGCAAGCTGGCGCAGTATATCGTTTCGCTGGCAGGCGAGGGGCGGGAGATGCCCAGCCCTATGACCGTGTTCGGCGCGCTGAATCTGAACGCACGCAACTTTGATGTGGAGCTGCGCCGTGCCGGAGAAAAGCTGGAAAATGGCATGAGCGGCTTCCTCACCCAGCCGGTGCTGTCGGCACAGGCGGTGGAGAACCTGAAAAAGAGCCGGGAGGCTCTGGGCGGAAAAGCGAAGATCCTTGCCGGCATCATGCCGGTGGTGAGCCAGCGCAATGCCATCTTTATGGAAAACGAGATCAACGGCATCCACGTAGATGCGGAGATCATTGACCGCTTTGCCGGGCTTGACCGTGCGCAGGGCGAAGCGCTGGGGCTGGAAGTCTCGGTGAAGGCTGCACAGGCCGCAGCGCCCTATGCAGATGGTTTCTACCTGATGACCCCCTTCAACCGCGTTGCACTGATGGAGCGGCTCATTGCCCGGCTGAAAGAGGAAGGAATTGCAGATTAAAATGGCCGACGCCTACGGGTTGCGGCACCCTGCGTCTGCTTCGTGCCTTGGAGCGGCACTCGCATCTTGCAGGCCGCTGCCCCAACAGTTCCTCCCTGTTTCTGCCACAGGCAGCGGTCGTCGCTGTTGCACTCTGGCCATTGATAGCGGAAAAATTTTTTATATTTGCGTTTGTCGTGGCCTGCGGGCCACTCCAAACGCGTTTTCACGAATAAGGCCCAAACCGCAAGATGCAACAGGACAAATTCTTGTAAAGAAAAAAGTAATTGACAAATCGCACAAAAAACGCTATATTCTTTTTATAAATGCGTTGAAGAAGAGTGCGCGCCGTTTTTGCCATCCAGAGAGCCGGGGGCTGCTGAAAACCCGGTATGGCTGCGCGGGGTGCTGTCACTTTGGAGCAGGAGCGGTGAGCCGTGCCGGCAAGCTGCTCTCGGAGCTGCCCCACGTTACCGGGGCATCAAGGGGCGCGGGAGCTTTCCGCGCAATTTGGGTGGTACCGCGGTTATTACAGCCGTCCCATGGAACATTCCGTGGGGCGGCTTTTTTCGTCCCACTTCATCACATTTTTGGGAGGATACCTATGAAAGAACTCGCAAAGCAGTATGATCCCAGTCAGGTGGAAGACCGCATCTACCAGTTCTGGCTGGACGGCGGCTACTTCCACACGAAGGCTGACCCGGACAAAAAGCCCTTTACCATCGTCATGCCGCCCCCGAATGTCACAGGCCAGCTGCATATGGGTCATGCCGTGGACAACACCATGCAGGATATCCTGATCCGCACCAAGCGGATGCAGGGCTACGCCGCTCTGTGGGTGCCCGGCACCGACCACGCCTCGATTGCCACCGAGGCCAAGGTGGTGGAGGCCATGCGCGCCGAAGGCCTGACCAAGGAGATGGTGGGCCGCGATGGCTTCCTCGACCGTGCATGGGCATGGAAGACCAAGTACGGCAACCGCATCGTCAGCCAGCTGAAGAAGCTGGGCAGCAGCTGCGACTGGGAGCGCGAGCGCTTCACCATGGACGAGGGCTGCTCTGAGGCTGTCAAGGAGGTGTTCGTGCGCCTGTACGACAAGGGGCTGATCTATCGCGGCAACCGCATGGTCAACTGGTGCCCTCACTGCAACACCTCCATTTCTGACGCCGAGGTGGAGTATGAGGAGAAGGACGGCAATTTCTGGCATCTGCTGTACCCGGTCAAGGAGACCGGCGAGATGCTGGAGCTGGCCACCACCCGCCCCGAGACCATGCTGGGTGATACCGCTGTTGCCATCAACGGCGATGACCCCCGCTACGCTCACCTGCACGGCTGCCATGTGGTGCTGCCCCTGCTGAACAAGGAGATCCCCATCGTCTGCGATGAACACGCCGACATGACCAAGGGCACCGGTGTCGTGAAGATCACCCCCGCCCACGACCCCAACGACTTTGAGGTGGGTCTGCGCCATGACCTGCCCATCGTGCGTGTGTTCACCTACGACGGTCACATGACCGGTGCCGCCGACAAGGCCGCTGCCGATGCTCTGTTCGCCGCCGGCAAGAATACCATCAACGAGCCTGAGGTGCTGGACTGCGGCAAGTATGCCGGCATGACCACTCTCGAAGCGCGCAAGGCCATTGTGGCCGACCTGAAAGAGGGCGGCTTCCTGAAGGAGATCGAGCCCCTCAAGCACGAGGTGGGCACCTGCTACCGCTGCCACTCCACCATCGAGCCCATGGTGTCCAAGCAGTGGTTCGTCAAGATGGAGCCGCTGGCAAAGCCCGCCATCGAGAGCGTGGAAAAGGGCGAGATCAAGTTCGTGCCCGAGCGCTTCACCAAGAACTATATGAACTGGATGAAGAACACCCGCGACTGGTGCATCAGCCGTCAGCTGTGGTGGGGACATCAGATCCCTGCATGGTACTGCGACGACTGCGGCGAGACCGTGGTGGCAAAGTCCGCTCCCTGCACCTGCCCCAAGTGCGGCGGCGCAAAGCTGACGCAGGATCCGGATACGCTGGATACCTGGTTCTCCTCCGCGCTATGGCCGTTCAGCACGCTGGGCTGGCCGAACGAGGACAGCGCAGACCTGAAGTACTTCTACCCCACCAACACCCTCGTTACCGGCTATGACATCATCGGCTTCTGGGTCAGCCGCATGATCTTCTCGGGTCTGGCCTACACCGGCAAGGCTCCCTTCGACACGGTCTGCATCCACGGCATCGTGCGCGACAGTCAGGGCCGCAAGATGTCCAAGAGTCTGGGCAACGGCATTGACCCGCTGGAGGTCATTGCGCAGTACGGCGCCGATGCGCTGCGCTTTATGCTGATCGATGGCTCCACCCCGGGCAACGATATGCGCTACAGCGAGAAGAAGGTGGAGGCTGCCCGCAACTTTGCCAATAAGCTGTGGAACGCGACCCGTTTTGTGCTGATGAACCTGCCCGAGGACTTCGAGCCGGGTCTGCCTTCCGAAGATAAGCTGGATATGAGCGACAAGTGGGTGCTCACCAAGCTGAATCAGGTGGCCGGTGCCATGACCGAAAACCTTGACCACTACGAGATGGGTCTGGCCGCTGCCAAGATCAACAGCTTCATCTGGGATGTCTACTGCGACTGGTTCATCGAGATCGCAAAGCCCCGCCTGAACTCCGGCGATGCCGGGCAGGCAGACACCGCCCGCCGTGTGCTGGTGTATGTGCTGGATAAGGCGCTCAAGCTGCTGCATCCCTTTATGCCCTTCATCACTGAGGAGCTGTATCAGGCTCTGCCCGGCGCTGCCGAGACCATCATGACCCAGAGCTGGCCGGTCTTTGACGCCGCTCACAACTGGGCGGACGAAGAGGAAGCCTTTGAAAAGGTCATGGATTATATCAAGGCTGTGCGTACTATGCGCACCGAGATGAATGTCCACCCCGCCAAAAAGACCAGCATGATCATCGAGACTGCCGATGCCGCACCCTTCCGGAAGGCACAGGTCTATCTGGCAAAGTTCGCCTTTGCCACCGATGTGACCTTTACCGAAAAGTATGAGGGCAGCACCGACGGCATGGTGCAGGTGTCCACCCACGCCGCACGCGGCTTCATCCCCATGATGGAGCTCATCGACCGCGACAAGGAGCTGGCACGCCTGAACAAGGAAAAGGCCAAGGCAGAAAAGGAAATGGCCATGTTCCAGAATCAGCTGGCAAACCCGAAGTTCGTGGAGCGCGCTCCTGCTGCTCTGGTAGAAGAGATCCGCAGCAAGTTTGCCAAGAGCCAGGATAAGCTGGCGAACATCGAGCAGAGCATCAAGGCTCTGGGCTGAGATTGAGCAGGATGAATGAGGGCTCCGGCCGTATTTCGCCGTGGGTCATTGCCGGCCGTGTGGTCTTTACGCTGGCGCTTGTCGGCTGCGTTGCCTTTATCTTTTCCAATTCCATGGCGGTGGCATCGGTGTCCAGCCATTCCAGCGGACGTGCGCTGACCCTGCTGCAGGGCGTACTGCGCCGTCTGGGGCATCCGGGGATGGCGGCGCGGCTGACGCAGCATATTGTGCGCAAGCTGGCGCATTTCTGCGAGTATACACTGGAGGGCTTTTTGCTCATGCTGTGCATGCGGGTCTACAGCCGCCACCCGCTGCGGCACATCAGTGTCCCCCTGCTGGGCGGTGTGCTCACGGCACTGGCTGATGAGACCATCCAGCTTTATTCACCCGGGCGCAGCAGTCAGGTCACAGATGTGTGGCTGGATTCTGTCGGCGTTCTGGCGGGCATCTTCGCGGCACTGATCCTCATGATGCTGTGCAGACGGCTGTTTCATCATCGTAATAAGGAGTAACCAATGACCATCGAACAGGCAAACCAGTATTTTGCCGCCCTGCCGGACGGCTTTGCTTCGACAGAGCAGCTGCGTGCCGCGCTGTCTGCTCCGGTGCAGCAGGTGGCTTTCGTGGGTGTGGCGGGCACAGCCGGTAAAACGGCTGTGGCGGCTCTGCTGGCCGCCGTCCTGCACGCGCAGGGCATCCGCACCGGACTGTATCATGCAGGCTGTGAACCGCTGGCAAAGCGCATCCACATCGGCGGTACGCCTGTGGACGCAGGGCTGCTCTGCCTGACCGCAGAGGCACTCTCTGCTGCCGAGCCGCTGCCGCGGGATGCTGCAGAGCTTGCCGCCGCTGCCCGCTGCTTTGGCGAGACCGGCTGCACGCTGGCTGTGGTGGAGCTGCCGGACGCAGGTCTGGCAGAAGCACTGCCCGACCTGCCGGTCTGCGCCGTCACCTCAGTGGGGCCGGATGGCGTCAGCCGCTCCGTGGAGCGTCTGGCTGCTCTGGCGGCGGGCGTCATGCGCAAAGACTCCATCTGCGTCACTGCGCCGGAACAGCCCAAGTCTGTGCTCAGTGAGCTGATTGTGGCCGCAGGGAAGTGCGGCTGTGAGCTGGTGGTACCCGACCCGGAGGACATCACCTTTCTGGAAGCAGAAAAGTTTGCCAGCAAGGTGGACTACGGCGGATACACCGTGCCGCTGGCTTTTCTGGGGCGTCACGCAGCAGGCAATGCCGCAATGGCTGTGGAGCTGGCGCTGGCGCTCTGCCGCAAAGGGTACGACATCACAGATGAAGCCATTCTGGAGGGTCTGGCTGCAGTGGAAAATCGCAGCAGCATCCGGGTCGTCTCACAGCGTCCGCTGGTCATTCTGGATGCCTGCCGCACTCCGCAGCAGGCAGCAGCTCTGCTGCGCGTGCTCAACATGGCCAAGGTGCGCCACATGAGCGCCATCATCGGTCTGGCAGAGGAGGAGGGGGCAGAAGCCTTCTTCGCGGCTTTGGAGACAGGCCTGACCCCCGAAGAACAGAAAAAGGATAAGTCCACCATGCCGGGCATGAGCGAGAATCCCTTCGATAAGGTATATCTTGTTACCCCGGAAGGCGGCGACAGCCTGCTGACCGAGCGCCTGACCGAGAAGGCAAAGTATCACTTTGATGCGGAGCTGTGCACGACTCTGGCCGAAGCACTGGAGCTGGCACATGCCAATACCCGCCGCGGCCTGCTGGTCTGCGGCAGCGAAGCGGCTGCGCTGGAAGCGGCAGCATTGCTGGAAAACAGCTGAGCGACATGCTTCCCTAAAAAATGAACCGGGGATCCCGTACACTGAAACTATGTGTACGGGATCTTTTTATTTTGGCAGAAAAGGAGATGGACAGACAATGGCAACGGTGAGCTTCAGCCCGGCAGGGGAAACGCTTTATGCATTCCTCGCCGGGGAGATCGATCACGATGCAGCGCAGAGCCTGCGCATCCAGCTGGACGATGCACTGGTCAGCCGCAGCCCCAGGACAATGATCCTGGACTTCGGCGGGGTGGGCTTTATGGATTCGTCCGGTGTGGGGCTAATCCTTGGGCGGCAGCGCACTGCACGCACGCTTGGCACAGCTGTGCAGGTGCAGCATACACCGGCACAACTGGTTCAGGTTTTGCAGCTGGCTCATATCCCCTGCACAGATGCAGGGAAAAAGGAGGAATAACGTATGAAAGCGGAAAACACGACAAAGATCCAATTCGAGTCCCTCAGCGTGAACGAAAGCTATGCCCGCGGCGCAGCGGCAGCCTTCCTGGCCCGATACGACCCGACGGTGCCTCAGCTGGCGGACATCAAAACCGCTGTCTCTGAAGCGGTCACCAACTGCATTGTCCACGCCTACCCGGACAGGATCGGAACCGTGGTCATGACGGTTGCAGTCTATCCGGGGCGGGAGGTGCATATCACGGTGTCGGATAAGGGCATCGGCATCCCGAACATCCGGCAGGCCATGGAGCCGCTGTTCACCACCGGAAACCCAGAGGAGCGCTCCGGCCTTGGCTTTGCCGTGATGCAGAGCTTCATGGATAAGGTCAAAGTGACATCGAAGCCCGGCAGGGGAACAAGAGTGCTGCTGGTCAAGCGTCTGTCCGAACGGGGAGCCTCTACATAACAGGAAAGGCGGTTGAAATTATGGTATCGGACAAGACCCGGCGGGAGAGCTTTATTGAACGCAACCTTGGGCTGGTGCATTCCTGCGCGGGGCGATTCCGGGGAAGGGGCATCGAATACGATGATCTTTACAGTGCCGGGTGTATAGGCCTTGTGAAGGCCTGTGACAACTTTGACGAGGAACGCGGGGTGCGCTTTTCCACCTATGCGGTGCCGGTGATCCTTGGAGAGATCAAAAAGCTCTTTCGCGATGGCGGCACGGTCAAGGTGAGCCGATCCCTGAAGGAACTGGGGCTGCGGGTGCAGGCAGCAAGAGAACATCACATGAAGGTCTGCGGGGTGGAGCCGACCCTTTCACAGCTGGCAGAAGAACTGGGAGAGCCGACAGAAAATATCACGCTGGCGATTCAGGCTGCACAGCCCGCCATGAGTCTGACCCCGGAAAATGCAGAGGACGGAGAACATCAGCTGGACATCCCGGTGGAATCGCCCGAGGAGATGCTTTCTGACAGGATCAGTCTGGCAGAGGTGATCGAGACGCTGCCGGAGGAAGACAAGAAGCTGATCCGCCTGCGGTTCTACGGCAACAAAACCCAGAGCGAGACGGCAAAGGTGCTGCATACGACACAGGTACAGATCTCCCGGCGGGAACGTAAGATCCTGCTGCTGCTCAGAAGAAGGCTTTTAGAAGAATAGACGTCATATTTCCTAAATCAAAAGGAAAAAACTGGGCAATAAGTAAAAAGAAAGATTTTTTGGAAAAAATGTGAACAAAAGGGTTGCTTTTTGTGGGATGCTGTGCTAAAATACATTACTGTCAGGCGGGCATCCGACAGACGAAAAACGTCAAAACAGACGCCCTAACGTGAAGAATTGAGAAGATTCGATAAGAACTTCAAAAATAATTCAAAAAACTGCTTGACAAGTTATCGCGAAAGTGATAAAATAAGCAAGCTCTCAGCCGCAAGGCTGAGGCGCACAGGACCTTGAAAATTGAACAATATCGAAAAACTTGTAAGGAACCTTTATGTGTT
>CAKSTO010000023.1 GCA_934501115.1 uncultured Faecalibacterium sp.
CGGCGCTACTCTGCCCGGATAAACGCATTTATCCTTTTACCCCTTTATTATAGCGGTGCCGCACAGGGAAGTCAAGGAGGAACAAAAAACGATTCAGAATGCCCGCCGCGTTGCTCTGGGCATCCTCAGCGGAAGAATTATTTTAAATTTCGGGATATCGGAACGCCTACGGGCGTTCCGATATCCCATTTTCACGGGAAGGGCGCGGAGCGCAATCAAAACGGTGGTGCTTTACCCAGGATAGCGGCTCACTTCCAGCAGCTCCTCTGCCCGCTTTACCTGCTCTGCCGTGGGCGGCACAGCGTCCGGCAGGGGGTAGGGGATGCCCAGTTTCTGCCACTTGAACAGCCCTAAGGTGTGGTAGGGCAGCACCTCCACCCGCTGCACTGTTTTCAGGCTGCGGATGAAGTCTGCCGTTTTGCGCAGCCCTTCCTCGTCGTCGGTCAGGCCGGGTACAAGGACGTGCCGCACCCACAGCGGGATGCCAAGGTCGGAGATATGCCGCGCCATGGCAAGGATGTTGGCATTGTCCTTGCCGGTGAGCTGCCGGTGGCGCTCCGGGTCGATCTCCTTAAGGTCAAGGATCACCAGACTGGTGTTAGCCATCAGGCGGTCGAATGCGGCAAGATAGGCCGGGTCGTCCGGGCGGAAAGGCTGCCCGGCAGTGTCCAGTGCCGTGTGCACGCCCTTGGCGCGCGCCAGCGTGAAGAACGCGGTCAGAAAGTCCAGCTGCCGCAGCGGCTCGCCGCCGCTGACCGTGATGCCGCCCTTTTTGCCCCAGTAGTTGCGGTAGCGGTATACCCGCTGGAACAGCGCTTCCGCCGTCCACGCCTCGCCGCCGTCGGCCCATGTTTCGGGGTTGTGGCAGTACTTGCACCGCAGGGCACACCCCTGCAAAAACACCACAAAGCGCACGCCGGGGCCGTCCACCGAGCCGAAGGATTCCAGCGAGTGGACGTACCCAAGGGTCTTACAGAGTGCCATGGCAGGTACGGGCCAGCACGTCCAGCTGCTGCTCGCGGGTCAGGTCGATGAACTTGACGGCGTAGCCGGAAACGCGGATGGTGAAGTTGGCGTACTCTTCCTTCTCGGGGTGCTCCATGGCGTCCAGCAGCTTCTCCTTGCCAAAGACGTTCACGTTCAGGTGGTGTGCGCCCTGATCGAAGTAGCCGTCCAGCACCTGCACCAGATTCTCCACGCGCTCGCCCTCGCTGTGGCCCAGTGCCTCGGGGTTGATGGTCTGGGTGTTGGAGATGCCGTCCAGTGCCCAGTGGTAGGGCAGCTTTGCCACCGAGTTCAGGGAAGCCAGCAGGCCGTTCTGCTCCGCGCCGTAGCTGGGGTTTGCACCGGGGGCAAACGGGGTGAAGGCGGCACGGCCGTCGGGCAGAGCGCCGGTGTACTTGCCGTACACCACGTTGGAGGTGATGGTCAGGATGGAGGTGGTAGCCTCGGAGTTGCGGTAGGTGTGGCGCTTCTTGATCATCTCCAGGAAGGTGCGCAGCAGCCACACGCCGATCTCGTCGGCACGGTCGTCATCGTTGCCGTATTTGGGGAAGTCGCCCTCCACCTCATAGCCGGTGGCCAGGCCGGTCTCGTCGCGCACCACCTTGACCTTGGCGTACTTGATGGCGCTCAGGGAGTCGATGACGTGGGAGAAGCCTGCAATGCCGGTGGCAAAGGTGCGGCGCACATCGGTGTCGATGAGAGCCATCTCGGCTTCCTCGTAGTAGTATTTATCGTGCATATACTGGATCAGGTTCAGCACGTTGACGTACAGGCCAGCCAGCCAGTCCAGCATCTGGACATACTTGGGCAGCACCTCGTCGTAGTTCAGGTACTCGCTGGTGATGGGGGCATAGTTGGGGCCGCACTGCTCGTGGCTCTTCTCGTCCACGCCGCCGTTGATGGCGTACAGCAGGCACTTGGCAAGGTTGGCGCGGGCACCGAAGAACTGCATCTCCTTGCCGGTCTGGGTGGCAGACACGCAGCAGCAGATGGAGTAATCATCGCCCCACACGGGCTTCATCACGTCGTCGTTCTCATACTGGACAGAGCTGGTATCGATGGACACCTTGGCGGCATATTTCTTGAAGCTCTCCGGCAGGGCGGAGGAGTACAGAACGGTCAGGTTCGGCTCCGGTGCGGGGCCCATGTTTTCCAGCGTGTGCAGGAAGCGGTAGCAGTTCTTGGTGACCATGCTGCGGCCATCCATGCCGATGCCGCCCACTTCCAGCGTTGCCCACACGGGGTCGCCGGAGAACAGCTGGTTGTAGCTGGGGATGCGGGCAAACTTGACCATGCGGAACTTCATGACCATGTGGTCGATCAGCTCCTGTGCCTGAGTCTCGGTCAGGATGCCGTTGTCCAGATCACGCTGGATATAGATATCCAGGAAGGTGGAGATGCGGCCCACGCTCATGGCGGCGCCGTTCTGAGTCTTGATGGCGGCCAGATAGCCGAAGTACAGCCACTGGCAGGCTTCCTTGGCGTTCTTTGCGGGCTGAGAGATATCGTAGCCGTAGGCCTCGGCCATCTTCTTCATGCCCTTCAGGGCGTTGATCTGGCGGGCGATCTCCTCGCGCAGGCGGATGACGTCATCGGTCATGGTGCCGTCGCCGCAGTTGGCAAAGTCCTCCTGCTTGAACTTGATCAGCGCATCGATGCCGTACAGCGCCACGCGGCGGTAGTCGCCCACGATGCGGCCGCGGCCATAGGTGTCCGGCAGGCCGGTGATGATATGGGTGTGGCGGGCTGCCTTCATTTCAGGAGTGTAGGCGTCAAACACTGCCTGATTGTGGGTGCGGGTGTAGTCGGTAAAGATCTTGTGCAGCTCCTCGCTGGGCTGGTAGCCGTAGGTGGTGCAGGCCTGCTCTGCCATCTTGATGCCGCCGTAGGGCATGAAGGCGCGCTTGAGGGGCTTATCGGTCTGCAGACCCACGATCTGCTCCAGATCCTTCAGGCTTTCGTCGATATAGCCGGGGCCGTAAGCGGTCAGGCTGCTGACCACTTCGGTCTCCATATCCAGCACGCCGCCCTTGGCGCGCTCGGCCTTCTGCAGCTTCTGCAGGGCACCCCACAGCTTGTCGGTCGCCTCGGTGGGGCCGGCCAGAAAGCTCTCGTCGCCGTCATACGGGGTGTAGTTTTTCTGAATGAAGTCGCGCACATTGACTTCTTCTTTCCAGATGCGGCCCTCAAAGCCTTCCCACTGTTCAAAATTGATCATTGGAACCTCCTTGCTCCATTACGAAGTTAGCGCTTTCTAACTAATGAGCCTTTGAAAAACCGCTCTGCATAGGCGGCTTTCTGGGGGCGAAACGGTCTTGAACTGCCGACTACGGCAGCCCTGACTACAAGGTGTAGACAAAAATGAAAACCTGCCCACAAAATCTTGCGTTATTATAATAGCAAGAACCACTGTAAAAAGCAATAGAAAACAAGTGGGTTTTCTGCCAAAGCAAGGGGCTTTCTTTGGGCAGAATGTAGAAAAAACGCCGAAACTCCGGCGGGCACACCCCTTTTGCGGAAAAATTGCAAAATTAGGGTTGACAAGACTAACCGGCTGTGGTATTCTGTTTTCGCAACGGGGTTAGACAAATCTAACTGACTTGCCGGACTACGTTGCACCAGAAAAGCGGAAGCCGCTGCAAGGGCTTCTGCGCAAACCCAAGTTTGTCGTGGCAGGGTTACTCTGCTCTGTCAGGCAAACCCCAAGTTTGTCGTGGCGAGGCCACTCCATCTTGCTTACGCAAGACCGCTTTGTGGCTTGAAAGCCCCACTGGGGCTTTCATTGCTGCGCAAACGCCAATTCCTCCATTCCATTCTCTTTTTTCAAGTGAGCTGTGGTTTTAGTTTGCTCCCACGGCTCGATGCGCGGCATCCGGTGTGATTGGTACCGCACCGTGTGCAAAAGAAACAAAAACGGGACATGCAGCTTGACCACCTGCATGCCCCGATTTTTGTTTCTATAAGGGAAAAATCAATTTGAATGATTATCAGAAAAACTGCACCAGTGCAAAAATCACATTGCCACCGTTGACCAACTGGGCGCTTGCATAGCCGATTCTTTTGGCGACACGACCGGTGGTGTTCTTTTCAGCACTGATCTGACCGGCGATGATAGCTGCAGCGTCATTGATGGTGCTATTAGAGGTTGAAGCATAAGCGGCGTAATACTGGGGATCCAGACCGGCGGCTTTAATCGCAGCAGTTTCATCACCGGAATTACGGTATACATCGATGTAGACAACGAGCTTTTCGTTCAGTTTAGAATCGTAGCTGACCTGAATCTCGGTGCCGGAAAGTTTCTCGTTGATTTTAGACGTCAGCTGGCTTTCGGCGCTGGCGTTACTTCCGCCGCAGGAAGTAAGTGTGAAAAGCATGGCGATGGACAGCAGTGCAAGGGCAAATCTACGGATGGTTTTCATAGTGTTCCTCCTCAAAATGTTTGAATAAGTGAATGATTCTAGCCTCATAATACACCTGATTGGGTGTAAAGTCAATACGCCTGATTGGATGTCGACTATAGTTTCCATAAGGAGGGCGGCTTATGGAGTGCTATACAAGACTGCGTGACCTGCGGGAGGATGCAGACTTGACCCAAAAGGCAGTGGGAGCATTGCTGAATACCACCCAGCAGCAGTATGCAAAGTACGAATTGGGTGTGCAGGAGATCCCCACACGGCACCTGATCACACTGGCGAATTATTACAATGTGAGTATTGACTATATTGTAGGCCGCGCAGAATGGGCAGATGTGCAGCTGTATCGGCTTTGGAACGAGCAGAACGCCAAAGAGAAACAGCAGTTTTTCAACAAAATTCGGGTTGAATGTGAAAAGTAAAAGCCGGAACGATCGTTCCGGCTTTTGCGATATCAGTTTTATTCTACGATCTCCGCCAGCTCCCGGTACAGCTCTGCTGCGCCGCCGCCGGGGTATTTTACGCTGACAAAGGCGTTGTTCAGGATGCACACGCCGTCGGAATAGACGGTGATAAGCATCTTGTGATTTTCGGCATCGTCGTAAAAGCTGGCCGTGACGGACTGCGTGGGGTAATCGTGGCGATAAGAAGAATAAAGCTGATTGAGTTTTTTCCGGCAGGAAATGGTGGAAAGCACCTCCGTTACCTGCTGGTATTTTTCATCGTCCATGGAAAGAACAGAAAGCTCTGTGCCGCTCATGTGACCGGGAGAGGTCAGGACTTCCGTTCGGATGGTACACTGAGAACTGGCACGGATCAAAGATGTGACATTGACAGGCCGGTATAGCACAGCAAAAACAACAAGCACAAACAGGATAAAAAGCACAGTAGCGCGTGGAATGTGGAAACTTTTCATCGGCTTACGCCTCCTTTGGCGGCTCCGTTTGTGTCAAATGCCGCTGGGCAAAGAAAAAGCCCGCGGCACTGGCGGCGAACACTACGTAGTAACTGGCGATGCGGTAGAGCATGAGCACGCTCATTGCCTCGCCGCGCTCCAGAAAGCTGCCGAACACCAGCAGAAAGGCTGTTTCAATGGAACCCATGCCTGCCACATTGGGCAGTGCGTTGGACAAAAACAGCATCAGGCTGGTGAGCAGCTGCACCTGCCAGAACCCCAGCGGGGAAAGCCCCATGAACCGGATGCACAGGTAGGGCAGGCAGAACAGCCCGAACAGCTTGACTGCCTGCAATGCAAAAATTTTGGCACAACGGGGTTTGTCTGCCAGCAGGCGGCGGCTCTCTTCGCCCAGAATGTCCAGCTGCTCCTGCCAGTCGGCGCGGCGCTGCTGCCATTTTTCGGTCTTGGGCAAAAAGCCCATCAGCCAGCGGGCGAGATCCTGGATCAGCGGCGAGACACATACCAGCACCAGCACCACAAGGATCGCCGCTACTACAGCGTATGCCATGGGCAGGTAGTTCATCACACCGGAGGTATTGGCGGCGAGCCAGCGGTGCTGGAACACAAGCATGACGGTGGCATACAGCAGCACTGTGGATTTGTGAAAGACGTATTCCAGTGTCATCAGGCCGACACCGGGCCCCAGCGGCAGGCCGCAGCGATAGAGATAATAGGTCTGCAGCGGCACTGCACCGGCACCCAGCGTGACCACATTGCCGAAGGTGCCGCACCACGCAGTATCAATGCCCTGCCAGAGCTTGAAATCCGGGATGCGGCTGCGCACGATGACCCACGCTACACAGCCTTCCAGCAGCGGATAGCTGAGGCCGATGGCCAGCACCACAAGCACCTGCCATGCGGACAGCTGAGAAAGCGCCGAGGTGATCTCAGCCCAGTGATCTTTGAACATGAAAACGATGAGGCCGGTAAGTGCCAGCAAAATCAGCAGAGACAGGATCGTTTTTTTGCGGGATGGCTGACCGGAGGCGGGGTGGCTCATAGGAAAAACAGGCTCCTTTCAGAAGAAATGATCTGGTAGAAGTATAACACAGCGCAGCTTCTTCTTTGTGAACGGAACCGGAATTTTCTTGGACAGATTGGCGGGAATGATAAAAACTCCTCCAGCCACCTGCGGTGACGGAAGGAGTTTGTTCTTTTTATTTTGTCATCTCATTCACCAGCCGGGTGAGGGTGGCAACATAAGCCTCGTTGGAGTAATATTTTTCGTACATCCTCCGGCAGTCGGCTTTCATGGCGGCCAGCTGCTCGGGATGCAGGATGGCGTGTTCCAGCACCTTTGCCAGCTGGTCGGGGTCGTCGTCCCGGTAGACAAAACCGTCCACTCCCTCGGTGATGAGCCCGGCGGTTCCGGTGTGCTCTGACACAATGGAGGGCTTGCCGAAGATCAGACCCTCGGTGACAAAGGTGGGCATGGGGTCATCGCGGGAGGAGCACACCACGCAGGCGCATTGCTCCATCAGCGATTTGATCTCCGGGCGCTCCAGCCGTTTGCGGTAGAACACCGTGTCGGGGTAATCCTCCACGAGGGCATCCACGGCGTTTTTCAGGCTCTTGTCGGCAGGCTTGCCCACAAAGAGGAAAGCGGCTTTTTCCCGCACCTCCGGCTTCAGCAGGCGGATGGCGCAGCAGAAGATGTCCTGACCCTTGCGGGGCTCGAAGGAGCCGACGGTGACAAACAGGGGGCGCCCGCCCGCATAGCTGATATCATAGACCGGGAAGGTCTCCTGCGCGTAGTCCGGCAGGCCGTAGATCAGCTGTTCGATCGCAAGATCCGGCCGGACAGAGTGCATGGCAGCGGTGGCATGGGAGCCTACGGCACAAACGTGCACATTGGACTCCAGCTCCTTGGGGATCTTGTGCACGATGAAGGGGTAGCCTGCAAAAGCATCGTGGAGCCACCACAGCACCGGCACGAAGGAGCCGTTCAGGGTGCTCACGGCAGCGGCTTCCACCACGGTGTTGGCCAGCACAAAGTCTGCACTGGTGGCAAGACCCCACAGCGAAGAGCTCATCACGCAGTCACTGCGGGTGACCACGGCGGCTCCGGCGTCCAGAAACAAAGGCAGAGAACCTTCGTCCGACGGCCCCAGCACCACGACTTCAAAGCCCATGCTGCGCAGCACCGGCACGGCGCTGACCAGCACGATGGGAGCGCCGGTCATGGTCAGCTCGTGGCTCAGGATGAGGGCGCGCTTCCCGCAGGCTGAGAACACATCGTCGGCGCACAGCTCCCGCCGGAAATGCAGCAGAGACTGCGGGATGCGCTGGCAGTTTTCCGCCATGGCGGTGGCAAGGCGCAGCAGCTCGGAGACGCTGTCTCTGCCGCGGGCGGCAGCGCGGACGCGGTCCAGCAGCTTCCGCGACACCATGGCACACCGGCTGCAGGGGATGTGCTGGGTGCTCAGGTAAAGGGCGGTAGAGCCGTCAAAGCCGAATGCGGCGTCGCAGACGGCAAGGTCGGCTCCGCCCCGCAGAGCCGCGGCAAAATAGGTCAGGGCGGTGGAAGTGCACTCCACATCCTCACTGACCAGCAGCACGCCCTCTACCGAGTCGGTGAGTGCCTGCTCCAGCTTTGTTACAAGACGAAACTTGCGGTGCAGCTGGTTCTGCAGTGAATTTTCCAGCGCCAGATGGCGGCCGGGGGCATAGATGAGCAGATAGCTGCTCTGAGTATCGGTGTAGACCTGCTTCGTCAGCTGACGGCGCTGCAGGGCACTGTAACTGCTGTACATGATGTTACACTCCTCTGCATTGGGCTCAGCGGCGGAAGAATCTGCGCAAGGCGCGCAGCGGGGCGGTCAGCCGCCAGCTGCTGCTCTCATACAGAGTTTCCAGCGAGTTTTCGTAGGCGGCACGGCTGCTTTGAAGCTCCTGCAGCTGCCGGTTCAGCTGGGTGACCTCGGCGCGGGAGGCCTGCAGCTGTTCCAGAATATTGTTCTTTTCCGCGTCAGCCTGCAGCTTGATGACGTTCAGCGCCTTGAGCAGCGCCTTGCCGGGCTGCTCGTGCTGGAAGCGCCCCAGCGGGTAGTAATGATAGGTCACGGCAAGCTTCATCCCGGCGGCAAAGGGCACCGAGCCTGCAACATTCAGGTTCGGGTCTATATCCAGGAACAGCAGGCAGTCGTCCTGCAGGCGGATGCCGTTTGCGGGGCGAAGCTCCAGCCGGTCGTCCGAGATGCTCAGGTCGGTGACGCAGCAGGCCAGCTCACCGGGGTCGAGCCGCAGGGCGCGGGCGTCGGTTGGCAGCACGAACACGGCCGACACCTCATGGGTCAGCTCATCGTAGGCATCCTCGGCGACGGTCAGGCACTCCCGCGGGGAAAAACCGGAACCGGAATCATAAAAGAGCTGGGGCAGGGTCAGCACAGCAGGCTCGCTTTCGCTGCCGTGCTGGGCAAGAGCGGCCTGATAGGTCAGCACCTGCTGTTCCAGCTCAAGGCACCGCTGTGCCAGCCGGGACACCCCTTCGTCGGAAAGCCTGAGCTGCTGTTCCAGGTCAGCAGTACGGCGGCATGCTGCTGCAGCAGTCTCGGGGATATCGTTGTTCATAACCGGATTCTCCTCTTTTTTATGATACGGCTGCAACCGCAGCAGCCGGGAAAAACATCAGTGCCGGGCGGTATAGTGCACCGCCGGGGTGCGGCGGCGCGCCGGAAACAGCTTGATGATCAGGCTGCGCCGCGCCTGCAGCAGCAGGCAGACCAGCCAGATGGAACCCATGGACACCGCATACTGCACCCAGATGCCCAGAATGGGGCGGGCGGTGAACCGCGCCACCAGCAGATACCATGGAATGGCGGTGAGCTCGATGGTATGTATGCAAAAGATGTTCAGGGAGCGTCGTCCGACGGCCTCAAGAAACCGTACCACGGGGCCGTGCCCCCGGCTCCAGCGCAGGAACAGCCGGATGAACAAAAGCCCTGCGGCACCGTCCAGAAAGATGCTGACGGGCCCCAGCGACCATTCCGCCATCGAAATGCAGTCGGCGGTGCGGGTGGCCAGAGCGCCCACAGCGATGAGCACCGCGGCAGCGATCAGCCCGGCACGCAGTCTCGGGCTGAGGGGCTGATCCAGCAGGTGGTGCTTCTTGGCGAGAAAACCGATATAAAGATAAGGCACTGCAACAGCGCCCTGGATCAGGCAGAAGGGCAGCTCCCACACAAGGCTCGTGCCCCAGCCCAGCAGGGCACACCCTGCCACGGCCCACGGGACATAATTCTCCGGGAAGATGTTCAGGATCACATCCAGAAAGATCCACCCCGCCAGCAGCGAAAGCAGATACCACATGGGGCCGCAGGAGAAAAACTCCTGCCCGAAGTAGGAGGCCGTGTGAGGCAGACCCAGCAGAAAGCCGCCGGTGACCTTGATGGACTCGCCGATGGTGCCGGGCAGATAGTGGAACGATTGATAATGGATGACGAAGTGCAGCAGGGCTGTAAACAGCGCCGTATATAAATAGGGCTTCAGCAGGCTCTTCAGCTGCTGATGGATGCACTTGCCGATGGAGCGCTTGCGGAAGCCGTAGCCGCTTGCAATAAAAAATGCCGCCATCAGACTCTCGCGGTAGATGAACGGGAAAAAAGCGGTCAGGGACAGACCGCTGAAGCTCTGCAGAGAATACAACTCGGCCGTGTGCGCAAATACGATAGCCAGCATCCCGGCGCCCTTCAGCATATCGAACATGCCGATGGAGTTGACGGTGCGGGGTTTTGTTCCTTCCATGAACAGGATCCTTCCTTGCGCCGGCCACCCCTCAAAGTCGATCGTGGCGCAATGTGTAAAAATTTATAAGAAAGACACGGGTTTTAGCATCAGTATAATGCTTTTTGTGCAGGCTGTCAATTTTGAATTGCTCAACCCCGGCGGGTGACTGTTGTCTTTTACCATAAAAAGAATACCACAATCAGGCCGCTGCCGCAACGAAAGGGAGAAATTGGACGGAAAACAGAGATGGATATGCAATCTTTTATTGCCAATATCTGAAATTAAATGTTGCAAAAGCCTTGCATTGACCGGTGGGATATTGTATACTGGGCACAGTTGGAAAAGTATGGGAAGTCCCGCCCGGAGCCATGCGCGCCGGGCGGGAAACGATAAAAAGTGGAGGCTGAAAAAATGATCACATCACTGTATCAATCTCTTTGCAACATGGAGACGAACATCGCTGACCGCGTGGCTCTGCGCTGGTACGATGAGGAAAAACAGGGCGTTACGGAGGTGCACTACGCTCAGTATGCCCAGGATCTTCGCCGGTTTATCGCGTTCCTGCGCGCAGAACTCGGCGATGTAAAGGGCAAGCGCGTTGCCATTCTGGCACGCAACAGCTACCAGTATATCATCTGCATGTACGGCACGGTCATTGCAGGCGGCGTGGCGGTGCCCCTGAATCTCGGCAAGGACTGGGATGCCATCTCCTACGAGCTGGGGCTCACCGAGCCGGTGTGCATCCTGCACGACGGCGAGTTCGCGGAGCGGGAGCCTGCCCTGACCGAAACCTACGGCAGCATCCTGCATCCCATGGATGCGTTCACGGCCTATGAGCCTGCACAGGACGTGACCGAGGTGGAAGATCTCTCGGCGCTGGCCTTTATCATGTTCACCTCCGGCACCACCGGCCGCAGCAAGGGCGTCATGCTGAGCCAGAAGAACCTGTTCAGCGCCATGCCGGCCTTCCTTGACCCGTTTGACGATGTGAAGAAGTACACGGGCTGGAACACCGACGAGTTCTCGTCCCTGTCCGCCCTGCCCATGTTCCACATCTCCGCCATGACCAGCCTTGTTTCGTGGAGCATCACCGGCCACTCCATCAACCTGTGCAACAACCTGAAGTATTTCTACCGTGATCTGGGTGCCATGCACAGCGAGGTGATGGCGGTGGTGCCGGTGCTGCTGAAGAGCATCTACAGCGACGTGATGAAGGGCCGCCGCGACCGCCTGAACGGCCTGTGCGTGCTGACCTGCGGCGCGGCCATGTTTGACCCCAAGATGCTGAGCGACATGATGGACAAGGGCTTCTTTGTGGCGCAGATGTACGGCCTGACCGAGACTTGCGGCGACGGTGCATGGAACTCCTCGCAGGAAGCAAAATACCTGACCAGCGTGGGTCATGTGGATCTCAGCTGCGAATATAAGCTGGACAACGGCGAGCTGTGCATGCGCGGCGACCCCATCATGCTGGGCTACTACAAGGACCCGGAGGGCACCGCCGAGGTCATCGACGCGGACGGCTGGTTCCACACCGGTGACATTGCCCGGGTGGAAGAGGACAACTATATGTACCTGACCGGCCGCAAGAAGAATGTCATCATTCTGGACAGCGGCGAGAATGTCAGCCCCGAAGAGCTGGAGAAGCTGCTGGTGCCCTGCACGGACATTCAGGAGTGCGTCGTCAAGGAAAAGAACAAGAAGATCTGCGCCGTGATCTACTGCGACGCCGACAAGCAGGACGCCGTAAAGGAGTTTGTCACCACGGTCAACCGCGGCCTGCCGCTGTACAAGCGCATGGTGCCGGAGTTCAGCACACAGCCGCTGCCCCGCAACAGTACGGGCAAACTGCTGCGGCAGTAATGTGACGGACAGCGAACTGCGCATAAGCAGGCCGGAGATCTGGAATGCTAGAGACGGGGCGCTGCGGAAGAAGAGCACTGCCGGATCTGATTTTCCGGTTTCTTTTGCGGGAACCCTTGCGCACGGGAGCAAAGCAAGGTATTATTATAAAAAAGGTGCAGGATCCTGCACCGATCATCCGTCACGGAAAGGAAGAATATTTCTATGGAACGAGCAGAAATCATTTCCCAGATCCTGGCGATCCTCGAGGATGTCGCTGAGGTGTCCCCCGAGGATGTGAATGAGAACAGCGTCCTGATGGACGACCTCGACCTGTCCTCGATGGAGATCCTGACCATCGTGGCCGACCTCGAGGAGACTTTCGGTCTGCGCATCCCCGAAAAGGAGCTGCGCAACTTTGTCACCATGGGCGATCTGGTGGATTATCTGGCGGCAAACGCGGGGTAACAGTTCATGAATGAATCACAGCGCTCGACGGAGTACATCTTTCAGGGAACGATGTACTTTTTCCGCCGGGAGAAGATCCTGTGCCGGTATCAGTTCGCGCTGAAGGACGCGGTGGAACCTGCTCTTTTGCAGCGCGCACTGGACGCAGCGCTCGCGGCGGTGCCCTATTACCGGGTGCAGCTGGTGCAGGAAAAGTGGGAGTCTTTTCTGGAGCCGAACCCGAACCCCTGCCTTGTGTATCCGGGCAGCGCACAGCGCGATATCCCGGAGCAAACAAACGGCTACCTGTTCAGCGTGAGCTGTGAGGGGGATACGGTCTATTTTGACTGGTATCATTTCCTCGCGGACGGCCACGGCGTTTCGCCGTTTCTCACCCGCATTCTGGAGCAGTATTGCAATCTGCGCTACGGCACGGCCTTTGCAAACACGCCCATCGTGTGCAGCCCGGCCTATGACATCGAGGCCATGATGGCAAAATATCCGGCTCCGACGGCAGACGAAAGCACCCTGCAGAGGGATGTGGTGCAGACCTGCGAGGGCAGGATGCGCCGCACCCGGGTGCGGCTGACCAAGCAGAGCCTTGTGGAGCGGGCGGTGGAAAACGGCGTCAAGCCCTTCACTGCGCTGGCGGGGCTGCTGAGCCTTGCGCTGCGGGGCTATCTGGGCAAAGACGAGATCCTGTATTCCTACTCGACCGACACCCGCAGAGAAGCGGGCGCGCCGGATGCCCTTTACAACTGCGTGTGCTCTTTTCAGGACAACATAACGCTGACCGGCAGCACCCGTCTGGCGGACATCGTGCCGGGCATGGACGCCTTTGTGCGCCGCAGCCTGCAGCCCGAAGTCAAGCTGCAGCGCATGGCCGAGCAGATGAGCTGGGTCTACAAGGTAGACCGGCAGAAAGCCCCCCTGCGCATCAAGCAGCGGGTGTTCCAGATGGGCGAGTACATCAGCGGCGTGCCTGCGGATTTCTGGCTCAGCTATCTGGGCAATCCCCTGATGCCGGCTGCGCCGGAGCTTCAGCAGTACATCAGCGACTTCAACGTCTGGGTGCCGCCGGACGGCGGCTCCATGGGCGTGGAGGCCTCCAGCCTGAACGGAGTCATCACCCTGTGCATCGAGAATAAGGCCGAAATGCCCGACCTTGCCGGGATGATCCGCACCGCCTTTGAAAAAGAGGGCATCACGGTGCTGGAAGCCGTGGATCTGGATACATAAGTGCAGAACATAAAAAGCACTCTTTCCGGGCAGGAAAGGGTGCTTTTTTGCGTCTTATTCGGTCCGTGCAGGCCGTGTGGTCACCTCGCCGCAGCGCAGGGCTTCCTCCCGGCCATTCTCCCGCCGGATGACCAGACGCCCCTCGTCGTCAATGGCAAGTGCTCTGGCGGCGTAGGTCTCGGTCTCGGCGCACACGGTGACCCAGTGGCCGGGCACGAAGCACCGGGCGCGGTACTCCTCCAGACAATCGCCCCCGGCGCAGAGCGCCAGCAGCTCCCGGGCGATGGCTCCGGCCAGAGCCGCCCGGCTCACAGGGGCGGGGCCGCCGGGGTACAGGCTCCCAGCCTTGGCGGCAAGCGCAGGCGGCCAGTCGGCGGCGGTGGAGGTCAGGTTCAGGCCGATGCCCACCACCAGCCATTCCAGCTGCCCGCTCTCGAGGTCGGTACCGGCTTCGGTCAGGATGCCGCAGACCTTTTTGCCCTGATAATACAGGTCGTTGACCCATTTGATGGCAAGCTCCAGCCCGCAGAGGGCTTGCACCGCCCGGCACACGGCCACGGCGGCGCGGATGGTGGCGGTCTGGGCGCTGGCGGCGGGCATCTCCGGGCGCAGCAGCACCGAGCAGTACACGCCCTTGCCTGCCGGGCTTTCAAACCTGCGCCCCAGCCGCCCCCGGCCTGCGCTCTGGTGCGCCGTGAGCACCAGCGTGCCGTGGGGCGCACCGTCCAGCGCCAGCAGCTTTGCCGTGCGGTTGGAGCTTTCCAGCGTGTCGTAGAGGTACACCGGTGCCGGGTAGCTGCCTACGGCTTCGGCACAGAAGGGGTCGCCGCCTGCCAGCCGGTAGCCCCGGCGGGGTGCAGCTTCCAGCGCGTAGCCCTGCGCCGTGAGGGCGGCCGCCGCCTTGTGCACCGCAGCGCGGCTCACGCCCAGCGCCCCGGCCAGCTGCTGACCGGAAATATAGCGGCCGCCGGCAGAAGAAAGCGCCTGCAAAAGCGCCTGACGGGTAGAGATGGGCATGGCAGTCAGCCTCCTTTTGTGTTATACTGTTTTATTGTATCATAGAAAATAAAAAAGTTCTGCTTTTTGTGCAGGAAAATCTTTCTGCATTTCGTTTGAAGAGACAGAGGGGTAAGACAGAACCCTTCAGGAACACGCGGCAGAACCGGAAAGGAGGGTGCGCAGGCCGTTGACGACTTTGGAATTCAGCGCGATGGTGCAGGATCATCAGGCTCTTGTGTACACGGTCTGCCATCAGCTGGTGCCGGACGTGCAGGAAGCGCAGGATCTGACACAGGAGACCTTTCTGGCGGCGTGGCGCGCCATCGACCGCTGCCCGCCCGGGCACGAAAAGCAGTGGCTGGCACGCATCGCGGCCAACAAGGCAAAGGATCATCTGCGCAGTGCGTGGGTGCGCCGGGTCAACACCCCGGGCGATGATGTGCTGGCGCTGGAGGGAGCCCCGCCGGGCTGCCAGCCGGAACAGCAGGTGCTGGAGATGCTGGGGGAAGAAGAGCTGACCCGCATGATCCTTGCCCTGCGGGAGCCTTACAAAACGCCCTGCCGTCTGGTGCTGCTGGAGCAGCACACCATGGCCGAGGCGGCGCAGCTGTGCCGCCGCCCGCCCAAGACGGTGGAGGCGCAGCTCTACCGGGCAAAAAAGATGCTGGCACAGCAGATCCTGCAGCGGGAAAATGATGGAAAGGAGTGTGCACATGGAACTGTTTGATGAAAACGGCTGCCTGACCGACGAGGGGCTGCAGACACTGACCAAGGGGCAGCTGGATGAGACGGGGCGGCTGGAGGCGGCAGAGCATCTTTCGTACTGCGACAGATGCATGGATCGCTACACGGCACTGCTGACCGCAGACGTGCTGGAAACGCCGCCCCGCTCCGCCCACAAGGCCGTGATGGCCACCATCTGGGTGCGGCTGATGCAGAACACATGGGGGCGTGCAGCGGTGGCAGCGGTGGCGGCTGTGCTGGCGCTGACCATGTGGCGCTCCGGCATGGTCGGGCAGCTGCTGGGCTTCCGGCAGCAGCTGCACAGCTGGGTGCCGGAAACCGGCCAGAGCCAGACGCAGGAGCCGGAGCAGCTGGGCAGGCCGGTGCAGGATGAGCGCAAGCCGGTGCGGCAGGAGCCGCTGGGGCAGCCCATCGAGGACGCCGAACCGCAGACCCGGCTCGGCTTTGCCGAGGCTCTCAACGACCTGCTGTTCGGCAGGCCGGACGCTCCGAAACGAAATGACCAAACGAAAAGAGGGAATCGATCATGATGAAAAACGGGATTCTGACCTTTATCTTTGCCTTCTGCCCGGGCGCAGGCCAGATGTATCAGGGCTATATGAAGCGCGGCCTTTCGCTGATCACGATGTTCTGCCTGTTCATTGCGATCGGCGTATCTACGCTGCAAGTGCTGACCATCGGCTGCATCATCGTGTGGATGTACAGCTTTTTTGACACCTTCAACCTCCGCGCACAGATCGGCGCAGGCACTGCTCCGGAGGACGATTATCTGGTTCACATCAACTGGAAGGATCGGCGGATGCAGGAGTTCATGATGGACAGCCACAAGCTGCTGGGCTGGGGCTTTATCGCGCTGGGCGCGCTGGTGGCCTACCAGAACATCCTCATGAACACGCTGGGCGATCTCGTGTGGCGCTGGGGCAAAGAGAACCCCTTCTTCCGCGCGCTTTATCTGGTGATGGAGCAGCTGCCCGAGATCGTGGTCTGCGTGGCACTGATCGTCTGCGGCGTGTGGCTGGTGCGCGGCCCCAAGGGCAGAAAGCAGAAAAAGCAGCCTGACCCGGAGGAGGAATTTCAGGAGTACGTGGCAGCCGACGACGGCGCAGACCCGGAGCGGAAGCATGGCTTTGCCGTGCCGAAGCTGGCCAGCCTGCTGAGCAGGCCTGTGACCCCGGAAGACGACACGGAGGACGGCAGCGATGGACGAGAAGAATGAGACCGGCTTTGCCCCGGAAACGCCCGGGACGCAGCCGCCTGCGCCGGAGAAAAAGCCGCCTCTGCGCCGGGTGGGCAGCATCACGCTGGGGGCGTGCCTGATCGCAGCGGGGGTGTTCTTCCTGTGCTATCACTTCGTGCCGGGCTTTGACTGGCAGCTGGCGCTGAAGATCGCCCCGGCGGCAGGGCTGATCCTGCTGGGCGGTGAGGTGCTGTTCTTTTCCGCCCGCCCGGGGCGCTGGAAGTACGATTTCTGGTCGGTGCTCGTATGCCTTGTGCTCATGGCCGGGTGCTTTGGCCTTTCGCTGCTGCCGGTGGCGTGGGATGAACTCGGCCCGGAGCGGAATCAGGCAAGCATGAAGCTCAGCCAGCAGTACACCGCCGATGCCTATGCGCAGATCCGGAAATCTGACCCGGATGCCCCGGTAAAGGACATCAGCGGGAACGTGTATCTCTACACCGGCGCTGTGAAAACGCTGGAAGAGCTGAACAGCGGAAACGGCTATTTGAGTTTGCACGTGGAGCTGTCCGGCAGTTACGGCAGTGCAGAGCAGTTTGCACAGGCCTGCCGCAGCATGACGGATGCGGTGCAGCAGTGCCGCCCGCAGCCTGATACGCTGATCTTTGCATGGTCGCCGGACAACGACCCGGAAGAGAGCCTTGGCACGGGAACACTGCAGCAGGTGGAGCAGTACACGCTGGAGCTGGCGGGCATCGCGCAATTGGACTGGGATGCTGACCAGATGGCAAAGCAGACCGAGGTGCAGTACCTGCTGGATGAGGAAAACACGGAGGCCGGCTGAGGCCGGAAGAGGATATCCGGGGGTTCCACGGCAGGCAGACACGATTGTTTGCAAATTGTTCAAAAACCCCACAAAGAAATGCCACGATTGTCTGGTAGGATAAGGGTGCAGTCAGGGAGATGCAGACAACACCTCCCCAAAGCCAACAGAGGCTTTCACCTGCGGGGGTCGGTGCAGCAAGCATGGCCCAGCAGGTACTTGATGAAAACACTGTCCCCCGTCCCATGCCAGGCAATCGCCCGGGCGGTGGGCAGACTACCAAATCCCTCCTGATCCACCGCAAAGTTCGGGAGTTCCAATACAGCAGCCAGCACCGCTTTATCCTCCTTTCCACGGTGCTGGCTGCTTTTGTTTTTGAAAAAATAATTTTGAGCAGAGCAAAAGCCGGACGGTATGTAAAACTGTCCGGCTTTTCGTTTGGCAAGGATGCTATGATTACGCTTTTTGCTATACGCTTCGTTTTATTTCTGCACGTTTCGCCAATTTGTCACTGATCTTGTCTGCTATCCGCGAGCCGAGCCACCCGGCGGCAAGACCCAGTGCGATGCCGCCCAGAATATCGGTGGGGAAGTGGACATACAGATACATCCGCGTGAACCCGATGAAGGCCGCCAGAAGCAGAGCGGGGACGCCCAGCTTCCGGTTCTGCATCCACAGGGCAAAGGCGGCGGCAAAGCCGGAGGCCGTGTGCCCGGAAGGGAACGACCAGCCGTGCGGCCGGGCAACAAGGGTGAGCATTTCAGACTGGATATCGCAGGGGCGCGGACGGGCAAACAGCGGCTTTAACAGAAAATGCCCGGAGATCATGTACAGGCAAAGGGCGACCCCCATGGCAAGCCCGGCTTTGCGGGTGCGCCGGAAGGCCAGCAGCACCGCCGTAAATGCGATCCAGATCTCGCCGTGGGCACCTGCAGCGTCACAGAACACCACCAGCGCGTCCAGCGCCGGGCAGCGCAGCGTCTGCAGGGCGTCCAGAATGGTAAATTCAAAGGGCATCGTATTGGCCTCCCGGTTTGTTTTCTGCTTTTATGGTAACACAGCAGGCGGCGCAGAACACGAACGGAACTTGTACAAAGAATGAATAAATATTAAACTGGAGCAGAAAACTGCGAAAATTGCCCCTCAAAATGGAATATACGCTGCAAATAATACGAAGAGGAACCGAAACAGCAGTCTTGCAGCCGGGCGGCTCACGGCATTTCGGCTAAGGAGGGGTAGCTGTCGATGGCACCGTTCTTCTGCACGCTGATGCCGCAGAAGCTGTTGGAGAAGGCGAGGTACTGGTTCAATCTGGTTTTGCTCAGTCTGGGCAGCTTGTCCAGTGTCACGCCGTCGCGGCTGAGCTGCCACAAAAACGAGCCGATGAAGCCGTCGCCTGCGCCGGTGGTGTCGATGGCCTTGACCTTCTGGCAGGAGGCAAAGGCGTGAGCGGTGCGGGTGTAGGCATAAGCGCCTCTACTGCCGCAGGTGTAGAGCACCAGCTGCACATCCCCCGCGAACAGCTGCGGCAGGGCGGCTTCTATGTCTGCCGTGCCGGTGAGAAACTCCAGCTCTTCGTCTGAGATCTTCAGGATATTGGACAGCGGCAGAAACTGCAGCACAGTCTGGCGCAGCATCCCGCGGTCAGGCCAGAGCGGGAAGCGCAGGTTCGGGTCAAAGCTGACGATGACCCCGGCCTCCCGTGCGGCGGTGATGGCTGCGAGGTGGGCGTAACGCATGGGGCTGTCCACCAGCGAAACGCTGCAGTAATGCAGGGCAAAGGCATCCTCGAACCATGCGGGGTCGATCTGCTCCGGAGAATAAAGCAGGTCGGCCGATGGCTTGCGGTAGAAGCTGAAGGTGCGGCTGCCGTCCTCTTCCAGACTGACAAAAGCCAGCGCCGTGCTGGCCTGATCGGTAAAGGCAAGGTGCGAGAGGTCGATGCCGCATCCCGCCAGCTCCCGGGCAATCTTGTGGCCGAAGGGGTCGTCGCCCAGCTGGCTCAAAAAGACACTTTTGCCGCCGAGTTTTGCGAAGGCCGCGCAGACATTGGCGGGTGCGCCGCCGGTGCGCGGGCAGAAAGAAGGCACTTCGTCAAAGGCACACCCTGCCTTGGACGGGATCATATCAATGAGTGCTTCGCCGATGGAAAAGAGCGTGCTGCCGGACATCGTGGACCTCCAGAAATAAGAGAAATCAATAGCTGCTGCCGCAGAGGACAGGGATGTTTTAGAGCAGGTGCGGCTTTTTCAGTATACACCAGCTCTGTGCCCCGCGCAATGGTGAGGGCAAAGTCTCCGAAGGGCGCGGCGATTTTGCACGGAACAGGGTGCTTTTGTGTTGACTTGCATTTTTGGGTGTGTTAGAATATGCCGGTGTGTAAGAATCCCGTGAAAGGATACGTTGATGAATCTGACAAAACAGTTCTTTCGGTATGTATCGCAGAATATTCTCGGTCTGCTGGGCACCTCCTGCTATATTCTGGCAGATACCTATTTCATTTCGCAGGCGGCAGGCACCGACGGCGTTACGCTGCTCAACCTCTGCCTGCCGGTCTACAACTTCATCTTTGCCATCGGCTCAATGGTCGGCCTTGGTGCGGCTACCCGCTACGCCATCCTCAAAGCGCAGGGAGACGAGCGGTGCCGGCGCTATTTTTCCAATGCCATTTTCTGCGCCTGCATCCTCAGCGTGCCGTTTTTGCTGGTGGGCATTTTCCTGCCCGGAGGGCTGCTGCGGCTGATGGGCGGCGACGCCGGAATCGTGGCGCTTGGCATCCCGTATGCCCGCATCTTCCTGATGTTCACGCCCTTTTTTATGTGCAATTATATCGTGTCGTCCTTTGTGCGCAACGACGGCGACCCGTCCCTTGCCATGGTGGCGACCCTGAGCAGCAGCCTGTTCAATGTGGTGTTCGACTACATCTTTATGTTCCCCATGGGTCTGGGGCTGGCCGGTGCCGCGCTGGCGACCGCCGTGTCGCCCATCATCAGCATCGCCATCTGCAGCCGTCATTTTCGTCGGAAAGGAAACGGCGTGGCGTTTGTGCGCTGCATGCCATCGGTAAAGCTGCTGGTGCAGAGCTGCCAGCTGGGCATCTCCGGCTTTGTGGGCGAGATGAGCTCCGGCGTCACGACCACGGTGTTCAACTTCCTGCTGCTGGGGCTGGCGGGCAATGTGGCTGTGGCGGCCTACGGTGTCGTAGCAAACTTTGCACTGGTGGCAACAGCGATCTTCAATGGCGTGGCGCAGGGCGCACAGCCGCTGGTGAGCAGCTGCTATGGCAGAAATGACAGAGCCGGAGCGAAAAAGCTGCTCCTCCTCAGCAGCTGCACGGCGCTGGTGCTGGCGGCGGTGCTGTACAGCGTGGTCTTTGGTGCCACCGATGCACTGGTGGGCGTGTTCAACAGTGAGAACTCGGCACAGATGGCTGCGTTCGCCCACACGGGGATGCGGCTGTACTTTATCGGTTATTTCTTTGCCGGGTTCAACATCGCGGCGTCGGGCTATCTGAGCGCGACCAACCGCCCGGCAGAGGCTTCCATCACCTCCATCTGCCGCGGCATGGCAGCCATTGTGGCCTGTTCGCTGGTGATGAGCCGCCTGTTCGGCATAAACGGCGTGTGGGCAGCCTTCCCGATGTCGGAGCTGCTCACGGCTCTGCTGACGCTGTTTCTGCTGTGCCGCAGAAAGCATCAGATATAAAGCTCCTGCTCGCGCTGGGATTCTTCCGGGGAAAGCCCGGACTGCGCGGCATGACCGGCCATCGCCCGCCACTGTGCGGGGGACTGGCCGGTTTCTTTTTTGAACACACGGCACAGGTAGTTGGCACCGGAAAATCCGCACAGGCTGGCGACGACATCCAGCGTGTATTCGCGGTGGAGCAGCAGCCGCTGCGCGGCTTCGATGCGCACGGTGGTCAGGTATCTGCCCGGCGGGATACCGATGGCGGCGGTGAAGGTGCGCACCAGATGGCTCTTGGACACACCCAGACGCTCGCTGAGCTCTTCCACGCCGTAAAGTCCGGCATAATTGGCGCGGATATCCTCGATGGCGGCCTGCACCAGCGGCGGCAGAGCGGGGGCGGCGCTGTCGGCGTCGGCAAGCTCACACAGGAGGGCGTAGGCCAGCTGGCTGCGGGCGCGGCTGTGAGAGGAGCTTTCCTCGGCGATCCTGTCCATCAGCTCGGCAGCGGCGGGGCAGGAGCTGCCTTTTGCCAGAAACGGCAGCTCCCGCAGCCCGGTGAGAAACTGCGAAGCGGCCTGCCCGGTGAGCTGGATGCAGAGCAGGTGACAGGCGTCTTCCGGCGTGAGAGCCAGCGGGGCACGGCTCAGGATCAGGTGCCCGGCAGGCACCGACTGCGGCGGCAGGACCAGCGCCGCCCCCACCGGCGAAGGCCCGGCTCCGGGGACGGAGGCGGTGCATTTGCCGCTGGAAACAAGGCAGACCCACAGCCCATCACCCGAGAGAGTGAGGGGCGCAGAAAGCTGGATGTCCTGCACAGCGGCAGGGGAGGCAACGGTATTCCAGTCAAACAGCAATATCTGACACCTCTAATCAATAAAATGCTATTTTATATCACGAAATTATCTGTTAATATAGTACCAACGAAACAACGCGCCGTCAAGTGCGTGTGAGACCTGAAAAATATGGAGGCAAATGATTATGGCTTCGATTAGCTGCCAGCACATCTACAAGATCTATCCGGGCGCAACCGCTCCTTCCGTTACCGACTTCAACCTGGAGATCCAGGATAAGGAGTTCATCATCTTCGTCGGCCCCTCTGGCTGCGGCAAGTCCACCACCCTGCGCATGATCGCCGGTCTGGAGGAGATCTCCAAGGGCGAAATGTACATCGGCGGCCGTCTGATCAACGACGTTCCCCCGAAGGATCGTGATATCGCCATGGTGTTCCAGAGCTACGCTCTGTACCCCCACATGACCGTTTACAAGAACATCGCTTTCGGTCTGGAGCTGCGCAAGACCCCGAAGGACGAGATCGACAAGCGCGTGCACGAGGCTGCCAAGATCCTGGAGATCGAGCACCTGCTGGACCGCAAGCCCAAGGCTCTGTCCGGTGGTCAGCGTCAGCGTGTTGCTCTGGGCCGTGCAATGGTTCGTAACCCGGCAGTCTTCCTGCTGGACGAGCCTCTGTCCAACCTGGATGCAAAGCTGCGTACCTCCATGCGTACCGAGATCATCAAGCTGCACAAGAAGCTGGCTACCACCTTCATCTACGTTACCCACGACCAGACCGAGGCTATGACCATGGGCGACCGTATCGTTGTGATGAAGGACGGCATCATCCAGCAGGTCGATACCCCGCAGAACCTGTACGATATGCCTTGCAATATGTTCGTTGCAGGCTTCATCGGCAGCCCGCAGATGAACTTCCTGGACGGTACCCTGATCAAGAAGGGCGACCTGTACGGTGTTGATCTGGGCGGCGACGTGATCCCCCTGCCCAAGGAAAAGACCGCAGACGGCAAGCTGGACGCTTACATCGGCAAGAAGATTAAGATGGGCATCCGTCCCGAGGACATTGACGACGAGCCCGAGTTTATGGCAAAGCACGCAGACTGCCAGCTGGATGCTCAGGTGGACGTCTCCGAAATGATGGGTGCTGAGATCTACCTGTATCTGGAGTACAAGGGCAACAAGATGACCGCTCGTGTGGCTCCCACCTCCAAGGCACGCAACGGAGACACCGTCCGCGTTGCATTTGATCCGCACAAGGTCCACCTGTTCGACGTCGAGAGCGAGCTGACCATCCTGAACTAAAATTTAGCGACGATCATTTTTGATCCTCCTATCATACGAAAAACCGCCGAAGGGAAACCTTCGGCGGTTTTTCGTATGGAAAAAATCAGCGGAGTGTATCAAGGATGTAGTCCCAATTGTACCCGGCAGGCTGATTCAGCTTCATCATGCTGGGGTGGAATACAGGGTAGACGTCGATCGGTGGAAGATCGGAATCCTCAAAGGAGAGCTTGAACGGCTTTTTCAGGTTTATGAGATCCCGGTAGACGTGATTTTCACGTCCATCCGAATACGGAAGATCATCCGGAAAAGCAACAGCAGCGTTCTGGCAGCAGCTGAGCGCGTTGAATGCCTCTTTGCCCAATGCGATAATGACCTTTGGCTGGATGATCCGGATCAGCCTGCCCAGAAAACGGTATGCACAGATCGAATACCAGGAGGGGTTGTATTCCGTCGTGTTTCCTTTTTGACGGTAACAGCAGGCGGTGTTCGTAAAAAAGTAATCCTTCAACGGGGCATCCGGCGCATTTTGAGGATCGGGGATATGCAGCAGAGTACGCACGTTTTTGTCGGTCGTAGAGAGGAACTGCCGGTTCTTGGTAGCCTGCCGGATGATCCGCTCCGGGAAGCCGCCTTTCTGCAGCGTTTCATCGTCCAGCAGGACGCCAAAGTCCTGACCGAGGATCATACACGAGGCCATAAGGTCACAGGCCTGAAGATTCCACGCGTTGAGATAGCCGGGGTGGTCGCTGTGGTCGAGATATTCGCCATCCGGGCAGCCAAGCGGAAAGTACAGATGCCTGCAGATCCGGCAGTTTGAAACATCCTTCACAAGCTCATCGAATTGCTGCTGCTTTTGCTTCAGCGCTTCCTTGTTTGTCATACGATACACCTCATTTATTATTGTTCGATCAGTCCATGCTTTACACAGGGATCATAAATGCGATCCTCGGCGCAGGCATCGCTCAGTGTTTGGCGGGCAGGACAGAAGCAGTGTCCCGCACCAGACCGATGAAGGTTTTCATCTGCGGGGTCAGCCATTTGTCCCGGTGGTAGAACAGCTGGCGGTGCATCTCTACAGCGCAGTCCGGCACATTCAGGCGTGCCAGCCTGCCTGCCGCCAGAGCCGGGCGCACGATGTATTCCGGCAGGAAGGAGAGCCCCATGCCCTGCTCCACCATCTGGCACAGCAGCGCGGCGCTGCCAAGCTCCAGATAAGGGTGAACGGCCAGTCCGCTGGCAGCCAGCCGCTGATCCAGTGCGTCCCGGTAGCTCATGCCCCGCTCAGTGAGCAAAAACTCCTGCCGGGTCAGCTCGTCCAGCGTCACTTCGTCCCGCCCGGCCAGTGGGTGGTTCACCGGTGCGATAAAGCACACCGGCTCCGGCACATCTGCGGCAAGGATGAGGTTTGGCTGCAAAAGGGGCTGATCCAGCGTGTAGGCCAGATCGACTTGATTCGTACCCAGCATCTGCAGCATCCCGTCGGCAGTGGCGGTGCAGAGCACCAGCTCTACCTGCGGGCAGAGAGCGTGATAGCGCTTCAGCAGCCCGGGCAGAAAGGTGGAGCACACCGAGTCCGCCAGCGCGATGCGCAGACTGCCGCTGATCTGTTTTGCAGGCAGCAGGGCGGCCTGTGCCTGTTCGGCGGTGGCCAGAAGGGTGCGGGCGTAGCCGAGAAAGGTCTGGCCTGCATCGGTCAGACGAATGGTCTTGCCTACACGGTCAAACAGCGGAGCGCCAAGCTCCGCCTCCAGCTGTGCGATCTGAGAGGACACAGCCGACTGAGAGTAGCCCAGCTGCCGTGCTGTGCGGGAAAAGCTGTGCAGCTCTGCGATGTGCAGAAACGTGTTGATATTTCGCAGTTCCATAGGCAGACCCTCTCAGCGGTGGTCGATCCCGGTGACGGTGAGCACTTCACCGTTTACCATGAAATGCACTTCCAGACCGGAAAACTCCATGCCGTAAATGCGCTCCGGATCGTGCTGATAGGAAGGACGCGGATCGCTGGCCAGCACGCCGGTCAGACCGTCGCGGTCATCCTGCGGAACCCGGGCGAGCAGCTCGGGCGGGAACACCACCTGCAGATGATGGAACCGGGTCTGCCCGGTAAAGCCCTCGGCGGCGTCCGGATGGCAGTCGGCGTAAGGAAGATAAGGCTTGATATCGTAGATGGGGGTGCCGTCCATCAGGTCAGCACCCCGCACGATGAGCACCGGCCCCACGTCCGGGCGGTGCTCGATGGCTTCCAGCTTTACGCTGGAAAGCCCCAGAGGATTTGGCCGGAAGGGCGACCGGGTGGCGAACACGCCCATGCGGGTGTTGCCGCCAAGGCGCGGCGGGCGCACCGTGGGCGACCAGCTGTCCCGCACAGCCCCGGAGAACTGCCATACCAGCCAGATGTGGCTGAAATCTTCCAGCCCGCGCACGGCATCGGCGCTGCGGTATTCGGGGGTAAAGACCACCTCGCCCCGCAGACTGTCCACAAGGCCGCTCTGACGCGGGATGCCGAATTTGGTGGGGAAGGCGGTATGGATATGCGCAATGACCTTCAGTGTCATTGCTTCGGGTGCAGTTGGCATGGCGAACTCCTTTTAATAGATCTTTTTCAGGGGGCATTCCGGCGGGATGCCGTACCGTGCCCGGAATGCGTCCAGTTCCTGAGGCGTGCGGATGAGCTGAACGTCCTCAAAATGGCCATCCGGGGAGATGAAACCGGCCACCTGCTCCCCGGTGCAGATGCTGCACCGCAGTGCAGGCTGCTGGGTGGCGGGGTCGTAAGAATGGGCAGGCTTTTTGCGGGAGAAAAACATGAGAAGCCTCCTTCTTTTATGAAACGTGCCTGAAAGACTGCAGGCGGCTCACAGCCCGCGGCAGAAGCCGACTGCCCGGCCTTCGATGCAGACCTCTTCCAGCTGAGAGCCGGTGTAGACCATCGGCGGGCAGACGGCGGTGTTGTCGGCAATGAGCACCACGGCGTTGCCCTGACGGTGAAAATGCTTCAAAGTGGCTTCGTCGCCGATGCGCACGGCTGCGATCTCTCCCTGCTCTACCTCGGGCTGACAGCGGATGCACACGATATCGCCGTCGCAGATGGTGGGCGACATGCTGTCGCCATGACAGGTAAGAGCAAAATCAGCATGCCATGCGGCGGGCACACCGATGTATCGCTCAATGTTCTGTTCTGCGGTGATGGGCGTGCCGCAGGCAATGGAACCCACCAGCGGCACCTTGACCATCTTCGGCAGCGGCTCGAAGCCCGGCGGGATATAAGGCGCATCCAGACCCAGCAGATAGGCGGGAGTCGTTTCCAGCGCAGCGGCCAGCTCTTCTAATTTGGACTGAGGGATGTCGTTGATGCCTTTTTCCAGTTTGGTGATGGAGGACTTGGAGCGGTAGCCCATGCGCTGGGCGAGCTCTTCCTGCGAGAGGCCAAGCTCCTCGCGGCGCAGGCGCAGGCGGGTGGATAGCTCAGACATACAAAACCTCACTTGAAAACATAATGTTGTACGGGAGGACAAAATACTTCTTTTAGAGTATACCAGAAAAGTTCTTGAAAATCAACTTTTTTTCTGCGATTTGTCAGAATGAGGTTGACAACAAATCAACACGTAGCTATAATACAACTAAAGATTGTTCAACACGAGAGCGGCTACAAAAAAGGAGAGAGGATAATGGCAAATACCGAAATGATCCGCGCCTACATCCGCGACAGCGGATATAAAATGCAGTTCGTTGCCAGAGCGATGGAGATCAGTTCTAACGCGCTGAACCAGAAGCTGCAGGGTAAAACACAGTTCAAGCTGAGCGAGGCAGAGTGCCTCAGCACGATGCTGGGACTGAGCATGGCAGAGCGGGATGCCTGCTTTTTCGACCAGCTGAACCGTACCGACCGGCTGATGCAGCGCGCACAGGAATCAAGAAGGAGGGCAGAAAATGACCAGAGAACAGAGTACAGCGACAAAGGCTGCGCTGCGCAGGTACGGCACACGGAACTGGGCGCGCAACCCGGTGGAGCGCAGCTGGCGCACCGCCATTGAGCAGGGGGTGGAATACTATAAGGTACACGACCCGCTGCGTGCCCGGCTGTTTGAACTGCGCTATGTGCAGAACCGCACGGAAGAAGAAGTGATCGAGCGGCTGCATATCGGCCGTACTACTTATAAGAAAGCCCAGCAGGATCTGCTGAGCACAGTGGCCATCTACGCCGCACAGCGCGGCGCCTTGTAATGTGAAAAAGAACCCCTGCCGTCATGCCCCGAAGGACAGACGGTGGGGGCTCTTGTGCGTTCAGTGTTTTTTGGATTTGGGGTCTTCGCAGCGGCTGTGGCAGGAAGCACAGTTCCCGCCGCAGCCCTCGCCCTTCCAGCCGCCCTGCCGGGAGATCCAGACAACGGCCAGAGCAAACAGCACAGCCAGTACGATCAAAGTGATGATTCCACGAAGCGTCAGCATTTTTGTTACCTCTTTTCCCACGGGGAAAGTTTCTGCACCCAGTATACCCGATTTTGCCTCGAAGAGCAAGCCTGTGTGAAAAAAGAAAAGTGTGATTTTTTCAAAATAAGGCTTGCAATTTGTAAGATGCCGTGCTATAATAGTCACGTTCCAATTCGGAACGCACAACAAAATATGGAGGATTAGCTCAGCTGGTTAGAGCACCTGCATCACACGCAGGGGGTCTGGGGTTCGAGTCCCTAATTCTCCACCAAATAGGATCAGCGTAGAAAGTTACGCTGGTCTTTTTTATTTGATATCTCAGTTTCACGTTCAATTTTTCTTTATCCTTATATGTTCTCAATATGTTCTCAAGCTGTACCCTCCTCAGGGCGCTAGCTTTTGTTTTCTGTTTTCAGAGAACCGATGGTATCCGCAGACTTTGACTCAGGCTGCAGCCAGCAGGTCGAGACTTTGCGCTTCGGCGGCGATGGCATCTGCCTGCGCCTGAGTCAGCACGCGGCATTTGACCATCCGCTTCAGCACAGTCTGGGTGCGCTTGCGTGCGCGTTCCGGATTGCTGGCATAGGCCGAAGGTGCATTGGGCAGGCCGGCAAGCACAACAGCTTCCGCATCCGTGAGCTGGGAGGCCGCCTTGCCGAAATAACCCTCGGCGGCCTCCTCAATGCCATAGCGGCCATTGCCGAAATAGATGGTGTTGGCGTACATCTCAAAAATCTGCTGTTTGGAGTAGGTCTTTTCGATGTCAACGGCAGCAAAAGCCTCCGCTGCTTTGCGCGTCAGACGCTTTTCCTGCGTGAACAGGGCGTTTTTTGCCAGCTGCTGGGTCAGCGTGCTGCCGCCCTCAGCCAGTGAGCGGCTACGGATGTCAGCAGCCAGTGCCCGGAGAATGGCACCCGGGTCGATGCCTTTATGCGTCAGGAAGTGCTCATCCTCCGTGGAAATCACGGCATTGATGTAGGTCTGAGGCAGTTCACTGTAGGCAGCGTAGTGGGCCTGGGTGTGGATGGTGTCGTACAGGGTAGAGACTGGCATGGCATAAGTTACACTTTTATAGAGCCGATGCCCCTGATACAGATACCAGCCGCCCGCAGCCAGCAAAGTCAGCAGCACTACCAGCAGTACCGTAAGCAGCGACTGCCGGAGAAAATTGAAAAACCGGTGGATCATCGGGTAAACTCCTTTTTCGTTGAAAAATACGTTGTGCCCTTATTATAACGGATAGATTTGAATGTTTTGTGACGGGACGCCTGCATTTTTAGCCGGAGAGTGTTACTTTTACTCGAACTGCACAAGGGAGACGACAGAATACGGGGCGCTGGTCGTGCAGAAAACTCAATTTTGAAAAAAGCGGAATTAACCTATTGACAAACTGGGTAATGTGGGATATAATGCAGACAACAAATCCACAAACTTGGTAGGGAATAGAGACTGAGACTTGTAGAAGAGTGGGAAAGTGATTTTGGAAAGGAGGGCATGGAAATGAAGCTGATTTGGACGAACCTGCTGCATGCAAACTTCCGCTGTGGGCGAATGTGCGGTGACCGGGCAGAACATCTGGCTGTGAACGGTACGATGCCCTCTTGCTGTGCACGAATGTGTACGCTAAGGTGACGTGGAACGGTTTCGCAGTTGAATTGTGTGTGCCCGGTGCGCTTTTGTATCACGCATCGGGATTTTTTGTATCAGAAAACTATACTGAAAGTACAAATAGAGAGGTAAAATACTATGTCTAACTATAAATTTGAGACCCTTCAGCTCCATGTTGGCCAGGAGCAGGCCGATCCCGCAACCGATTCCCGTGCAGTGCCTATCTACCAGACCACTTCCTACGTGTTCCGCAACAGCCAGCACGCTGCAGACCGCTTTGGTCTGGCAGATGCCGGCAACATCTATGGCCGCCTGACCAACTCCACGCAGGACGTGTTCGAGAAGCGCATCGCTGCTCTGGAGGGCGGCGTGGCTGCTCTTGCAACCGCCTCCGGTGCTGCAGCTATCACCTACACCATCGAGGCGCTGGCGCAGGCTGGTGACCACATCGTGGCTCAGAAGACGATCTATGGCGGCAGCTACAACCTGCTGGAGCACACTCTGACCCAGTTCGGCGTTACCACCACTTTTGTCAATGCACACGATCTGGCCGAGGTGGAGAACGCCATCCAGCCCAACACCAAGGCGGTCTATCTGGAAACTCTGGGCAACCCCAACAGTGATATCCCCGATATCGACGCCATCGCCGCCATCGCGCACAAGCACGGCCTGCCGCTGGTCATCGATAACACCTTCGGCACCCCGTACCTGATCCGTCCCATCGAGCACGGCGCAGATATCGTTGTTCATTCCGCCACCAAGTTCATCGGCGGCCACGGCACCACGCTGGGCGGCATCATCGTGGACAGCGGCAAGTTCGACTGGAAGGCAAGCGGCAAGTTCGGCAACATCGCCGATCCCAACCCCAGCTACCACGGCGTTTCCTTTGCCGATGCAGCAGGCCCCGCAGCCTTTGTCACCTACATCCGTGCGATCCTGCTGCGTGATACCGGTGCCACCATTTCTCCGTTCAACGCCTTCCTGCTGCTGCAGGGCACCGAGACCCTGAGCCTGCGCATCGAGCGCCATGTGGAGAACACCAAGAAGGTGGTCGAGTTCCTGGCAAATCACCCGCAGGTGGAGAAGGTCAACCACCCTTCTCTGCCGGATCACCCGGATCACGCCCTGTACGAGAAGTACTTCCCCAACGGCGGTGCTTCCATCTTTACCTTCAATATCAAGGGCGGCCGTGAGGAAGCGTTCAAGTTCATCGATCACCTGAAGGTCTTCTCCCTGCTGGCAAACGTTGCGGATGTGAAGAGTCTGGTCATCCATCCGGCTTCCACCACCCACAGCCAGCTGAACGATCAGGAACTGGCTGAGCAGCAGATCTACCAGAACACCATCCGTCTGTCCATCGGCACCGAGCACATCGATGATATCATTGCCGATCTGGAAGCCGGCTTCGCGGCCGTCCGTGGCGAGTAACGCTCTCCCGGTGCATTTTGTACGAACCCTGCCTTTCCGTTGTTTTTTCCTCCTTAAGTGTGTGTATAAACTCTTTCCGAAGCTCCTGATTCTGCAAATTCCTAAACACAGCAGCAGCCCCCGTCTATCACAGGCGGGGGCTGCTGCTTTCTGCACAGAAGGCATCCACGGCAGGCGCGGGTATCGTTGGCAGGGCCTGTGCGCTATGATCGTCATGCTTTGAAAAACCGGCGAGAAAAAGCATCAAAAATATTGACAAACCACCGTACCGGTGGTAATATATACAGGCAGTCCTTGTGGCTGAAAAAGAATATGGGCGTGTTCCCGAGTGGCCAATGGGGACAGACTGTAAATCTGCTGCTTTCAGCTTCGGTGGTTCGAATCCACCCGCGCCCACCAAGAAAAAGCACCTAGAAACGCAAGTTTCTGGGCGCTTTTCTTTTGCTTTAACCCACTATCAAACCCACTTTTTTCATAAAAGTTTGAAAAAAATCAATTAAAAAATGAGTTTTCGCCTCTCATTTATGCCCTCACCACCGCATTATACAGCATTTCCACGAACTGCACTGCGCTGGGACAGCCGGTCAGCGGATAGCCTGCCAGCTTCTGCACATAGGCGGGGTTCGTGAGCCACGCGCTCTTCGCTGCCCTGCGGATGGCGCTCTGAATCGCCTTTGGGTCACAGTCCTTCTGCTCAGCGATCGGCGTGTAGATTTCCTTCTCCACGGCCTGCAGGCGATCTTCCTGCTCACAGACAAGCTCGATGCACTGGCACAGAATGCTGTAAGCGCTCATGTTGCGGGTGATGCCCATCGGGCGCAGCAGGTCGTTGAGCTGGGTGGATAATTCGGAAACGATCATAGTTGACACATCCTTTCTTTTGCGTCAACTCTAACCGGAAAATAGTAAAAATGTTCCAATTGTGTCGATATGCGTCATAAAGCGTCGAAAAGAACCGCGCAAACAAAAACAGCCCCGAGGAACCGTCAGGCTCCCCGGGGCTGTCTGTTATGTACGATTTACTGCTTACTGCTTCACGACATCCTTTGCCCTGTCAAAGCAGAACTGGATCACCCTGCCAATGGTCTCATCGGTGATCGCCCAGCTGAAGAGCCTGCCGAAGCGGCTGGCGTCCAGAGCAGCGCGGAGCTTTGCGGCGACCCACGCCTTGCGTTCCTGCCCGCGCTTGGTGCCCTGAATCTCATGCTCTGCGCGCTCGATCAGGTCGAGCACCAGCGGGCGGACGGATGCGCCGTAGCCCAGCCGGATGGCACCGAGGACGTAAAAGGCGAAGCCGCCCAGCATCAAGACGAGGGCAAGCCAGCCGGGGACAACGTTCAGGATATTGGTCAATGCGTTCATGGTCAGATTCCTTTCTTTTCGTTCTCTTCGAGATCAGCGATGCGGTGGTTTGCCACCTTCATCTGCTCTTCCAAAATGGGCACGCGCTTTGCAAAATTGTTATGCTCGCGCACCTCGCGGGTCAGCTCTTCAAGTTTGGTGTCGGTCACAGCCTGACTGCGGCTGTTGGCGATCAGCACGCCGATCAGTGTCACCGCACCGGCAATGACGGCAGACAAAATACTCTCCATCGGTCACACCCCCTCTTCATCTTCGGCGCTATCTTCCCATGCCTGCTGGATCCGCTGGCCGTTGGCGCAGACCACATCCATGGTGGCGTCGGCCTGAATGTTCGTTGCGATCAGCGCCTTGTCCATCGTGTCCATACCGAAATAGCCGGTGAACACTTCGCCGGTCGGCAAAGGCGCAGCTACTGCGATCTTGCTGATTTTGTGCTCTTCCAGTGTAGCTAATACATCGGAGAGCCACGATGCATAGGGAGCATCGGAAATCAAACAGCTTTCCATCGGTCACACCCCCTTCACTGCGCCCAGCCCGACACGCCGGATGATGCTGGCGTAGTCCTTGTATGCGTGGCTCAGATCCACGTTGGTGCTCACGCCCTGTATGTGCGCCGTGCTGGTATACTGCCACATCCCGAACGGCCAGCCGGGGGCGGGTTTCTTCGTGCGGTAGGCGGCAAGCCACACGTCGTAGGGCTTGAGCGCCGCACCGCCCATGTAAAGGAAGGTGCTGCCGAACCACAGGCCGGTGTAGAGCATGGCGTACACGCCCCAGCTTTCCACCGTGCTCAGACAGTGGGCAGCAATGTCGGTCAGCGCGGCCTTGCCCAGCGGCTTCTGTACCTCGTCCTCGATGTCCACCGCCACAGGCAGGTCAAAGCTCCTGCCGGTGAGCAGCTGCCTGAAATAAGCCAGCTCCTTGTCGGCCTGCTCCCGGTTGACCGCTTTGAAGTAGCCGTACACGCCGCAGGGGATGCCAAGGCGCTTGCACTCGGCGTAGTTCCGGGCAAACTGCGGGTCGGTGTAGGGCGCACTGGGTCTGCCCTCAGCGCTGTTGCCCATGGCGCGGATCATGACGCCGCCCACTCTGCCGGACGCCTTGACCTTTTTCCAGTCAATGGTGCCCTGATGCCGGGACACGTCCATGATGGTTTTGCTCATGGCTTACTCCTTTACTTTTCCAGCTCGGCCTTGATGGCTTCCAGATCGTCCGTGGTCAGAGCCGGGTAATCTGCGGCGATGTCTTCAAAGACTTCACCAGCGGCAATGCGAATTTTGAAAGCGCGGGTCATAATGCGAAGTTTGAGTGCGTTCAGGGTTTTCATAAAAATCAGCCTCCAATCAAATCAGCCATCATCAAAATAATATCGTCGTTTGCGGTTTCCAGCGCGTCCACACGCTCCGGCAGCTTCTCGCGGGCTTCGGCCTTTTTGCGCGCTTCCTCCTGCGCGGCCAGCTCTTCGGCGGTGGGCGGCTGTATGATTCTATCCTCTGCGATGGCGTAGCAGTGCTCTTTATCCTCGATACACCAAAGCATGTTGCCAACGCCGCAAGCAGCGTTGTGAGCGGCTACGGCGTCTGCCATAGCGGTATAGGCATCGCATTGTGCCTGTGTTACAACAGGCTTTGCAATGGTGCTTCCGAGTTTGATATCCATGTCTCCCTCCTTATTTCCAGCGCCCGATTACGATCAATGTACTATACAGTGTATCGCTGTAGCCGTTGTGTGCGCTATCAATCGCTACTTGACCCGTCTTTTTTGCGTAATAGCAAAAGTTGTTATAGTTTGTGTCACTGATGCGGTCTGCTTTAAAGCCCGCGACCGCATAGGTGGTATTGATAAACGGCACAGGAAACGTGAAAACGTAGTTACCGTACGAAGAACTCAACTTAGCTGTATTCCAGCAGATCTGCGTGCCGTCCGAGAAACGGATATAACCGTTTCCGCTGGCCGTGATCGCAGATGCCGCGCTGATCTGCTTCTGCAGCGTGTTTTGCATTGTCTTCAGCAGCGCGTCCACCTCGGCCTTGCGGTAAAAGCCCTGTGCGTCCACGTTGGCGATGCTCTGCCGCAGATTCTCCAGCAGCGCGGCGGTCTGCGCCTGAAGCTCTGCCGTGGGGATGCTCGTCACGCCGTCCCGCATGACGCCGCAGACGGCTTCATCGGTGCGGGTGTCGGTGATGTCGGCGGCGGTGATGCTCTCGCTGCCTGCCTTGCGGGTGATCGTGGCAAGGCCGAGGTCATAGACCAGTGCCGTGCGGGAGATCTCCGGCGGCGCGGGGCTGGCGGAGTCCGGGGTGCCCTCCAGCACCAGCAGGCTTGTCTTGCGTGCGGCGGCGTCGTACCGCAGCACGATGCGGTCGATGCGGGTGCGCACCGGGTCGGCGGCGGTCAGGGTGATGGTCTCGGGCTGCTCCATGATGATGCTGCGGCCTTTGAACCGCGCCGGGCGCACCCACGCCTGCCCCGCGCTGACGGCCACGCTCAGCTCGCCTGCAGCGGTGACTGCAAAGTCCTCGTCCGCGCTGTACACGCCGCTGTGTCGGGTGGCGAGGTAGCCCGAGGCGTCGTCGGCGTCGTAGGTGATGCCGTTTTCAGGGTATGTGATGAGATCTGCCATACGTCCTCCTTTAGGTTTTGTGCCAGCTGGGGGTTCCCAGCCGGATGGTGCGGGTGGTGCCGCTGGGCTGATTTTCGGTGATAATGTCGGCCACCCGCACCATGGCGGTGTAGCCCAGCCGGGGCAGGCTGACGCTCAGCACATCGCCCACCTTGAGCGCGTCGTCGTCCACGTCAAACTCGATCGAGCCGGTGCGCAGCTGGCTCAGCAGCTTCTCGCCGCCCCGGTCGGCCAGCTTTTGCAGGTAGCTCTGGCTGGCGGTGGTCTCGCCGCTGTTTTCGTCGGGCTGGATGTCCCGGGCGTCGATGTACATCTCGCGCCGGGCAGAGCCGGTGCTTTCGGTGTCGCCCACCCAGACGGTGGCACGGCTGCTGCCTTCGCCTGCGCCCTGCACGAGGGCGACGTTGGCGTAGCTGGTGTCCGAAAAGCTCCACCCCGCGTTGAGCAGGTTGCCCCACTTGGGGCTGTATCTGTTGTTTGGGTCGAAGGTGGGACGGAAGCACTCGAAGAGCAGCTTCTTTTCAGCCCCCTTGCCGTCCAGAATGACCCGAAAGCCGAGGTCGCACGCCTGCCCGATGGTCTGGCAGTAGTCGAACACGGAGCCGCCGGAGGTCTGCTTTTCAAAGGTGGTGTCAAAGCCGTACGCGGTGCCAAGCTCAAGCCGAGGCCACGGCTTTGCCGCCTCCACCAGCGCCCGCATGGCCTGCTCTGCGTTCTGTTTCGAGATGACCGCCGCAGACACCCGCTTGGTCAGCAGCCACGTGGCGGGGTAGCCGGAGACCACAAGGTTTGAGTCCTCGTTCTGGTTGGCGCGGGAGCAGATGCGCATGGGGATACGGGGACTTTCGTCGCTGCGCACCAGCCAGCGGCCTTCCTGCAAAAGCTGTAAATTCTCGGTGGTGGGGCGTACTTCCAGCGTGAAGCCGCCCTCGGAGTAATAAGGGCTGTCCCAGTAAAAAGACACCCACAC
>CAKSTO010000024.1 GCA_934501115.1 uncultured Faecalibacterium sp.
GCGTCTATTGGTTCTTTTCAAGGGCTTCCTGCTGGGGCTTCGGAAGTCATTCTTTTGCCTCAGCGCTTGGCGCTCAAATATAGTACCATACCTCAACTACTTTTTCAAGCCTTTTTTACATTTTTTTCGCCTATTTTTGTGTTTTGTATACATCATATAGTTTTTTGCTCGGTTTCCGGGGCGGTTTTGATCTTTCTTCCACCATTTCCACGCAAAACAGCCGCTGCGCGTTTGGTGCAGCGGCTGTTACCTTGCAATTCAGTTCTTTTCTTCCTGCTTCATCTCCCGCAGAGTCAGACAGACTGCAGCCGCCAGCAGAGGCAGTGTTCCGATCAGGCCAATGGGTGCCGGGCCTAACACATTATAGTAGCTGTCTGCCGGGTTCGTCAGAACCATAAACAGCGCTGCCACCGCGTTGAATGCGCCGTGCGCAATGGATGGCACCCAGATACATCCGGTCTTTTCATAGAGCCAGTCCAACAGGGTGTTGAGCGCAAAGCAGACCACGCACCACACGAAAAGCCCCAGCACCGGTGCACCCAGATAGTTTGTACCGTATTCGTAGCCCACCAGCAGCATCAGCGGCCAGTGCCAGACACCCCAGATCACGCCGCCCAGCAGGCGGCCGTTGAGCAGGCCGAGCTGCTCCTTCAGGTGAGGCATCATATACCCGCGCCAGCCGGCTTCTTCGCCCAGAGCTGCGAACATATTGATGAGCGGAGCCAGCGTGATCGCGAACAGACCTGTTTCCAGCATGTAGCTGAGGTTGGATACGCCCAGCTCCCTGCGCAGGGTCTGCGCGTCCATCTCGCCGCCATAGGCCGCTGCCAGCCAGCTGCCGGAGAGATCCAGCCGATGCGGGAACACTGCAAAATAGAGCACTGCAGCCAGCACCGTAAACACCGCCGGGCCAAACCATGCTGCCAGCCAGTAGCGCCGCCTGCCCTGCACCTTCCAGCCGATGCCGGCAGGCTGGCGCAGAAAGACCTTTTGCACCAGCAGCACCGCCGCCAGCGGACAGAGCATGGTAACGATCAGTGCCAACTGATACAGCACGGCATTCTGCTTTTGCAACAGCGCCATGCAGCCGCCGACCTGACACAGCCATGCCAGACCAAACGCGAGCAGGAAATAAAGGCCGAAGCCCTGCTTTTCTTTTGTGGTCATACGAACTTCACCGCCGTTCCATAAGCAATGACCTCTGCCGCGCCCTGCATGACGCTGGCGGAAGCGTAGCGCATCCCTACAACTGCATCCGCTCCAAGGGCCTCTGCATCCTTGACCATGCGTCCTGTGGCGATCTGCCGGGCTTCGGTGAGCATATCCGCATAGTCGGTCACTTCACCGCCCACCAGCGTGCGGAACCCCGCCATCAGATCGTGGCCCAGATTGCGGCTCTGCACCGTGCTGCCGCGCACCACGCCCAGCGCTTCCAGCTTTTTGCCGGGTACTTCGTTAATAGTTACGATAAGCATCTTCTTCTCCCTTTCCGATCTCTTCAATGCGTTCCAGCAGCACCTTCAGCGTGCCCACGATGCACCCCACCGGGATGCCGAACAATACGATGAGCAGCGGCAGCGGCGGCGCTTCCTGCGGGTCGCTGTAAAAGGCCCACGCCATCGTTGCGATCACAAAAGCCATCAGCGCCACAAAAAGGGCAGCGCCGACGCAGGCACCGCGGATGCGCTCGCCTTTTCGGTCTGTGCGTTCAATGTTCACAAAGGTCACTCCCTGTTCCTCCCGTGCAGCAAGGCGCGCAAGCGTCTGCTCCACATCCAGTTCTTCAAGGTTTCCGGAAGCCTTTTCCAATACAGTGCAGAAGCCGATGGCTTCGTCCAGATCCTTGCGGCGGGCATTCAGCCGTTCCAGCTGCTGACCCATTCCTTCGGCCAGCGTCTTCCGCCCTTCCAGCATTTCCCGGATCTCGGCCAGCGGAACATCCAGCTTGCGCAGCAGCTTGATGCGGCGCAGGCGCTCCACGTCTGCCTGCGAGTAGCTGCGGTAGCCGTTGCCCGGTTCGCGGCCAGGGGTAACGAGCCCCTCCTCCTCGTAAAAGCGGATGTTCTTTTTGGTCACGCCCACGGCGGCTTCCACTTCGTTGATCTTCATGGCTCCGGTGCCTCCTTACGTGCCTATGTTACACCTTCCAGAAAGGGGAAGGTCAAGTCTTTTTTACAAAAAGAACTCCCTTCGTCTCGCATTCGCTCGACACCTCCCTCAGAGAGGGATGCTTACCGTACGGGCAGGCTCCCTCCTTGAGGGGGCTGCCTGCGGAGCAGACTGGGGGAGTTATTATTTTATCAGAAATAGCACTTGATCTGGAACCGGTCGGCGCTGTCCTTTTTTTCCTCCACCACGATGCGCTCATGGTTGAAGTCAAAATGCACCGGGGTGCACAGGTCGGTGTTGCGGGTCAAACGCAGCAGCTCCTGCACCCGCTTTTTCTCCTCCGGCACATAGAACAAGTAGCTCACGCCCTCCTTTTTGGCACGGCCGGTGCGGCCGATGCGGTGGGTGTAATGTTCGTTCTCACCGGGCACATCATAGTTGATGACGGCGTCCACGTCCGAAACATCGATGCCGCGGGCTGCCACGTCGGTGGCTACCAGAATGGCCAGTTTGCCGTCCCGGAAGTTCTGCATGATCTGGTTGCGCTCCTTCTGAGAGAGGTCGCCGTGCAGGCAGTCTACCGAGAAGCCCAGCCGTGCCAGCTGGTTCGCCAGAGTAGCCGTGTTGAACTTGGTATCGCAGAACACCATCACCCGCTTATAGTTCTCGCCGATGATGATCTGTGCCAGATCCGACAGCTTGTTGCGGCCGGAGGTCTCCAGCATATACTGGGTGATCTTGGGCTGGCTCTCCTCCCGGGGCTGGACGGTGATCTCCTCGGCGTTGTGCTGGTACAGCCAGCCAATGTCCATCACCTCGCGGCTGATGGTGGCCGAGAACATGGAAAGGGACTTGCGAGCCTTCATCATCTCGATGATGTGCCGCACATCCTTATAAAAACCCATATTCAGCATCTCGTCGGCCTCGTCCAGTACGATCTGAGTCACGCGAGAAATATCGATGCTGCGGTGTTTGTAATGATCCATCAGGCGACCCGGCGTTGCCACCACGATCTGGCAGCCCTCGGCAAGGCGCTTTGCCTGCTTTTCCATATTGGCACCGCCGTACACGCAGGCCACCTGCACCTCCGGCATAAAATAGGTGAGCTGGGTCAGCTCTTCTGCGATCTGCTGCGCCAGCTCGCGGGTGGGTGCCATGATCACGGCCTGAGGATATTTGTTTTCCGGGATGATATGCTCCGCCACCGGGATACCGAAGGCGCAGGTCTTTCCGGTGCCGGTGGGGGCTTTTGCGATCACATCATGACCCGCCATCATGACGGGGATGGTCTTTTCCTGGATCTCGGTCATTTCGGCAAAGCCCATGCGTTCCACTGCCTGATGGATGGCCGGGCTGCACTGCAGTTCACTGTAAAGCATCTGAATCTCCGTTCCTTTGTCCTTTTATATTCTGCACTCAGTATAGCATGAAATGCCGCGCTTGTCAGCAGAGAAACAAAAAGAACCGCACCCGGGGTTACGGGTACGGTCCTCAATGTACATGGATCAGGCGGTCTCTTCCACGTTATTCTTGCCTGCTTCCAGCTTCTGCTTGAAGCGGCCGCTGGCCTTGAAGCCGGGAATGGAGGTGGACTCCAGACGGCTGGAGACCTTGGTCTTGGGGTTGGTGTAGGCCTTGGGCTTGCGGGGGCGCATCTCAAAACGGCCAAAGCCGGCGATGGTCACCTTTTCGTCTGCGCGCAGGCAGTCGGCGATCTGGTCAAACATTGCATCCATCGTGGTCTCGACCTGAGCTTCGGTAAAGCCGGTCTTGCGTGCGACAGTCTCGATCATCTGGGAACGGGTCATGTATCTATATCCTCCTGGAGTGTCCAAAAGTAACGTCTTTTGGCAAATTTTGCGATGTTGAGTATAACATATTCTGTATGCGCTTTTCGATGCATTGCGCACAAAACGCATTTTATTGCGCACGAACCATATTCAATTCCGTGCACCCCGCACAAATACAGCGCCCGCTGTTTTGGCGGGCGCTGTATAAAGTCGGTCTTTATGCGTTTTGGGGTGCAATTACTTCCGGTGATACAGGGTGGCAATATCCACCAGCGGGATATTTTCCAGGCTGTGGTCGCTGCGCAGGCAGTTCACCAGAGCGTTGGCGGTATCCACGGCGGTGATGCAGGGAATGCTCAGCTCCACGGCCTTGCGGCGCAGGCGGACGGAATCGCGCTTGGGGTCACGGCCCTTGGCGCTGGTGGAGAACACGTAGTCCACCAGACCGCTCTGCAGCAGATCCACGATGTTGGGCGACTCGCCGGACATATTGCGCACCTCGTTGCAGGGCACCATGTGCTTGTTGAGCCATGCGCAGGTGCCGGAGGTGCCGTACAGCTTGTAGCCCATGCTCTTGAGCTTCCATGCAATATCCACGAACTCCGGCTTGTCGCTGTCCTTCACGGTGAAGATGCAGCAGCTTGCAGGGCCGGGGGTCTTGAAGGTGTAGCCCGCGCCGATGAGGCCCTTGAGCAGGGCGTCGTGGTAGTTGGGGGCAATGCCCAGCACTTCGCCGGTGGACTTCATCTCGGGGCCGAACTGGGTATCCACACCGTGCAGCTTTTCAAAGCTGAACACAGGCACCTTGACGGCCACATAGGGTGCGTTGGGGTGCAGGCCAGTGCCGTAGCCCATATCTGCCAGCTTTTCACCCAGACAGCAGCGCACTGCCAGATCTACCATGGGCACGCCGGTGACCTTGGAGATATACGGCACGGTACGGGAAGAACGGGGGTTCACCTCAATGACGTACACCTTGCCGTTGGAAACTGCGTACTGCACGTTCACCAGACCGGTAACATGCAGCTCGCGGGCAAAGCGGCCGGTGTAGTCCACTATGGTATCGATCTCAGCCTGGGTCAGGTGCTGTGCCGGGTAGACACAGATGGAGTCGCCGGAGTGCACGCCGGTGCGCTCCACCTGCTCCATGATGCCGGGGATCAGGAAGTTCTCGCCGTCGCAGATGGCGTCCACTTCGCACTCGGTGCCCAGAATGTACTTATCCAGCAGCACAGGGTGATCCATGTCCACATGCTCGGTGATGACGCCCATGTACTCAATGACGTCTGCCTTGGTGTAGGCCACGATCATGTTCTGACCGCCCAGCACGTAGGAGGGACGCATCAGCACCGGCAGGCCGATCTCATCGGCGGCAGCCAGCGCCTCGTCCAGATTGAACACGGTGCGACCCGGGGCGCGGGGGATCCTGCAGCGCTCCAGCAGCTCGTCGAAGCGCTCACGATCCTCGGCTTCATCGATGGCATCCGCCGGGGTGCCCAGAATGGGCAGGCCGATCTCGTCCATGTGCTTTGCCAGCTTGATGGCGGTCTGGCCGCCGAACTGCACCACGCAGGCGTCCGGCTTCTCGGTGGCAATGATGTTGTCCACGCTCTCCGGGTTCAGCGGGTCAAAGTACAGACGGTCGCCGGTGTCAAAGTCAGTGGAGACGGTCTCGGGGTTGTTGTTGACCAGAATGGCTTCGCAGCCGTGCTTTTTCAGCGTCCACACACAGTGCACCGAGCAGTAGTCGAACTCAATGCCCTGACCGATGCGGATGGGGCCGGAGCCAAAGACCAGCACCTTCTTTTTCTTCGGCTCGCCCTTGGCGGCAGTTTCAGCTTCCTTGGCAGCAATGAACTCTGCAGCCTCGTTGTCGCCGTCGTAGGTGGAGTAGAAGTAGGGAGTGTTGGCCGAGAACTCTGCAGCGCAGGTATCCACCATCTTGAAACCGGCGCGGTAGTTTTCCACAGGGAGCTTGTCCACCTGTGCCAGACGCTTGATGGTCTTATCCTGGAAGCCGTACTTCTTGGCGGTCTTGTACTGCTCTTCGGTCAGCACGCCGCTGCACTTGGCAAGACCATTTTCCAGATCTGCCAGATGCTGCATCTTGTCCAGGAACCACCAGTCGATCTTGGTGATCTTGTAAATGGTCTCGTGGTCGATGCCGCGCTTGAGCGCCTCGTACACGCAGAACACGCGCTCGGCGTCCTGAACATGCATGTGAGCCACGATCTCGTCATCGGTCAGCTCCTCAAAGGGCTTGTGGGTCAAAGTGTCCATGCCCAGCTCGATGGAGGAGACCGCCTTCATCATGGCAGCCTCGAAGCTGTTGCCGATGCTCATCACCTCGCCGGTAGCCATCATCTGGGTGCCCAGAGACTTGTCGGCGTAGACGAACTTATCAAAGGGCCACTTCGGGTACTTGACCACGATGTAGTCCAGCGCAGGCTCAAAGCAGGCGCAGGTCTTGCCGGTGACGTCGTTGGTGATCTCGTCCAGCGTGTAGCCAATGGCGATCTTGGTGGCCACCTTGGCAATGGGATAGCCGGTAGCCTTGGAAGCCAGTGCGGAAGAGCGGGACACACGGGGGTTGACCTCGATGACCGCATAGTCAAAGCTGTCCGGCTTCAGAGCAAACTGGCAGTTGCAGCCGCCCTCGATGCCCAGCTCGGTGATGATATCCAGCGCAGCAGTGCGCAGCATCTGGTACTCGTGGTCGGTCAGGGTCTGGGAGGGTGCCACGACCACCGAGTCGCCGGTGTGGATGCCCACAGGGTCGAGGTTCTCCATGTTACACACAGTGATCACGTTGCCCTTGTGGTCACGCATGACCTCATACTCGATCTCTTTCCAGCCGGCGATACACTTTTCCACAAGGATCTGATGGATGGGGGAAAGGCGCAGGCCGTTGGTGCCGATCTCGATGAGCTTTTCGCGGGTCTCGCAGATGCCGCCGCCGGTGCCGCCCATGGTAAAGGCCGGGCGCACGATGACCGGGTAGCCGATGCGGTCGGCGCAGTCCAGCGCGTCCTGCAGGGTCTCCACCACCTCAGAGGGGATGATGGGCTGGTGCAGCTTCTCCATGGTCTCCTTGAACAGCTCGCGGTCCTCGGCACGGTCGATGGTCTCGGGCTTGCAGGCCAGCAGACGGATGCCGGTGCGGTCCAGATAGCCGGAGCGGGCCAGCTCCATGGACAGATTCAGGCCCATCTGGCCGCCGAGGTTCGGCAGCACGGAGTCCGGCTTTTCGATGTCCAGAATGCGCTCCACGACTTCCAGCGTCATGGGCTCGATATACACATGGTCGGCCACATCCGGGTCGGTCATGATGGTTGCGGGGTTGGAGTTCAGCAGAACGGTCTCGATGCCCTCTGCCTTCAGTGCGCGGCAGGCCTGCGTGCCGGAGTAGTCGAACTCCGCAGCCTGACCAATGATGATGGGGCCGGAGCCAATGACCAGCACCTTCTTGATTCTAGGGTCCTTCGGCATTTCAGCGTGCCTCCTTTTTTGCTGCTTTGACGTTGTTCAGGAAGCGGTCGAACAGAAACTCGGTATCCTTGGGGCCGCCGTTTGCTTCCGGGTGGAACTGCACGGTAAAGCAGTTCCACTTCTTGTACTTGATGCCCTCGCAGGTGCCGTCGTTGGCGTTCACCTGTGCCACCTCGCCCATCTCGGCGGGCAGCTCCTCGCCCACGACCGCATAGCCGTGGTTCTGGCTGGTGATGAAGGTGCGGCCGGACTCAAAGTCGGTCACAGGCTGGTTGGCACCGCGGTGGCCGTACTTCAGCTTCATGGTCTTGGCACCGGCTGCCAGCGCGGACAGCTGGTGGCCCAGACAGATGCCGAAGGTGGGGATGTTCAGTGCAAAGATCTGCTTGAGGTTCTCGATGACCTCCACCGGCTCGGCGGGGTCGCCGGGGCCGTTGGACAGCATGATGCCGTCCGGGTTCAGAGCTTTGATCTGGTCTGCCGTTGCAAAGGCGGGCATGACCGTCACCTTGCAGCCGCGCTTGACAAGGCAGCGCACGATGTTGCGCTTGCAGCCGTAGTGCATCAGCACGATATGGGTCTCGCCCTGCGGGTTGAACACCTCGGGGGCAGCGCAGGTCACGTTCTTCACCGCATCGGTGACGGCATAGGCGCGGATCTGGGCCAGCAGAGCCTCGGTCTCGGCCTTGTTGGCCGGGTCGGCGGGGTCAAAGGTGGTCAGGATGGCGCCGTTCATCACGCCGCTCTCCCGGATGATGCGGGTCAGGTGGCGGGTGTCGATGCCCTCGATGCCGATGGTGTTGTTCTTTTTCAAAAAGCTGTCCAGCGTCTCCTCACAGCGCCAGTTGGAGGGGGTGGTGCAGGCCTCGCGCACGATGTAGCCCTTTGCCCAGATGCGGTCGGACTCCATGTCGTCCTTATTCATGCCGTAGTTGCCGATAAGGGGGTAGGTCTGGGTGATGATCTGGCCGTAGTAGCTGGGGTCGGTCAGGGTCTCCTGAAAGCCCACCATGCCGGTGGCAAAGACCACCTCGCCCACGGTGACGCCCTCGGCACCCACCGACTGGCCGGCAAAGACCATGCCATTTGCCAAAAGAAGATATGCGTTCATAGTTTTCCTCGTTTCAACACATTACAGGGTCTGCTTTGCTTCCTGCTTCATCTTACGGCTGCCCAGATGCACCAGCGGCAGCTTGCCCTCCTTGCAGATGGGGCACTCTTCCGGTGCGTAGTTGGGCAGATCCAGCTTGAGGGCGCTTGCCACGATGGGAATGGGAGACGGAGCCTCGGGCTTGGTGCGATCCACCACGCAGGTGATGCCCACGCAGATGCCGCCGTTCTCTTCGATGACCCGCTTGGTCTCCAGAGAGGAGATGCCGGTGGTGACCACATCCTCAGCGATGAGGCATTTCTCACCCGGGTGGATGGCGAAGCGCTTCAGGGTCATCACATTGTCCACGCGCTCGGTAAAGATGGCGCGCTTGCCGGTCTGGCGGGCCAGCTCGTAGGCATAGACGATGCCGCCCATGGCAGGTCCCACGATCACATCCACGTCCATTTCCTTGACCTTATCTGCCACGCTCTTCATGACCTCGGCGCAGCGGTCGGGGTACTGCTGCAGATAAGCCATCTGGCAGTATGCGCTGGAATGGCGGCCGGAGGACAGCAGGAAGTGACCTTCCAGGAACGCGTCACAGCTCTTCAGGATCTCAAGTGCTTCACTCATTGTATTTCTCCCTCTCTTTTATAAAAATGTCTTTTGAACGGTATTGTACCACGCTTTTGCGCGATTTGCAAATTTATGCAGTAGCTTCATTTTTATGCGTATAAATTAGCGCATTGCTGGTATATCAATTGAGATTATTCAGCATTCCGGGCACATCCGCGGATCTCGTCCAGCGTTTTCACGCCGTTTTTGTCCATCCACGCGGCCATCTCGTCCGCAATGGTCTCCATGGCGCGGGGGTTTGCAAAGTTTGCTGCACCCACCTGCACCGCCGCAGCACCCGCCATGATGAACTCCAGTGCATCGCGGCCGGTGGCGATGCCGCCCAGACCCACCACCGGGATGTTCACAGCGCCCACAGCCTGCCACACCATGCGCAGGGCGATGGGGCGCACCGCCGGGCCGGACAGACCCGCAAAGATGTTGTTGAACACCGGGCGGCGCTTTTCCAGATCAATGGCGCAGGCCTGGAAGGTATTGGTCAGGCTGATGGCGTCCGCACCGGCGGCTTCCACAGCCTTGCACATCTCGGGGATGTTCTCGGCCTGCGGGCTCAGCTTGACCATCAGGGGCTTTTTGCAGGCAGCGCGCACCATGCGCACCACCTCACCGGCAGCCTCGGCTTTCACGCCGTAGGCCATGCCGCCCACCTTGACGTTGGGGCAGGAGATGTTCAGCTCCACGATGTCCACTGCGCTGTCGCTCAGCATCGCGGCACCTTCCACGTACTCTTCCTCGCTGTGGCCGCCAAGGTTGGCAATGGCCACCGTGCCGTACTTCTGCTTCAGTTCCAGCATCTCGGGCAGCTCCACGTCAATGAAGTGCTGCACGCCGGGGTTCTGCAGGCCGATGCTGTTGATGAGGCCGGAGGGGGTCTCCCACAGGCGCTCGCCCTTGTTGCCGTACTGGCCGTGCAGGGTCAGGCCCTTGCCGGAGATGCCGCCGATCTTGGCAAAGTCGGCCAGTTCCTCGTACTCCACACCGTAGCCCACGGTGCCGGATGCGCCGATGACCGGGCTGTTCATCACAAAGCCCAGCAGGTTGGTTTTCAGGTCTGCCATCAGAAGAACACCTCCGTTGCATCAAATACAGGGCCGTTCTTGCACACGCTCTTGCCCTCGCCGCCCTTGGTCTCGCAGGTGCAGCCAAGGCAGGCACCAATGCCGCAGGCCATCTTCTTTTCCATGCTCACAAAGCAGGGGGTGCCCTTTTCGGCACACAGGCGGGCGGCGTTCTTCATCATGACCGTGGGGCCGCACACCAGCACCACGTCGTAGTCGGCGGGGTCGTACAGCTGGGTGACAAAGCCGTGGAAGCCCACCGCGCCGGTGTCGGTGGACACCTTGACGAGGTTTGCGATCTCGCGGTACTCCTCCATGCAGTAGGGGGTATCCCGGAAGCCGAAGAACACATCCGGCTTTACCCCGGCAGCGGCCAGCTCGCGGGTGAGCTGGAACATGGGCGCAGTGCCGATGCCGCCGCCCACCACGGCGATCTTTTTGTACTTGCTCAGGATGTCCGGCACATCAAAGCCGTTGCCCATGGGGCCGGTGAGCTGGAAGGTATCCTTCATTTTGAGCTGCGCGATCTTTTCAGTGCCCTCGCCCACCACCTGATACAGGAACTCGATGGTGCTGCTGTCCGGGTTCCAGCGGTGCACGCTGATGGGCCGGGACAGGAAGGGGGCTTCGTCTGCGCCCCATGCACGCAGGGTAAAGAACTGGCCTGCGTGGGGTGCGTGGTCGCGGTCCGGCCAGACCACCGTCAGCAGACGGATGTCCGGGGCAATGACCTCATTGCGCAGGACAGTGGCTTCACAGCAGGCTGCACGCATGAGCAATGGCCTCCTTCATATTCACACATTCGTTGTAAGCGGCTTCGTCAAAGGCAGTGCCCGGCTGCTTCTTATAGGCCAGCAGGATGCCGCGGCTGGAGTTGACCACGCCGCCGTTGCCCTTGGTGAGGTACTGGGCAATGTCCTCGGCCTTGCCGCCCTGTGCGCCGTAGCCGGGGATCAGGAAGAAGCTGTCCTGATACTTTGCGCGGATCTCGGTGGCCTCCTCGATGTGGGTGCCGCCGATGACCAGACCGATGGAGGAGTAGCCGTGCTCGCCCATGTAGTCCTTGCCCAGAGCGTTCAGCTTGTCGCCCACCAGATCGTAGACGTGGCGGCCGTCGGCCAGCTTCTCGTACTCAAAGTCCTTGGCACCGCCGTTGGAGGTGCGGCAGAGCACGAACATGCCCTTGCCCTGCTTTTCGGCGTAGGGCAGGTAGGGGCTGATGGAGTCCAGACCCATGTAGGGTGCCAGCGTGACGAAATCGCTCTCGAAATCGCCGGTAAAGTGACCCATGGCGTACATCTCGGCGGTCTTGGCAATGTCGCCGCGCTTGATGTCGGCGATCACCGGCACACCGGCTTCGCGCACCGCCTTCAGGGTATCGGCGTAGGCCTTCATGCCCTCAAGACCCAGAGACTCGTAGTAAGCGATTTGCACCTTGTAGCAGCCTGCCACGGCCTTGGTGGCGTCAATGAGCTTCTTGTTGAAGCGCACGATGTTCTCGCCGCGGGACAGGGTGCTGTCCACAAAATCGGCGGGCAGGTAGCTGAAGTCGGTGTCCAGACCCACGCACACCGGGCCGCGGGCTTCCACAGCTTCGTACAGTTTGTCCATGTTCGTCATTTGGGTGTTCCTCCTGTTTGCTCTCTTTTTATATTAGGTAGCACCCTCTCAGTCAACGCCTTGCGGCGTTGCCAGCTCCCCCGAAAGGGGGAGCTTTTCCTCTGCTGCCTGATACGTCGTCCTTCCAACTGTGAGACTGCTTTTCCGGCAGATGGCATAAAGCTCGCCCTTTGGGAGAGCTGGCGCGCAAGCGCCTGAGAGGGTTCGTTCTTCTTATTCTTCTGCCTGATAGGTCAGCTTGCCGCCCTTGATGGTGGCGCAGACCTTACCAAACAGCTGGGCACCGTCGAACGGGGTGTTGTGGCTCTTGGAATGCAGCTTGTCCTTGTCCACGGTGTAGGGGGTATCCAGATCCACCAGCACAAAATCCGCGTCGTAGCCCGGCTCCAGCTGACCCTTGGCAAGACCCAGGATCTCGGCAGGGCGAGTGCTCATCAGGTGCGCCAGCACCTCCAGCGGCAGGCCTTCCTGCTTGCAGAGCTTGGTGTAGCACACGCCGAAAGCGGTCTCGCTGCCCACCATACCGGCCATGCCCTTCAGCTTGTCCTCTTCGGAGTGGGGCGCGTGGTCGGTGGCAATGGCGTCCACGATGCCGGTGCGGATGCCGTCCACCAGTGCCTGCACATCGTCAGCGGTACGGATGGGCGGGTTCACGCGGTAATCGCAGGTGTCATTGGTGAACCACAGGTGGTGCGGGGTCACCTCGCAGGTGACGGGTGCACCCCGCAGCTTTGCCATCTGGATGGCATCCAGCGCACCGCGGGTGGACACGTGGCACATGTGCAGCTTGGTCTGGTAGTATTCGCTCAGCCAGCAGTTGCGCACCGTCTCGATGTCCTCAGCCAGACGGTAGTCCCACGGGCTGATCTCCATATCCTCGGCGTGGCTCATCACGGTGATATCCTTCTGGGTGCAGATGGCGAAAGCCTTTGCCATGGTGGCATTGTCCTGCACGCCGTGGCCGTCCTCGGTGATGAACTTCACGCCGGCAGGCAGGGTCTTGAGGTGGTCGATGCTCACGCCGTCAAAGTTCTCGGTGATGGAGACGGTCTGGTTCACGCCGCACAGACCCACTTCGGCGGCCTTCTGCTCCACCATCATGGCCTGTGCCGCAGAGGAGCAGACCGGCTTTGTGTTGGGCATCAGATTCACGAAGGTGTAGCCGCCGGCGGCTGCGGCGCGGCTGCCGGTCTCGATGTCCTCTTTGTACTCAAAGCCCGGGGTGCGCCAGTGGCAGTGCAGATCCACGAAGGCAGGCAGCACGGTCAGCCCGCCGGCATCGATGACGGTCTCATTTTCTCCGGCCAGCGCCTCCAGCTCCTGCCCCACGGCGGCGATCTTGCCGTCCTTTACAAAAATCTCAAGCGGCCTTCCTTCGGTGTTTACGGCATTTACAAGCAGCATCGCAGTCCCCTCCTGATTCGTGTTGATTTGCGGCATTCTTCTGCCTTACGGGCAAAAAAAAAACTTTTCCCCGCAAAGGGAAAAGCTCATTTTGCAAAAAAAGGAAACAACGAACCCACGGCAAAACCGGATGCGAACTGCTTGTTCAGTTTAGTGCACATCGCGCTTTTCTGCATGGTGCGGTCTCCTTTTCTGGTTTGCAATCTTTTCATAATATTTTAGCATAGAAGCGCGAAATGTGTCAATGCTTCTGCATATATTTTGTTGCAAAAAGGTTTGCCGCTTCCCTCACGGAATTTTAGCTACTCTACCCAAAACCGCCGTTTTGCTGCGTTTCAGCAGGTTAGTCATGTCAATTCCTAGTATATCACTGTACATTCCCGCCGGGGTGTGTTATTATAGTACGGTCAGGAACATTTGCCTGTGTTTTCAGGCAGAGATCAGGAAAGAGAGGATTCCCTCATGGGTTTGTTGGACGATGCACGGAACATTCAGCGCAAAGACCCTGCCGCACGCAGCGTGCTGGAGGTCATTTTGCTGTATCCGGGCTTTCACATTCTGGTGTATCACCGTATTGCGCACTGGCTGTACCGGCACAAGCACTTTTTCCTCGCCCGCTGGGTCAGCCAGCACGGACGCCGCCGCACCGGCATCGAGATCCACCCCGGTGCCACCATCGGCAGATGCCTGTTCATCGACCACGGCATGGGCATCGTGTTCGGCGAGACCTGCGAGATCGGCGACAACTGCACCATCTACCACGGTGTCACTCTGGGCGGCACCGGCAAGGACACCGGCAAGCGCCACCCCACTCTGGGCAACAACGTGCTGATCGGTGCAGGCACCAAGGTTCTTGGCCCGGTGTATATCGGGGACAACTCCCGCATCGGCGCAGGCAGCGTTGTGCTGCGCAATCTGCCCGCCAACTGCACCGCCGTGGGCGTGCCCGCCGAGGTGGTGCGCATCAACAACAAGGCCGTGAACCCGGCGGACGATCTGGACCAGCAGGATCTGCCGGATATCGTGGCGCAGCGTCTGACCGACCTTGACCGCCGCCTCGGCGCACTGGAAAACGCTGCGCAGGGCGACACCCCGCCCACGGCAGCGCAGATCGCCGCACGGCAGAAGTCATAATCATTTTAATGCCCTCCGCTTGCGCTCTGGGCATCTTCAGCGGAAAAATATTTTATAATAGAGCAACAGCGGACAGCCTGCGGGCTGTCCGCTGTTGCATTTTCACGGAAAGGGTCCAAGAGGGAAACTTGATCTGTCTGTGCTTGTTTCCTGCGGAAACAGCCGCACAGCCGGGAAACAGGCCGCTTCTTCATTGCGCCCGCTCCAGTGAAAAAGCAAGTCGGAAAATCCCGCAGGATTTTCCGACTTGCATCTAAAAAATATAAATTCCTTGAATATTGCCCAGAGCGCAAGCGGAGGGCATTTTCAATAAACCCTTTTTCCGCAGCCTTCCCCGGCGCAGAGGGCTTTCACCTTCTGCACCGCAGCGGCCACCAGATCCCCAATCGGCTGCTCCGGCACACCGACGATATAATTTTCGCAGTGATTCACCGGAATGAGCACCCGCGTTGCACGGCTCTGGCACACGGCCGCAGCCATGGCGGGGGTGATCTCACCCAGCAGGGCATCCGCAATGACGATGCCGATGGGGCCTACGATGATATCCGCGCTGCGGCAGTTGACTACCACGGCATTTTCACCGGTAGCGGCACGCTGAGCACCGGCCTTGTGCATGGCCGCCGCCGCCATGCTGTTTGTGCCAACCGCCGTGAGCCGGGCTTCCGGGCAGCAGGTGCTGATCCCGGCGACCAGCTGTTTTCCAAGACCGCCGCCCTGCCCGTCAATGACGAGCACATTCACAGGCTGCATCAGAAGTCGATCTCCTCAAGGCGCAGCAGCGCGATGATGTAGATCTTTACGGCTTCCAGCAGCTTGTCGATGGGGGCAGCTTCGTTTGCACCGTGCATCGGGCCGCCGAACTCCGGCAGCGGCAGGTCTACGTGCTCGGGGCCAAAGCTGACAGCATAGGGGAAGTGGCGGGCATAGGTGCCGCCGCCCATGGTGAAGGGCTTGGCGTTCTCGCCGGTGACCTCATTGTAGGTGTTGATGCAGGCCTGAATAGCGGGGCTGTCGGCTTCAATATAGAAGGGCTCGGCAGCGGTCACATCGCGCAGCTCAGCGCCATCGCCCAGCGCGGCACGGATCTGCTCGGTCATCTTTTCGCCGTTGGTGCAGGTGGGGAAGCGGCTGTCCATGGTCTGGAAAATGCGGCCATCTTCCATGTAGATGCGGCCGCCGATCACGGTCAGCGGGCCGAAGGGGCCGTCTGCACAGTTGATGCCCAGACCCTCACCGGCGGTAGAAGCATGCAGCTTGCGGATGGCTTCCAGATACGCACGTTCCGCATCGTTGCACAGGCCGTTGTCCAGCAGGTAGTTCACCACCAGACCAATGGCGTTCACAGTGCCCTGCGGCATGGCAGCGTGGCCGGACTTGCCCCAGCCGCGGATGCGCACGCCGTCGCCTTCCGGCTCCAGCGTGATGTTGGGAGCATTCTTCAGCTTGGAGATGTCGGTCTTGACCAGCGCACTTGCACGGTCGGGCACGGCGTTATTCGCCACGCCGCCCTCGATCTCCACGATGACGCCGTTGCACACCGGGCTGACGATCTTGGCACCGAACAGCCCCTTCTCGCCGTTGCACACCGGGAACTCGGCGTCCGGGGTGAAGCAGAATGCGGGAGCCGGGTAGTTTTTGAGGTAGTAGTCCACATCCTGCATGTGGGTCTCCTCGTTGGTACCCACCAGTGCGCGGATGGGGTAGCGCAGCTCATAGCCCTGCTCCTTGAGGAACTTCAGGGCATACAGGGTAGCCACCATGGGGCCCTTGTCGTCAGCCACGCCGCGGCCCAGCATCCAGCCGTCCTGAATGCGCATGGTGAAGGGGTCTGCCGTCCAGCCGTTGCCCACGGGCACCACGTCCACATGGCAGATGGTTGCCAGATACTTTTCAGGGTCCTTGCCGGCCAGCTCTGCATAGCCGATGTAGTTTTCGCAGTTGCGGGTGGCAAAGCCCATGCCTGCAGCCAGCTCCAGCGTCTTGTCCAGCGCTGCACGGGGGCCTGCGCCGAAGGGTGCACCCTCCTCCGGGGTGCCCTCCACGCTGTTGACAGCCACCAGTGCGGCGATATCCTTCAGCAGCTGTTCCTTGTTTTGCGCAATATATGCGTCGATTTTCTGATTCAGTGCCTGATCCATGATCTTATCGTTCCTTTCTGCCCGGCAGCTTTTCGCCGCCGGTTCCAAAACACTTTTTTATTTTAGCATATTCAGCGGCAAAATGCCATTGTCAATTGTTGTTCTTTGCCGGAACACGGTCTTTTTTTCTCAGCCAACAGCAAACAGGCTGCTCAGCGCGCCCAAAAAGCCCGCGCTGGCCAGCCCCATGATGATGCCCGCCAGCAGCACGCCGCCCATGCAGGCCTTGACCACATCCTTGAACTTCATATCCAGAATGGAGCCTGCCAGCGTACCCGTCCATGCGCCGGTGCCGGGCAGCGGGATGCCCACGAACAGCAGCAGCGCCAGCGGAAGACCGCGGCCTGCCTTGGCTTCCAGCGCACGGCCTCCCTTTTCGCCTTTGACGATGCAGAACTTGCAGATGGGCCCGATGAGGGGCTTATGGTAGCCCCAGATCAGGAACTTGCGGGCAAACAGATAGATGAACGGCACCGGGATCATGTTGCCCACCACGCAGACCAGATAGGTGGGCAGTACCGGCAGCCCCATGCCCAGACCAATAGGGATGGCACCGCGCAGTTCGATGATGGGCACCATGGAAATAAAAAACACCAGCAGATAGCTTTTGAGCATACGCTCCTCCTTACAGGTCGATGTCCAGCTCCACCGGGCAGTGGTCAGAGCCAAAGACCTCGTTATGGATCTCCGCCGCGCGGATCCTGTCGGCAATGCGGCGGGAAACGATAAAATAGTCAATGCGCCAGCCTGCATTCTTTTCCCGGGCATGGAAGCGGTAGCTCCACCAGCTGTACTTCACCTCGTCCGGGTGCAGCACACGGAAGCTGTCGGCAAACCCCGCTTCCAGAAGCTCGGTCATCTTGCCGCGCTCCTGATCGGTAAAGCCTGCGCTCATGCGGTTGGTCTTTGCATTTTTGATGTCGATCTCCCTGTGAGCCACATTCAGGTCACCGCACAGGATCACCGGCTTCTTTGCATCCAGCCCCAGCAGATAGGCACGGAATGCATCCTCCCATGTCATGCGGTAATCCAGACGCTTCAGGCCGTCCTGACTGTTGGGGGTGTAGCAGTTGACCAGATAAAACTGCGGATATTCCAGCGTCAGTACGCGCCCCTCGTGGTCGTGCTCCTCGATGCCGATGCCGGTGGTCACGGCCAGCGGCTGCCGGCGGCACCAGCAGGCCGTGCCGGAATATCCCTTTTTCTCGGCCGAGTATGTGTACTCGGTGTAGCCCTCCGGGGCAAAATCCGCCTGACCGGGCTGCATTTTGGTCTCCTGTACCGCAAAAATGTCCGCATCAAGCGCCGCAAAGCTCTCGGCGAAGCCGTGGGTCAGGCAGGCGCGCAGGCCGTTAACGTTCCAGCTGATCAATTTCATGACGTTTCTCCTTTAGATGTTATGCCTGATATTTGGTTTTCCATGCACCACTGCGGAAGCGGGCAACAAAGCAGGTGACACGGCAGATCCAGTCGATGATCATGGCGATCCACACACCCACAGCACCCCAGCCCAGCCGCACGCAGAGCAGATAGCTGAAGCCAAGCCGCCACACCGCCATGCTCAGGATGGATACGATCATGGTGAACCTCACGTCGTTGGCTGCACGCAGAGCGTTGGGCAGCACGAAGGACAGCGTCCACAGCAGGATGGCGCATCCTGCATGGATGCGCACCAGCGTGATCGAAAGTGCCATCGTCTCGCCGGACAGTGCGTAGATGCCGATGAGCTTGCTCAGAAACAGCAGGATGGCACCGTTGGACAGCCCCATGGCGATATACGACCAGACCGTCAGCTTGCGGGTGTAGTAAATGGCCTGCTCATCATCCCGGGCACCGATGCAGCGCCCCACCACGGTAATCATGGCAAGGCTCAGAGCCCTGCCGGGGATGACCCCCATGCCGTCCAGATTGTTCGCCACAGCGTTGGCTGCGATCTGCACCGTGCCAAACGTGGAGATCATGCTCACCACCAGAATGCGGCCTGCCTCAAACAAGCTGTTCTCAAAGGCCGACGGGATGCCGATGCCCAGAATGCGCTTTGTCATCTTTGCGTCCAGACGGGTGGTCTTGGGCACCGTGAGGGCATTGCCCTTCTGATAGCACTTGCGCAGGATGAGCACCGCCGCCACCACACGGGACACCACGCTTGGCCATGCAACGCCGTCCACACCCATTTTCAGGCCGAAGATGCACACCGCGTTGCCCACGATGTTGATGATGTTCATCAGCAGACTGATCTGCATGGAGATCTTGGAGTTGCCCATGCTGCGGAACAATGCCGCACCGCCGTTGTACAGCGCCAGAAACGGATAGCTGATGGCAATGATGCGCAGGTACAGCACGCTGGCGTCCAGCACATCGGCATCAATGGCACCGTAGCACAGCCGGATCATGGGACGAGCCAGAAGAAAGCAGAACGCGCCCACCAGCAGGCCGAACACACCGCTGAGCAGGATCAGCTGGCCTGCGCTCTGATCGGCGCTCTTCTGCTCCCTCGCACCCAGAAACTGGCTTACGACCACCGCGCCGCCGGTCGCCAGCGCCGCAAACAGCACGATGATGAGATTATTGATCATATCCACAAGGCTGACGCCCGAGATGGCCGCCTCGCCGCAGCGGGACACCATCATGGTATCAGCCATGCCGACAGTCACTTCCAGCAGCTGCTCGATCAGCAGCGGGATCGTCAGCACCAGCAGCTCCTTTTGTGTAAACAGCGGTTTCCTCCCGCCAAACAGCGGTGTTTTTGCCCCGCTGACTGTCTGATTCGACATCAATTTTCTCCTTTCACAGCACCGGTCTTCCGGTTCTTTCCACCCCTGTCTGCTCCTTACTGACCGCAGACTTGCCATTATGTATCCATCTTAGCACACCTGTTATCTCTTGTAAAGAACCGCTGTTCCAGACCGGTTTTCTGCGCTTTTGTTTTCGGCGTGCAAAATTTTATGCTTGTTCGTCAGATTGCCGGTAACTTTTCGCCAAATTTGTGCGTTTCACCGAAAATGCGCCTTTTCGCATATTTTTCAGTGAAATTTAGAAAAAAGGTCTTGTAATTTCATTTGAAAAGTGGTATGTTGTATCCAACAAAGGCATGATGTTGGATACATGAACTTCTTGAAGCGGTTTTCGCTCACTGGAATGCCTTTGCTCTTTCGTTGCTATTTTCTTCATTTACCTTCTTATCATTTACCCTGCCTGTCCCGAAAGGGACAAGAAAAGCGATGACTCAACCTGCACGAGTCACCGCTTTTTCTTTTTGTTTCATCAAAAGCCGCCGCGAGGCGGTCATAGTCCGGCAGCGGCAGGTGCCGCCTGCCCTTGCGGCTTTTCCTATAGGGGTACATCTCAAAAATGCCCCCGGAGCATTCAGAGTTTCCGGTTTTACTCTGTCTACTCCGGGGGCAGCATCCCGCAACGGGCGGAGGAGGAAGAACGCTCAAAAGCGTTCGGAGATGATTCGATTACAGGATGTCGATGTACTCACCGGCCAGAGCCTTGTTCATGCTGCGCACAGCGCAGAACTTGCCGCACATGCTGCAGGTGTCGCTGTGGTCGTCCTCGGGCAGGCGGGCGTCGCGGATGGCCTTGGCGGTCTCCGGGTCCAGTGCGCAGGCGAACTGTGCATCCCAGTCCAGCACGCGGCGGGCGTCGCCCATCTTGTCGTCGATGTCCCGGGCGTGGGGGATGCCCTTGGCGATATCGGCGGCGTGGGCAGCGATCTTGGAGGCCACGATGCCCTGCTTCACATCGTCCACGTTGGGCAGAGCCAGATGCTCGGCGGGGGTCACATAGCACAGGAAGGCTGCGCCGCTGGCCGCCGCCACAGCGCCGCCGATGGCAGCGGTGATGTGGTCGTAGCCGGGGGCGATGTCAGTGACCAGGGGTCCCAGCACATAGAAGGGCGCGCCCATGCAGATGCTCTTCTGCACCTCCATGTTGGCAGCCACCTGATTCAGGGGCACATGGCCGGGGCCTTCCACCATCACCTGCACGTTGTGTGCCCACGCGCGCTTGGTCAGCTCGCCCAGACGCACCAGCTCCTCGATCTGGCACACGTCAGTGGCGTCGGCCAGACAGCCGGGACGGCAGGCGTCGCCCAGCGAGATGGTCACATCGTGCTCGGCGCAGATCTCGCAGATCTCGTCAAAGTGCTCGTAGAAGGGGTTCTCGTTGCCGGTCATGCTCATCCATGCAAACACCAGAGAGCCGCCGCGGCTGACAATGTTCATCTTGCGCTTGTGCTTGCGGATCTGCTCGATGGTCTTGCGGGTGATGCCGCAGTGCAGGGTGACAAAGTCCACGCCGTCCTCTGCGTGCAGACGCACCACATCGATGAAGTCCTGTGCAGTCAGCTCTGCCAGATCGCGCTGGTAGTGGATGACCGAATCGTACACCGGCACGGTGCCGATCATCACCGGGCACTCGTGGGTCAGCTTCTGGCGGAAGGGCTGGGTGTTGCCGTGGCTGGACAGATCCATAATGGCTTCTGCGCCCATGTTCACGGCGCTCATCACCTTCTGCATCTCAATGTTGTAGTCCTTGCAGTCGCGGGAGACGCCAAGGTTCACGTTGATCTTGGTGCGCAGCATGGAGCCGACGCCCTCGGGGTTCAGGCAGGTGTGGTGCTTGTTGGCGGGGATGGCTACCTTGCCCTCGGCGACCCACTGGCGGATCTCCTCGGTGGTGCGGTATTCCTTTTTGGCCACGATCTCCATCTCCGGGGTGATGATGCCCTTGCGGGCGGCATCCATCTGGGTGGTATAAGTCTGCATACGCTCTGTTCCTCCAAATGACAGTTTATCTCTGAACAGCAGGGTGCTGGTCATACATTGATGCGGGTCAGCCTGCGTGCCGGGAGCTTTCTCCTCGGACACGAATCGGGCCATTCCATCGCCCGCCCTACTGCCTGCGGCAGCAGGGTCCCACCCCAGCGGACGGTCCTCGGAGAAACTCCCGACCCGCAGGCAAGGGTGGCAGGCAGGCAGCCGTCATTCAGAAAAAACAGAACGTTCTGGATGCCGGCACCTGCGCAAAATACGCTTTTCATGTTGGTTTTCTCCATGAATTTTATAACGCGGCCCAAGGTGGTGCCCCCGGTTTGCCGCGGGATCGGTCAGATGATCTGCTCGGAAAGTGCCTTCAGCTCCCGGCACTCGCTCTCGATGTCGTCTGCTGCAAAGATAGCGCTCACAAGAGCCACACCGTCCACGCCGGTGCCCTTGAGTTGCAGGATATTCTCCTTGTGGATGCCGCCGATGGCCACCACCGGGATGTCCACGGCGTCACAGATGGCCTTCAGGGTCTCGTGGGGCAGAACGTCCACATCGGTCTTGGTATGGGTGGCAAAGGCCGCGCCCACACCAAGGCAGTCTGCGCCGTGCTTCACAGCTTCCTGCGCTTCCTCCACGCTGTGGACGGAAACGCCGATCATCATGCCGTCGCCCACACGGGCGCGCACCTGCGCTGCGGCCATATCCTCCTGCCCCACATGCACGCCCTCGGCGTGGCAGCGGATGGCAATGTCCACATTGTCGTTCACAAAGAACGGCACGCCGTAGCGCTGGCACAGAGCATGGATCTCCACAGCCTCTTTCAGAAAAGCTTCGTCGTCCAGCTCTTTTTCACGCAGCTGCACACAGGTGACACCGCCCTTCAGGGCGCTTTCCACCTGCTCATAGAGGGTCTGTTTTCCCACCCATGCGCGGTCGGTGACGGCATACAGAAGCATGTTCTGCTTATCGCACTTCATAGTTTGCTCCTTCTTCCAGCTGTTCCGGGGTCATATTGTAAATGGCATCGATGATGTAGCTGCGGTAGGTGGCGTTGCCGTCCTGCGGGGTGAGCCGCTTGTGGGCGATCTCACCTGCAAGACCCATGGCGCACACCGCAGCCGCAGCGGCCTCCAGCGGATGGCCGGGGTTGGCGGTAACGAAAGCCGCCGTGAGAGCCGAGAGCTGGCATCCGGTGCCGGTGATGCAGCTCATCATGGGGTTGCCGTTGCGGATGACATAGGCTTTTTGCGCATCGGCCACGATGTCGATGGCACCGGTGATGGCCGCCACCGCGCCGGTGCGGGCGGCGAAGTCCTTGGCAAAGGCCACGGCAGCATCGAGGTTTTCCTCGGTGACTTTATCAGCCACATCGGCATCCACGCCCTTTGTGGTGCCAGCGCCGGAGGCCAGCGTCCGAATCTCAGAGATGTTGCCGCGGATCACCGCGAACTTCACGTCCCGGAGCAGGCGGTAGGCCGTATCGGTGCGCAGGCGGGATGCACCCGCACCCACCGGGTCCAGCACCACCGGGTGTCCCAGCGCGTTGGCCTTTTTGCCCGCCAGCAGCATGCTGGTGATCGTGCGGCTGTTCAGGGTGCCGATGTTGATGTTCAGTCCGCCGCAGATGGTGGTGATGTCCTCCACCTCGGCGGCATCATCGGCCATGATGGGCGAAGCACCGCAGGCCAGCACCATGTTGGCGCAGTCGTTCACGGTGACGTAGTTGGTAATGTTATGGATGAGCGGGCAGGTGCGGCGCAGATTCTCGAACTCAGCTTTGAACATTTATGTGCGCCTCCGTCAGGAAAGGCTACTCTGCATGGAGCGCAGTACGCCGGAGCGCTGCAGGCTGTACACCAGCACGCCCGCAATAACAGAGCCCACAGCGGTGGAAACGAGGAAGGGCACGATGTAGGCATAGAATGCGATATCACCGGCGCTCTTGCCCATGAGGAAAATGGCCACCGGGTAAGCGCACAGACCGCCCAGAATGCTGGTGCCGAACACCTCGCCCACCATAGTGGCAAAGATTTTTTTAGTCTTCCAGTACACAAGGCCGCACAGCAGAGCGCCGAACATGCTGCCGGGGAAGGCCATCAGGCTGCCCAGACCCAGCAGGTTGCGCAGCAGGGAGGCCACAAAGGCCACACCCACGCCCCACCACGGGCCCAGCAGCACCGCGCAGGTCACGTTGACCATGTGCTGGATGGGTGCACATTTGCTGCCGAACATGGGGAAGCTGAACACGCTGCCCACCACGCACAAAGCGCACAGCATACCGGCCAGCGCCAGCTTTTTCACAGAGAGATTTTTCATAAGGTAAGGCTCCTTTCTCCTGCGGGAGCAGCAAAATCGTACAGCGCCCCCGCAAACAGCCTGCACCGGGCGGCGCAGGCAAGATCTACAAGCGGTCGAGACTTTCTGGTCTCCTCTCACGCCGGAACACGGCTTCCCATCGCTGACGATTCACGGTACTCAGGGCGCTCCCCCTCAGTCCGCTGCGGCACTCCCCCGCAGAAAGGTACAAGGCATCCTCCTCAGAACAGTAAAATAAGCCACAACAAAAAACAGGAGACGCCTTCTGCGGCGTCTCCTGCAAAAAATCACGATGATGACTTCCTACGGCGGCATTATCCGCATCAGGTAAAGGGTCGAAGCTGTTTTGCTTCCTCTCAGCCCGCTGTCACGAGCTCCCCTGTATTTGATTGTGACTGTATTTTACACCCTTTGCCCGAAAAATGCAAGGGGCTTGCGTCTGGGCGCCTTTTCGGCCTCGCCTGCTTCGGCAGGATAACGCGAAGCCATGTCAGATGGGTGGGCAGGGCACTTTGATCGATGATGCATCCCTATGGGGAGTGCGAAGGTTTGCCACGCTGGTGGTCTGGCGAGCGGCAGCAGGACGAAGCAGGCGGGGCCGGAGCTATGCTCTCTGCCTACTGCCCGCCGTCCGTCCGGACTTATCGATAATTCCGATCAATATTTTAGAATTTACAATTCTTCTGTACTGTACTATAATAAAGCCAACGTCTGTTCTTACTTAACGTACAGGAGGAGTCTGTCTTGCTGATCCATCTGATCGAATCCGTCTATCGCCTGCTGTGGGGCGATCTGTTCACCATTCCGCTGGCCGGCGGCATCGGTGTTTCCTTTATGGTCGTGCTGCTGTTCACAGCGGGCATCTGGTTCACCTGCCGCACGCGTCTGCTGCCTGTACGGCTGTTCCGGGACATGATCGCTGCGGTCTGCGAGAAAAAGCAGGCAAAAGACGGCCTGTCCTCCTTCCAGACCCTGATCGTTTCCACCGCCACCCGCGTGGGCATGGGCAACCTTGTGGGCGTGGTGGCCGCAGTGTCTGCGGGCGGTGCGGGCGCAGTGTTCTGGATGTGGATCACGGCTCTGCTGGGCGCATCCACATCCTTTGTCGAGTCCACCCTCGCCCAGAAATACCGCCAGCCCGACCCGCTCTACGGCGGCTGGCGGGGCGGCCCCGCTTACTATCTTCATGTGCTGGCCGAGCGCCTGCGGGGCAAAAAGCTCAAGCGGTCGGTGTGTGCAGCGTTGTTTGCGGGATCCGGCCTCATCTGCTGGTGCGGCATCAGTCAGGTGATCTCCAATTCGGTGAGTTCTTCCTTTGAAAATGCCTTCCACATCCCGCCGCTGGCTACCACGCTGGTACTCACTGCCATTGCGGCCGTCATCGTGCTGTGCAGGAACGCCACCGTGAAAAGTCTGGACGTGATGGTTCCCATCATGGCCGTGTGTTATTTTGTCCTGACCGTGGGTGTGGTGCTGTTCAACCTGCCCAAGCTGCCTGCGGTGTTTGGCCGCATCTTCACCGAGGCCTTCGGCCTGCGGCAGGCGGCGGCAGGCGGCTTCGGTGCCGTGCTGATGAACGGCGTCAAGCGCGGCCTGTTTTCCAACGAGGCAGGCAGCGGCTCCGCCCCCTGCGCAGCTGCCGCCGCCGAGTGCGACGACCCGGTCAAGATGGGTCTTGTGCAGGCGCTGGGCGTGCTGATCGACACCGTGGTCATCTGCAGCTGCACGGCCTTTCTGATGCTGCTGGTGCCCGAGGACATCACCGCCGGCCTTGCAGGTATGGATTTGCTGCAGACCGCCATGCAGTACCATCTGGGCGGGTTCGGCACGGTGTTTATCGCCGTCACGCTGGCGCTGTTCAGCTTTTCCACCTTTCTGGGGGTGCTGTACTACGCCCGCTCCAATGTCGCTTACCTGTGCGGCGACAATTGGTGGAGCCAGACCGTTTACAAGTTCATTGCACTGGTGATGCTGCTGATCGGCGGCATGCAGGCCTACACGGTGGTGTGGGATCTTGGCGATGTGGGCATCGGTCTGATGACCATTTTCAACATGCTGGCACTGGTGCCCATGGCACACGAAGCGCTGGACGCTCTGAACCGCTACGAAAAACGCAAAAAGCTGCAGTAAACCAAACAGCGGCATCCACCTCTGCAGGGCGGATGCCGCTGTTTTGCTTTGTTCCTCATTTCAGCTCAGCCAGCTCACGGATCGCATCTGCGGTCACGCCGTACTGCTTTTTCACACGGCTGAACTGCGCCTTTGCATCCTCCAGGCGTCCTGCTCGCAGCGTCTCCGTCAGTACCGCCGTGGGAACACAAAGGTTTGAAAAGCCCAGATTCTGACATACGCCCCTGAGCGTATGTGCCGCACGGAAAGCCTTCTGCGTGTCCCCTGCTTCCAGCGCAGTCTTCAGGCTGCTGTAGCTGTCATCTTCGAGGAACAGCAGCACGAACCTGCGGATCATTGCCTCGCTGCAAAGACGCTTGTGTACCTCTTCGTAGTCTGCTCCCATCCGGATATAACATTCCTGAATCGTCATAGCGTCTGCCGTCCCTCTTCTTTTTTCTCGGGCTGCAAAATCGCGGATCCGCTTTGCTCTGCCCGGATGCAGAGCAATCATATCATTCCCTCGGATCTTTTTCAATGCCTTGTGAAAAACTCCGCATTTTTCACAAATTCGGCTTTTGTTTTTGTACATTTTAACTCTGCTGCGTGAAAAAGCCGGAAATCCAGAAAGTTTCCGAGAAAAAAGCAAAAAATCAGTTGACAAATCCAGTTCCTCATGCTAAAATAAACAAGTCGTCCGGCTTCCGGGTGGCATCAAAAATAAATATGGGCGTGTTCCCGAGTGGCCAATGGGGACAGACTGTAAATCTGCTGCTTTCAGCTTCGGTGGTTCGAATCCACCCGCGCCCACCAAAAAAGCTCTAGCGTATTTAGTACGCTGGAGTTTTTTGTTTTGCAGCAAAGCCAAACTCACTGGGCGGGTGGATTCGAACAGCAGCGGAGCCGACCGCTGCCTGCGGCAGAAACAGGGAGGCGAGGCTGGGGCAGTGCTCCGCTTTTTCAAAGCCCTGCCAAGGGGCTGCGGAAAAAGCGGCAAGCGCAACTCGTAAGACCCGCCGAACAGTCCGGCTGGGAAAAAAGACCAGAGCTGTAAAGCCTCTTCGGCTAAATAGCTCTGGTCTTTTGGTTGGAGCTTATGCAGCAGCCTTTTGTAAACTATAAAATCATAATTCCACTGTTATTGTCAGAGCGCAGCGGAGACGATTCTAAATCGTAGTTATTTCTCGTAGCCAAGGGTCGCTGCCATGACAGCCTTGATGGTGTGCATCCGGTTCTCTGCCTCGTCGAACACGATGCTCTGGGGGCCTTCAAACACTTCATCGGTCACTTCCATGGCGTCACGGCCAAAGCGCTCGCCCATCTCTTTGCCCACGGTGGTCTTGTGGTCGTGGAAGGCGGGCAGGCAGTGCATGAACACAGCCTTGCTGCCTGCAATGTCCATCAGCTGCTGATTGATCTGGTAGGGGGCAAGGTCGCCGATGCGCTCTGCCCATACCTCTACCGGCTCACCCATGGACACCCACACATCGGTGTACAGCACATCGGCACCCTTGGCGGCCTTGGCAGGGTCCTCCTCAAAGGTGAGGGTGGCGCCGGTCTGGGCGGCAATGGCCTGACACTGCGCCACAAGAGCGGCATCCGGCTGGTACTTTTTGGGGGCGCAGGCGGTAAAGTTCAGCCCCATCTTTGCGCAGCCCACCATCAGGCTGTTGCCCATGTTGTAGCGTGCGTCGCCGAAGTAAACGAAGTTGATGCCCTTCAGGTGACCGAAGTGCTCCCGGATGGTGAGGAAGTCGGCCAGGATCTGGGTGGGGTGGAACTCGTTGGTCAGGCCGTTCCACACCGGCACACCGGCGTAGCGTGCCAGATCTTCCACGATCTGCTGGCCGTAGCCGCGGTACTCGATCCCGTCGAACATCCGGCCAAGCACCCGGGCAGTGTCGGCAATGGACTCCTTTTTGCCGATCTGGCTGCCGGAGGGATCAAGGTAGGTCACCTCCATGCCCAGATCATGGGCGGCCACCTCAAAGCTGCAGCGGGTGCGGGTGGAAGTCTTTTCAAAGATCAGGGCAATGTTTTTGCCCGCAAGCTGGTCATTATGGCGGATTCCGGCCTTCTTTTTTGCCTTCAGGTCAGCGGCAAGGTCGAGCAGTTCCCCGATCTCGGCGGGGGTGTAGTCCAATAGCTTCAAAAAGCTGCGGTTCTTCAGGCTCATTGTATATTTCCCTCTCTATGCAAAGTTTAATGTATATTTATGCGAAGTATAATACTATTATAATACGTTCTCTCCGGGCGGTCAAGAGGAAACGGCCATCTTGACAAATCACGCTGCAGCGCGTATCCCGAAAAAAGAAGGGTGCTGACTGCAAAGGTCAGCTTTCCGCCCCATACGTCAAAAGAGATTGACCGTCAGGCTTGGAACACTGAGGCGGTCAATCTTTTTTGTTATCATCGTTTTTCGCTCACAGCTCCAGCTCAGCCCGGCGTCCGGTGGGGGTATAGGCAGTCAGCTTCACGCCGGCCTTTTTGAACATGAACCGTGCCGCCACGCTGGAGTCACTGTCGTGGTATTTATCGCCGTAGTACACCACCTCGGCAATGCCGGACTGGATGATGGCCTTGGTGCACTCGTTGCAGGGGAAGAGCGTCACGTACACCCGCGCTCCCTTCAGGTTGTTATGAGCGCTGTTGAGGATGGCATTCAGCTCTGCATGGCAGACATACATATACTTGGTGTCCAGCGGTGCCCCCTCCCGCTCCCACGGCATCTCGTCGTCATTACAGCCGGTGGGCATACCGTTGTAGCCCAGCGAGAGGATCTTGTTTTCCGGGCTGACGATGCACGCGCCCACCTGACTGTTGGGATCCTTGGAGCGCATGGCCGTGAGCAGCGCAATGCCCATGAAATATTCATCCCAGTTGATATAATCAGTACGCTTCATCGCGGAAAAACCTCCTGTTCCGGCAGCGGGCCCGCCGCTTGACAAACCCGGTAAAATGGACTATACTACGAATAGAAAAGGTGCTGGCTGCAATGGTCAGCTCCTCCTCGGCGTCAAGTCAAAAGAATGACCGCCTGCTTTGTGAGGGCAGAGGCGGTCATTTCTTTTTGCCGTTGGAAATCGTCCATGTGATCTCGAAGGTAATGTAGACTGCTCCGCCAAGAAGCGTAAGCAGCAGCACGACCTGTTCAAACGTCATGAGGCATCCCCCCTTTCCGCTTTCGCGTCAGGGGAAGCAAAAAGTTTTTCGTCCCCTCTGGCGCGCAGCCGGAAGGAGCTAGACCACCTGCAATGCAATCAGCACCTAGTCACCGCCGAAGCGGCATTTACAGCATACCACAAAATCGTCCTATTTGCAACGAAGGCCCCCGGCATCGCACCTATATGCGGCGCCGGGAGTTTGTTTTTTGCACCCAAAATGTCAACTTGCACAAAACACTGTCCTGAAGTTTGGAGGCATCGAGCCGTCTTTTTTCAAACGAAATATTCAAAAATCGTTTCGAGTGTGGTATTATCTTTATAAAATATGCCACAAAAGCGGAGAGAATGCTCCGTGCGGCGGAAATGAGGGAAAAACCGATATGAAATACGCAAGCAACAACATCCGCAATATCTTGATTGCCGGTCATGCCGGCAGCGGCAAGACCACGCTCACCGAGGCGCTGGTCTATTTTTCGGGCGCTGCCGAGCGTATGGGTCGTGTGGAAGACGGCACCACGATCTCGGACTTTGACCCTGAAGAAGCAAAGCGCAAGGCCAGCCTGTCGGCGTCTGTGGTGCCGGTGGAGTACGAGGGCATCAAGTACAACCTGATCGATGCGCCGGGTCTGTTCGACTTCGAGGCCGGTGAATACGAAGGCATCCGTGCCGCCGAGAGCGTGCTGGTGGTAGTATCCGGCCGCAGCGGCGTTACCGTCGGTGCCGAGAAGGCCTTCCAGCTGGCACGCAAAAACAACAAGGCGACGATGGTTTTTGTCTCCAAGTGCGATCTGGAAAACGCCAACTACTTCAAAATTCTGGAGGACATGAAGATCAAGTTCGGTTCCACCGTCTGCCCCTGCGTGGTGCCCGCCAAGCTGGACGACGGCACCCCCGTGTACATCAACCTGTTCAGCCAGAAGGCCTTCAAGTACGAGGGCGGCAAGCAGATCCAGGTGGACCTGCCGGACATCGGCCACCGTTTTCAGGGCCTGATCGAGGCCATGAGCGAAGCCATCGCCGAGACCGACGATGAGCTGATGGAAAAGTTCTTCGGCGGCGAGGCCTTTACCACCGAGGAGATCGTGGAAGGCATGCGCAAGGGCGTCAAGGACGGCCTGATCACCCCCGTGTTCTGCGGCAGTGCCGTGAACCAGCAGGCGCTGGATATGCTGCTGTTCAATATGCACAAGCTGCTGCCCAGCCCGGAGCACGAAGCCAGCACGCTGGCTGAGGATGCCGCCGGGGAACCGGTGGAGCTGCACTGCACCGAGGCCGAGCCCACCGCCGCCTACGTCTTTAAGACCGTGGCAGACCCCTTTGTGGGCAAGCTGAGCTACCTGCGGGTCATCAGCGGCAAGGTGACCGCCGGTGAACCGCTGACCAACGCCCGCACCGGCGACGTGGAAAAGATCACAAAGCCCCTCACCGTCATCGGCAAGAAGCAGGTGGATTCGGACGGCATCATCGCCGGTGATATCGGCGCAGTGGCAAAGCTGGTGAGCGCCAAGACCGGCGACACCCTGTGCGACGCCGACCGTGTGGTGAAACTGCCCGCACCCGTGTTCCCGCAGCCGAGCCTGTTCATGGCCGTCACCGTGGCCAAGAAGGGCGACGAGGGCAAGATCTCCAGTGCACTGGCGCGTCTGATGGAAGAGGATCCCACCCTGAGCTACCAGAACAACGCCGAGACCCATCAGCAGGTCATTGGCGGCTTGGGCGAGCAGCATCTGGACGTGGTAAAGGCCAAACTGAAGAACAAGTTCGGCGTGGAGATCGGTCTGGAAGCACCCCGCATCGCCTACCGTGAGTCCATCCGCAAGGCCTGCCAGAAGCAGGGCCGCCACAAGAAGCAGACCGGCGGCCACGGCCAGTTCGGTGACGTTATCATCAACTTCGAGCCCTGCGACAGCGAGCAGGTGGTGTTTGAGGAGAAGGTGTTCGGCGGCAGCGTGCCCAAGAACTTCTTCCCCGCCGTGGAAAAGGGCGTGCGTCTGGCTGCCGAAAAGGGCGTGCTGGCCGGTTACCCCGTGGTCGGCCTGAAGGCCACCCTGCTGGACGGCAGCTACCACCCGGTGGACAGCTCTGAAATGGCCTTTATCATGGCTGCAAAGCTGGCCTACAAGGCCGCCATGCCCGAGGCAGGCCCCGTCATTCTGGAGCCCATCCACACCCTGAAGGCGCATGTGCCGAACGACAACACCGGCGACATCATGGGCGACGTGACCAAGCGCCGCGGCCGCGTGCTGGGCATGGAGCCGGACGAGGACGGCCTGCAGACCATCATCGCTGAAGTGCCGCTGGCAGAGCTTGCAAACTTTACCACCTTTATCCGGCAGACCACGCAGGGACGCGGCTGGTTCACCACCGAGTTCGCTCGCTACGAGACCCTGCCCGAGATGCTGGTGCCCTCCGTGGTGGAGCAGGCCAAGAAGCTGGGCAATCTGGATGAGAGCGCCGACGATTGATTCTCTAACTGAATAGGACATTTCCCCGATCCCCGCCGACACCTTTTTCCCTCTGTCGGCGGGGATTTTTGTTGTTATTTTTTTCTCAGATCCTCTAAAAATCTCTGCCTTTTTTAGGCTTCCTTCCAATCTTGTCTAAACTCCTTGATTTCTGTTGGGGGGGGGGGTATATAATAAAGATGAGTGAGTCTTTTTTTGTCCACGATCCGCGCAGACAAGATCCGCCCGCAAAAGTCGTATCAAGGAGGAATTGATATGAAAACGCGACTTATCAGCCTGCTGCTGGCATTCAGCATGGCACTGACATTTCTGCCTGTCGGGGCAGTCTCTGCATTTGCGGCGGAGACATTTGTGATCGACGGAATCACCTATACGGTAACAGGTGACGATACTGTTTCCGTAACCGGTTACGATAATGCATCCGCTGCGGCCGATTTGGTGCTTTCGGACACCGTTACAAACAATGGCAAAATATACACAGTCACCGCTATCGGCGCAGGTGCATTTTCATCAAGAAACAATCTAAAAAGCATCATGATTCCAATGGATGTCGTAACGATTGGGCAGGACGCTTTTTCGCATTGTACGCAACTGGAAACCGTCGAATTTGAACAAGGAAGTGCTCTGGAGACAATTGAGAAAAGCGCTTTTGCAGGGTCTGGCGTCACTGAGATTAAAATGCCGAAAAGTGTAAAGAACATCGGAGAATATGCATTTGAGCTCTGTGAAAAAATGACAAGTTTTACTTTTCCGGAAGGCAGCTCGCTAGAAAGTCTGAGTGACGGCCTCTTTATGTACTGCTATAAACTCGAATCTTTTGAGATTCCCGATAGTGTTACTCGGGTGAACAACTGGCCGTTCCACTCCTGCATTTCTTTGAAAAGCGTTGTGATTCCGGATGGCTTGACCTCGTTCGGAACAGCTCCATTTTTCAATTGCGAAAAATTGAATCATGTTGTGATTCCAGACGGTATAACAGAACTGGGTAATATCTTTTTCAGTGGCTGCAAATCGTTGACAGACGTTGTATTGCCTGCAAGCCTTCGTAAAATAGGTGCAGGTGCCTTTGGTCAATGCCCGGAGGAAATAAAGGTCTCCTATAAGGGAACACAGTGGGACTCCATCGATATCGTAAAAGACCCTATCAATAATAGTCAGGGTGTTATGGTTGATAATTCCGTCATACTGCGCAATTCTGATAACATCCACCGTGTTCATAAAATAACCGTCAATGGCGGCACTTTTACGATTGATAATCAGCCTGCAGACAGTACATCCGTATTCGTCCGTGAAAACGGTGCAATTTCTTTGTCTGCCGCCCCGGCTCAGGACGGCTTGGAGTTTGAACAGTGGGTGGTCTCCCCTGCCAGTGTTCTGCCTGATCTGACCAGCACAGGCTTTGATCTGACTGCAAGCGAAACATCTTTCCTCATGCCCGCTCAGGACATCACACTGACTGCACAGTACCGCCCCAGCGTTCCCACGATCGACGACGCCCCTGTTGACCCTGCCATCAGCACTGCGGTAACGATCATTGGCGGTGCACTGCTGGTGGGCGGGCTGCATCAGCTGGGCACCGAGCTGTGGCTGATTCATCATCTGCCCAAGGGTACCGCCATCCCGGAAACTCGCATCGAACTGGCCGAAGTGCTCTGGAAGGATGCCGGACAGCCTGCTCCTGCTGCCGAAGCCGCTTATACCGATATCGACACCGACGACACCGATGCGCAGCAGGCTGCACAGTGGGCAATTGAAAATGAGCTGATGACGCTGCGCAGCAGTGAGCATCCGGACAAATTCGACCCCCATGTGCCGGTCTCCACCGTAAAAGCCATTCGCGCGTGGAAAAAGGCACAGCAGATGAAACCGTCTGCCAAGTAACACCCAATGGAATCAAAACAGCCCGTTCTCCTTTTTTGAAGAGCGGGCTGTTCCGTTATTTGCTCCAGCCGACACATTTTTCTGCCCTACCGCCGCCTTTTTTGTTGACAAAGCAGCCGCCTGCTATTATAATAATGTAGTCAAAATGGCATTCTTGTGCGGCTTTGCGGCTGCACAGCACAAATAGAGACAAGGAGAGATTCTCAACATGGCACAAGAGATCAAAATGTCCGCTGCCGGCCTGAAGGCAATGCAGGAGGAACTGGAATACCTCAAGACCGTTCGCCGCAAGGAGCTGGCCGAAGAGATCAAGGAAGCACGCAGCCACGGCGACCTGTCCGAGAACAGCGAGTACGACGAGGCTAAGAATACGCAGGGTCTGGTGGAGAACCGCATCACCGAGCTGGAGCAGATGATCAAGAACGCTGTCGTCATCGACGAGAGCGAGCTGAGCGTGGACACCGTTTCCGTCGGCACCCACGTCACCATCCAGATGACCGGTGAGGACGAGGCCGAAGAGTACGATATCGTCGGCCGCACCGAGGCTGACCCCCTGAACGGCAAGATCAGCGACGAGAGCCCTGTGGGTCACGCCCTGCTGAACAAGGCTGTGGGTGCCAAGACCGAAGTTCTGCTGCCCACCGGCCACACGGTGGAGTACACTGTGCTGGCCATTACCCACGCTGCAAACTAAGTAGGAGTAATCATGGAAGAGCAAAAGAAGAACCCCGCACAGGGTCTGACCGAGAGCGAGCAGGTGCAGGTGCGCCGCCAGAAGCTGGCCGACCTGCAGGCCGCAGGCCGCGACCCCTTCACCCTGACCAAGTATCCGCAGGACGCCTACTCTGCCGACCTGAAGGAAGAGTTTGCCTCCCTGCCCAACGAGACCGACAGCGGCAAGACCGTTGCTCTGGCAGGCCGCATGATGTCCAAGCGCGTGATGGGCAAAGCCAGCTTTGCCCACCTGCGGGACGATAAGGGCGACATCCAGCTGTATGTCCGCCGCGACGAGCTGGGCGAGGAGCCCTATGCTGCCTTCAAGAAGCTGGACGTGGGCGACATCATCGGCGTCAAGGGCGAGGTGTTCCGCACCAAGACCGGCGAGCTGAGCGTCCGCGCCACCGAGCTGACCCTGCTGGCCAAGAGCCTGCGCCCCCTGCCCGAGAAGTTCCACGGCCTGACCGATACCGAGATGCGCTATCGTCAGCGCTACGTGGATCTGATCGCCAACCCCGAGGTGAAGGACACCTTCGTGAAGCGCAGCCAGATCCTGAAGGAGATCCGCGCCTATCTGGACGAGAAGGGCTTTCTGGAGGTGGACACCCCCATCCTGACCCCCTTCGAGATCGGTGCCTCTGCCCGCCCCTTCTACACCCATCACAACAGCCTGAACATGGACATGGTGCTGCGCATCGAGACCGAGCTGTACCTCAAGCGCCTGATCGTGGGCGGCATGGATCGCGTGTATGAGGTGGGCCGCATCTTCCGCAACGAGGGCATGGATCCCAAGCACAACCCGGAGTTTACCAGCATCGAGCTGTATCAGGCCTTCACCGACTTCCACGGCATGATGGATCTGGTGGAAGAGCTGTATAAGCGCCTTGCTCAGAAGATCTGCGGCAGCATGGTCATCCCCTATCAGGGCAAGCAGATCGACATGAGCCACTGGGAGCGCCTGACCATGGTGGAAGCCGTGAAGAAGTACTCCGGCGTGGACTTCAACGACTGGAAGTCTGACGAGGACGCCATTGCTGCCGCCAAGGAGCACCACGTGGAGCTGCCCGAGGTGCCCACCAAGGGTTCCATTCTGGCCGAGTTCTTCGACGCCTTTGTGGAGGACAAGCTGATCCAGCCTACTTTCATCTACGACTACCCCGTGGAGATCAGCCCGCTGGCAAAGCGTAAGCCGGACGATCCCGCCTTCACTGAGCGCTTTGAGTATTTCATCGACTGCACCGAGTACGGCAACGCCTTCAGTGAGCTGAACGACCCCATCGACCAGAAGGGCCGCTTCGAGCGTCAGGTCGCCGAGCGCAAGGCCATCGAGCCCGATTGCAAGGCACAGGTCGATTATGACTACGTCAACGCTCTGGAGTACGGTCTGCCTCCCACGGGCGGTCTGGGCTTCGGCGTAGACCGTCTGGTGATGTTGCTCACCGACAGCGCCTCCATCCGCGATGTGCTGCTGTTCCCCACGATGAAGCCGATTGAGCAGTAAATTCCGCGTTTGCGCAGCAATGAAAGCCCCAGTGGGGCTTTTAAGCGGCCGAGCGGTCTTGCGCCAGCAAGATGGAGGGGCCTTGCCCCGACAAG
>CAKSTO010000025.1 GCA_934501115.1 uncultured Faecalibacterium sp.
GCTGGTTTTGCAGCATGTCTGGCCTGCATCTTTGCACAGACCGAAGGTGCTGCCGGTAAATTCTATGCAAACATGCCTACCCTGTCCACCCCGGTGGTGTTCCTTCTGGTCATCGCCATCTGCGCCATCGTGGGTCTGTGCAATGGTCTGGTGGTCAGCTACCTGAAGGTGCAGCCCTTTATTGCGACGCTGGGCATGCAGCAGGTGGTCTATGGTATCTGCCTTGTGTACACCGGCGGTACCCCCATCGGATCCCTGAACAAAAACTTCACCTCTCTGGCCTCCAACACCATCATTGGCATCCCCGTGCTGATCTGGATCGCACTGGTGGTGGCCGCATGCTTCTGGTTCCTGTACAACAAGACCCGTCACGGCAAGTACATGTACGCCATCGGCGGCAACGAAGCTGCTGCTGAGGTGGCCGGTGTCAACGTGCACGCTACCAAGATCCGCATCTACATTCTGGCCTCCTGCATGTTCGGTCTGGCAGGCTGCCTGCTGGCTGCAAAGTCCGGCGGCGCATCCGTCAACACTGCAATGGGCTATGAGCTGGACGCCATCGCAGCCTGCACCATCGGCGGTGTTTCCACCACCGGCGGCGTCGGCACGGTGCCCGGCGTTCTGGTCGGCGTTCTGGTCTTTGAGCTGATGAAGGTCGCTCTGCAGTTCATGAATGTCAACTCTTCTTACACCTATATCGTTCAGGGTCTTGTCATTATCGTGGCTGTGGCTATCGATATCCGCAAGTATCTGGCAAAGAAGTAAGACCTTTTTCTGGCGGGTCGTCTGTTTTGAGCAGGCGGCCTGCTTTTTTTGTGCGCAATTTTATGGTACAATAAAATCAACACCGGAGAAGGAGGACATTTTATGGCACAGGAAAACCAGACACCCGAAGAGCGTGAAGCAGAACTGGCACGGCGCGAGGCGGCGCTTGCAGCCCGTGAGGCCGAGCTGGCAAAAGAGCAGGCTGAGCTGGCAGGCCGGAAAGCGGACTTTGAAGAGGGAAAAAAGAACCTGCTGAACAACGGCGACAAAAACTTTGTGAATGCGAAAGAAAAGATGTACGACCATTTTCCGCTGACGGTGCACCAGATGGATATTATCATCGGGGTACTGTTTGCACTGATCGCACTGTTCCTTGTGCTGGGGGTGACCCACACCAGCTTTTTTGGACTGTTTGGAGGGTAAGCGCATTCCTTTTCTGCAGCAGGTGATTGCATTTCATCCGCAATGTGCGTATTATTTAGGATAAAAGCTCTGCCGCACTGCGGTGGCAGGAAGAGGAGTGGAAAGGCATGAAACAAAAATGGATCGCGGCGGTGCTGACAGGCATTCTGCTGGCAGCAGTTCTGCTGAACGGATGCTCGTCTTCTGAGACCGTCAGGCGGCTGCGCTTCGGGGCGGCGGGCGAAGGCGGTGTCTATCGGGAATTCGGCGAGCGGTTCGCTGCGCTGGAAAACGAGACAGATAACGGTACTGTAGAACTAAAAACCACAGCGGGTTCGGCTGCGAACCTGCGGCTGCTGACCGGCGAATACCTGCAGCTGGCGATTGCACAGGCAGACCTTGCGCAGGACGCCTATGACCAGACCGGCATCTTTGCCGACGAGGAGGAGAGCCGCGGCTTTGGTGCCGTGGCGGCGTTGTACACCGAGACCTGCCAGGTGGTGGTGCGGGCAGACTCAGAGATCCGAACCGTTGAGGATCTGCAAGGCAAAACGGTGAGCATCGGCGCGGAGGAGTCCGGTTCAGAGCAGAACGCGATGCAGATCTTATCGGCCTATGGCCTGAATGACAAACTGGTGAGCATGGTGAACCTGAACTATGAGGATGCGGAGGCTCAGCTGAAAGCGGGAAAGATCGACGCTGTCTTTATCACGGCGGGCGCACCAAGCCCGGTGCTGGCTGAGCTGGCAGGGGAGTGCGGCATCCGTCTGCTGAATGTGGACGGTGCAGCGGCACAGCGCCTGATAAGCACGTACAGTGCCTACAGCATGGTCACGCTGCCGGCAGGCACCTACTCCGGCCAGACCGAAGATGTGCAGACAGTAGGCGTGAAAGCCGTTTTACTGGCCAGCGACGAACTGCCGGCAAAGCAGGTACAGAAGCTGACAGAACTGCTGTTCAGCAGCCGGGAAGGGCTGGAAGAGCAGCTGGGGATACCACTGGATGCGGAACAGGACGCGGTAGAGGGCGTTGGTATCCCGTTCCATGCGGGTGCAGCCGCATATTATAAGGCGGCAGGAATTACGGTCGATCAGGCGGCCGGGAACTGAGGGAAAGTAGCGAATGAAAATGGAACTGGATATGTATCAGACGCTGGCCGCTGCTGTGCTGGTGCTGATGCTGGGTAAGTTTTTGCGGGAGCGGGTGCGGCTGCTGGAGCGGTTCTGCATCCCGGCACCCGTGATCGGCGGCGTACTGTTTGCCGTTTTTACCTGCGTGTGTTATGTGACCGGCGTGGCCGAGTTTGCATTTGATGACACCCTGAAGGAAGTCTGCATGGTGATGTTTTTTACCTCGGTGGGCTTTCAGGCAAACCTCAAGGTGCTGAAAAGCGGCGGTAAGGCGATGATCGTATTTCTGGGCGTGGTCATCGTGCTGATCATCAGCCAGAACGTTCTGGCCGTGGGGCTGGCAGAGCTGCTGGGCGTGAGCCCGCTGGTGGGGCTGTGTACCGGCTCCATCCCCATGGTGGGCGGCCACGGAACGGCAGGCGCTTTTGGCCCGGTGCTGGAGGATTTTGGCATTCGGGGAGCAACGACCCTGTGCACGGCGGCGGCTACCTATGGATTGATCGCAGGCAGCATGATGGGCGGCCCCATCGGCAAGATGCTCATTGAGCGGCACAACCTGCTGGCTACGGTGGTGCAGGAGGACGACAGCCTGCTGGTGGAGGAAGAAATCAAGCACGAGCGCCATACGACGATGTACCCGGCAGCGAGTTTTCAGCTGATCATTGCCATGGGCATCGGTACGGTGCTTTCTAGGGTGCTGAGCCTGACAGGCATGACCTTCCCCATTTATATCGGTGCCATGATCGCAGCAGCGATCATCCGCAATGTGGGAGAATACGGCGGGGGCTACACGGTGTATATGGGCGAGATCAACGACATCGGCGGCATCTGCCTGTCGCTGTTTCTGGGCATGGCAATGATCACCCTGAAGCTGTGGCAGCTGGCAGAGCTGGCTCTGCCGCTGATCGTGCTGCTGGCCGGGCAGACCCTGTTCATGGTGCTGTATGTGATGCTGGTGGTATTCAATGTCATGGGGCGGGACTATGATGCGGCAGTCATCGTGTCCGGTACCTGCGGCTTTGGCATGGGCGCAACACCCAATGCCATGGCAAATATGCAGGCCATCTGCGACCGGTATGCGCCGTCGGTCAAGGCATATCTTCTGATCCCGCTGGTGGGCAGCCTGTTTGCGGATTTCCTCAACAGTCTGGTCATCACGGTGTTCATCAACTTTATCTGAGAACATTTTTCTGAAGTTCGGGCGGAGATACCGTGCCGGGAAAGGAACGCGCAATGTCGACCTATCATCGTCTGAAAATGTGGCTTCAGCAGAAGCTGTGGAAGAAGCCGGAGCGGGAGCATGAGGAAGAGACCGTTGCGGTGCCGGAGGTGCATACCGGCAAGGTGGCACACCATCGTGACACGGGCGGAACTCCGGCGGCGGACAAGCCTATCCATTACGATAACGTAGCCATCCCCGAAGTTCATATCCACCCGAGACGCAAATAACCCCGATCACTAAAAAAGAATAGTTCCACGCCGGACAGCCCGGAGCGAATGCGCAGGCTGTTCCGGATCACAGGAAGCAGAAAAGCTCCCGTCCTTCATCAGGACGGGAGCTTTTTTGCTTGTGGTAAGATCAGCGGCTTAGAGGAACACGTACTTGAGGATGAACAGCACGGTCAGCACGTACATCAGCGGGCTGATCTTCTTTTCCTTGGCCTTGCCGGTGACGACATTGATGATGGTCCAGGAGATGACGCCGATGGCAATGCCCTCGGAAATGCTGTAAGCAGTGGGCATAGCCAGAATGGTGAGGAAAGCGGGGATGCCCTCGCTGGGATCATTGAAGTCGATCTTGACGGCAGAACCCATCATGTAGAAGCCCACAATGATCAGGGCGGGAGCCGTTGCGAAGGACGGGATGGTGAGGAACAGCGGGCTGAAGATGGTGGCCAGCAGGAACAGGATGCCGGTGGTCATAGAGGTCAGACCGGTGCGGCCGCCCTCGGTGACGCCGGAAGCACTCTCCACGAAGGTGGTGGTGGTGGAAGTGCCCAGCACAGCACCTGCACAGGTGGCGATGGAGTCGGCCATCAGAGCGCCCTTGATGTGGGGCAGCTTGCCGTCCTCGTCCAGCATATCGGCCTTGGATGCCACACCGATCAGAGTGCCCAGCGTGTCAAACAGGTCGACGAACAGGAAGGAGAACATGACGGCGAAGAAGTTCAGGATGCCGACACCGGAGAAATCGGTCTTGAACACCTGACCGAAGGTCTTGCCCAGAGCAGAGAAATCGAAGCTGACGAATGCGGTGGGGATGACGGAATACATGCCTGCATCGGGGTTGGGAACATAGATGCCTGCGATCTCGCAGACGATGCCCAGCACCCAGGTGATGAGGATGCCGTACAGGATGCCGCCCTTGACCTTTTTCACCAGCAGGATGGCGGTGATGGCTACGCCCAGCAGAGCCAGAATCGCGCCTACGCCGATGCTGGAGAAGGTCTCACCCTTGAAGTGCTGGTAAGTGACGAGGGTGGAATCACTGTTGACGATCAGCTTGGCGTTCTGCAGGCCGACGAAAGCGACGAACAGGCCGATACCTACGCTGACAGCGCTCTTCAGGGTCATGGGGATGGCGTTGAAGATGCCCTCACGGACGTTGGTCAGGGAAAGAACGATAAAGATGATACCCTCTACAAAGACGGCCATCAGAGCCAGCTGCCAGCTGTAGCCCATGGTCAGGACGACCGTGTAAGAGAAGTAGGCGTTCAGACCCATACCGGGAGCCAGCGCAAAGGGATAGTTGGCGAGCAGAGCCATCAGGGCGGTGCCGACGAAGGATGCCAGCGCGGTGGCGATCAGCACAGCCTCGGAATCCATGCCCGAAGCGGACAGGATGTTGGGGTTGACCGCAAGGATGTAAGCCATGGTCATGAAGGTGGTGATACCAGCCATGATCTCGGTCTTGACATCAGTGTGGTTTTCTTTCAGATGAAAGATGTTTTCTAACATGCAGAACCTCCTGATTGAAATAAAATATCCCGCCAGTGGGAAACAGCGGGAAGGAACAGAACCTATTGTAGCATGTTTGAAAGGGGTTTGTCCACGGAATAAACACAGTTTTTTCATCTTTTGTCCAAATTTCGCAAATGAGTATGACTTTGGGAACGCGCAGTGATTTTGACCGGAGGGCAGAATTACTGCGCGCTTTTTTCTTTGCAGAAATCATAACTTTTTTGAAAATGACGATGATGCGAGATAAAAAAGAGGCTTGTTTTATACAGATTGAATAATCTGGATGGCAAAATACTCTCCGGGCCTGAAAAAGTACACCCTGTCGGGATGGCGAAGGAGGTGGTATTCTTTTGCCATGCCAAGCGGAACAAAAAATGAAAGGAGCTGATGGGAACACAATGGGGCGGACAAAACCGGTCAGAGGGGTGGTGAGCCTGAGCCGCGCCACAGATACCCTGAGCACGTTGCTGGCGCAGCAGGTGCGCCAGCTGAATGACCGCCAGAAGGCCGCACGAAAGGAGGGCGGCTCAGACGCCGACATCATGAAAGGGCTCAAGGAAGCCACGGCGGTGCTGAAAGACCTTGCCGCTGTGGCCAAGACCCTGAACGAACAGGGAACGCAGGCGGAGGGCACAGAGTGCGGCGTGGTACTGCTGCCGCAGGTGGAGGAGAAAACATGAACACTAAAGAATGCAGAGTGCCGGTAGTCTGGCGGCCGCAGCCCCGGCAGCTGGAATTTATGAGCCGCCCGGAGCCGGAGGCACTGTACGGCGGCGCGGCAGGCGGCGGAAAAAGTGATGCGCTGATCATCGAGGCGCTGCGTCAGGTAAATATTCCTCATTACAGGGCGTTGATCCTACGCAAAACATACCCGCAGTTATCGGATCTTGTGGATAAGAGTCAGATGTACTACCGCAGGGCGTTCCCACAGGCACAGTACAATGCTACGCAGCATGTGTGGACGTTCCCCAGCGGAGCGAAGATCTGGTTTGGCTCCATGCAGTACACAAAGGACCGGACGAATTATCAGGGCAAGGCCTATGATTTTATCGGGTTCGACGAACTGACCCATTTTGAGTGGGAAGAGTACAGCTACATGATGAGCCGCAACCGACCCACAGGGCCGGGGACACGGGTGTATATGCGGGCGACCACAAACCCTGGCGGCATCGGCCACGGCTGGGTCAAAGCGCGGTTTATCACCCCAGCGCCGCCCGGCACGCCCATTGCGGAGGAATACACGGTGAAGCTGCCGGACGGCACCGAGAAGAAGCTGCAGAGGACGCGGGTGTTCATCCCGTCCAGCATTTTTGACAACCCTGCTCTGCTGGCAAACGACCCGGGCTATCTGGCAAGCCTTGCCAGCCTGCCGGAAGCGGAAAAACAGGCGCTGCTCTATGGCAGCTGGGACAGCTTTTCCGGGCAGGTGTTCACCGAGTGGCGCAACGACCCGAACCACTATCAGGATCAGCGATGGACACATGTCATTGCGCCGTTTGCAATCCCGAAGCACTGGCAGATCTACCGGGGGTTCGACTTTGGCTTTTCAAAGCCCTTCTCGGTAGGGTGGTACGCCGCAGACGAGGAGGGCAGGCTCTACCGCATCCGGGAACTGTACGGCTGTACCGGCAGACCCAACGAAGGCCTGCGCATTGATCCGGTGGAGCAGGCACGGCGCATCCGGGAAGCAGAGCAGAGCGACCCTGTGCTGCGGGGGCGGGTCATCCATGGCATTGCGGATCCGGCCATCTTTGATGAGAGTCGGGGCGAGAGCATCGCAGCCATGATGGAGCGTGCACCCAACTTCCTGCACTGGGCAGCCGGCGACCATACACGGCTCGCAGGCAAGATGCAGTTCCACTACCGGCTCAGCTTTGATGGGGAGGGCATGCCGATGTTTCAGGTGTTCAACACCTGCAAACACTTTATCCGCACCATCCCGAACCTCGTGTATGACGAGAGCAATGTGGAGGACATCGATACCCGGCAGGAAGACCACATCTACGACGAGTGCCGCTATGTGCTGATGGAAAACCCCATCAGCCCGCCCATGCGCTGCGCTGCGCCGCCCATGCCGGACGACCCGCTGGAATTGCATCGACAGGCAAGATTTTACAGAATATAAAGGAGAAACGCGATGGACGATTATCAGAACGAAACTCTGCCGGTGGGCGAAGCGCAGGTGGCCGAGGCCATGCAGACACTTCAGCGCTACAGGGCTGGCAAGGCGGCGTTGGACAGGCGTCTGGTAGACAACGAACTGTGGTTCCGCATGGGACACTGGAAAAACTGTCAGAACCCCATGATGGCGGGCAAAGCGCAGCCTTCCAGCGGATGGCTGTTCAACAGCATTGCAAATAAGCATGCCGATGCCATGGACAACTACCCCGAACCCAATGTGCTGCCCCGCGCGGCAGATGATGAGAAAACAGCACAGGCGCTTTCCAGCGTGCTGCCGGTGGTGCTGGAACAGGCAGACTATGAGCAGGTGTATAGCGACTGCTGGTGGCGCAAGCTCAAACAGGGGACCGGCGTGACCGGCATCTTCTGGGATCCGCAGATGCGCGGCGGTATGGGGGATATCACGGTGCGTAGCGTGAACCTGCTGATGCTTTACTGGGAGCCGGGTGTGGAGGACATCCAGTCCTCACCGGACTTTTTCAGTCTGAGTCTGGAGGATACCGCACAGCTGACGGCACAGTACCCGCAGCTCAAAGGACGCACCGCCGGGGGGATGGACGTGCCCCGGTACATCCACGATGAGGGGCAGGATACCAGCACCAAGAGCGTGGTGGCGGACTGGTACTACAAGCGCCCGGACCAAAACGGCCGTATGGTGCTGCACTACTGCAAGTTCTGCAATGGGGTGGTGCTGTACGCCAGCCAGAATGATCCGGCACTGGCCGAACGGGGGCTGTATGACCACGGGCAGTACCCCTTTGTGTTTGATCCGCTGTTTGTAGAAGAGGACAGCCCGGCGGGATTTGGCTATATCGACGTGATGAAGGACTGCCAGAACGCCATTGACAAGATGAACCACGCCATGGATGAGAACGTGCTGCTGAGTGCAAAGCAGCGGTATGTGCTCAGCGACACGGCAGGGGTCAACGAAGAGGAACTGGCCGATTTTGGCCGGGATATCGTGCATGTGGCAGGCCGATTGAACGACGACAGTTTCCGCCCGCTGCAAACAGCCGGATTGCAGGGCAACAGCCTGAGCTATCGCCAGAGCCGCATTGAGGAACTGAAGGAGATCAGCGGAAACCGTGACCTGACACAGGGCGGGACAGCAGGCGGCGTGACGGCAGCAAGCGCCATTGCGGCTTTGCAGGAAGCGGGCAGCAAGCTCAGCCGTGATATGCTCAAGAGTGCCTACCGTGCCTTTGCAAAGCAGTGCTACCTTATCATTGAGCTGATGCGCCAGTTTTACGATGAGCAGAGAGTGTTTCGCATCGTTGGGGCCGGCGGCGAGAACCGGTTCGTGCCATTTTCCGCGCAGGCACTGCGTGCCGTACCCGGCAGCAGTGTGGGCGGCGTAGAACTGGGCAGCCGGGAGCCGGTCTTTGACATCGTGGTCAGCGCCGCCAAGAAGAGCACATTCAGCCGCCTTTCTCAGAACGAGACGGCCAAGGAATGCTATCAGCTGGGGTTCTTTGACCCGAAAAATGCGGACGCTGCTCTTGCGGCACTGGACATGATGGACTTTGAGGGCATTGAGAAAGTCCGCCAGCGGGTGCAGCAGAACGGCACCCTTGCCCAGCAGCTGGCACAGATGCAGGATCAGATGGTGCGGATGGCGGCAGTCATCGAGATGCAGAGCGGAGACCGGAGGGACGCCGGAGGCCTGACCCGCAGCGTGAGCAGCTCGTTTGCGCAGAAGAGCGGGCAGGCTGCAGGCGCAAAGCCGACAGGCCTGAGAAGCGCTCTGCCGACAGCCGCTGCTGCCCGTGCCATGGAGTTGAATTAAGAAGGAGGTGAATTTTTATGATGAAAGTGATTTACAGTGAGATGGATACTCCGGCCGGCATGAGCTGTCGGCTGGAAGCGGTCGGCCATGCGGGGTATGCGCCTGCCGGGCAGGACATCGTATGTGCCGGTGCCAGCACCGTGATGCAGGGGCTCGTCTACCTGATGGCGGGGGAAGAGAATGCCCGCAGCGATGCGTTCGATGAGACGGATGGACCCCATGTGGCCGTGCAGGCGGACGCACCCTGCGCAGAATGGGTGCAGGGCGCCTTTGAACTGGCAAAAGCCTGCTTTGTACTGCTGTCTGAACGCTACCCGGAAAACGTCCGCTTTGCGGATGTGAGCCGCCGCGGCGAAGAGAGCATGATGGATCTGCAGCTGTTTGCAAATGAAGGCGGCGATGCCGCCCCTGCTCCCCCAGCCCTGAGCGAAGCGCAGACCCGGCAGGCAGTCGCATCCGGCACGATGAAGCCTGACGAACGGAATGCAGCTCCGGCTGCGCCTGCAGCGCCCCAGCCGGAACCGGAGACCGGGCGTCAGCCGCAGCGACCTGCGCAGAACCCGGAGCTTCCCCCGCTGCCCCGGATGGCGCAGAACACGGTTCAGGGGCTTCACGCCCGGTGGGCAGCAGAAGAAGCTGCAATGCGCCGCAGCCAGCCGGATTTTAACCTTCAGAAGGAGCTGCACAACCCGGAAATGCGCCGCCTGATGCATCTGCCCGGAATGCGGGTGCAGGATGCTTACCGGCTGGCGCACTACGACGAGAACCTGCGCACCGCTGCGCAGGCGGTGGAACAGGGCGTGGTGGAGCGCATCCGGCAGCGGGCTGCACGCCCCACTGAAAACGGCATCCGCCCCGGCGGCGCGGCAACTGTCCGCCCGGATGTGGCCGGCATGACCCGTGCCCAGAGGGAAGCACTGGAACGCCGTGTGCTCCACGGAGCACAAATCGTATTGTGATCTCATTTTATAAAAAGAAAGGAAACTGACTATGAACAAGAACTTCAATATCCAGCTGTTCGCCGAGAACCTGAACACCACGGCAACGATGTCGCCGGAGATGAAGACCTTCTACGAGAAGCGTCTCATTGACCAGGCAGAGCCGCGCTTGGTGCATGACCAGTTTGCGGACTATTACCCGGTACCGCAGAACGGCGGCAAGACCATCGAGTTCCGCAAGTACGACAGCCTGCCCAAGGCGTCCACTCCGCTGACCGAGGGCGTGACCCCTGACGGCCAGACCCTGAACGTGACCACCATCACCAGCGACCTGCACCAGTACGGCGGCTGGACTCCGCTGACCGATGTACTGCAGATGACTGCCATCGACAATAACGTGGTGCAGGCTACCCGTGTGCTGGCGAGTCAGGCAGGACGCACCATGGACAGCATCACCCGCGATGTGCTGGCGGGCGGCACCAATGTCATCTATGCCCCCAAACTGGGCGCAGACGGTGCAGAGACCGCTGTGACCAGCCGCAAGGCGCTGGACAAGACCTGTACCCTGACCCCGAAGCTGTTCTTTCAGGCGGCAGCACAGCTGGGTGCCATGAATGCAGACCCCATCGGCGACAGCTATATCGCCATCATCCACCCCTACGCCGCCTACGACCTCAAGACCAGTAAGGAGTTCATTGAGGTGCACAAGTACGCCGATCCGGAGACGATGTTCCGCGGCGAGATCGGCAAGCTGGGCAATATCCGCTTTATCGAGACCAGCGAGGCCAAGATCTGGAAGGATGACACCTGCCCCACCGGCCTGGCCGTGTTCGGCACGCTGGTGCTGGGTGCCCACGCCTACGGCGTTACCGAGCTGGAAGGCGGCGGTCTGGAGCACATTGTCAAGCAGCTGGGTTACGGCGACGACCCGCTGAACCAGCGCGCTTCCGTGGGCTGGAAGGGCATGCGTGCAGCAGAGCGTCTGGTGGAGCAGTACATGGTGCGCATTGAAAGCGCGTCCACCTACTCCGCTTCGGCAGCCGCCAACTGAGGAACCCTCTCACCGCTGCAGTCCGCTGACGCGGCACCGCAACGGAGCTCTCCCGAGGGGCGAGCTTTGCTTAAAGGAAGGAGAAAATATGGCTGAAAAGAAAAATGTGCGCATTCGGCTGTTCAAGGATAACAGCCGTTACAAGGGTGACCTGTTCGTCAGCGTCAACGGTGTGAACTACAAGATCCGCCGTGGCGTAGAGGTGGAAGTGCCGCCCGAAGTGGCCGAAGTGCTGGAGCACAGCCAGATGCAGGACGAGCTGACCGCCGCCCGCATTGCAGCTGCGGAAAACGCCGCGCAGTAAACCGATGAACCGGAAGCCCGGCTGGGAGACTTGGCCCGGTCGGGCTTCTTTTTATTAAAAAGGAGAGTGAGCTTATGACGGCAGGACAGGCGCTGGAACGCGCCGAAGAATTGCGCCCGGGCAGCCGCATTGCACTGGCCACCCGGCAGGGATGGCTGAAAGAAGCGGACGCCATGCTGCGGGAGCGCTTTTTCAAAAACAGCATCACCGATGCTTATGATACGGTGGGAGCTGACCTTGCACAGGATGACAGCCTGCAGGACGAGGCCGTGCTGCTGGCTCCGGCACCGTTTGACGCGCTGTACCCGCACTACCTGTGTGCGATGACGGATGCAGCACTGGGCGAGACGGACCGCTATGCCGGAGAGCAGGCACAGTACAACAGCATTCTGGCAGATCTGGCAGTGTGGCTGCGGCGCAGCTATCCGCCCCGAGCCGGGAGCCGGTGGAAGTGGTAAGGAGGTGGAAGGATGGTTCTGGCAAACCGAACAAGGATCACAAACAGCCGCAGCCTCGTGCGGGCGTTTGGCGGACTGAATGAGACCTATGCCTGCACAGAGGCAGAGTACAGCGAGGGGGTGAATTTCTCGACCCGGGATTTCCCGGCGTTGAGCACCCGCAAGCCCCGCCGAAAGCTGCGGACATTGACCGGACTGAACGGGATGTATCACCTGAACGGCCTGTTGACGGTCTGCGGCCGGGATCTGGTCTACACCTCGGACGACAGGGATGCGGATGTCGTGACCTGCGAGGATGTGGTGCTGGATGGAAAAAAGACGCTGACGGGTCTCGGCACGAAGATCCTGATCTTTCCGGATAAGATCGCTTTTGACACCGCAGACGGCAGCATCAGCCCGCTGGGAGCTTTGTGGCAGTCGGAAGGGCAAAGCGTGAAGTTTGCCCCCTGCGACGCTTCAGGAAAAACCTACAAAGTGGACAGCTGCGGCAAAGAAGAGCCGGAGAAGCCGACCGACGGGCAGACCTTTCTGAAGATCGAAGACGAGGAGCACCCGTGGAGCAGCACCGGAACGCTGGAGGTGTACAGCACGAACTCCGGAAACTGGACGGCGGTGCCGCTGGAATACTGCCGAATTACGGCGGCAGGCGTCGAAAAGCTGTTTGCTCAGTGGGATACCGTGACAGCACGGGGAACGGCTGCAAAGCAGGCCGGTATGTGGGAAGAACTGGATGGAGATCTGGTGGTGTACGACGTGCTGGAAAACGGCCTGCGGGTGCAGGCTGCAGCAAAAGGCGATTTCTTTTATGGTACGCTGGTGCAGGGAGCAGACAGCGCACTGTGGACGAGCATGGATGGCAGGGAGACCCGGAGTTTCTCAGTAAGCACGCCGGTGAGCATGGAGCGCCGGGTGCCGGATCTGGATTTTGTTACCGAATGCGACAACCGCGTATGGGGCTGCAGCAGCAAGGAAAACGTGATCTACGCCTGTAAACTGGGCGACCCTACCAACTGGTTCTCTTACCGCGGCATCGCAGCAGACAGCTATGCGGTCACAGTGGGCAGCGACGGGGCGTTTACGGGTGCGGCTACCTGTATGGGCTACGCACTGTTCTTCAAAGAGAACACCCTGCACAAGCTCTATGGCTCAAAGCCGGCAGACTTTCAGCTCACCTCCCTGCGCTGCCGGGGTGTGGCGAAAAATGCCGCACGCAGCCTGTGTGTGCTCAACGAAACGCTGTATTACCTTTCGCCGGACGGCGTGATGGCATGGGATGGAAGCATCCCGGTCAAGGTCTCCGGTGCATTGGACGCGAGCCGTCTGGCGCATGCGCAGAATGCTGTGGGTGGTGCACTGGACGGCCGGTATTATCTGCACGTTTCCCGGGACGGCGGCGGGCAGGCGCGGCTGCTGGTGTATGACACAGAGCGCGGCCTGTGGAGCGAAGAAGACGTTTGCTCCTGGGATATGGCCAGCACCGGCGGGCAGCTTTACCTCTGGGATGGTCAGGCCTTGTGGGCGGCAGACCCTGACCGGGAACCGGACTGGAAGAGCACTGACGGTGTGGAAAAAAAGATCCGCTTTGAGGTGACAACAGGGGATATCGGGTTGGATGGTGCCGAAGACCGATACCTCTCCCGCCTGACGCTGCGGCTGGATGCCGTGTGCAGCAGCACAGTGGAGGTGTCGGTCAGTTACGACGGCGGCTCGTGGGAGCCTGCGGCAGATATCACGGCCGAAAAACCGCACTGCAGCTATGATCTGTCCTTTGCACCCCGGCGGCATGGTACGCTGCGGCTTCGACTGAAGGGCATGGGGCAGATCACATTGAGAAGCATTGCGAAAACGATGGCTGCTGCCAGAGGCGGCATTATAGAACAGGAGGTGGGATGATATGGCAAGCGTGATGGGCATCAACAAGATCGGCCTGCCCAAGCTCAGCGAAAATATGGATCCGGAGGATGCCAGAGCACTGCGGGGCTACCTGTATCAACTGCAGGAGCAGCTGCAGTATGTGCTGACCAATCTGGATACAGAAAATCTTTCGGACGAGCTGAGGATGAGGCTGCAGGATCTATAAAAGAAAGGAACAGTTATGGCAAACAAAAAGAAAGAAAACGAGGTGCTTGATGCGGTGCAGCCGCAGACGGAAAGCAAAAACCAGCAGGCGGTGCAGAGCGGATACTCTACTGCCGGGCTGAACAGCCGTCAGGATGTAGAAAATGCGCTGGCAAACTCCAGCTATACGCCCAGCCAGACGGTGAATGACGCTGCTGCGGCGCTGAAAGAGTGGCAGGCAAACCGCCCCAAAGATTATCAGAGCAGCTATCAGGACAAGATCGATGCGCTGTTGGAGCAGCTTTTGCAGCGGCAGACTTTCCAGTACAGTTACACGCAGGATCCGCTTTACCGCCAGTATGAGCAGGCTTACCTGCAGAATGCCCGCAATGCCAGCGCAGACGCCGCCGCACAGGCTGCAGCGCTGACCGGCGGCTATGGCTCCAGCTATGCTGCCAGCGCGGCTCAGCAGGCATACCAGCAGCAGATCGGTGCGTTGAACAATGCGATCCCTACGCTGTACAGTCTGGCGCTGGACACTTATGAAAGCGGCGGAAACGAGCTGGTGAACCAGCTGGATCAGCTGAACAGCAGTGAGCAGAACGCGCAGGATCTCTACAACGATCAGCTGAAAGACTATTATACGCAGCTGGAGCAGAAAGGAAACGACTACAATAGTGCCTATGCAAAGGACTACGGCCAGTATCAGGATTATCTGAGCCAGCTTGGCACTCTGCACGATTACTACAGCGTACAGGAACAGCAGCAGGCGGCACAGCGTCAGCAGGGCTTCAATAATGTTATGAGCGTGCTGGGGTTCCTGGGAGATATCGTTCAGATCGCGCTTACGGGCACTACAGGTCTTGGCTCTATGCTCAGCGGGCTTCTGAATACGGGATACAACATCTATTCCGGCAATCGTCAGTACGAGGCAGACCGCGCAGACATGCAGTGGAACCAGCAGCTGCAGGAAAAGCAGTATCAGGACAAAATGAACCAGCAGCGCTATGAAAATGAACTCAGCGAACGGGAATATCAGGATAAACTCAACCAGCAGAAGTTCAATAACGATATCACCAGCCAGAAGCTGAACATCGCAATGGGAGAGTGGAACCTGAAAAAGTCCAATGCATCCCGGAAGGCAAACCGGGCGGCAGGCAGTTCCGGCAGCTTTTCCGGCAGTGCGGCAGGCAAGACTGCGGACAGCTCAAAGCGTACCGCTGCATCAGGCAGCGGGGTGAGCGGCAGAGCAGGAAGCGTATCGGTGCCTTATGCGGCGATGCTGATGCGCAGTCAGGGAAAGAGTGACAGCAGCATTACCAACGCTTTGAAAAAGGAAGGCTACACCAGCGCAGAGATCGCACAGATCCTGAGCCAGATGAAGGGATAAAGAAAAAGCAGCCCCTGTCCTTTGCGGGACAGGGGCTGCGGTTGCATTAAAATGAAAGGAGTCCCACCGGGCTGTTGGTTGCCCTGCCTTCGGCAGTGCCGTGCTGTTCGAGTCCCGCTGGGCACCCCGCTGAATAAAAAAATCCGCCGATGCAAAGCATCAGCACAGCATTTGTCTTGGTAGACATTCCTACTGATTGGGACCCGCAGGCTAACCAACAGCCCACTGGGCTGTTGGTTGCTCTGCCGCTGACGCGTCAGAGCCGCCTTGTTCTCGTCCCACTGGGCACGCCCACCAAATAAAAAATCCGCCGATGCAAAGCATCAGCGGATTTTTTGGTGGGGTGCCCAGTGGGACTCGAACCCACGGTCTCCAGATCCACAATCTGGCGCGTTAACCGACTACGCTATGGGCACCACATAGATGCGCCCGAAGGGACTCGAACCCCCGGCCCACTGCTTAGAAGGCAGTTGCTCTATCCACCTGAGCTACGGGCGCACGTTGTAATCCCATTGGGTTCCTTTATGGCGGCAGCCGTGTGTCGGACACGCTGCGAGAAGTATAATACCATAAGGAACCAGATCTGTCAAGAAAAAATGCAGAATTTCTTCTTCTTTTTTTTGTCTTTTGTAAAAAACAACGCAGAAGCGCCTGCTTACAGCAGCCACATCCCGGCATATCCCAATGCAAACCCCAAAGCAGCACCGCACACCACGTCCCGCACATGGTGCACGCCGGTGAGCACGCGGCCAATACAGATCAGGATCGTGATGCCTGCCATGACCCAGCCGACTGCAGAGTAAAAATACAACCAGACCATGGAGAGCACAGCAGCACTCAAGGCGTGGCGGGAAGGAAAAGAGTGCCCCTGCGTCTCCTTGTGAATCAGAGGCTCAAAACCGGACTGCTCGTAGGGGCGGGGACGATTCAGCCTGTCCCGCAGGATGGTTCCGCCCCAGAAGGTGAGCCCCGGCACAAAGACGGCTCGGGCGATGTCTACGCTGAAGTCCAGCGCGGCACTCTTCTGAACCGGGAACAGCCGGAACAGATGTACATTCAGCAGACACAGCAGCACAGGGTAACACACAAAAGGCACAAGCGGCAGCCAGCGATCCAGTGCTGCAACACAGCGCTTTGCTGCGGGGTGAGCCTCCAGCCAGCTGCGAATGGGACGATAATGTTCGGCGGTCAAAAAAAGATCCCTCCGCTTTGCATAACAGGACGCCTGAGATCAGAAACAGGTGTCCAGATAGTTTTCCACATCAAAAGGTTCCGGTGCAGAGTCTTTGCGCAGATACAGTGGATGGTGTGGGTGGCCTTTCTTGCTGCGTTTGCCGAAGGTGACCCATGGGATGTTCCGCTCCCGGGTCAGTGCAACCATCTCCCGCATCAGGCCGGGCAGGTAATCCCGCTTTTCGATCAGGGTGCCCCACGCCGCCCACATGGTGGGTTCGGTCTCAGCCAGAACGGCTTTCAGCCATCGCAGGTTCTCGTCGCAGAGGGCGCGATCCGGTACGCGATCCATGTTGTTGGGGTCAGTGGCGCGCTGGGGGTAAACATTGAACATGATCCAGCTGTCAAAGCCGTTGGAAGCGGCCAGACGCTCTACGCTTTTCAAGGTGGGATCCAGTGCGCCGGGCTGGGCGGTGCTCGGGTTGATGCCGATACACACCAGCGGATGCCGCCCCACGCGCCCCAGTACGAAACGGTAAGGCTGGTAGGTGTGCGGTTCGTAATACCAGATGCCGCCGGGGTATTCGCCGGCTTCCAGAATGGGCAGTTGTTCGGTCTGCATAGCTCTTGGCTCCGATCATCAGTTTGTTTCTTTTATCGTACCTGAATCGAAAGGATAAATCAACACTTTTTCTGAGAAAAACTTCCCATAAAGTCACATTTCATGGTATACTGAGCTGTACGATACAGCAGGGTGCAGACCCTTCGCGGGGTCTTACGAAAAGAGGAACAAGTATGCTGGAAGATTACAAGAACGCTCTGCGCGCGGGGCAGCGTGCCTACCGTGCCTGCGTGGCGCGCGGCCAGTCGCCGTATCTTGCGGTGCTGGATGATATTCTGGTCAATGTTGATATCGCTGCACAGGAGCCGCTTGGGCTGGTAGAGATCCCGGCGGAGAGCATCGTTGGCACCAAGACCAGCGGACGCCATACGGCTTTTGCACCAAACTTTATGCCGCTGCTGGAGCCGGATACGGAGTTTGCCGCCAAGTGGTCAAACCTGTGCGATGCGCATCTGGAAGAAGGCATCCATACCCCGATCATTGCCTTTGAGTTCATGAACAAGTTTTATGTGCAGGAAGGCAATAAGCGCGTCTCAGTGCTCAAATATTACGAGGCGGTCAAGATCGCCGGGACGGTCACCCGCCTGATCCCGAAACGCAATGACAGCTTGGAAAACCGTATCTATTACGAGTTTCTGGATTTTTACAAGCTGGCAAAGATCAGCTACGTCCATTTCTCCAAATTGGGCGGTTATGCCAAACTGCAGAAGCTGGTGTGCAAGGCCACGGGTGAAAACTGGACGGATGACGACCGGCTGAATTTCTCTGCGTTCTATACGATGTTCTATCAGCAGTTCAACGCTTTGGGCGGCGAAAAGCTCGGCCTCACTGCCGGGGATGCGCTGCTGGTGTACCTGTCGGTCTACCGCTACTCCGATGCCTGCGATTCTACTCCCGGTCAGGTAAAACAGAATCTGGAAAAGCTGTGGAATGAAGTCAAGGTGCTGACCGAGCCGCAGGCGGTCGAGCTTTCACTGGAGCCCAAGCAGGGGCCCGGTGAGCCGCTGCTGTCCAAGCTGAATATTTTTACAAAGCCCAGTGAGCTGCGGGTGGTGTTCCTGCACGAGCACAACGCCCGGAACAGCGCATGGGTGCGTGCCCATGACCGGGGCCGCGAAGCGCTGGAGCAGGCGTTCCCGGACAGAGTGTTCATCACCTGCAGGGAGAACGTCGAGCCGGAGGTGGATGCCGAACAGGTGTTGGAAGATGTGGCGCATGATAACGCAGATGTGGTATTCACCACGAGTGCCCGGATGCACACCGCCTGCCTGAAGGTGGCGGCGCAGCACCCGAAGACCCGCATCCTGAACTGCTCGCTGAATGCGCCTCATCCGCTGGTGCGCACCTACTATCCGCGCACCTATGAAGTGACCTATCTGCTGGGCATTTTGTCCGGTGTGCTGGCGAAGACCGACCGTGTGGGTTATGTGGCGGCAAACCCGGTGTACGGCATCCCGGCGGCGGTAAACGCCTTTGCACAGGGGCTGAAAACGGTGCGCCCGGACGCAAGGATCGTGCTGCGCTGGGCCTGTCTGCCGGACGAAAAGCATCCGCTGGATTTTTCTGACCGTCCGGATGTGGAGATCTTCTACGCCCGGGACAACCGCGAGCCTGCCGGCACACACCGGGATTACGGCCTGTGCCGCCGCCTGCCGGACGGCAGCCTGAAGCCGCTGGGGCTGCCTGCGTGGAAGTGGGAAACTTTTTACGTGGAGATCATCCGCTCTATTTTTGACGGCGCATGGGACAATGATGCTGCCGGTGCCCGGGCGGTGAATTACTGGTGGGGCATGCGCAGCGGTGCAGAGGAGATCGTGTACGATGCTGATTTACCGGGCGGGACACTGCAGCTGCTGGATCTGATGGAAAAACTGTTGAGCGAGGATAATCTGCGCATCTTCCCGGAGGACTTGTACGCACAGGGACATATACTGCACTCACCGGCTGCAGCAGCCTACAGCCCGAAGGAACTGATGGAGATGGACTGGCTGGATGAATGCGTGGAGGGCGCTCTGCCGCACTACGATGAGCTGGATGTCAAGACCCATACGCTGATGGCGATCAACGGCCTGGACAACCTGAAAGGCCTTACGAAATAACCGGTACAGGCCGGGAGAACGGAGCGAACCTGAAGTGAAAATTCTTGCGATCTCAGATGTCCCCTCCAAAGCACTGTGGGACTATGGCACCCGGGAGCATCTGGAAGGGATCGATCTGATCCTTTCCTGCGGGGATCTGCCACAGAAATATCTGGAATATCTCACAAACTTTACAGCTGCCCCGATCCTTTATGTCCACGGCAACCATGACGGCAGCTATCGCCACAATGAACCGGGCGGCTGCATCTGCGTGGATGACTGTGTGTATGTATGGAAGGGTCTGCGTATCATGGGTCTGGGCGGGAGCATCCGCTATAATATGAAGGAGGACAGCTTTCAGTATACTGAAAAGGAAATGCGGCGCCGCACGCGGAAGCTGCGGGGCAAAGTCCACGAACTGGGCGGCATCGACCTGCTGCTGACGCACTCTCCGGCGGCAGGCCTGAACGACAATACGGATCACGCCCACAAGGGTTTTGAGTGCTTTAACGAACTGATGGACGAGTATGAGCCGCAGTGGTTCGTCCATGGACATGTGCACCTCAATTACGATGCAAAGCTGCCTCGCGTCTGTACCCGGGGCAAGACAACGGTGATCAACGCGACCGAGCGCTATGTGTTTGAGATCCCGGATCCGGATCCCGGCGTCCAGCACAGACCCTTCTGGAAAAGATGGCTCGGGATCTGATCTGAAAACAAAGGCCTGCCCTGCAAGAAATCTTCTGCAGGGCAGGCCTTTTACTCATGAAATGGAGCCTGTGTGGGAACGGACCTTTTGTGCCCGGACGGGTGCGTGCCGACGGACATAGAACACAAAAATAATGGAAAGGAACCCCGGTAAAAAAATTACAGCTCGAGTTTGCCGGAGACCTTGTTGATCACATAATAGGCAGCGCCTTCTTCGGGCTTGACATAGACTTTGCAGGACTGAACGCCTACCTTGTGGGTGGTGCGGTAGTCGGCCTTGGCGCGGTCGATGATATCCGTCACATTATACTGCTTCCCGCTGAACTCGACATACAGCTCCGGGGCAAGCGGAGGACGGCCGCGGCGGGCGGGTGCCTTGGCGGATCGACGGGTCTTGGTCTCTTTGGCTTCTTCAGAAGCGACTGCGGGGGTCTCCACTGCGGGAGCTGCCGCAGCGGTCTTTTTCTTTTCGGGCATAGTTCAAACCCTCCTTCATAATCGATGCTGTGCAGATCACTGCACGAAACGGCTCCACAAAAGTCCGATTAAGTATATAATAGTTTTTTACAAAACATTTGTAAAGTCTTTTTGCGAAAAAACTTTCGGAAAAGGGTCATAAATTGCAGGATAAATGGAAGAAAGAAAAAAACGGGAAGCGCCGGACGCATACTTTGCAGAAAAATGAGAAAAAACAGGGACTTTGCAGATCCCGCAGAGGAAGCATCCGGACAAATCCGGGAAGTAAAGAACCGGCATTTTCGAGTGGGATTTACTCTGCGCAAAGCTTTTGTGCTTTTTGCACGACAGGCAGCAGAAGCTCTTCGTCCCAGTTCTCGGCCAGTGTGAACAATACCTGATAAACAGCGGTTTGTGCATCGCCGGAAGGCCGCTTTCGCGCCAGTGCAGCGGCGGCAGAAAGCATCTGGATTTTCAGGTTCAGGATCGGTTCCGGTGCGTGCCACAGGCGAGTAAGATCGTAGTCGGCGGTGTTGCCGCAGGGCATGGCGCAGGAAGCGCAGTTGGGGGCGACGCGCTGCTTTTCGGTTCGGACGATGGCAAGCATCCGGCGCAGCTTTTCCTCCGGGGCATCCGGCTGTGCGGCAAGACGCAGACCGGCGTTCAGCACCTCGTCGGTGTCCGCGGTCTTTGGCTCGCTGGCGGCAGCTCGGGCAAGGCCTACGAGAGCACCCAGAAGTTCGTCTCTTGCCTGCTCGGCAGGGGTCACGGGTGCTTTGAAAAGTTCGGTCATGGCAATTCCTTTCTCAGTGTAAAGCAGCTCAAAACGGCCGCAGAGTTTCTGTGGAGAGTATAGCCGATTTTATGGCTGTTTACAAGCGGGGAATATTTAAATCGGCGGAACACAAAAAATCCTCTAGCGTAGCGACTTGGATTTTTTGTATGGAGCCCAACTGCTTTGGGGCTACTAGGGGCGAGTAGCCCCTAGTTCATGCCTCCCGCGCCTCGAAAGTAGCGGGCGCTTTTCTGGTACTCTTTTGTGCGCGCAAAAGAGTACATACTCGGCGGAGATGTTCTTTGCAAAAGGCGCGAAACTTTAAGTACGCGACTGTGCTCTACAAAAAATATTAAAATAAAAGTCCCCTCTTTTGAGGGGACAAAAAATGAAATTAAACCAGCTCAGGAAGCTTTGCAGCCAGCAGCTCCGCCAGCTGAGCATGACCCTTTCGGGTCAGGTGCATAAAGTCCACCTTGTTGAACTCGCAGTCCTTTGCGTCCAGAAAGTGCACGCCCTGACGCTCGCAGACGATGCGGAGCTGCCCGGCCACACCGGCGGATTTTTCCACACAGCCATCGCCCATCACAGCGTCGTGGAAGCCCTCGCCGATGGGAGGAGGTGCCACCACCAGAATGTTAGGCTGTTTTTCGCCCCAGCAGTCCACGCTCTTGGCTTTGAGGATCAGCCGCTCCATGCCTGCAGCGATGCAGGCGGCGTTGGCACCAAAACGCTCCTTGACGTCATTCGTGCCCAGCATAATGATGAGCAGGTCGATGACCTCATGGCTTTTGAGCAGGGCATAGATGACGCTGAGGGCATCCATGGATTCATGGATGGGATCCACGAACACGGTGGTGCGGCCGGAAAGACCTTCTTCCGTAACAAGATAGCTGTCGCCCAGAGCGGCCTGCAGGCGGCAGGTCCAGCGCTCTTCTTCGTTGAAGCGGATGCCGTGGTCGGCGCAGTCGCTGGGGTCTGCACAGTAGCCGTGGGTGTTGGAATCACCCAGACAGAGGATATGTGTTTTCATATACAATTACTCCTTTTCCATGGTCTGTCGGAAATAGTACACAGCGCCCACCATACCGGCGTCGTTGCGCAGCTGAGCGGCACGCACTTCCAGCCCCTCTGCAAAGGCGGGCATGACCGATGCTTTCACCTTTGCGGCAATGGGGTCGATCAGCAGTTTCTGCTGCGCGCTCACGCCGCCGCCGATCAAGATCAGCTGCGGGTTGAAGATGTGCACCATGCCGGCAAGCCCCTGTGCGATCTCGTCCGTCCATGCATCCAGCAGGGCAAGAACTGTTTCGTTGCCTGCTTCTGCAGCGGCAAAGATGGCGCGGCCGTCCTTCCATGCCGGGTCTTTTTCCTGTGCGGCGCGCACCAGCGCGGTGGTGGCGGCGTAGCGCTCCCAGCAGCCCTTTGCGCCGCAGGTGCAGTCCACACCGTCCAGCGCGTGGGTGCGGTAGTGACCCAGCTCGCCGCCAAGGCCCCGCGCGCCCTCCAGCAGACGGCCTCCGGTCAGGATGCCGCCGCCCACGCCGGTACCCAGCGTCACACCGATGACGTCCGTATAGCCCTGTGCCCCGCCGACCCACACTTCACCCAGCGTCATGCAGTTGGCGTCGTTGGCCACTGTAACGGGCAGGCCGAAGTCCTCTTCCAGCGCGGCTCTGATAGGGCTGCCGATGTAGTTGGGAAAGTTGCCGCAGGTACCGGCCACGATGCCCTTGCGGCTGTCGATCTGACCGGTGGCCGAAACACCGATGCCCGCAAGGTTTTCCACCGGGATGGAGTTCGCGGTCAAAAACTTTTTTGCGGCTTTCCGAACGGTGGTGAGAACAGGCGTCTGGTAGCCGTCAAAGCTGACGCTTTCTTCGCCCTTGAGCAGCACCCTTCCGGTCTCATCCACGATGCCCAGCTTGACGGCAGTGCCGCCGATATCAATGCCAAAATACTGTTTCATCCGGCACACTCCATTTTACTTTTTCGCAGCGTTGATGGCACCGGTAAAGCGCGCCGTGATCTCGGCCGGGCGGGTGATGGCACCGCCCACCACCAGTGCAAATGCACCGGCTTCCAGCGCCTTGACCGCCTGTTCCGGGGAGTGGATGTGACCCTCGGCGATGACCTTTGCCGGGCACTCTGCGGCCAGCTTATGCACAAAATCAAAGTCGATATCGTCAATGCCCTTTGTTTCCGGGGTGTAGCCGCGCATGGTGGTGCCCACAAAGTCGGCACCGGCTTCGGCGCAGGCCATGGCGTTCTCAAAGTTGTCGCAGTCGGCCATCACCAGCTGGTCGGGGTACTTTGCCTTGATGGCGCGGATGAACTGGGCGGAGGTGGAGCCGTCCGGGCGCAGGGCACCGGTGCCCTGCACGGCAAGGATGTCCACCCCGCAGGCCACCAGCTCGTCCACTTCCTTCATGGTGACGGTGATGTACATGGGCGTGCCGGGGTAGTCCTTTTTGATGATGCCGATGACCGGCAGATCCACCACCTGCTTGATCTGGGTGATGTCCCGCACGGTGTTGGCGCGGATGCCCACAGCGCCGCTCATGGCGGCGGCTTTTGCCATCAGCGGCATCACGCCGCCCTCTTTCGTGTACAGGGGCTCGGTCTCCAGTGCCTGACAGGAGACGATCAGACCGCCCTTGATCTGAGCAAACAGCTTTTCCTTATCCATCGTTCAATCCTCCATCCGAATCTTTACAACAGCCTTGCGCACGCTCACACAGCCGTGCTGAGCAAGGCCGGGTTTGTGCAGCTCAGTGGGAAAGAACAGCACAAAGCGTCCCTCGCCCAATGTGCCGGTCACGACACTGGCGCTGTCCTGAAAACCGCAGTCGCCGGTAAACTCACCGATCTCCCTGCCGGCTTTGCTGGTGTAGCCCCAGCCCTCGCCGCCGGTGATGTCGATCTGCAGGTCGGCATAGGTTTTGTGATATTCCGGGTGGTAGCCATCGTCCGAATGGAGCGTGGCGTCCATCATATTGATGAACACATTGTCGCCGTCCACCTCGGTGCGGCCGTCCGGAAGAGTAGAAATGTCGTGGGTCTGCAGGTAATCAATGGCGGTGTCGAGATTTGCATTCAACCCGCGGTATCGCCCAAGATGCTCCAGAGAATCACAGATCATGCGGAGTTCCTCCTATCAAAAGAAGCGCCCGCCTCCCCTCTGAAAAGAGACGGAGAGGGGCGCTTTTTCGTTGAAATTACAGTCTGGAAACGGCTGCTTCGATCATGGCCTGTGCTTCGGCGATCACAGACTCGTCCGCAGGGATCAGGCCGGGCATCGGCTCACGCACGCCGCCCAGCTCCAGACCGTACATCCGGCGCAGGATCTCCTTCTGCACGGCGTACAGGTTGCCGTGGGCTTCGCACATCTTGTAGATGATGCGGTCGGCCTCGTACTGGATCTCCTGAGCCTGCTTGATCTCGCCCTTGTTGATGTGATCGTTCATGGCCAGATACAGCTCGGGCATGACGGCGTAGGTGCCGCCGATGCCGCCGTCTGCACCGATGACGCGGCCGGAAACGAACTGCTCATCGGGGCCGTTGAACACCACAAAGCCACCCTCGCCGCGGGCTGCGACGCCGGCATCCTTGAACATCTGGATGTCCTGGGTGGGCATGGAGCTGTTCTTGACGGCGATCACGTTGGGGTTCTTCAGCATTTCACCCAGCAGACTCATGGTCAGGCCGGTGCCTGCCAGCTGCGGGATGTTGTAGATGACGAACTCGGTGTTGGGAGCAGCAGCGGACATATCGTTCCAGTACTTTGCAATGGCGTACTCCGGCAGGTGGAAGTAGATGGGCGGGATGGAAGCAATGGCGTCCACACCCACACTCTCGGCATGGCGTGCAAGCTCCACACTGTCTGCAGTGTTGTTGCAGCCGACATGAGCAATAACGGTCAGCTTGCCTTTGGCTTCGCTCATCACGGCTTCCAGAACGGCCTTGCGCTCATCCACATGCTGGTAGATGCACTCGCCGGAGGAACCGCCCACGTACACGCCCTTGACGCCCTTGGCAATCAGATGGCGGGTGAGAGCCTTGACGCCCTCGGTGGAGATGTTTCCATCTGCGTCGTAGCAGGCGTAAAAAGCAGGAATAACGCCCTGATATTTCTTGATATCTTTCATGTTTCAAACCCTTCTTTAATTATAATTGTAAGTTGTATCAAGCTCGTACGCTTTCCAGTTCGGGCAGCGGCATCAGCGCCCTTTTGCGGTGCCCTGCATCCGCTTCGTGCCTTGGGCGGCACTCGCGTCTTGCAGACCGCTGCGCCAAAAATTTCTCCCTGTACATCAAGCTCATGCGCTTTCTGTTTCGGGCAGCGGCATCAGCGCCCTCTTGCGGTGCCCTGCATCCGCTTCGTGCCTTGGGCGGCACTCGCGTCTTGCAGACCGCTGCGCCAAAAATTTCTCCCTGTTTCGGCCGCAGGCCGCGGTCGAAATTTTAGCCCTTAACAGCACCCATTGCGATGCCCTTGGTAAAGTACTTCTGGAAAATGAGGAAGATGATGATGATAGGCACAGCAGCCAGTGCGGCACCGGCCATGATCAGACCGAAGTCGGTGCTGTTCTCAGCCTGCAGCTTTGCAATGCCCAGAGAGATGGTCAGGTTGCTGGTGCTGGACAGCATGATCAACTGCATGAAGTAGTCGTTCCAGCTGTTGATGAAGGTGAAGATGGCCAATGCACCAATGCCGGGCTTGACCATGGGAAGCACGATCTTGACGAAGGTGCGTGCTTCACTTGCGCCATCGATGCGGGCGGCCTCCAGCATCTCAGTGGGGATGCCTTCACTGAACTGTTTCATCAGGAACACGCCGAAGGGCCAGCCTACGATGGGGAAAATGACGGCCCAGATGGTGTTGTAGAGGTTCAGGGAGCTCATCTCACGCAGCAGGGGGATCAGGATGACCTGTTTTGGCAGAGCCATTGCACACACGATGAGGGTGAACAGCAGCTTACGGCCGACGAAGCGCTTTTTTGCCAGCGCATAGCCTGCCATAGCGGCGGTGATGCAGGTGAGGATCATGGACATGACGGCCATGAACACGGTGTTGATCATCCAGCGGATGGCAGCGGGAGCGGTGGGGCCTACCGAGAAGTAGAGGGGCTCGCCGTTGGCGCTGAACTTGGAGCCAAAGGGCACAGCCAGCTGCCACAGCGGGGCGCTCTTGCCGGCAAACAGCTTCTGATAATTGGTCAGCACCCACTCATGCGGCCACCACTCCGGGGTGGTGGCGTTGATGGCAGCACCGGTCTTGAAAGAACCTGTGATGATCCAGTACAGAGGGAAGGCGAACAGGATCGCCACGATGCTGATAAGAATGATGGTCAGGATCGCATAAGCACTCATTTTTTTGAGCTTGCTGGGGTGACGCTTCAACGGTTTTTGCTTTCCTGCAGCAGTTGCACTCATTGTCCGGCACCTCCTTTAATTATCCTGGTTGCCCAGCTTGAACTGGACAGCCGACAGAATGGCAATGATGACCGCCAGCACAACGCCCATGGCGTTGCCGTAGCCGTAGCGGTACAGCTTGAATGCGGTGTAGTAGATATAATACATGATGGTATCGGTGCTGTGGTTGGGGCCGCCGGAAGTCAGCAGCTGGATCAGCGCAAAGCACTGGAAGGAGTTGATGGTGGTGATGACCAGAATGTACAGGGTGGTGGGCATGATGGCGGGCCACTTGATCTTCCAGAAGCATTGGAAGTCGTTGGCACCGTCCACTTCGGCTGCTTCCACGATGGACTGATCCACATTACCCAGAGCAGAAACGTACAGCACGATGGGCTGACCGACCGAGGTGGTGAGAAGAATCAGGATGATGCAGCCCAGAGCGAACCGCTCGTCGCCCAGCCAGTTGATGTTCTTGTCAATGAGGCCTAAGGTCTTGCCCAGATAGTTAAAGATGCCGTAGTAGTTGTTGTACATCCACTTCCACACGACTGTGACGGCCACGGAGCCGGTGACAACGGGCAGGTAGAACACACAGCGGAACAGGCTCGTTGCCCACTCAGGCAGGTCGACGATCGCGGAAGAGACCCACAGCGAGAATGCGCAGGTCACGGGCACAGAGACCACCACGATGATGAAGGTGTTCTTCAGAGCGCCCAGAAAGATGGGATCAGAAAACAGCTCTTTGTAGTTTGCCAGCCCTACGAAGATATCTGCACGGTTCATGGTGGAGTCAAAGAAACTGGTCACCACGCAGAGAACCATGGGGTAAATGACGAAGCCCAGAAAGAAAATCAGGCTGGGCAGCAGGAAACAATAGGAAGCGAAGGTCTCGCGCCGAACCAGCGCGCTGCTGCGCTTGGGCTCTTTGATCGCCGTTTTTGCAGCCAAGAGGATCACCATTCCTTTCCATTCAACGGATTTTCTCAAAATAAGGCCCCTCCCTCGTCGGGATCTTCGAGGAAGGGGCGAAGAATCAATTATTTTTTGCCCCCGGCGGAGCGGATCGCATTATGCCTGTGCGGCTGCGTTGGCGTTGTCGACAAAGGTCTTGACGGAGGTTGCAACGTCCTCACCGGTGCCGACGCGCTGCAGCATATTCCACCACTCGGTACGAGCAGTTGCCCAGCCCGGAGTGATCTGGTAGTAGTCGCCCAGATAATTCATGAACTTGCTGTACTCGCTCATGATCTCGTTGCCTGCGTAGATGTCGCCTACGCTGGAACGAACCGGGAAGTAGGTGGAGGCAAGAACACTGTCTGCGACCTGATCGGGGTCAGCAGCGATGAAGTCGATGAAGGTCTTGGCAGCCTCAATCTTGGCTTCGTCGCCGTTGTTGAAGATGCCGAAGCCCCAGATGCCGCCGCACAGCTTCGGGTCGCCGCTTTCGGTGGGGAATGCCATGGGCATGATCTCGTCGCCGCTGTTGGTCAGGCCGGCATCGTTGTTGTCGCTGTTCAGCTGCTGTGCGATGTTCCAGCAGAAAGCCATCTGCAGGGTGCCGTTGCGGAACAGGGTGATCTCGTCGCCGCCGGCGATGGAAGCATCAAAGTTGATGCCGTCTGCATCGTACAGAGCCTGAATAGCCTTGATATTCTCGGGGGAGTCGGCGGTGTACTTGGTGTGAGCTGCGTCGGTAAAGGTGCCGCCGTACATGTTGTTGATGATGGCGCGGGTGCCCTGATCGCCGCCCTGACCTGCGCAGTACACAGCAGCAACGTTCTCATAGCCGCCCTTGTACAGTGCGTCAACCGTCTTCAGGAAGCCGTCGGTGCTCCAGGTGTGCTTGTCGGTATCGATGTACTGGTCAGCGCCCACTTCCTTGACCTTGGTCATGTTGACGGCCATGCAGTGTGCGGTCATGCACAGGGGATACTCATAGTAGTCGCCGGCGTCGTTTTTGCAGGCGGACTCAACGGACTCGTAGATGTCCTTCTTGGCGTCGTCGGTCCACAGATCATTCAGCGGAGCCATGACACCCTTTGCGCCCCAGTTTGCGACCAGACGCTCGGGGCCTTCCATGACCAGATCGGGTGCGCTGCCGCCCTCGATCGCGGTGTTGACCTGATCGTCGCCGTTGGTGTAGTCCAGATACTCGACAGTGACCTTGATATCAGGGTACTTTGCATTGAACGCAGAAACGATGCCCTGAACAGTGTCGTCATTGCCCCAGCCGCCGATAGGGTATGTCCACAGCTTGATGCTGGTGGAGGTGCCGGCCGCAGCAGAGCTTGCAGGGGCGGAAGCTGCGGTAGAGGTAGAAGCGGAAGAGCCGCCGCAGGCAGCCAGAGCACCTGCTGCACCCAGAACGCCAGCGGCCTTCAGGAACGAACGGCGGGAAATGCAGTTTTTCATAATGGTTTCTCCTTCGTATTCAATGCTTCACATTGTGGCGGCCTGCCGTGCCAGCAGCCGCTCTTGATGGTTTCATTATAGAAAAATATTTTCATTTTGTCCATTCGTGATTTTCATAAATTTTCATGTCGCCACTATACATTGTGCACAAAAATGTGGGATATGTGTTGAAATGCAAAGAAAATCTCTCTTCACTTGAGTGAATTTATTCCAAAATGGTACAAACCTATCGAAGCCGTAGTGAAAAAATATTTCTGGGCAGAATTACAAAAATGAAAGACATTTTCACAAAATGGTCTGATTTTCTTCAAAAACTGTGTGCTCTGCACAGAAGAATTGCACAAAATGTGGTCAATGCGTCTCTTGAACCACGGCGTCGATTCTTTTATACTTTTATATGGAAGGTGCAACGAATCGAACGGCGGCCTTTCGGGACTGCCGGGTCAGGAGTAAGGGAAAATGACGACAAATTTTTGGGAGCTGCTGCAGCAGCATCAGAGCGACCTGACAAAATCGGGGCGCACTGTGGCGGATTATCTTCTGCAGCATCCGACGGAGGCGCAATATCTGTCCATCTCGTCTCTTGCGCGGGAGTGTCAGGTGGCAGAGGCAACGGTGTTCCGATTCTGCCGGGCGCTGGGCTTTGAAGGCTATCATGAGATGCGCATTGCGCTGGCACAGGCCAACGCGACCGGCGCACTGGTCAATCAGCGGGAGCCTGATCCGGATGCTGATACGGCCACCTTGTGCGAACACGCCAGTGCGCTGTTTATGACCGCCATCAACGGTACGCAGAACGCACTTTCTCCGGAGGCCGTGGATGAGGCAGTGGCGCTGCTGCATCAGGCGCGGCAGGTGTTTTGTCTGGGGCAGGGCGGCAGTATGCTGATCGCAAACGATATCTGCGCCCGTTTTGCAGGCATTACCACCAAGTTCCGCACGGCGGGCGACAGCCACCTGCAGCTGATCACAGCCAGCCTGATGACCGAAGAGGATGTGGTGCTGTTCGTGTCCTATTCCGGAGCTACCCGGGATATGCTGGAGACCCTGCGTGCGGCCAAGGCGGCGGGAGCAAAGGTCATTCTTCTGACGCACTATGAGGATTCTCCCGGCGCAAAGCTGGCAGACGTGGTTCTGCGGTGCGGCGCACAGGAAAGCCCGCTGGACTCCGGCAGCATCCCCATCAAGGTAGCGGTGCTGTATGTGGCCGAGGTGCTGGTGCTGCGCTATATGCTGGATGACCCGGCCAACGCCAACGCAGCGCAGGATCGCACCAGCGAAGCGCTGACCGTGAAGATGCTGTGAGGCCGAGCAGGGCATAAATGAAAAAACAGCCTGAGATCGTATGATCTCAGGCTGTTTTTATGCCGATGGTGGGGGTCGAACCCACACGGTATTGCTACCAATAGATTTTGAGTTTTTGTCCTCATCTTCCATCTGGTGTCATCCAGTGATATCTAGTGATATCTGGTTCCCACTGTGCAAAGGCAAAATTCACGCCTCAACGAACAATAATTTGGAATATCCACGATTTTTCGATGCGTTTTCCCCCTACTCTGTTTTTTCGGTTTGGACCGCCCAAATGGAAATTGGAGGGATGTTCAGGAGGGATGCAGGGCAAAACGCTCCTCTGCTTAGGCACAAAACGAAAGGAAAGTCAAGGATAATGAATCAAAATCAAGCAAAAGAGTATTATAAAAAATTATTTGTGAACTATCCTGATGTGCTGTCTGTCGAAGAAGCAACAACTTTACTCGGTTTCAAAAGCCAGACTGCCATCATCAGAAGAATCCATCAACATAGAATTCGCTGCCTGAAAGTCGGACGATCTTTCATGATTCCGAAAGAATATCTCATCGACTATCTTTTGGATAGCTAAGTTATACAGCCATTATATTACATAGCGCACCACTTTTCAATAAGAAAAGAGTGCGCTTTTTATTTTCAAATGAAAGGCGGTCGATTTTTTGAACACAAGCTGGAGTAAAACGTTGAAAAAGCCACATGACCCTTGACTACTTCTACGGACAAGCCGGAGAGCTGTTCTCCTTCTACCGCATTCCAAAGGCTCTGTTTCAGGAGCCACGGTTCCAGAGCCTGTCAACCGATGCCAAGACCCTGTACGGTATCCTGCTGGACCGCATGAGCCTGTCCGTGAAAAACGGCTGGCTGGACGAGCAGAACCGGGTGTTCATTATCTTCACGATAGAGGATGTCAAGAGGGCGTTGTGTTGCGCAGACAACAAAGCGACCAAGCTGCTCCGGGAACTCGAAAAGTTTGGTCTGATTGAACGAAAACGCAGAGGTCTGGGAAAGCCAAGTTTGGTGTATGTGAAGAACTTTTCAGCAGAATCGTCAAAATCAATATTCCAGAATCGTGATTTTCACGATTCTGGAGGCTTCAAAAACGCAAGTCAAGACCCTTCAAAATCACGATGTAATAAGACTAAAGAGAATGATACTGAAATGAGTGAGACTGATCCATTCTATTCTGAAGAAGCGGATGGGATGAGCAAACGCACCCAACTGGAAGAATATTTTTCTCAGTCTTTGGAGATAGACCTTCTGCTCCGGCTCTGCCCGGACGATGAGGACACCATCTATCAGATCGTAGATTTGTTGGTGGACACCTGCGCTACCAACCGCAAGCTGCTGCGCATTGCCGGGGACGATAAGCCCGCCGAGGTGGTACGCAGTCGCTTTATGAAGCTGAACGCTGACCATATCCGCTTTGTGCTGAAGTGCCTTGCAGAGAACAGCAGCCCAATCCGAAACATGAAACAATATCTGCTCGCTTCTCTGTACAACGCACCCACCACGATGCAGCTTTCCTACCAGAACCAAACCAACCACGACTTAGCGATGCGGAGGTGATAAAAATTTCAAAGAAAGCAACCACGGTAGCCATCGTCAACCAGAAAGGCGGCACTGGCAAGACCACCACCTGTGAAAATCTTGGCATTGGGCTGGCGATGGAAGGTAAGAAAGTCCTGTTGGTGGACGCTGACCCGCAGGGCAGCTTGACCATCAGCATGGGCTGGCAGCAGCCCGATGAACTGCCCACCACCCTTTCCACCCTGATGCAGAAAGCCATAAACGACCAGAGCATTCCGCCCGGTGAAGGCGTTCTGCACCATGCGGAGGGCGTTGACCTGATTCCGGCGAACATCGAACTGGCAGGGCTGGAAGTGTCTCTCGTCAACTGCATGAACCGGGAAAAGATGCTCAAGCAGGTGCTGGAAGGAGCAAAGCACGAATATGATTTCATTCTGCTGGACTGCACTCCTTCCCTTGGGATGCTGACCGTCAATGCCTTGGCAGCGGCGGACACCACCCTGATTCCCGTGCAGGCGCAGTACCTGTCTGCGAAAGGTCTGGAACAGCTTTTGCAGACCGTGCAGAAGGTCCGACGGCAGATCAACCCCAAATTGAAAATTGAGGGCATCCTGCTGACTATGACCGACAGCCGCACCAACTACGGACAGCAGATCGACAACCTGATTCGAGGTGCTTACGGCAGCAAGATCAAAGTGTTTGACCAGACCATTCCCCGATCTGTCCGTGCTGCGGAGATCAGTGCCGTTGGCAAAAGCATTTTCCAGCACGACCCCAAAGGCAAGGTGGCAGAAGCCTACCAATCTCTGACGAAGGAGGTGCTGGCTGATGCCGAAAAACAGCTTAAACGTGTCGCTGAAAGGGGCAGATGACATTTTCTCCACGGAAGAATCCCGACAGGAACAGCAGCGGGAGCAGGTGCAGCAGATCCCCATTGGAGAGCTGTTCCCTTTCAAGAACCACCCCTTCAAGGTGCTGGACGATGAAGCTATGACCCGGACAGTAGAGAGCATTGCTCAGTATGGTGTGCTGGCTCCGCTGATCGCCCGCCCCCGCCCGGACGGTGACGGCTATGAGATCATCTCCGGGCACCGCCGTCAGTATGCTGCTAAACTTGCCGGGCTGGATACTCTGCCGGTTATCGTGCGGCAGATGTCGGACGATGCTGCTGTGATATTGATGGTGGACAGCAATCTCCAACGTGAACACATCCTGCCCAGTGAGAGGGCTCTTGCCTACAAAATGAAGCTGGAAGCGATAAAAAATCAAGGTGCTAGATCAGATTTAACTTCCGCCCAAGTTGGGCGGAAGTTGGAAGCTGCCGATATTGTTGGTCAGGAAGCTGGCGACAGTAGAAATCAGGTACGGCGCTTTATCCGTCTGACCAACCTCATCCCGGAACTGCTGGACATGGTAGACGAAAAGAAGATCTCCTTCAATCCCGCTGTGGAACTGTCCTATCTGGACGAAAGCCAACAGCGGGAATTTTTAGAAGCCATGGATGGTACGCAAAATGCCCCATCTGTATCGCAGGCTCAGCAACTAAAGAAGATGGCGCAGTGTGGTGAGTTCACCTATGAAAAGGCGTTTGACATTTTGGGGCAGGAAAAGAAGAGTGAGCAGGACACTGTAACTATCAAAAACGACATCCTGCGAAAATACTTTCCACGCAGCTATACGCCTCGGCAAATGGAAGAAAAAATCATCCAGCTTCTGGATGCGTGGCAGAAAAAGCAGCAGCGCCACAACGAACGCTGACCCGTAACGCAAGACCCGATTGGGTCTTTTTTGTTTGCAAAAACTTTGGAGGTAACGCCTATGAACAATACGATTCCTTTTCACCCCGCAGCTCACGCTCCGCAGATCACGGTGGACGTGAACATCCTGTCCATGCTGAAACAGGCGGCATCCTGCTTGACCGAAATGGCAAGCGAGAATATCTACCTTGCTGCCATCGGCCCGGACATGGAACTGACCATTATCATGGAGGAGGATGCTCCTTCCATTCTGCCCTGTTTCGATGAGGAGGATGCCCTGATTGCCGTGAAGGGTGCGCCGCTGTTTATCAGCTACAATCCGGCGCAGGTCCTCAAGTTGGCAGGCAAGCGGTATCTGACCGGTCCGGTCATCTTCTACCGCACCGATGGGCACAGTACCATCGTGTCCCTGACAGTGGAGGACATTTACCGCTTTCAGACCTATCTGGAAAGTCACAGCACCACCCTGATGGCAGATGGGCAGAAGCTGACCTGCATCCGCATTGACTGAGGTGTACTATGCTGAACTTTTTTATCGGTTTCGCTTTTTTTGAAGCTGGTGCCATTTTCGGCTTCTTCGTGGCGGCTTTGATGCAGGCGGCACGGAGCGGCGAAATCGGGCTGAATGGAAAGGAGGATTCACATGGAAGAGAATACCCTTTCGGTGCTGAAAATTGCACCGGGACAGTATCCGCAGCAGGTCGAGATCGATAACGACCTGAAAGCCTTGCAGCAGGCGGTGGGCGGCTCCATCGGCGCAAGCTACCCTTTTGAAGATCCGGTTGCCATCGTCTACAACGATGACGGCAAGCTCATGGGACTGCCGTTGAACCGTGCCCTTCGGGATGAGAACGGGCAGATGTACGATGCCGTTGCCGGAGACTTTCTAGTAGTGGGTCTGGGCGAGGAGGATTTCGCATCCCTGACCCCGGAAATGGCGCAGAAGTACGAGCAGCTTTTCCATCAGCCGGAAGCCTTTCTGAAATTGGGCAACCGTCTGCTGGTGCTGCCGGTGCCTGATGAATCGCCCACAGAAAAGCCCCGTACCAAGCCCTCGGCAGAGCATGAACGCTAAAAGCATCCTGCTGCATGGGAGGTGATGGCAGTGCAGGAAGAAATCGAACAGAAATCCTTCAACATTATGATCTCCACCACAAAGCTGTCCGCCCGGACTGTCCTCCGGGCAGTAAAAGCGGCGTTTCGGCTGTACCAGTCCAAAGCATCCCAAGGTAAGCAAAGCGTCCGCACCCTTCTGCGGCAAAACCGGGGTGTGTCCAGCGTGGAGATCAGCAAGACCGGCATCCGTGGGCTGGAACGCTATGCCAAAAAGTACGGCATCGACTACGCCATCCGCAAGGACACCTCCGAGGTGCCGCCCCGGTATCTGGTCTTTTTCAAAGCCCCGGACGCAGAAGCCTTCAACTCGGCGTTCAAGGAGTATTCGGCATCTTTGCTCAACAAGGACAAACGTCCCTCGGTGCTGGCGCGATTGCAGGAGCTGGTGCAGGCAGCGGCAGAACTCCCCGGCAAAGTCCGGCACAAGGAACAGGAGCGTGGACTGTGACCACGAAAAAGCTGACAAAACTG
>CAKSTO010000026.1 GCA_934501115.1 uncultured Faecalibacterium sp.
AGTCGTTACTTTTGGCGAACTGATGGTCCGTCTGCAGCCGTTCAACTACGAGCGTTTCGTTCAGGCTAACAGCCTGGAGTTCACCTTCGGCGGCGGCGAGGCAAACGTTGCTGTTTCTCTGGCCAACTACGGTCTGGACGCAGCTTTCGTCACCAAGCTCCCCGCACACGCAATCGGTCAGGCCGCTGTCAACAGCCTGCGCCGTTACGGCGTTGACACCAGCATGATCACCCGCGGCGGCGATCGCGTTGGCATCTACTACAACGAGAAGGGTGCTTCTCAGCGTGGTTCCGTCTGCATCTACGACCGTGCCAACAGCGCCATCCAGCTGGCTCAGCCCTCCGACTTTGATTGGGATAAGATCTTCGAGGGCGTGGACTGGTTCCACTTCACCGGCATCACCCCGGCTCTGGGCGAGAATGTCGTCGAGATCTGCCGCGAGGCCTGCAAGGCTGCTAAGGCACACGGCGTGAAGATCAGCTGCGACCTGAACTACCGCGGCAAGCTGTGGACCCGTGAGCAGGCCCGCGCTGCCATGACCGACCTGTGCCAGTATGTTGACGTGTGCATCTCCAACGAGGAGGACGCAAAGGACGTGTTCGGCATCGAGGCCGAGGCTACCGATATCTACGGCGGCAAGCTGAACGCTGAGGGCTACAAGAGCGTTGCCAAGCAGCTGGCTGACAAGTTCCACTTCGAGAAGGTCGCTATCACCCTGCGTGAGAGCCACAGCGCCTTCGACAACGGCTGGAGCGCTATGCTGTACGATGTTGCTTCCAATGAGTACTGCTTCTCCAAGAAGTACGACCTGCACATCATCGACCGCGTTGGCGGCGGCGACTCCTTCGGCGGCGGCCTGATTTACAGCCTGCTGACCGGCAAGACCACTCAGGAGGCTGTTGAGTTTGCAGTTGCTGCTTCTGCTCTGAAGCACTCCATCGAGGGCGACTACAACATGATGACCGTGTCCGAGGTCGAGAAGCTGGCCGGCGGCGACGGTTCCGGCCGTATCCAGCGCTAAGAGCAGGAAGGAGTCCGCCATGGATATCCGCTACTCCTGCAATCAGAAGGATTTCAAGCGCTATACCACTGAGGAAATGCGGGACGAAATGCTCATCACCGGCCTGTACAAGGCCGATGAGGTCGTTGCCGTGTACAGCCATGTGGACCGTATGGTCACGCTGGGCTGCATGCCGGTGCACGAGACCGTGTCCATCGACAAGGGCATCGACGTGTGGGCAAACTTCGGCACCCACTACTTTCTGGAGCGCCGCGAGATCGGCATGTTCAACATCGGCAAGGATTCCACCGGCATCGTGGTGGCCGACGGCGTGAAGTACGAGCTGGGCTACAAGGACTGCCTGTACATCACCAAGGGCACCAAGGAAGTCACCTTTGCTTCCGCCGACCCGGAGCATCCCGCCAAGTTCTACATGGTATCCGCTCCCGCACATTGCTCTTACGAGACCCGCCTGATCAAGATGGCTGATGCAAATCACCGTCCTCTGGGCAGCGTTGAGACCTGCAACAAGCGCACCATCAACCAGTTCATCCACCCGGATGTGCTGAAGACCTGCCAGCTGAGCATGGGTATGACCGAGCTGGACGCCGGTTCCAACTGGAACACGATGCCCAGCCACACCCACGAGCGGCGCATGGAGATTTATACCTACTTTGAACTGCCCGAGGGGCAGGTGGTGTTCCACATGTGCGGCGAGCCTACCCAGACCCGCCACATCGTGATGCACAACGAGGATGCTGTCATCAGCCCCTCCTGGAGCATCCACAGCGGCGTAGGCACCTCGAACTATACGTTTATCTGGGCAATGGGCGGCGAGAACATGGAGTTTGACGACATGGACAACATCGCTACCACTGACCTGCGCTAAAAAGCACCATTCAAACGCCCCGTACCGGGAGAACCGGCACGGGGCTTTTTGCTAAAAATTTAACTTGAGAAGGAGAAAATCATGGATCTTTCTGCATTCAACCTGCAGGGCAAGGTGGCTCTGATCACCGGCGGTGCCCACGGCATCGGCTTCTCGATTGCTGAGGGCATGGCAAAATGCGGTGCAGTCATCTGCTTCAACTGCTCTTCCGAGGCAAGCCTTGAAAAGGGCATGGCCGCCTACAAGGCTGCCGGCATCGACGCCCACGGCTATGTGGCCGATGTGTCTGACGAGGACGCTGTGAACGCCATGGTGGCAAAGATCAAGGCCGAGGTCGGCTCTGTGGACATCCTGGTAAACAACGCCGGTCTGATGAAGCGCGTGCCTATGATCGAGATGAGCCACGCCGACTTTATGCGGGTCATCGATGTGCATGTGGGCGGTGCCTTCAACTGCTCCAAGGCCGTTCTGCCCGACATGATGGAAAAGCGCGAGGGCAAGATCATCAACATCTGCTCCATGATGAGCGAGCTTGGCCGCGAGACGGTTTCCGCTTATGCGGCCGCCAAGGGTGCGCTGAAGATGCTGACCAGGAACATTGCCTCCGAGTACGGCGAATACAACATCCAGTGCAACGGGATGGGTCCCGGCTACATCGCCACCGCCCAGACCGCTCCCCTGCGTGAGGTGCAGCCGGACGGCAGCCGCCACCCCTTCGACCAGTTCATCACCGCCAAGACCCCCGCAGGCCGCTGGGGCGAGCCGGACGACATGGTGGGTCCCTGCGTATTTCTGGCAAGTCATGCTTCCGACTTCGTAAACGGTCAGATTTTGTACGCCGACGGCGGCATTCTGGCTTACATCGGCCGCCAGCCCAAGTAAAGCCGCTTTCCGCATTTTATTCCGGGCACAACAAAGCCTTCCCGTGCAGTTTTGCATCTGCGCGGGAAGGCTTTTCTCTGTTTTATGCGTTCTTACCGATCAGGCCTGCAGCTTGATTTTTCCGCTCTCAAGATCACTCTTGAATTTCAGAAACAGCTGCCGCGTCATTTTCTGTTTACTATAGTAGTCCAGAACCTCTTTACGGTAGCTCTTGCCATTCACGAGGATATCTGCCCGCTTTGTCAGCAGCCAGTTCCCGTTTCCATTGCCCAAAGGTCGGATTGTCCACTCTTTCCCGTACTTTTTGTACACTGAATCTGCCGTGCCTTTATACTCCATGCTTTCGCTGTCAACGTACATAATATCGAAAGTTTCCATAAAAAGCCTGCCTTTCTGGGTCCCTGGGCCCATCTATCTCCCCTCGCTTTGATCGAGGTCGAGTTCAAGCTCTCGCACCAGGCACTGCAGCAGCTGCAGCCATCTTTTATCCTCCTGCAGTTGTTGTTCCTGTTTTTTTAGCTGTTCCTGCAGTTGCTGCGCCTCAGCCCGAATTTGCTCAAGCAATTGTTTTTTTTCGATTTGAAGCTGAATCAGATTTTCCTTCGCATCGCTGGCGGTTTCCGCTTTTCTCCTTTCAAGCCGCGCAAGTGCACTCGCCACACTCATTCCGACACTCACTGCAAGCGATGCGCCTATAATGGGAACTGACGGTAACGGTGATAGTATGCCGGCAGCTGCCATACCGGCCGCAGCTGCTGCATACTTGGGGGTGCGTTCCAGAAAAGTCTTCAACGCGTCTTCTGATACCACATTTCCCTCTTTCTTGGACGCCTGAGAAGACTCCAGCCGCCCTGCACGGATCCAGCGCCGTACGGTCTCCGGATTCGTGTCCAGCATTTCCGCGATCTGTTTAACGGAATAATTTGCCATGTTACCTCCTCAAGCATTATTATAGCATTAACGTTGCATTATTTCAATGAGATTCCTGCACAATTTTAATGCTATTTATTGGTCACATCTTCTAAATTCATGCGTTTATCAGGATATTTTTATATTTTATGCCAGATCCATATTCTTTTTTACGGCACTTTTCTATCACTATTTTACTACATTCAAAACAATTTTTCCATAGTCTCTTCTTACAAAAGAGATTCTGTCACCTTGATTGAGAAAGCATTTATTCATTTTGCTTCATGTTAACTCATGTTAAAATGTTCCAATTTCATGTCAAATTGGTAACAGTTCCTGTTTCATCGTTGAAAATGTACACAAGCGTCTTGATTTTTTGTCGAAATTCCCGTATAATCGTCTCCATCAGTCAACCAACCTGTTGGTTTATCTGACCAAGAAGAAGAAAAATCAAAGGAGTACATTTCTCATGAAACTCAAGAACATTGCGATCGTTGCTGCCGCTGTGGCACTGACCGTTGGCATGACTGCCTGCGGCGGTTCTTCTACCGCTGCTTCCTCTTCCGTGGCTTCTTCTGCTGCCGCTTCTTCCGAGGCTGCAAGCTCTGAGGCTGCTTCCAGCGAAGCTGCTGAGCCCACCACCGCTGAGTACACCGTGTACAACACCACCGGTTCTACCGTCACCGAGCTGTACCTGTACGATGCAGGCAGCGAGGAGAAGGGTGAAAATCTGGCCGGCGAGAACGGTCTGGCTGACGGCGAGAACCTCGTCATCACCCGCGACGTGGAGGCTGACAAGCAGTCTGACGTGACCTACGTGCTGGAGTTCACCACCGAGGACGGCCAGACCCAGAGCTTTGAGACCCTGCACTACGAGGTCGCTCCCATCTCCCTGCTGAGTGTGGATGCCGCTGCAGGTGCCACCCCCATCGCTTTTACTGCACCGGAAAAGTAAAAACTATTTCATCACTGTAAAACGGGAAAGTCTGCGGGCTTTCCCGTTTTCTTTTTTTGCCAAAAGAGGGCTGAGGCCGTCATTTTCCCTTGCAATCACGCCAAAAATCCGCTATCATAGAGGCAAATACGTTCCCTTGCGGCATAAAGGAGTGGATTTTCTTATGGCAGAAAAAGAAGTCAAAGGCATCAAGAAGTTTTTTGAAGAGTTCAAGGCATTCGCCATGCGCGGCAATGTGCTGGATATGGCAGTCGGCGTGGTCGTCGGCGGTGCGTTCACCTCGATCGTTAACTCACTGGTGAACGACATCATCAACCCTGCCATCGGCCTGTTTTTCAACGCTGATTTCTCGGACGTCGGCATCCATGTGGGCGATGTGATGATCGGCATCGGTTCCTTTATCAATGCCATCATCAACTTCCTCATCGTGGCATTCGTGCTGTTCGTGGTCATCAAGTTCATCAATTCCCTGCACAAAAAGCCTGCCGAGCCGGAAGCTCCCGCAGAGCCCACCACCAAGGTGTGCCCCTACTGCCAGAGCGAGATCTCCATCAAGGCCGTGCGCTGCCCCCGCTGCACCAGCAAGCTGGAAGGCTTCCCGGAGATCAACAATTAAATTTTGAATGGCCTCCGCTTTGCTCTGGCCATATTCAGCGGAATCATTTTCTAAATTACAAATCGGGAAAGTCTGCGGACTTTCCCGATTTGTTTTTTCACCGGCGGAGCCGCAAAGGCAAACAGCCTAATCAACGCAAAACCTCCCCGCCCTGCCGCAGTCGCTGCGGTTCCAGAGCGGGGAGGTTTTTTCACTTTATCCGGGCAGCCTGCGGAAGCTCCGGAAGGTTTTACTGAACCTTGGTCAGCTCGGCCAGCTTGTGATAGATCTCGGTGTTGTCGAACACGCCGCCGAAGTTTTCGGCACCCACGCCGTTGGCGTAGATGTTCACCATGGCGCCGGTGTGGGCGTAGGTGGTGTGATCCATGCCGGACTTATGGTTGATGGTGTGGCAGACAGCCATGCTGAAGGGGATGTAGGTGCCGTACAGCTCGTAGTCCTGCTGAGACATCTCTTTCTGGCTGGAAGAGCCGACCTTCAGGGTGCGCTCGTAGGCGGTGCGCAGGTTCTGCACCTCGTAGTCGGTCAGCAGCAGCTTGCCTGCGTTGGCAGCATCCGGGTCGGTGGGCAGGGTCAGGCCGAAGTTTGCCTTCACGTCCTGCATGGCGGCTTCAAAGGGGGTCTTGTTGGCGATGTAGCCCTGCACATAGGTGGAATCAAACTTTGCGTAGGACATCTTCTGGTGAGCCAGATTGGTCAGGAAGGTGTCGTAGTTGGTGGTCTTGTAGCCGATGGCCATACCGCCGGTCTCGTGGTCGGCGGTGACAAGAATCAGGGTCTCGTTGGGGTGCTTGTTCTGGAACTCCACCGCAGCCTGCACGGCGTTGCTCATCTCCAGCACATCGTGGATGGAGGCCGCCGCATCGTTGGCATGGCAGGCCCAGTCGATCTTGCCGGACTCGGTCATCAGGAAGAAGCCCTTGTCGTTGTCCAGCAGCTCAATGCCCTTCCTGACGTAATCGGTCAGCTGCCACTCGCCTGCGGCGGCATCCATGGCGTAGTTCATGGCCTTGCCGTCGGCCAGATTCTCCGCAATGATCAGGGTCTTTCCAGCGCCTGCGGTCAGGGCGGCAGCGCCTGCCTGCGTAGTGACGACGTTGTAGCCGGCCTGTGCAGCCACCTCGTGGTTGTTGGGGCCGGTGCCGTCGCCGCTCACCTTCTGGAACTCGCCGCCGGCAAAGTATTCAAAGCCGGAGTTTGCCAGCTCCACGCCGATCTGGTAGTAGTTCTTGCGGGTCTTCTGGTGCGCATAGAAGGCGGCGGGGGTGGCGTGGTCGATGTTGACCGAGGAGATGACGCCCACCCTGTAGCCCTTCTGGGCGTGCAGCTTTTCGGCAATGGTCTCATAGGGCACATCGCGGGTCCAGGGGCACATATTGATGACGCCGCTTTCGGTCTTGTGGCCGGTGGCGATGGAGGTTGCGGTGGAAGCGGAGTCCGGGCAGAAGGAGGTGCTGTCGTAGGTGGTCACGCTGCCCACGGTGGGGAAGCCGGTGAAGCTCAGGTCGGCCTCGGTCACAGCGCCGTTGTTGTCCACCGTGCCCTTGTAGAAGCGGGCAGACTGGATCTGGGCGGTGCCCATGCCGTCGCCGATGAACAGGAAGATATACTTGGGCTTCTTGAACAGCCCCAGCAGGCAGTTTTCTTCGTCCGCAGCAGAGGCGGCATCCGGCTCAGCAGCATGTGCTGCCACGGGAGCAGCGGCCATCATCCCAGCGGCAGAAGCAGCTGCACCAAACTTCAGAAAGCTGCGGCGGGAGATCTTATTTTCTTTCATAACGCGATCCTCTCTTTTCATCCAATGATCGGGTCTACCTCAGACCCTGTTGTTTTATCTTGCGGGAACGCCTTTATTGTAGCGCACCGCTGCCTGCGGAAAAACCATGCTGCCGCAAAGCTTTGGTAAAACCGGTGCGTGCTCTGCACCTTCAACGTAAAAAGGCGGAAAATGATGTAAAATCCTGTGCAGGCGGCGCTCTTTTTCCACAAACCATGCCGGAAGGGTTGAAAATCGGGCGCATTTCATTGTACAATAAAAGGGTAAGTGCTTTTTTACCTTTATATAGATCGAGAGGAATGTATTTTTATGGCAGAGATCAAAGTTCTGGCGCTGGATCTGGACGGCACCCTGACCAACGACCAGAAAGTCGTGACTCCCCGCACCCGCGCAGCACTGGATGCCGCCATTGAGAAGGGCGTTACCATCGTGCTGGCCTCCGGCAGACCTACCGCAGGCATCACCCCGCTGGCAAAGGATCTGGGTCTGGACAAAAAAGGCGGCTGCATCCTGTCCTACAACGGCGGTAAGATCGTGGACTGCCGCACCGGTGAAACACTGGTGGAAAAGACCCTTGACCCTGCTGTGGTGCCGGAACTGTGCGCTTTTGCAGAACAGCAGAATGTGGCGATCCTGACCTATGACGACCGCGGCATCGTTTGTGAGCGCGACACCGACGAGTGGGCCAACAAGGAGTGCTTCACCACCAAGCTGGGCATGTTTCATGTGGACGATCTGGCAAAGTATGTGGACTACCCCATCTGCAAGATGCTCATCACCCTCGACCCTGCCCGCCGCGACGAAGTGTGCGCCGCCGGGCAGAGGCAGTTTGCGGGGCGGGTCGACCTGTACCCCTCCAGCCCCTTCTTCATCGAGGCTGTGCCGCTGGGTGTGGCAAAGGACGGCAGTCTTGCCGCCCTTTTGGAGCGCATGGGGCTGACCCGCGAAAATCTGATGGCCTGCGGCGACGGCCTGAACGACCGCTCCATGATCGAGTTTGCCGGTGTGGGCGTGGCCATGCAGAACGCTGAGCAGCCTGTGAAGGATTCTGCCGGCTACGTGACCGCCGCCGACAACAACCACGACGGCGTAGCCGAGGCCGTGGAGAAGTTTATTTTAAGGTAACGAGAGGAACACAAAACAATGCCGCGCAATCTGGTTTTATTTGATCTGGAATGGAACATCGGCTACCAGCCGTACACCTTTCATTATCACGGCGTGCAGCAGACCCTCCGGGGCGAGATCGTAGAGATCGGCGCCGTGAAGATCGATGAGGACGCCAACGTGCTGGATACCTTTTCCATCCATCTGCGCCCCCGCATCTTCCGCAAGCTGCAGCACCACATCGCCAAGGTCACCGGCCTGACGCAGGCCGACCTCGACAAGGGCGAACCCATCGTGCAGGGTCTGCGCCGCTTTATGCAGTGGTGCGGCCCGGACGCCGAATTTGCCGAGTGGGGCATGGACGATGTGCCCGTGCTTAAGCAGAATCTTTACCTGTGCAGCATCGACGAGTCCAGACCCACGGTCTGGTACGACCTGCAGCAGGTGTTCCTGCGGGAGCACCCCCGCAAGGAGGGCGAGGGCATGACGCTGGAAAGCGTGGTCACCCGCATGGGTATCCCCATGGAGCGGCAGTTCCACGACGCTCTGTCGGACACGCTCTACACGGCAGACGTCTGCCGACTGCTCGACCTGCGGGCAGGGCTTGCCGCCTACCCCACCGAGGACGAAGCTCTGCGAGCCAGCCTGTGCCCGGCCCCCGGCGACTATCGGGATTTTGCTGTGTTCCACGGCTATGTGGAGCAGTACGCATGGCGCACCGACTCCAAAATTTACACCATGAACTGCCCGGAGTGCGGTGCACCGCTCAAGCCGGACGATGTGTGGCTGAAAAAAGGCAGCAACAGCTGGTACACCCTGAGCCAGTGCCCCCACTGCGCTGGCAGTGGCAGCGCTGTGGGCAAAGGCGTATTCCAGCGGTACAAGCTGGCACGCCGTGACGGCCTGCACTGGAGCTACGCCCGCTGTCTGCAGATCCCGGACGAAGCCGGTCTGACCCGGTGGGAAAAGCAGCGCACCGCCCAGCTGGAGCGGATGAAAGCCCGCGCAGAAAAGCAGGCGGCGGAGTAAAAGCGGCACCGGCTGCTCCGTCCCGCCTGCACTCGCCAGACCACCAGCGTGAGAAGCCTTCGCACTTCCCATGAAGACTGTCTGGTCGATTTTATCGCAATTCAACTTTTTAATGCAGCAGCGGTGAATTGCAGATCGCAAAGATGCCGTTTGAATGCTGCACTAATTTCTTGGCTTGCGATAAAATTTGCGATAAACGATTTTGGGAAGGAATAGAATCATGTCGAAAGATGAATATTTGATCACAGATCCACCCCTTAAAGCGCTGACTGTTTTTGCGATGCCGATGATCCTTGGCAGCTTTTTTCAACAAGTATACAATATGGCCGATTCCATCATAGTTGGTCAATTTGTTGGCTCCTCGGCACTTGCGGCTGTTGGTGCTTGTGCTGCACTGACCAATGTTTTTATTTGTGTGGCGCTTGGTGCTGGTGTGGGCGCAGGTGTGCTTGTAAGCCGCTGTTTTGGTGCAAAAAATTATGGTAAAATGAAAACCATTGTGTCAACGTCCCTGATCAGCTTTTTGATCTTAAGCGTTGTCCTTGGTGTCTTTGGCTTTTGCTTTTCCCATTTCATGATGAGCGGATTACAGACCCCTGCCGATATATTGGAAGAAGCCGTATTGTATCTGCGTGTCTACTTTGTGGGTTTCCCGTTTCTATTCATGTACAACATTCTTTCCACCATGTTCACTTCCATCGGTGAATCCAAAATCCCATTGGGACTGCTGATATTCTCATCTATCCTGAATATTTTTATGGATCTCTGGATGGTGGCCGGTCTTGGTCTGGGGGTGTTTGGTGCAGCCCTTGCGACCTTGATTGCACAAGGAATTTCTGCCGTGTTTTCGTTTTTGATCTTTCTGTCTCGGATGCGGCAATACAAGAGCTCCTTTCGCAGGTTCGACCGGCAGGAGCTGTATTCCATGCTTCGCATTGCGGTACCATCGGTTTTGCAGCAGTCCACAGTGTCTATCGGTATGATGATCGTGCAGGCAGTGGTAAATCCCTTCGGCACACAGGCACTTGCCGGGTATGCGGCAACGATGCGGGTAGAAAATGTTTTTTCGCTGATCTTCGTATCCATCGGCAATGCAGTTTCGCCGTTTGTATCCCAGAATCTTGGCGCAAAGAAAATTGAGCGTATCAAAAAAGGTTATCATGCTGCACTGGTATTGGATCTATGCTTTGCAGTTCTTGCTTTCGTGGTCATTGAAACACTGCACACACAGATTTCCTCGTTGTTCTTGGGAAAAGACGGAACCGCGTTGGCCTATCAGGTGTCCGGTGATTATATGAGATGGCTTGGTTACTTTTTCATCTTCATGGGCATCAAGATGGCAACGGATGGCGTTCTTCGCGGACTTGGAATCATGCGGCCGTTTCTTATTGCAAATATGGTAAACCTTGCAATCCGCTTGTCTGTTGCCTTGATTTGTGCACCGCGTTTTGGCATTGCTTTTGTTTGGCTTGCAGTCCCGGCAGGTTGGCTTGCAAACTTCCTTATTTCCTATGCGGCGCTCAGAAGATCGTGGCCAGAGGATAAAGCAGCGGTATCTCAATGATTTCATGCAGTGGAGAGGTGCTTTGTTCTGACGGGTTTTACTTACAGAGAATGTGACGCGAAAAAAATTCGCCGGTGTTCCGTGTGATGATAAAAATAGACCCCGGCAGGAGATTGCCGTCGTAAAAAAAGAGATTGCCTTAAGTGCAGCCTACACGCCAGACATGGCTTCGCGCAGCCTGCCGGAGCAGCCGGTGTCGTTTCTCACCTGTTTTGCAGGAAATCACCTTTCTGCTTCGTAGTATCCCAAGGAAGCTGTGTGCAGGGCAAAAAAAGTCGATTTGTGTTCATGGCTCTGTCATAGAATGTGGATATACTACGGATAGACAGCCTGTGCTTTCGGGAAAGTGCGCAGGCAGAAGGGACGGAACGTGCAATGGATCTTTGGCTGCGCCAGCTGGGAACGCTGGAATTCTGGAAGACGCTGCTGGACAGCTTTGGCGATCTGGGGCCTTTTGCGCCCATCACACTGGCAATGGTGGAGTCGTTTTTTCCGCCGCTGCCGCTGGTTGCCATCGTGGCGCTGAACGTGGCAGCCCACGGCGGCCTGCTGGGCTTTCTGTACAGCTGGCTCGGCGTGGCGCTGGGCGGAAGCATCATGTTCCTGCTGTGGCGGCGGCTGGTCAAACGCTATTTCTGGAAGCTGGCATCCCGCTCGCCCAGGCTGCAAAAGGCGCAGCAGTGGGTGAACCGCTTTGACACCTCGTCGCTGTTCATGCTCACGCTGCTGCCCTTTACGCCCAGCTCCTTTATGCATCTGGCTTTTGGCATTTCGGACTTTGACGAAAAGCGCTACCTTATCACCATGCTGCTGGGCAAGGGGGTCATGGTGGCCATGATGTCGGTCTTCGGGCAGTCGCTGGTCAGCTCCATGAAGAACCCTGTGTATCTGGTTCTGGCGATCGCGCTATGGGGCGGTATGTACTGGGTGAGCAAAAAGTTCTGCAAAAAGCACAATCTGGAATGACGATTTAGAATGCCATCCGCTATGCTCTGGCGTATTCAGCGGAAAATTATTTTTATAACAGAGCAACAGCAGACAGCCTGCGGGCTGTCTGCTGTTGCATTTTCACAGTAATGGCCCAAAAGGTAAACTCCATCTGTTGCGCTTATTTCCTTCGGAAATGACCGCGCAACCGGAAAATATGCCGCTTGCAACTACGGCCCCTTCCGTGAAAAAGCAAACCAGCCAAGCCCGCAGGCTTGGCTGGTTTGCAATATAAAAAATAATATTTCATTATTTTATGCCCAGAGCAAAGCGGAGGGCATTTAAAATCGTTTCCTTCCCCTTGACAATCGATTGAACCGCTGTATAATATGTATGCTATCAAACAGTTTTATTTGAAACTGTTCACTCTTGAAACGAATAAAAGGAAACAATCTGATGTGTGACGAAATCAAAACCGTGAGCTGTGAGCATGCTGACCCGCCATGGGACGGGCCGCAGGTCATCCCAGCTCAGATCCGCCGGGTGGACAATTTGATCTTCCGCAAGATCAATCAGTTTGCCCGCGAAAACAACGTAGAGCAGGCCACCCCCATGCATGGCTGGATCATTGAGTATCTTTACCGCCACCGGGACGCAGCCGTGTTCCAGCGGGACATTGAGCGGGAGTTTTCCATCACCCGCTCCACCGTGACCAATATTTTGCAGCTGATGGAGCGCAAGGGGTATATCGAGCGGCGCAGTGTTCCGCAGGACGCCCGCCTGAAGCAGCTGGTGCTCACCGAAGAGGGCATCCGCTTCCACGAGAACACGATTCGTTCCTTCCATCAGACCGACGATTATGTGGCAGGGCTGCTGACGGAGGAAGAGAACACTGAGCTGCTGCGGCTGCTGAACAAGCTGCGGGATGCACTGCAGTAAACGATTTAGAATTGTCTCCGCTTTGCTCTGGACGAGTTGTGGCACCCAGCGGCTGCTACGGCCCTTGAGCGGGCCTTGCATCCTGCTGGCCACGGCCCCAACAGCTCCTCCCTGCTTCGGCCGCAGGCCGCAGTCGTCGCCGTTGCAATATCAGCGGAAATTTTATTTTTATATCTGCAATCAAGAAAAGCCTGCGGGCTTTTCTTGATTGCCTTTTCACCGGAAGGGTCGTAAAGGAAAACTGCATCTGCCCAGCATCGGCACCGCCTGCCGTATCCGTGCAACCTGCCCAAAATCGGCTTGTTAAATTAGTAATTATGAACATTTTTTGAAACGTCTTGACAATTAAAATGTTTTGTATAAAATTGTTCTGTACCAAACAAATAAAAAGCAACAGGAGGTAACTCAGATGATCAAAAAGTTAGTGTCGCATCTGGGCGAGTATAAACGCGCCGCAGTCCTGACACCGCTCTTTGCCGCTCTGGAAGCCGTGATGGATGTGCTTTTGCCCACCATCATGGCCTTCATCATCGATCAGGGCATTGAAAAGGGCGATATGAACGCCATCCTCAAGTACGGCCTGCTCACCTTTCTGGTGGCTGTGGTCGCGCTGGCACTGGGCGTTCTGGCCGGCAAATACGCCGCCGAGGCATCCACCGGCTTTGCCGGCAACCTGCGCGATGCCATGTATGAGAACATCCAGCATTATTCGTTCTCCAACATCGACAAGTTCTCCACCGCAGGTCTTGTCACCCGCATGACCACCGACGTGACCAACGTGCAGAACGCCTTCCAGATGATCGAGCGCATGTGCGTGCGCGCCCCGGTGCATCTGGTGTTCGCCCTGTTCATGGCTGTGATGATCGGCGGCCCGCTGTCGCTGATCTTCGTGGTGGCTGTGGCCTTTCTGGTGGCGGTGCTGGCAGGCATCATGGTGCCCACTTTCCACATCTTCGACCGGGTGTTCAAAAACTACGACGCCCTGAACGCCTCCGTGCAGGAGAACGTCTCCGCCATCCGCGTGGTAAAGAGCTTCGTGCGCGAGGGCTTTGAAAACGAAAAGTACACCAAGGCCTGCCAGAGCCTGTATGACCAGTTCGTCAACGCCGAGAGCCGCCTGAGCTTCAACAACCCCGCCATGCTGGTCGCTGTCTACGGCTGCAACCTTGCGCTGAGCTGGCTGGGCGCAAAATATGTGCTGCACGGCGCCATCACCACCGGCCAGCTGAACGCTCTGTTCGGCTACATCATGAACATCCTCATGGCCCTGATGATGCTCAGCATGGCCTTTGTCATGATCTCCATGTCTGCCGCTTCCGCCAAGCGTATCGTGGAAGTGCTGGACGAGACCACCGACCTGCCCCCCGCAAAGCAGCCGGTGCAGCAGGTGGCAGATGGCAGCATCCAGTTCGACCATGTCACCTTCAAGTATAAGCACGGCAGTGGTCAGCCGGTGCTGAACGACATCAGCTTTACCATCAATCCCGGCGAGACGCTGGGCATCATCGGCGGCACCGGCAGTGCAAAATCCAGTCTGGTGCAGCTGATCCCCCGCCTGTACGATGCCGAGAGCGGCACCGTGCGGGTAGGCGGCGTGGATGTGCGGGACTATAACCTTGACGTGCTGCGCCGCGAGGTGTCGATGGTGCTGCAGAAGAACGTGCTGTTCAGCGGCACCATTCTGGATAACCTCCGCTGGGGCGATGCCAACGCCACCGAGGAAGAGTGCATCCGCATGGCAAAGCTGGCCTGCGCGGATGAATTTATCCAGCGCTTCCCGGATAAGTACAATACATGGATCGAGCAGGGCGGCTCCAACGTGTCCGGCGGCCAGAAGCAGCGCCTGACCATCGCCCGCGCCCTGCTGCGCAAGCCCAAGGTGCTGATTTTGGACGACTCCACCAGCGCCGTGGATACCGCTACCGATGCCAAGATCCGCAAGGCGTTCCGCGAAGAAATCCCCGGCACCACCAAGATCATCATTGCGCAGCGCATTTCCTCGGTGCAGGACGCCGACCGCATCCTTGTGCTGGACAACGGCCGCATCGATGGTCTGGGCACCCATGAGGAGCTTTTGAAGACCAACGCCATCTATCAGGAAGTCTACAGCAGCCAGACACAGGGCGGCGGCGACTTTGACAAACAGGGAGGTGAACAGTAATGGCTCAGGCAAAAGAAGTTCGCGGCCCCGGCCCCCGCATGGGCGGCCCGCGCCCCAAGGTAGAAAACCCGGGCAAGCTGCTGAAGCGCATCATGGATGAGGTGTTCCGGCACTATCTGCCCCACTGCATCCTTGTGCTTGTGTGCATCGTGGTCAGCGCGCTGGCAAACGTGCAGGCCAGTCTGTTCTTAAAGACCCTGATGGACGATTACATCGTGCCCATGACCCGGCAGCAGGATCCGGATTTTGCCCCGCTGGCTGCAGCTCTGCTGCGGGTGGGCATCATCTACGTCATCGGCATTCTGGCAGCGTGGGGCAACGCCCGCATCATGGTCAACGTGACGCAGGGCACTTTGCGCAACCTGCGCACCCAGCTGTTCACCCACATGGAGAGCCTGCCCATCCAGTATTTTGACCAGCATCCCCATGGCGACATCATGTCCGTGTACACCAACGATGTGGATACCCTGCGCCAGATGCTCAGCCAGAGCATCCCGCAGCTGGTGTCCAGCGCCATTACCATTGTTTCGGTGTTCTTCAGCATGTGCATGCTCAGCTGGCAGCTGACGGTCGTCACCATGCTGATGGTGGCGCTGATGATGTTCTGCTCCAAAAAGATCACCCAGCAGTCCGGCAAATACTTCATCCAGCAGCAGCGGGATCTGGGTAAGTTGAACGGCTACATCGAAGAGATGATGGAAGGCCAGAAGGTCGTCAAGGTGTTCACCCACGAGCAGAAGGCGCTGGACGGTTTCCGCCAGCTGAACGACCAGCTGAAGGACAGCGCCAACAAAGCCAACAGCTTTGCCAACATCATGATGCCGGTCAACGCCCAGCTGGGCAACATCAGCTATGCCGTCTGCGCGCTGGCAGGCGCAGCCATGGCCGTGAGCGGCATGGGCGGCACGACCCTTGGCACGGTGGTGGCTTTCCTGAGCCTGAACAAGGGCTTCAACATGCCCATCAGTCAGGTGTCCATGCAGGCCAACAGCGTCATCATGGCACTGGCCGGTGCTGAGCGCATCTTCAAGATGATGGATGAACCCAGCGAGACGGACGAAGGCTATGTGACCCTTGTCAACGCAAAGTACGACCGCAGCGACAATCTCGTGGAGACGGACGAGCGCACCGGCCTGTGGGCGTGGAAGCACCCCCACCACGACGGCACCACCACCTACCACAAGCTGGCGGGTGACATCACCTTTACGGACGTAGACTTCGGCTATGTGCCGGAAAAGACGGTGCTGCACGGCATCAACCTTTACGGCCGCCCCGGCCAGAAGATCGCCTTTGTCGGTTCCACCGGTGCGGGCAAGACCACCATCACCAACCTCATCAACCGGTTCTACGATATTCAGGAGGGCAAGATCCGCTACGACGGCATCAACATCCACAAGATCAAAAAAGCCGACCTGCGCCGTTCGCTGGGCATCGTGCTGCAGGACACCCACCTGTTCACCGGCACGGTGATGGAGAACATCCGCTACGGCCGGCTGGATGCCACCGATGAAGAGTGCATCGCCGCTGCCCGCCTTGCCAACGCCGACGGCTTCATCAAGCGTCTGCCGGAGGGCTACAACACCATGCTCACCGGCGATGGTGCCAACCTCTCGCAGGGTCAGCGCCAGCTGCTGGCCATCGCCCGCGCCGCCGTGGCCGACCCCCCGGTGCTGATTCTGGACGAGGCCACCTCCTCCATCGATACCCGCACCGAGGCGCTGGTACAGCGCGGCATGGACGGCCTGATGTACGGCCGCACCAGCTTTGTCATTGCTCACCGTCTGTCCACCGTCCGCAATGCAGACTGCATCGTGGTGCTGGAGCAGGGCCGCATCATCGAGCGCGGCAGCCACGACGAGCTGATCGCCAAAAAGGGCAAGTATTACCAGCTCTACACCGGCAATCTGGCCGAGAACTAAGCTTTTTCTGCCTCCTCAAAGGAGCCGCCGCACCGGCACACCGCCGTGCGGCGGCTCCTTTTCTCTTCTCCGCTCTGGACAATCACCCCCTGTTCGCGGTATACTGAACCTTGAATGAATTGCAGGAAAACGAGGTCAGAACATGGCATATCTGGAGAACATCCTTACATTGGACATCCTGCCCCTTTCGGCAGACACCGCCCGGCTGGTGCGGGTGTACGGCGCTGCACCCTGCGTGGTGCTGCCCTCTGCCCTGCCTGCGCCGCAGGGCGGCAGTTTTGCCGTCACCGAGCTGGGTGACTACTGCTTTTCTGAAAAGCCGCGCAGCCTGCCTACGCCAGATAAGACCTGCCGCTATGCAGTGGACGCAGGCGGCTGCGCCCGCCTGACCCGGGCGTTCGGGCAGGCGGTGGACGGCACCTGCCGCCGGTACGACTTCGACTTTGACGCCCCGGCTTCCGATGCAGACACGCTGCACCCGGTGTGCGGCAATTTTCTGGAGGAAGTCACCCTGCCGGACAGTTTGCAGGTGATTGGCAGCTGCGCCTTTTACAACTGCCGCAGCCTGCGCCTGCTCACTGTGGGTGCAGGGAACCTGACTGTGGGCAGCGATGTGTTTTTGAACTGCTTCGCGCTGGAGACCATCCGGATGCAGGCTGCGCCCGGGGATTCCACCGGTCTGTTTGCCCTTGTGAACAACATCACCGAAGCGGTGCGGGCAGAGTTCTGCCCTGCCGGTACCGCCGTGCCGTTGGCGGCGCTGTGGTATCCCGCCTACTGGGAGGACATCGAGGAGACCCCCGCCCACATCCTGCTGCACACCTTTTCCGGGCAGGGATACCATTACCGGCAGTGTTTTCTCAACAATATATTCCTGCCCGCAGAATATGACAGCATTTTCCCGCAGGGGCATGACGCCGACGACGCCAATGTGATGGCCATGCTCTGCTTCGACCGTCTGCGGTATCCATGGCAGCTGAGCAACGCTGCCGCCGGGCACTACCGGGCGTTTCTGGCGGCGAACACCGACCGGGTGCTCACCCGCCTGCTGAAAGCGCAGGACCTTGACGGCCTCCGCGCCCTGCTGGCTCTGGATGTGCTGGAGCAAGCCGGTTTTGCGTCTGCCGCCGCCCTTGCCGCCAAAGCAGAAAATGCCGCTGCCGCCGCGCTGCTGGCAGATGCAGAGCACAAAAAATACGCCCCTCAGCCCAAAAAACAGCGGTACGATTTTGATTTTTAAGGAATAGAAAACTCCTTCCGTCGCACTTCGTGCGCCAGCTCCCTCTAAGAGGGAGCCTTTGGCAGTCTGATAAAGTTTCTGGTTTCGCCAGAGGCCCCATCCCCGAGGGGGCTGGCATCGCGCAGCGATGACTGGGGGAGTTTGCAGCAAGGCCGTTTTCAAGTGAGGTGACACTTTTGCCCCAAACCATCCAAAAAGAAAAATTTTTCGACCCCCGCAAGCCCTTCCAGTCCCAGCGGCCAGAGACCCACGAGGAATGGCAGGCACGCATGGGCGGCGAGGTGCTGGCGGTAGTGCGCAGCGGGCTGTATCTGGACTTCCGTTTTCTGGATATGGCACTCAGCGCCCTGTCCCCCGCCCCGGACGAGCGGTGCCGGGTGCTGGCTACGGACGGTCAGTCCCTGTTCTACCAGCCCAGCCATCTGCTGCGGCTCTATCAGGACAACCCAAAATATCTCAACCGGTTGTATCTGCACACCATATTCCACTGCGTATTCCGGCATTTGTGGCTGAAAGGCCGCCGGGAGCCGCAGCTGTGGAGCCTTGCCTGTGACATCGCGGTGGAGAATGTCATCGACAGCCTGAACCGCACCAGCGTCAAGCGGCCGCTGACCTATGTGCGGCAGAACGCCTACCAGCAGATCCTCTCCGAGGAAACCGTGGTCGCAGCCGCGCCGGTATACCGGTGGCTCACCCGGCAGACGCCCGGCGTGCTGCGGCAGCTGGAGCGGGAGTTCGTGACCGACGACCACCGCCTGTGGCCGAAGGACGCCCCCGACCAGCCCCAGCAGATGCCCACTCCTCTGCCCCAGAAAACATGGCAGAAGATCGGCGAGCGGATGCAGACCGAGCTTGACCTGCGGGATAAAGAAGCGGGCGATGGGGCTGATGCCCTGAAGCAGCAGGTCAAAGCCGCCAACCGCAGCCGCCGCAGCTACCGGGACTTTCTGCGCCGGTTCTGCGTGCTGCGGGAGGAAGTAAAGCTGGACCCGGACGAGTTTGACCTGAACTTCTACACCTACGGCCTTTCGGTGTACGGCAACCTGCCCCTCATCGAGCCGCTGGAGACCCGGGAAAGCAAAAAGATCGAGGAGCTGGCTCTTGTCATCGACACCAGCTATTCCACCTCCGGCGAGCTGGTGCGGGCGTTCCTTGCGGAGACCTACACCCTGCTCAAAGGGCGGGAGAACTTTTTCCACCGCATGAACCTGCACCTGATTCAGGCGGACAACGCCATCCGGCAGGATCAGCTCATCCGCAGCGAGGACGAGCTGATCCACGCCATGAACCACTTTGAGCTGCGGGGCGGCGGCGGAACGGACTTCCGGCCGGCATTCGAGTACGTGAACCAGCTGTGTGCCGAGAAAAAATTCTCGAACCTGCGGGGTCTGCTGTACTTCACCGACGGCATGGGCACCTACCCCGCCAAGCGCCCGGCCTACGACACCGCCTTTCTGTTTCTGGGGGAGCGGTTCGACGACGCCAATGTGCCGCCGTGGGCCATGAAGGTGGTTCTGGACGAAGAAGAATTTACCGGTGCAGCAGCCCGCCCGGCCAGTGCTCTTGCAGACGCGCTGGCCGAAGAGGACGACCTGTACCGTGACCTGAACAACTCCTGATAAAGAGGGGAACATCTGTTATGAACATCAAACGTGCCAAAGAAGAGATCGAACACACCGTAAAAGCCTACCTTGCCAAGGATGCCTTGGGCGAGTACGCCATCCCGGCCATCCGGCAGCGCCCCATCCTGCTGATGGGGCCTCCGGGCATTGGCAAGACGCAGGTGATGGAGCAGGTAGCCCGGGAGTGCGGGGTTGCGCTGGTGGCCTACACCATCACCCACCACACCCGCCAGAGCGCTGTGGGTCTGCCCTTCATCCGCCAGCGCAACTACGGCGGAAAAGACGTCTCGGTGACCGAATACACGATGAGCGAGATCATCGCCAGCATCTACGCCAAGATGGAGGCCACCGGCCTTGCGGAGGGCATCCTGTTCATCGACGAGATCAACTGCGTGTCCGAGACGCTGGCTCCCACCATGCTGCAGTTTTTGCAATGCAAGACCTTCGGCAATCAGGCTGTGCCCGCAGGCTGGGTCATCGTGGCGGCAGGCAACCCGCCGGAGTACAACAAGTCGGTGCGGGATTTTGACATCGTCACCCTCGACCGTGTGCGCCGCATGGACATTGAGCCGGACCTGCCGGTGTGGAAGGACTACGCCCGCGCCGCCCACATCCACAGCGCCATCCTGAGCTATCTGGAGCTGCACCCCCAGAACTTCTACCAGATCAACGCGGACGTGGACGGCACCCAGTTCGTCACCGCCCGCGGCTGGGAGGATCTGTCGAACCTTCTGGACACCTACGAGAGCCTCGGCCTGCAGGCAGATGAGGATCTGATCCGGGAATACATCCAGCACCCGAAGATCGCCGAGGATTTCTCGGCCTATCTCGACCTCTACTACAAGTACCGCGATGACTACGGTGTGGAGGAGATCCTTGCCGGGCAGGCAAAGCCCGCCGTATTTGCACGGCTGCTGCAGGCTCCCTTTGACGAGCGGCTGAGTCTGGTCAATCTGATCCTGTCCGGTCTGAACACCCGGTTCACCGCATCCCGGCAGGCAGACGCCGTTGCCGACAGCTGCTACGCCTTTCTGCGGGAGACCAAAAAAGCCCTTGCCACCCTGCCGGAGGATCTCCCGGATGGCTCCGCGGAGCTGTTCCACCAGCAGATCGTGGATTACGATGCCGAGACCCAGCAAAAGCGCGCGGCGGGGCTGCTCTCCAAAGACAGCCTGACCACCCGTCTGCAGATCTTGGCCGTACTGCGTCAGTGGGAGGGCGAACTGCGCCGCGCCAGCGCCGCCGGGACGCAGGAAGCCTTCGACCTGCTGCGCGGGCAGTTCCAGTCGTTGGCCGATGACCGCGAAAAAGCCCAGCAGAATGCCAGCGCCGCGCTGGAAGCCGCCTTCGACTTTATGGAGCAGGCCTTTGCCGAAAGTCAGGAGATGGTGGTGTTCGTCACCGAGCTGACCGTGAACCCGGCCTCCCACGCCTTCCTCACCGAGAACGGCTGCGAGCGCTACTTCCAGTACAACAAAGACCTTCTGCTGGATCATCGAAAAGCCGCATTGCAGCAGGAGCTGGCGGCGGAGCAGCGCCGCCACGGCGGGGTGTGAGCCATGCTGGAAAACATTTTGTTCAGCATGAACAGCACTATGCCGCTTTTCTTCGTGATGCTGCTGGGCTATGTGCTGCACCGCACCGGCTTTCTGAGCGACGAATTTGTGGCCGGAGCCAACAAATTCGTTTTTTATGCCGCGCTGCCGGTGCAGCTCTTCCGTGACCTTGGCAAAAACGACATCCGCACCACTTTTGATGGCCGGTATGTTCTGTTCTGCTTTGCAGTCACACTGGTGAGCATCTTTGTTCTCTGGGGGCTGGCGAGGCTTCTGCTCAAGGACAAGCACCTTGTGGGCGAGTTCGTGCAGGCGTGCTACCGTTCCTCTGCCGCCATTCTGGGTTCGGCCTTTCTGCAGAGCATCTACGGCGATGCCAGTATGTCCAGCCTGATGATCTTAGGCAGCGTGCCCCTTTACAACATTATGGCCGTGGTCATCCTGACGCTGGAAAACCCGACCGCCGTCCAGACCGGCAGCATGGCCGCAAAGCTGAAAAAAAGCGCCAGAGGCGTTCTGACCAACCCCATCCTGCTGGGCATTGCGGCAGGCTTTGCATGGAGCACGCTGCACATTTCCATGCCTGCCATGCTGGACAAGACCCTCGCTCAGGTGGCCGGGCTGACCAGCCCTCTGGCTCTGCTGGCCATCGGTGCAGGCTTCAAGGGACGCAAGGCACTGGGTTATCTCAAGCCTACTGCCATCGCCACCGTGGTCAAGCTGATGATCCTGCCTGCATTGTTCCTGCCGCTGGCAGTGCACCTTGGCTTTACAGACGAAAAGCTGGTGGCTCTGCTGGTGATGCTGGGCAGCATCACTACCCCGGCGTGCTACGTCATGGCAAAGCAGATGGGGCACGAGGGCGTGCTCACCGGCAGTGTGTGCGTCACCACCACCTTGTTCAGCGCCTTCAGCCTGACCTTCTGGCTGTTCGTGCTGCGGAGCCTCGGGTATATTTTATAACTTCCTTTGAAAAGCACAACAGCGGGCAGCCTGCAGGCTGCCCGCTGTTGTGCTTTTCAGACGTTGTTTGGGGAAACAGGGTGCACCGAATGGATGCAGCAGCTTCCTCTTATTCTGTCATTTCCAGCTCCGTGATCCACTCCCGCACACGGTCGGGACGGTTGGTCACGATCGCATCCGGCTGCAGAGGCAAGAGGTCTTTTACCGCTTCCTTGGCGTCCACCGTCCAGAATGCCGCCTTGACGCCCAGCTCGTGCAGGCGCTGCACAATGCCGGGCTGCTGGTAGATCGTATGGTACTCGCAGCTCACCCAGTCCGGCTTGAAATCCAGTGTCTGGATATACTTGACCGGATCCCGTTGATCCAGCAGGTGCTGGAGCACCCTTCCCAGACTCTCACCCGGAAAATCCGCCCGCAGCATACTGACCTGATTGCCCATCCAGCGCATCATCCAGCTGCAGTTTTCGTCGTCCGCGTTTTCCACCGAGAGCTCCGGCAGCGGTGGAAAACCCTCTTCCTCCAGCCCGTTCTGCAGATCCAGCATCTCCCAGATGCCGGTGGGCAGCACCATGGTCTCCACTGCACCGTAGACCAGCGCGCCCACCTTCAGCTCCGGCATCAGCTGCTTTGCCTGCCGCAGCAGGTCATGGTTGAAGGAGATCAGCACCAGCCGGTCAGCGATATCCGCTGCCCGGATCTCCTCGATCACCCGGGGCACAAAATCCGGGTCGTCATCGATGGTCGCTTTCATTTCCAGCTGAACGATGGTGCCTTCCATCTCCCTGCACAGCGTCAGCGCTTCGTGCAGAGTAGCGATCCGCTCGTCTTTGAAGCTCACGTCCTTCCAGCTGCCGAAATCCAGCGCCTTCAGCTCGCCCTCGGTCATATCGTAGATCTGCCCCCGGATATCGGTGTGCCAGTCAATGATGAAATCGTGGTGGATCACCAGTTTTTTGTCATGGGTCTGCTGAACATCCATCTCGACGCCATCCGCGCCGATCTCCATCGCCTTGCGGAAAGCTGTCAGCGTATTTTCCGGCGCAAGATAGGATGCGCCCCGGTGTGCAATGATCTCAGGTGTCATTTTGATTGATTCCTCTTTCGTTTGTTTTTATGCATTACGCAAGGTCAGCACCGTTCGATGCAATGACCTTTTTGTACCAGTAGAAGCTGTCCTTTCGGCTGCGCTTCAGTGTGCCGCTTCCGTCGTTGTGCTTATCCACATAGATAAAGCCGTAGCGCTTTTTCATTTCGCCGGTAGAGGCGCTCACCAGATCGATGGGTCCCCATGTGGTGTACCCCATCAGGGGCAGGCCATCCTCGTTGATGGCCTTTTCCATCTGCTCGATGTGGGCCCGCAGATAATCGATCCGGTAGCTGTCGTGGATGGAGCCGTCCGGCTCCACCGTATCCACAGCGCCCAGACCGTTCTCCACAATGAACATGGGCTTTTCGTAGCGGTCATAGATGGTGTTCAACGTCACCCGCAGCCCCACCGGGTCGATGGCCCAGCCCCACTCGCTGGCCTTGAGATACGGGTTCTTCACGGATTCCATCACCGCATTGCCATCGGCCTTTTCCTCCGTCAGGATCTCTTTGTCCGTGGTGATGCAGCGGCTGGAATAGTAGCTGAAGGAGACAAAGTCCACGGTGCCCTCTTTCAGCACCGCTTCGTCCTCCGGCTCTGTGTGCAGGGTGACGCCTGCCCGTTCCATGCGTTTTTCTGCCCACACCGGGTAGGCGCCCCGCACCTGCACATCGGTGAAGAAGAAGTTGTCGCGGTCAGCCTCCTGTGCGGCGCGGATGTCCTCTGGTGCACAGGTGCGGGGGTAATACTGGCCCGCCGCCAGCATGCAGCCCACCATGGCACCGGGCATTTTCTCGTGTGCCAGCTTCACGGCCTTTGCGCTGGCCACCAGCTCATGATGTGCAGCCTGATATTTGACCTGCAGCACCTTCTCGCCGGGGTGGAACACCAGCCCTGCACCGGTAAAAGGCAGATGCAGCAGCATATTGATCTCGTTGAAGGTGAGCCAGTATTTCACCTTGCCCTTATACCGGTCGAACAGCACCTCGCAGTAGTGCACATAGGCATCCACCATGCGGCGATCCTTCCAGCCGCCATATTTTTTGATGAGGGCAATGGGCGTATCAAAATGGCAGATGGTCACCAGCGGCTCAATGCCGTACTTATGGCACTCATCAAAAATACGGTCGTAGAAAGCAAGGCCTTCTTCGTTCGGCTGGGCATCATCGCCGTTTGGCAGGATGCGCGTCCATGCAATGGACATCCGGTAGCACCGGAAGCCCATCTCGGCAAAGAGGGCAATGTCCTCTTTGTAGTGGTGGTACAGGTCAATGGCTTCGTGGCTGGGGTAATCGTGTTTGTCGTCACATTCCAGCATCTCCATCTCACCCCGTGCCACCGGGAACCGGTCGGCACCAAAAGGCGTCACATCCACCGTGGCAAGCCCCTTGCCGCCCTCCTGCCATGCGCCTTCGCACTGATTCGCGGCGGTAGCGCCGCCCCACAGAAACCCTTTCGGAAAACTGCCCATACGTAAAACCTCCCCGTTTTATCTCTTTCCGGCACCGGACAGGCCGAAGCCTTACTTTACCAAGTATAAAATACCGCACAATCGGCCTGTTGTCTATGCCTTCCTTTTACAAAAAAAGTGCTTTATTCTTGTGAAAGTACGACTTATACCGTCAAATCGACGAATTTTGCCGCCATTTTTTGCGCATTTTTCACGAGAAAAAAACAAAAACAGCCCCATTTTCCTTTCATTCTGTTTCTTTCAAACTGTTCTCGGACATGGTACAATAACTACGTAAGATACACCGCCGCTTTTTCGGCATTGGAAAATGGAGTGTTTGATTATGACTGAGTTCAAGCCCATCAAAGAAGGCAAGGTTCGTGAGATCTATGATAACGGTGACAGCCTCATCATGGTTGCCACCGACCGCATCTCTGCGTTTGACGTCATCCTGAAAAACAAAGTCACCAAAAAAGGCACCGTCCTGACCCAGATGAGCAAGTTCTGGTTCGATTACACCCGCGACCTGCTGCCCAACCACATGCTGAGCGTGGACGTGAAGGATATGCCCGAGTTCTTCCGCCAGCCCCAGTTCGACGGCAACAGTATGATGTGCCGCAAGCTGACCATGCTGCCCATCGAGTGCATCGTACGCGGCTACATCACCGGCAGCGGCTGGGCAAGCTACCAGAAGACCGGTGTGGTCTGCGGCATTCAGCTGCCTGCAGGCCTGAAGGAGTCCGACAAGCTGCCCGAGCCCATCTACACCCCTTCCACCAAGGCTGAGATCGGCGACCACGACGAGAACATCTCCTACGAGAAGAGCATCGACGTGCTGGAAAAGCAGTTCCCCGGCCACGGCGAGGAGTACGCCACCAAACTGCGTGACTACACCATCGCGCTCTACAAGAAGTGCGCGGAGTATGCCCTGTCCCGCGGCATCATCATTGCTGACACCAAGTTCGAGTTTGGTCTGGATGAGGACGGCAACGTGGTGCTGGGTGACGAGATGCTGACCCCGGATTCCTCCCGCTTCTGGCCGCTGGAGGGCTACGAGCCGGGTCACAGCCAGCCCTCCTTCGACAAGCAGTTCGTCCGCGACTGGCTCAAGGCCAACCCCGACAGCAACTACGACCTGCCGCAGGACGTCATCGACAAGACCATCGCCAAGTATCTGGAGGCTTATGAGCTGCTGACCGGCAAGAAGCTGTGATCCTTTGAACGTTTGAATCAAAAAACGACCGCTGCATCGTGTTCTTCTGCGATGCAGCGGTCATTTTTATGTCCGTTTTTCCTGTTTCAGGGGTTACTTTCTGGCCTCAGCGCGCTTGCCCAGTGCGTAGGTCGCCGCAAAGCCCAGAACCACAGCCACGATCATCACGATGACCGAGACGATCAGGTTATAGCTGGAACCTGCGGGGTCGATGTAAGCGGGCAGGCTGATGAAGCCCGGGGTGGAGATGACGTACTGGGTCATGCCCAGAATGCCGGCCAGCAGGCCGCCCACACCGCCGCCGATCATTGCACCGATCAGGGGGTAGGTCTTGGGGAACAGCACGCCGTAGACACCCGGCTCGGTAATGCCGCACAGCGCGGTGATACCGGCAGAAACGCTGACGGATTTCTCTTCCACTTTCTTGGAGAGCAGAGCAGCAGCAAGGCAGGCACCGCCCACAGCCACGTTTGCGGGTGCCATACCGGTGCAGACCAGCGGGTCAGAGCCTACAGCGGCGATCAGGGCAAAGACGACAGGATAGGTGGCGTTGTTCATGCCGAAGAAAACCATCAGCGGAGTGGTGATGCCGATGACCATGACAGCCAGCGCGGGCACCGCCTGATACAGGGCGTAGACGCCGTTTGCCAGCCAGGTACCCATGGTGTTGCCGATGGGGCCGAGAACGATCAGGGTAACCGGCACCGTGATGAGCATGGTGAGCAGCGGGACAACAATGGTCTTGAGGAATACCGGGATGTGCTTTTGCAGGAACTTGTAGACCACACTCATGAACAGTGCGCCCAGAATGACCGGGAACACCGTGGAGTTATAGCCGATGGCCTGCACCGGGATGCCGAAGAAGTCCAGCCCTTCGGCGCCATTGATGCTGGAATACAGCAGGATGGCGCCCAGAAAAGCGCCCAGAAAACCGTTGGACTTCAGGCGGGAGGCGGCTGCAAAACCGATGAAGATGGGCAGGAAGTAGAAGGTTGCCTGATTGATGGCGTAGAAGATGGTGTAGGTGCCGGACTCCGCTGAGACGCCGAACACGTTGGTCAGCAGCGAAAGCACTGCGCCGGTCAGGCCGCCTGCCACCAGCACCGGGATGACCGGGCTGAAGGTGCCGCCGATGAAGGAGAGGATGGCGTTGCCGATGCTGCCGTGATCCTGTGCCAGATCCTTGGCAGCGGCTTCGCTGTCCTCAACGGTGCCGCCCGCCTTGATGCCGTCGATCTTGATGACCTCGGCATACACATCGGGCACATCCTGACCGATGACTACCTGATGCTCACCGTTCTGGACGATGACGTTCAGCACGCCGGGCACCTGCTTGACGGCGTCGGAGTCAAACTTGGATCTATCCCGCAGCACAAGGCGCAGACGGGTCATGCAGTGGGTCACGCTGACGATGTTGCCAGCTCCGCCGGCCTTTTCAATGATGCCGGCAGCCAGAGCCTTATAATCTTTCTTTGCCATTATTTCAGCATCTCCTTTCCCCATTCCTGACCGTTAGAACGAATCAGCTTGGAGTACCAGTAGAAGGAATCCTTCTTAATGCGCTTCATGGACAGGTCATCGATGCTCTTGGCCGCATTCTGCTCTTCGTCTGTGGTGTCGATGTACACCAGACCGTAGCGCTTTGCCATGCCATTGCCGGTAGACAGAAGGTCGGTGAACGACCACGGATTGTAGGCGATGACCTCACAGCCGTCCTCAATGGCCATGCCCAGCTGATAGATATGCTCACGCAGGTAGTCGATGCGTCCCTGATCGTGCACCTTGCCGTCGGCGTCCTTGGTCTCGTGGGCACCGTAGCCGTTCTCGGTGATCATCATGGGCAGGTGATAGTGATCCCACAGGTAGCGCATCTCGTAGCGCAGGCAGACCGGATCGATCTCCCAATCCCAGTCGGTGTACTCCACATAGGGGTTGCGGGTCAGTGCATAACGACCCGGCTCAACCGGGAACACCATCTGCCCCTTGACACCGTTCTTGTTCAGCAGGTAATCCTGCTGCTTTGCGTCATGCGGTGCAAACTTTGCGGTGTTGCTGCGGTAGCAGTTGACGGCGATAAAGTCGATCTTTGCGCTCTTCATCAGCTCTGCATCACCGGGCTGCATCTCAACATCGATATCATTTTCCTTCCAGTAATGCTTGATAAAGTTGCTGTACTCGCCGTAGACATAGGTGTCGATCCAGAACTTCTCGGTGAACTCCTCTGCGTTCATGGCAGCGATCTGATCCTCGGGGCGGCAGGTCTCCGGATAGATCGGCACACAGCCGGGCACGGGGCCGATCTTGCCGCCCTCCACCATCTCGTGGCAGGCGTTGACAGCCTTGGCATGGCACAGGTTCATGATATGGTTGATCTTCCACTGATCCTTGAACCAGTCGTCGCAGCCCTTGCTGACGCCCAGCCAGTGGCCGTAGCAGATCTGCATGTTCTGCTCGTTGAGGGACAGCCAGTATTTGACCCGGTCGCCGAAGTTTTCAAAGCAGACGCGGCAGTAGTGCTCAAAGGCATCCACGGTGGCACGGTTCTTCCAGCCGCCCAGCTCTTCGTCCACCCAGACAGGCAGGTCGTAGTGGTACAGGGTGACGATGGGGGTGATATTGTGCGCCACCAGCTCGTTGATAAGGTCATTGTAGAATGCGATGCCTTCGGGGTTCACCTTGCCGTCGGCATAGGGGATGATGCGCGACCAGCTCAGGGAGAAGCGGTAGCTGGAGAAGCCGCATTCGGCCATCAGCGCCACATCCTCTTTGTAGTGGTGGTAGTGGTCGGCCGCATAGGTGTTATCCGCAAACGGCTTTTTGGTCTTGGAGTTCAGGTCGATGATCGCCGGGGTGCGTCCGCCGTCCGCGACGCCGCCTTCTACCTGCCATGCGGCGCTGGAAGCGCCCCACATGAAGTGATCGGGGAATTTTGGATTGTGTCCGTAGTACATCGTTTTATCCTTTCCATGCTGTGATCTTGCTGTTTCTGCCGTCGCAGAACTCCCACGCGCGGGCTTTTTTCTTGCACCATTATCATAGCATAGCACGGACGAAAAATGGGGTTCGCAAAGCGAACCCCATTTGGTTGGATGCATAATTTATTCGCCAATTTTTGAGCAATTCCACGATTGACCCTGTCATTCTGCACATCGCTGCACTCTCATCTTTTGCGAATCTGACAAAGGCGGTTCAGAAATTGGACCCTGCAGCAGGTCGCTCTCGCGGTATTTCTGTACATAGTGACTGTAAAGGATATCGAAAAAGTAGGTCATTCCATACTGGGAGTAGACCGTGCGGGCATTGGAGTTGTCCTTTTCGCTCAGGTAGATCACCTGATCGTAATCCGTCCACAGGCGCTTTTCATGGTTGACCGTCACCAGCACTTTATAGGCCTTGATCTTGCGGGTCACAGGCTGCATCAGGGTAGCAAAGTTTCCGGTGGCCGATACCGTGATGAGCAGGTCGTCCGGCGTCAGTTCTTCCAGATATTCCAGCATATAGTGGGCGTCCGACACGATCTGCACCAGCTTGCCCATGACCACCATGGACTGCTGGAAGCTGCGGGCTGCCATGCCTGAAAAATCAGAAGTGAACAGCACTACGTGTCGGCTGGCATGGATGCTCTCGGCCAGCCTGTCCATCACCGCCGGGGTGGCATAGCGGTTGATCTCTGCCATCATCTCCTCGATGGAACGGGAGAGATGCTCCTTATAATTCGGCCGCACGCTGTAACCGATGAAGTAATTGCACTGGCGCTGCCACTCGTCCGCCTCAGCCTTCATGTCAGAGAAGTTATCGAAGCCGATGGACTGGCAGAACCGCCGGATGCCGCTGCGGGATACATAACAGGCGTCTGCCACATCGTAGATGTTCAACTCGCGCAGCTGGTCGAAGTGGTAGAGAAAATACTGTGCCAGAACGTAGTACGGGTCTTTCGGCTCGCTCTCGTTCATCACCGCCAGCAGAGCTGTCATCAGGCTGAATGCCGTGTTTTTCATGCTTCTCCTCCCTGTTTTTACTGTGCCCCGAAAAACTCCTTGGCGATATCCGCACTGCGCTTGGCGTCCTTGGCGTACCAGTCCGCGCCGATCTTTTCGGCGTATTCCGGGGTCAGCACCGCACCGCCCACCATGATCTTGCAGTCCAAGCCCGTTTCGTGCAGGGCAGCGATGGTCTCCTCCATGCTCTTGAGGGTGGTGGTCATCAGGGCAGACAGCCCCACCAGGTGCACGTCCTTTTCCCGCACGGTGTTCACCACAGTTTCCACCGGCACATCGCGGCCCAGGTCGATGACCTCGAAGCCGTAGTTTTCCAGAATGACCTTGACGATGTTCTTGCCGATGTCGTGCACATCGCCCTTGACGGTAGCCAGCACGATGCGCCCTTTGCTGGCGCTGCCCCCGCCCTTCTGGGCAATGACGTTCTTGATCTCCTCAAAGGCGCTCTGGGCAGCGCTGGCGGCCTGCAGCAGCTGCGGCAGGAAGAGCGTGCCCTTCTCGTACTTTGCTCCCACAATGTCCAAAGCAGGGATCAGTGCTTCGTCCACCACTTCCAGCGGCTGTTTTTCGGTCAGCAGGGCTTTGGTCTGGGCGGCAGCATCGCCTTTCAGGCCCTTTTCCACCGCCTTGATGAGCCCCGCATAGGGGCCGGAAAGTTCAGCGCTCTCACCGGATGCGGAAGATGCAGGCACCGCCTGTGCAGCCTGCCGGATGGCTGCGGACGCGGGCACGCGGTCGGCATACCGCTCGATGTACTTTGTGCTCTGCGGGTCGCGATTGGTCAGCACGTTATAGGCGTAAACCGCCGCCATCATCTCCTCGCTGGAGGGGTTCATGATGGCAAGGTCAAGCCCCGCATACATCGCCATGGTGAGGAAGGTGGTGTTCAGGTAGGGGCGGCAGGGCAGGCCGAAGCTGATGTTGGACACGCCCAAAACCGTGCGCACGCCCAGCTCTTTTTTGCAGGCCTCCAGCGCCTGCACGGTAGCCAGAACATCCTTCTGCTGGGCGCTGGCAGTCAGGGTCAGGCAGTCGATGTAGATGTCCTCCCGCGGGATGCCGGCCTCCAGTGCCGCCGCTGTGATGCGGCGGGCAACGGCCACGCGGTCCTCGGCGGCGGGCAGGATGCCCCGCTCATCGATGGCAAGCCCGACAATGGCCGCACCGTACTTTTTGCACAGGGGCAGAATGGCACGGAGCTTTTCCGCTTCGCCGTTGGTGGAGTTGACGATGGGCTTGCCGTTGTAAACGCGCAGGCCGGCTTCCAACGCCTGAACATTGGAGGAATCCAGCTGCAGCGGCAGACTGGTGACGCTCTGCAGCGCCTTGACCACCTTGGGCATCAAAGCAGGCTCGTCCACGCCGGGCGCACCCACATTGACATCCAGTACCTGTGCACCGGCTTCTACCTGACTGACGGCCTGCTCCAGAACATAGTTCATATCTTCTTCCCGCAGTGCCTGCTGGAAGCGCTTTTTGCCCGTAGGGTTGATGCGCTCCCCCACCACCGTGATGCCGTCCACATTGACAAAATCCACCGGCGAGCAGAGCACCGAGGGCATCACGTGTGCCGGACGGCCGGGCACGCAGCCTGCAAAAACGCTGTTCAGCAGCTTGATGAACTCCGGCGTGGTGCCGCAGCAGCCGCCCGCCGCGAACAGATGCAGGTCGCGGTAGGGCTTCATCTCCATGGCAAACAGCTGCGGTGTGATATCGTAGCCGCTGCCGTCGGCGCGGGGCAGGCCTGCGTTGGGCTTGACGAACACCGGGAAGTTGCCGGGCACAGCCTCCGCCAGACGCTTCGCCATGGGGAAGATTTCCTTGGGGCCAAGCGAGCAGTTGATGCCCACCGCATCGGCGCCCAGCCCCCGGGCGGTGACTCCGAAGCTCTCCACCGTACAGCCGGTAAAGGTGCGCCCGCCGGCTTCAAAGCTCATGCTGGCCAGAATGGGCAGGGTGCTGTTTTCCTTTGCAGCCAGCAGAGCGGCTTTTAACTCATAAAGGTCGGTAAAGGTCTCGAAGAAGATGAGGTCGGCTCCGGCGGCCGCGCCCGCCCGGACGATGCGTGCATACTCACTCACCGCGTCCTCAAAGGCCAGCGTTCCGCTGGGTTCCAGCAGTTCGCCCAGCGGGCCCACGTCCAGCGCGGTCAGGGCACCGTAGGGCGCACAGGCGCGCTTGCAGTTGGCGATGCCCGCCGCAATGATCTCTTCCAGACTGTAGGCACTGCCTGCCAGCTTGTGAGCAGACGCTCCAAAGGTGTTGGCATTGACGATGCGGCTGCCCGCAGCGGCATATTTGGCATGGATGCTCTCGATGAGCGCGGGGTTTGTGATGTTCAGTTCCTCCGGCTTTGCGCCCAGCTTCAGGCCCGAAGCCTGCAGCATGGTACCCATGCCGCCGTCCAGCAGGACAGTATTGCTCTGTTTGAAAAGTTCACTCGCTTGCACAGGTCTTTCCCCTCTTTCTGTATTCACAACGGGTGCGCAGCACGCAGTGGCCGCACCCGGCCAGTTTTCCCTTTACCGGGTGGCCGCTGACCCCCAGAATGGCCGTCACGCTCTTGCGCGGGGTCATCAGGTTGGTATCGGTGACGCACAGACCTGCGCGGCGCACCGTGTCCAGCGCATTTGCCACCAGCGGCTGCACCGCGATATCCCAGTCACCGTAGCCGGGCGAAAACCGCCCGGTGAGATACTTTCCCTCTTTTGCAGCCCACTGGCGCAGCTCCGCTTCTGCCGCGTCTGCGGCCTGCTCGGCCAGCGCGCTGCCCAGCGCGTCGGACGCGACGCCCGCCGCAATATCGCCCACCCCGGCACGGCGGATCTGTGCGTCCACGCCGGGGCCCAGCGTCACAGCCAGCAGCACCGCCTGCGGGCACTCTTCCAGATGGCGCATCACATCCCCGCCCCGCAGGATGCCCGCTTCGGCAAGGGCAGCCGTGTCCGCTTCCAGCCAGACCGCCCGGGGTGTCGCCGACGCCAGAAGCGGCCGGGCGCATGCTTCCAGCAGTGCCATGGTTTTTTCGTCCGGCTCACCGCGGGCACCAAAGTACCGTGCGGCCTGTGCCGTATCAATGGCTGCCGGTTTTTCCAGCAGCAGCGGCCTCGGAGCACCGATCATCCGCCGCACCTCCTTACTTCTTGAGAATAAAGTAGTTTTAAGTATACCGCACCCCGAGGATTTTATCAATCCCGGAGAGAAAATGATAAGCAATTTAGAGTGGCCTCCGCTCTGGCCATAATCAGAGGAATTTGGCTTTTTACATTTGCGTTTGTCGCAGCCTGCGAGCCGCTCCAAACGCCTTTTCACCTGATGGGACTTAAAGGCAGACAGCCGCACTGCGGATGCCGTTCCCCTATTACGACCCTGTTCGTAAAAATGCAGAAGAGCAGCAACCGCAGTTGCTGCTCTTCTGCAATACAAAAATCATATTTCCGCTGAATATACACAGAGCGCCAGCGGAGTGCATTCAAATCGTTTCGTTCTTTATTTGATGCAGCTGGAACAGGGCGTATAGCCTGCTTCCACAGCCTCCTGATAGCTCGAGAAGAGGATCTGATTCTTCTCTGCCGGGAGGTTCGGGCAGGTGGGCAGATGGAACTTTTTGCTGTTCACATTGCCGATATAGGTCTGCTGCACTGTGCCGGACGCCGCCGGGTCGGTGGGGTTCAGCGCAGAGTCTGCCGCAAAGTGCTCGGTGCCCACGGTGTAGTTCTGGCCGTCCGAGCCAATGGTGATGGTGCCCTGCAGGTCGGTGCGGTAGACGTCCACCCCGGCGTCCCGCAGGATGCTCAGGGTCTCCTCGTGGGGGTGGCCGTACTTGTTGTTCGCGCCGCAGGAGATGACCCCCATTTCCGGCAGCACCGCATTCAGGAAAAGGTAGCCTGTAGAGGTACTGGAGCCATGGTGTCCCACCTGCAGGACATCGGCTCTGAGGTTGGCACCGCTGTTCACAAGGTCGGTCTCTGCGGTCTTTTCCATATCGCCGGTCAGCAGGAAGCTGGTGGAGCCGTAGTCGATGCGCAGCACGATGGAGGTATCGTTGGTGTCGCTGTACTGTGCCACCGGCCCCAGCATGGTAACCGTGGCACCGCCCAGCGGCCACATCGTGCCCACGGCAGGTACTTCCACCTGCAGACCCTGCTGCCGGGTGTACTTGACAAAATCCTGAAAGCATTTGGTGGAGGCATCGGTCACCGGGCTGTACACATGGTACGCCGGGAAGCAGGCCAGCGCCGCAGCCAGACCGCCCACATGATCCTCGTGGGCGTGGGAGCAGAATACGTATTCCAGCTGCTCCACCCCCTGACTCTGCAGGTAGGACACCACCAGACTGCCGTCGTCCACATTGCCGCCGTCGTAGAGCATGAACTGTCCGTCGCACTCCACCAGCACGCTGAGCGCCTGCCCCACATCGATGAAGTGCACCTCCAGCGGAGCATCCACCGCTGCAGCGCCAGAGGACGGGTTCGGCACCACGTCGGCGCTTCCGCCCGGAACGGACGGCAGCCCGCTGCAGCCTGCAAGGCTCAGTACCAGCGCGGCAGCAGCGGCCAGCGCAGCAAGGCGCTGCCACAGGCTCTTTTTATGCAGGGTCACTTTTTCTTCTTTCCCGTTTTCCACGTTGCATTCTCTTTCTGTTGATCGTTTTTGGGCTTATGCGCCGGTGCCGAATGGGGCGCAAAGCGTGCGCCGGGGCTGGGCGCACGGCCTGCCGGGGCAGCGCTGCGGCTCTGGCCGCGGGCAGGCTTGCCGTTATGCCCCTTCTGCGGGCGGACGGTGTAGGTGCCGTCATTGTGGATCGTCACGTCGGCAGCTTCGGCACGGCGGGCAGAGCGCTGCACAGCGCGGCGTCCTACGGCGGGCACCAGCAGAGGGATGAGATCCTCCCGGTGGGTCATTTTGAGTGCCTTGACCACCTTTTCGGCGTTGCGCGGCTCATAGTATTGCAGCAGCGCCCGCTGCAGCGCCTTGCCCTCGGGGGTCTTTTCCACGAACACCGGCTTCAGGGTGTAGGGGTCAAGGCCGGTGTAGAACATACAGGTGCTCACCGTGCCGGGTGTGGGGTAGAAGTCCTGCACCTGCTCCGGGCGCATGTGGTTTTTGTAAAGATATTCTGCCAGATAGACCGCATCCTT
>CAKSTO010000027.1 GCA_934501115.1 uncultured Faecalibacterium sp.
CGCTATTTATGCCCAGAGCGAAGCGGAGGGCATTCTAAATCGTCATCGTCGTATCTTTTCTGCATTCAAAAACTATGCTATACTGTTCTCAACAGGAGGAACGGCAGAGTCTTTACCCCCTCTGTCGCAAAAGAGAGTTATGGAGTACCGCAACTGGAGCAAAAACGATATCCGCACTTCCCTTTTGGGCTACGGCTGTATGCGCTTTCCCACCAAAGCCGACGGCACCATTGATGAGCCGCGGGCTGAAGCCCTGCTGAACACTGCTAAGGCGGCGGGCATCAACTACTTTGATACTGCCTACCCCTACCACAATGGCCAGAGCGAGCCTTTTGTCGGCCGGGTCATCGCCAAGTGGGATCGCAGCAGCTTTTATCTCGCCACCAAAATGCCGCTGTGGAGCTGCAAGAGTCTGGACGATGCCAAGCGTATTTTTGAAGAGCAGTTCCAGCGTCTTGGCGTGGACTACATCGATTTCTACCTGCTGCACTCTCTGCACAAGTCCCGGTACGAAACCGCAAAGGCTATGGGCATCGTGGACTGGCTGTGGCAGCAGAAGGCCGCAGGGCGCATCCGGAACTTTGGGTTTTCCTGCCACGACAACGCCGCCGGGTTTGAGTACATTCTGCGCGACCAGCCATGGGATTTCTGCCAGCTGCAATACAACTACCTTGATCGGGACGACCGCGCCGAGGAGATCTCCGGCGATCACGGCTATCAGCTGACCGAGGAGTGCGGCGTGCCCCTCATCATCATGGAACCCGTCAAGGGCGGCACGCTGGCCTCCCTGCCTGCAGACGCCGCTGCATCGCTGCACGCTCTGCGTCCAGACGCCACCGATGCGTCGTGGGCGCTGCGCTGGGTGGGCAGCCACAAAAACGTGCACGTCATCCTCTCCGGCATGAGCGCCGAGGAGCAGCTGACCGACAACCTCGCCACCTTTTCCCCCTTTGAGCCGCTCTCCCCTGCCGAAAAAGCCGCTGTAGAGAGCGTTGCCGACGAGCTACACCGCCGCATCAAGATCGGCTGCACCGGCTGCCGCTACTGTATGCCCTGCCCTATGGGGGTGGACATCCCGGATAATTTCAGCATCTGGAACAAGCTGGGCATGTTCGGGCAGAAGGACGCCATCAAGACCCAGTGGGTCGAGTGCTTCCCGGACAGCGAGAAAGCACTGCACTGCGTGCGCTGCGGCAAATGTGAGGCAGTCTGCCCGCAAAAGCTGCCCATCCGCAATTCTCTGGCACAGCTGCAAAAGGAGCTGGACGCACTGTAAAAAGCAAGCCATGAGGTCCTATAGGATATCTCATAAACCGAGGGTGATCGTATGATAAAAATAGCTTTTTTTGACGTAGACGGGACCCTGCTCCAGCTGGGCAGTAAGGAGCCGTCCCCCAAAACTGTGCAGGCTTTACAGAAGCTACGGGCAAACGGGGTCTTGTTATGCATGGCAACTGGCAGAGGCTATCTCTCCGTCCCGCATTTTGAGAGCGTTGACTTTGATATCTGGCTGACTTTCAACGGCTCTTATGTCCGCAGCAAGGATACTGTGCTCTTCAAAAACCCACTGGATGTTGACGACAAGTATCGAATTTTGCAAAATCTGAAACAGATGCACCGGGCGGCTGCCATCAGCAACGAGCACTTTATCGTGACGAACGGAACCGACCCGGATCTGGCACAGTATTTTTCCTTTGGCAGTGAGAAGCTGATGGTCTCCGATCGTTTCGATGCACTGTGCGAGGAGGAGATTTATCAGATCATGTGCTCCTGCAACAGCGCCGAATACGCGCAGATCTTACAGGGGACCCACGCCACACAGATCACCGCATGGTGGGACAAGGCAGTGGACATTATTCCACTCTCCTGTGGCAAAGGAAACGCCGTGAGAGCCATCTTGGCGCATTACGGCTTTTCAAAGGCAGAAGCCATTGCTTTTGGAGATGGTCGAAACGATATTGAGATGCTGGAAGCAGTCGGTACCGGCGTTGCCATGGGAAATGCGCTCAACGAGGTCAAGGCAAGGGCTGCTGTCATCTGCCGTTCTGTGGAAGAGGACGGCGTCTACCATTACTGCCTTGAAAACCACCTCATTTGAACGAAACATCTTTCATCTTCCGGCGTTTATTACAAAAGGCTGCTGCACAGCATTTGTGCAGCAGCCTTTTGAGGTTCTTATCGTCTTACCACAGCCGGATGACCTTGATCACGCCTTCCGCCTTATCACGCGCCAACTCCAGATGATGCTGGAGAGAATCTGCAGCACGATCCCAGTTATCGGCCAGCGCCGCATCCAGAATCTCCAGATGCTCCTCGCAGGTCTGTTCCTGGTTGATCATGCTCACCTTACCGGTCATGATGCGGAAGCGGGTGTTCAGGCCGGTGATGCGGTCGTAGGCCGAGCGCAGGTACTTATTGGGCAGGGTGCTCATCAGAAGCTCATGGAACGCATCATCCGACTCGCAGAAATCCGTGATCTGATCCGGGTGATGCATCAGCTCTTCGTAGGCTTCCAGCTGCTCACGCGGGATGCCGCTGCCGTAAGTACGCAGGGCGTATGGTTCCACCAGCAGGCGCATCTCAAACATGCTGTGCACATCTTCTTCGGTGATGCCGGAGACCATCAGCCCCTTTTTCGGCAGGATGGTGATGAGGCCTTCCTGCTCCAGCCGCCCCAGAGCGTCCCGCATCGGGGTACGGCTGATATTGCCCATCTCTGCACAGAGCTTCTGTTCGTTCAAAAACTCGTTTGGACGATATTCGCAGTTCAGGATCCGGGTCTTGAGATACTGATATGCCTGCAGTTTCAGGCTTGGTTTCGACTGCGTATCCAGTTCTTTCATACTCTTACAACTCCTATTCCCTCTTCTGTTCCGACAGAAAAGGTGCCTTCTTCCAGTCAGTGCACACTTTCTTCTTCAAAGCGTTCTTGTATTCTTGCTGCAATCCAAGTAATATTCCAGTTCTATTATTTCATAGTTGGACAATTATTACAAGACTTTTTCATAAACTTTGGCGCGTTTTCCGTTTTGGCTAATTTTTATGTCTCATTTTTGCCAAATCTCACAAAGTTTTTTTGTGCTTGTAGCCAATTTTCCCTCTTCCACTCCGGGCTTTGCATCCAGCATGAAAATATGTTACAATGAAAAAAAACATAAAAGGGATGTGTTGCTTTCTCATGGCACGAAGTGACGGGTATAATACCAAAACACGCCAGCTGATTCTGGATTACCTCATCAACAACCGCCAGCACGCAGTCAGTGCCTCCAATATTCTGGAGCATCTGGAGGAACAGGGTGCCAGCCCGAATCCGACCACTGTGTACCGCTATCTCGACAAGCTGGCCGGCGAGCAGCGCATTATGAAATATGTAGCCGACAAGGGTGAGAAGGCCGTGTTCCAGTATGTGGATGAGAACCGCCACTGCCGGGAGCATCTTCACCTCAAGTGCGTGCGGTGCGGGCGCATCTATCATCTGGACTGCCACTTTATGGACGAAGTACGGGCGCACCTGATGGCAGAGCACGGCTTCACCCTGCAATGCGAGGGCAGCGTGCTTTATGGCCTGTGCCGGCACTGTGCTCAGAAGGCAGAGTCTGCGGAACCGTCCGATTCCGGCAGGCAAACCGCACAAAAATGCGCCTGCTGTGTTGACACGGACGAAAAGCCGTGATACAATGCAGACGAGAAAAGCGTCGACCGGGAAAAGTAAGGCTTCAAGGTTCCCTTGCAGAGAGCACGGGGTGGTGGAAACCGTGCAGAGAGCGAAGCCTGAACGAACACCCGTGAGCTTCCCCCTGAACCTGCCTGTGCAGCAGTAGGGGCAGACGTGTGCCGCTCGTTATCGCGGCAGTGCTTTCAACGGGGAGAGCGCACAAAAGTGACTGGCATAGGTCTTAATGCCGGTAATTTAGGTGGCACCACGGATACGGCAGCATATTCGTCCTAGCAATTGGGATGAATGGGCTGCCGTATTTTTATTGTTCGTGTTGTAAAAAAGAGGGGTAAGAAGTATGTGTTGTGTTATGGGTTACACGGGGCACGACCTGAGTGCCGCCAAATTCAAAGAATATCTGCTGCGTACGGTCATGCGCGGCCCGGACGACCAGCGTGTGGTGGAGGGGCCCTTCGGCCTGATGGGCTTCGGCCGTCTTGCCATCATGGGGCTGACCCCCGAGGGCATGCAGCCGTTCTACCGCGGTGCCGACTGCGTCGTGTGCAACGGTGAGCTGTACGGCTTCCGCTTTGAGAAAGAGGTGCTGAAGCGCCGGGGCTACAAGTTCCATTCTGACTGTGACTGCGAGATCCTGCTGCCGCTGTACTATGAGTACGGTCTGGATATGTTCCGCCACATGGACTCCGAGTTCGCACTTATCATGTACGATTCCCGCAAGGATCGTCTGATCGCAGCTCGCGACCCCATTGGCATCCGTCCGCTGTTCTACGGCTATTCCAAGTCCAGCCACCAGATCGCATTTGCATCCGAGATGCAGAACCTCATCGGCTGGTGCGACGACATCCGACCCTTCCCCATCGGCAGCTACTACTGCGATGGCCGCTTCGTCCGCTACGAGGACATCGCCGATGTGCCCGCCCCTATGGAAGAGGACATGGACACCGTGCTGACCAATATCCGCGAAAAACTGATCGCGGGTGTAGAGAAACGTCTGGATGCGGACGCTCCGGTAGGCTTCCTGCTTTCCGGCGGCCTGGACTCCTCTCTGGTGTGCTCCATTGCCGCCAAGAAGCTGGGCAAGCCCATCCGCACCTTTGCCATCGGCATGGACACCGATGCCATCGACCTGAAATATGCACGTCAAACCGCTGAATATCTGGGCAGCGAGCACCACGAGATCATCATCAACCGGGATATGGTCATCCAGAGTCTGGAAGAGGTCATCCGTCTGCTGGGCACTTGGGATATCACCACCATCCGCGCCAGCATGGGCATGTACCTGCTGTGCAAGGCCATCCACGAGCAGACCGATGTCCGCGTGCTGCTGACCGGCGAGATCTCCGATGAGCTGTTCGGTTACAAGTATACCGACTACGCCCCCACCGCCGACGCTTTCCAGCAGGAGAGCCAGAAGCGCATCCGTGAACTGTATATGTACGATGTGCTCCGCGCCGACCGCTGCATCTCCGCCAACAGCATCGAGGCCCGCGTCCCCTTCGGCGATCTTGATTTTGTGCGCTACGTCATGGCCATCGACCCGGAAAAGAAGCTGAACCGCTATGGCAAAGGCAAATATCTGCTGCGCAAGGCCTTTGAGGGCGACTGGCTGCCGCCGGAGATCCTGTGGCGCGAGAAGGCTGCCTTTTCGGATGCCGTGGGGCACAGCATGGTGGACGACATCAAGGAGTACGCCGAGAGCCTGTACACCGATGAAGAGTTCCAGCTCCGCCGGGCAAACTACTCTGCCCACTGCATGCCCTTTACCAAGGAGAGCCTGTTCTACCGTGAGATCTTCGAGAAGTACTACCACGACCAGAGCCGCACCATCGTGGGCTTCTGGATGCCCAACAAGGCATGGCCGGGCTGCAATGTCAACGACCCCTCGGCACGCGTGCTGGCAAACTATGGCGCATCGGGTGTGTAATGCGTAAATAAAAAGAAGCATGGCAAATGCCATGCTTCTTTTTATTTACATCCGGATCTTCTGCGCCGCTCGTGCAATAGACGCCAGCAGTGCCACCAGACGCTTCTCATCCATCTGCCCGCAATAATTGGTAAAAGTGTAGTAACAGCCCTGCACGCAGAAGGAAAGTACGATCTTACGCACTACATCGCTGTCAAACGAGGGGTCTCTTTCTGAGATGCACCTGCTCAGCGCCTCCTCCACACGATTGATGAACAGCCCCTGTCTGGAATCTGAAAAAACGATGTTTACCTCTTTCTGATTTTGAACAAACGCGCGGAACAGCTCCCGCGTGAGCCACTCGGTGCGCTCGCTCACATCACTGGCGGTCAGCTGAGGCAGGCTTGCCACCACCACGTCCACCATCTCGTCTTCCATAGCCTTGGCAAGCGCATAAATATCCTGATAATGTGCATAAAAGGTAGACTTATTGATGTTGGCCAGATCGCACAGCTCCTTGACCTTGATCTTTTCCAGCGGTTTTTGCGCCCGCAATTCCATGAAAGCCTGTTTGATGGCGCGCTCGGTTTTTTCAATGCGAATATCCAAAAGACCCACCTCTTTTGCTTTTTCGTCGATTATCCAACCATTTTCCGGTTTTGTGGATAGACAAGCTCCGCTGCGTTTTTTATACTGGTTTTGTAAGCTGCATCCTTACTCTTTGCGGTACAGGAGCCCTTTTTCGTCCAATGCCTTTTTGATGCGCTGAAAGCTCTCGGCATCCGGGCAGTGCAGAGTGTGCAGATGCACGCCGCCGGTCATGCGGCTCAAAAGGCTTTCCGGCGCGTTCTTAGCCTGCTGGATGAAGTTATCCACGTCATACCGGCTGGCAAGATTCAGGTTGCCCCGCAGTTCGCCGTAAAGGCTGTTCTCCACTGCCACATCCATGACCACTCCACCCTGATCCACCACGGTGTACAGCTCCGTGCGCATCTCGTTCTCGGTACGGTGGACACAGGCAAGGATGCCTGTATAGCCCTTTTCTGCCGGGTGCAGCTGATAGCCCCGGGGGGTGGCATCGATCTGTGCACCGCCGGCACGCAAAAGCGCCACATCGCCAACCACGATCTGACGCGAGACCCCAAGCTGCGCCGCCAGCGCACTGGCACTGACCGGCGTTTCGGCTCTGCTGAGCCGCTCCAGAATGGTTTCTCTGCGCTGCGCTGCGTTCATAGATCTCAGGCTTCCTTTCCGAACTCCAACATTTCCAGCTCTATTGTAGCAAAAGGCAGCAGAATGTGCAAGGAGACTTTACTTTTCCAGCTTCAAAATGGTCGCATAGTTGGAGGGCAGCTGCACTTTCATGCGTCCCCACTCCATGCTGGTCAGAACAGGCTGTGCGCCCACGGTATCTGCCAGCAGGTCTTTGGCATGGGAGGCCTCCACCGGAAGCTGAAACTCCAGCTGTGCAGGACTGTCGCCGTTGTTCAGCACAACGACGACGGCCTCACCGTCCAGCACACGGGCAAATGCATAGCACTGGGTGGTGAGCTGCAGCTCTTTCACCTCGCCCCACGTCAACTCCGGCAGCCCCGCCTTGAGTCTGCCCAGTGCGGCATACACGCTGGTGACAGGGTTGGCGGTCAGGTCATCCTTGAAGTCTGCAAGCTCCAGACAGGGACGCAGCGGCCAGTCGCTTCCCCACTCTTTTTTGCCTTCAATGCCAAATTCTGAGCCATAATAGATGGACGGAATGCCCCAAAGCGTATATACTAGAATCGCAATGTGACGAATGTGGGCTTTGTTGCGCAGCTTGTTAGGCAGACGCTCCACATCGTGGTTGTCCGAGAAGAGGTACAGCCGGGTATCGTGGCACAGCCCCTGCAGGCGGCGCATCGTGTGAGCGATCTCAAAATAGTTGTGGTCGTTGTGGCCGCTCCACAGACCCTTGTGCAGCTCGTAGTTGGTCACCGAGTGCAGCATCTCCGGGTTTGCCCAGCGGCTGTAGTCGCCGTGAATGACCTCGCCCATCAGCCAGAACTCGGGCTTGACCTCGTTGGCAAGACGGCGCAGGCCACGCATAAAGTCGAAATCCAGCACATCGGCCGCATCCAGACGGATGCCGTCAATGTCAAATTCATCCACCCAGAAGCGGATGGTATCGTAGTGGTAGTTCTGCACCTCCGAGTTGCGCTGGTTCAGCTTGACCAGCAGATTGTAGCCGCCCCAGTTGCCGTAGGAAAAGCCGTCATTATACTCGTTGTTGCCCCAGAAGTTCACATCGCAGAACCAGTCCTTATAGCGGGCGTTTTCGCGGTTTTCCTTCAGCTCCTGAAACGCAAAGAAATCCCGGCCCACATGGTTGAACACGCCGTCCACGATCACCTTCTGCCCCCTGGCATGGCAGTTTGCAACAAACTGCTTGAACTCTTCGTTCGTGCCAAGACGGCGGTCTACCAGCCGATAATCGATGGTATCGTAACCGTGGGAGCCGCTCTCGAACAGCGGGCCGATATAAATGGCTGTGCAGCCAAGGTCCGCTGCGTGCTTTGCCCATGCGTTCAGCTTCTCGAATGCACCGGGCACAGTCTGCCCATCGTTCTCGTGTGCGCAGCCGCACAGCCCCAGAGGATAGATGTGATAAAATACCGCGTTGTCATACCAAGCCATTGTTTATACCGCTCCCGTCTTATTCTGATACTGAAAATCCACCGCTGTCTGTTTCAGCGGCAAGAATAGTATAACACAGAATCTGTAAAATATGTTAATTTTTACCGATTTTTGTCAAGAATCGCCAAGAATACCGGCCACTGTGCCCGGTTCTGGCACGATTTTATTGGATAGATTGCCGAAACCGCCCTGTCACATCCGGTGCACCGCGCACCGTCTATCATATCAATGTAAGGAGATCTTTGCATGAATTACCCCGCCATCCCCCGTGAATTCTTCAATGGAGACTGCTTCGATGCCTACCGCATCCTCGGCGCACACCCCTGCACCTCACCCGACGGTGCCGAAGGCTGGCGCTTTGCGGTGTGGGCACCCGGTGCCACCGCCGTGGAAGTCTGCGGCGGCTTTGACGGCTGGGAGCAAGGCGTGTCCATGGTGCGCGCCGACAACGGCGTGTGGAGCGCCTTTGTCCCCGGCCTTGCGGAAGGCGACCTGTACAAATACCGCGTGCATGGTGCGGACGGAAGTGTCGTGATGCGCAGCGACCCTTATGCATTTTCCACTGAGCTGCGGCCGGGCACTGCCAGCCGGCTGACGAAACTGGACTTTGCCTTTGACGACCATGCATGGATGGAACGCCGCGACAAGTGCCGCAACCGCCCGCTGAACATCTACGAGATGCACGCCGGCAGCTGGAAGCATAAGCCCGGCAGCAAGCAGCCCGACGGCTCAGACGGCTGGTACAGCTACGAAGAACTGGCCAAAGAACTGATTCCATGGCTGCTGGACCATCACTTTACCCATGTGGAGCTGCTGCCGCTGGCAGAGCATCCCTTTGACGGCAGCTGGGGCTACCAGACCACCGGCTACTTCTCGGTCACCAGCCGCTACGGCTCCCCGGCTCAGTTCGCCAATTTCGTGAACGCCTGCCACCGCATGGGCATCGGTGTCATCATGGACTTTGTGCCGGTGCACTTCGCAGCCAACGCCGATGCGCTGGCAAGGTTTGACGGCACCTATCTGTACGAGTACGACAGCGATGTGGGCCAGAGCGAGTGGGGCACCTGCAATTTCAATTACTACCGCCACGAGGTCTGCAGCTTTTTGAACAGTGCTGCCGCCCTGTGGATGGATGTGTACCACTGCGACGGCATCCGCATGGACGCCATCTCCCGCGCCCTGTACTGGCAGGGAGACCCCAACCGCGGCGTGAACGAGGGCGCCGTGAACTTTCTGCGCAGCCTGAACCACGGCCTGAACGAGCGCTGGCCCACCGGCATCTACATGGCCGAGGACTCCACCAACTTCCTCAAGGTAACTGCCCCCACCCGCTATGACGGTGTGGGTTTCGACTACAAGTGGGATATGGGCTGGATGCACGATACGCTGGATTATTTTGCCACGCCCTTCGGCGACCGCCCAAACGCCTACGGCAAGATCGTTTTCAGTATGCACTACTTCTACAATGAGCTGTATCTGCTGGCGCTGAGCCACGACGAAGTGGTGCACGGCAAAAAGACCATCATCGACAAGCTCTGGGGTACCTATGCCGAGAAATGCGCCCAGCTGCGCACCCTCTATTTCTATATGTATACACACCCGGGCAAGAAGCTGAACTTCATGGGCAACGAGCTTGGCCACTTCCGGGAGTGGGACGAAAAGCGGGAGCTGGACTGGGATCTGCTCAAGTACCCCTTCCACGACGCGTTCCAGAAATATTTTGCCCACCTCAGCCGGGTGTATTCCACCGAGCCCGCCCTGTATGACGGCGAGTACAACCCCGACTGCTTCGAATGGGTGGCCTGCGAAAGCCGCGATGAAGGCGTCTACGCATGGCTGCGCAAGGGACAGGGTCAAAACCTGCTGTGCATCATGAACACGCAGGATCATGCCCACAAAAAGTTCCCCCTCTACCTCCGGTTCCCCTGCAGTGCGGAGGAAGTGCTGAACACCGAATCCTCCGAATGGGGAGGTGCGCTCAAGAGCCGCCGCAAGACCAGACTGCACACCACCGACGGCGGGGTCTTTGGCCGGGACTACACCCTCACGGTCGACCTGCCCGCCATGGGCAGCTGCCTGCTGCGTCTGTCACCGGAAGCTCCGAACCCGGACGCCGCCCGCATCAGTGCCAATAAGGCCATGGCTCAGAAACGCAAGGCTGCCCGCAATGCGAAAGCCGCAGATTCCAAAGCGTAATATCTTGGCAAAAATGTCCCATTTGCTTTGAAAGCAGTGGGACATTTTGCATTTTCCGGTTTCCTTTGGCTGGACAGTGCAGGTTTTGGTTGCTATACTGTAGCTGTGAGAGTATCTGTGCAAGAAAGGATCTTTTGGGGATGAATGGAATCGTTTCCCGCCTGTCTGCCCTCAGCAAAGCCGGGCTTGGCCTTGCTGCCGGAGCGCTGGCGCTTATCATACTGAATCTCGCCCTGCCGGGCAGCAGCCTGTTTTTCCCTCTGGTAAGCCTGTGGCTTGACCTCGCGCTGTTTCTGCTGGCGCTGGTGGTTCTTCGGGTGGCCGGCGTAGAGCTTGACCTGTTCCACCGGGCGGTGCTGGCCGGTGTCTGGGCGGCGGCACTGCTCTATGCCTTCTGGGCGCTGGGCAGCCGCACCTTTCTCTACTACTGGGACTACGCAAACTACATCCTGAAACAGTACAGCACCGAAGCCGCCTTTCTCCAAGGAGCCGGAGCAGGCTTCCGGTTTGTTTTTGATTCCATCACTGAGGACTACACCAACTTCATCTCCCTGTTCACCGAGTTTCCGTTCTGTCTGAGCGGCAAGACCGGCGATGACTACGCATTCTGTCAGGTGTTCAGCATCCTGCCCACCCTGCTGGTGCTGCTGGCGGGGCTTGTGCTCAAGGCCGGGCAGATGCTGCGGGTCAAGAACCGGTTCTGGTTCTTCCTCATCGGTCTGTCGTGGACCCTCACCTATCCGTGGCTGCGCATGTCCGCCATGCTGGGGCAGCCGGACTGGTTCGGCCTGATCTTCGCCTTCAGCATCCTGCTGCTGACGCTGGATTTCCGCTTTGAAAAGCTGGATCCGGTGCGCTTTGTCCTGCTGTTCTCTGCCACGGCCGCCATCATCCTGTCCCGCCGGTGGTACCTGTACTTTGTGGTGGGGTACTACTTCTCCTATGCGCTGCTGGTGCTGGTCAGCAGCATCCGCACCGCCCGCGCCGGGCACAAGCATCCGGCCTTTGTGCAATTGCGCAACCTGATGCTGTTCGGTCTGGTGTCTCTGGCGGCCATGGTGGTGCTGCTGTGGCCCATCGTGCGGCACATTCTGGGCTTTGACTACGCCGACCGCTATTCCTACTACAACGGCGGCGGCATGGTCACGGAGATCTACCAGCAATACACCCGCATGGGCCTGATGAACCTTGTGCTCATCGGCATGGGCCTGTGGTACAGCCTCAAGACCCGCAAAATGCCGGCTCTGCCCTGCCTTGCCGGGCTGGAGATCCTGCTGAGCATGCTGCTGTTCACCCGGGTGCAGACCACCGGTTCCCAACACATGCTGCTGTTTTTACCCGGCTGGTTTTTGCTGTTCCTGCTGGGCGCTGCCGCGCTGGCGGAAGGCATCACCCGCCGCCGGAACCTGAAGATCGGCTTCTGGCTGTTCACCATCGTGTTCGCCACCTCGGTGCGCTGCTCGCCGCTGACCCTCGCGGCTCTGCCGGATTTTCTCATTGGCCGCACGATTCTCTCGGCCTCTCCGCAGGAGAGCGCCCGCGATTTTGCCGCCATTGATGACTTGACCTATGACCGCAAGGATCTGCCCCAGATCCAGGCCATTGCAAAATGGATCGACACCCACTGCGCCGAGGGCGAGATCAGCTACATGATCCCCCACAACATGCTGTACTGCCCGGACCACTTCAAGAACTGCCTGCTGCCGGAAACCCCCATCAATGCCAAGCTGGCCTTCGGCTTCTCGGTGCCGGGCGTCCACGCTTTCCCCATGCAGTTCTTTGAGGCAAAATACGTTCTCACCGCCGATCCTTTCCCGATGACTCATGTAAATGATCCTGAGAACGAGATGTCCCACAAGCTGAACGATCTGTTCCTTGCCGTGCGGGACCAGTATTTCAAGCAGGTGGAGACCTTTGACATGGGCAACGGCACTACCTTTACCATCTGGGAGCGCACCGCAGCCCCCACCCGTGCCGAGGTGGACTATTACCTCAGCGGCTTTGCGCAGGAAGATGCCCTTTATCCCGAGATGTTCTCTCAGGTGGCCGAGGCATGGCTCACGGGTCATGGACTGTAAAAACCGCTGAATGCTTTCAGATAAAAAGGAGTCTTTTCCATGGAACAGAATGCAAGCAACCTGCCCCGGGTCACGCCGGGGCAGTACAAAGGGCTGAGTTTTACCCGCCGGGTGCGCCCTGTCTCTGAAAAAGCGGTGGCGATGGAGGCGGCAAACCTCACCCGCACCCGAGCCCCCTTTGTCCCGACAGCACTGCCCGCTGCCCGCGGAATGCGTGTCACGCTGGACTTTGAGGGCTTTATGAATGACGCCCCCATCCCGGACAGCCGGATGGAGAAGGTCACCGTCCTGCTGGGCACCGGTCAGCTGATGCCCGCCGCTGAAAACGCTGTCTACGGCCACAAAGCCGGCGAGACCTTCCGATTTGATTTTACTTATCCCGAGGCGTTCCGTGTGGAGGCGCTTTCCGGCAAAACGGCGCAGTTTGAGATCACGCTGCACGCTGTGGAGCATCAGCAGCCCATGCCGCTGAACGACGCCTTTGCCCGGACGCTTGGCTTTGACACGGTGGACGCCCTGAAGGAAAACATCCGGGAAAAGAAGCGCGCTTCGCATGAAGCCAATGCAGACCGCATTGCCGGAGCCGCCCTGCTGGATATGGCCGGGGCAAACCTGACTGTAGAGCTGCCCGGCGATGTGCTGGATCAGACCGCCGACCGGGACATGAAGCAGCTGGAGTTTCGGCTCACCCGCAGCAAGCTGAGCATGGATCTGTACTGCCAGACCAACCATACCACCCCCGCACAGGTACGCGCCGCTTTCCACCGGGACGCCGAGCGCAAGATGCGCAGCATTCTGGCCGTACGAGCCATCGCCGAGGCAGAGCAGATCACCGTATCCAATGCCGAGGTGGACGCCGAATACGCCCGTCTCGCAAAGCTCCACGGCAACCCGGAGGACGAGATCCGCAAAGTGCTGAGCCGGGATGCAGTGGCTTCTGCGGTCACCAGCCAGAAGGTGCAGCGCTTTCTGATCGATCATGCAAACATCACTTCTGTTGTGGAAGGGGAGTAAACCATGGGCTTTTTTACACGTACTGCGATGGATGCACTGATGAAGACCACCCATCCTGAGATCAACCGCCGCCAGTGCTGGAACTTGCACCCGCACCGCAAGCCCTGCACCGAATGCAAGGACATCTGCCCCTACGGTGACCAGATCTTTACCCGCCCCAATCTCGTGAAGGACTGGGATCCCTGCACTGACTGCGGCCTGTGCGTCTCTGCCTGCCGCAGCGGCTGCATCTCACCTTCGCCGGAGCAGGTGCAGCGTGATACTGCTGCCGCCGACAGCGACAACGACACCATCTGGATCGGCTGCGAGAAATCCACCCGCAAGAACAGCGTGGTACGCAATTGCATCTGTGCGCTCTCGTGGGAGGCGCTGGCCTACCTCGCCCTGAACAAGAAGATCGTACTGGATCTGACCCCCTGCGGCGAGTGCGAAAACGACCTCTGCGCCGAGCAGCTGCGCAAAGAGCTGACAAGGCTGGTGGAGTTTTTCGGCGAGGCAGTGTTCAGCGCACGTTTTACGCTGGCTTATGAGCCCGGCGATGCCCCTTACCATGTCAAGGAGCTGAGCCGCCGCGAGATGTTCGAGCAGGTGAGCCATGGCTCCAAGAGCGGCACCCGAAAGCTGCTGCAGATGCTGCCCGGCCTGCGCAGCGAGGACGACAGCGGCGTGGATTTCCGCCTTTTGCTGCACCAGCGCACCAAGCAGCTGAAAGCCGCCATGGAGACGCCGCTGAAATACGGCTACCATCTGCCCAACTTCACCGATAAGTGCTTCGTTTGCGGCAAGTGCGAAAAATCCTGCCGCGCCGGTGCCCTGAAGCTGGAAGACCTGCCCGACGGCCAGACCCGCGTGGTCATCACCCCGTGGAAATGCAGCGAGTGCGGCATCTGCACCGCATCCTGCTCCAACCACGGCATCAACGGCATGAAGCTGCGCCAGCTGACCACCCTCGGCCCCGTGAGCATCTACAAAACCTCCAAAACGCTGTGCAAGGAGTGCGGCAAGCCCATCGCTCCGGGCAGCGTCGACGGCATCTGCTCGGTGTGCCGCATCAAGGCGCGCACCAAGAAGCGGCAGGAAGAAGCCGCCGCCCGGGCAAAGCAGCTGCGGGAGGAGCGGGAAGCCAAAAAAGCCGCAGAAGAAGCAGCAGCCGGAACCGGTACTACAGCTGCCGAGACTGCCGCCGAAACTGCCGTGTCCTCTGCTGCCGGGTCGGTGTTCACTGCCCTGACGCCCGAAAAAGCAGCGCCCGCAATTGAGAATGGCGAAACACCGAAAAACGATTGACGGTGTCCTGATTCAATGCTATACTGACCATAAGACCACGCCCGTGGCCGCGGACTTGTTACAAAGGGGTAACGGAGCTGTCTCCGTTACCCCCTTTTTTGTCAGATCCACGAACCCAATTGATAAGAAAGAGGGATCACTTTATGAAGCATTCCATCTCCCGCCGCCAGTTTCTGAAGGGCAGCAGCGCCGCTGTTCTCTCCACTGCAGCGGCCGGCCTGTTGAGCAGCTGCGGCGGTTCTTCCGGCGGCGGCACCTCCGATGACAGCACCACCTACACCGTGCTGTACTCCCGCCAGCCCTCTACCCTGAATTATCTGGTCTGCTCGGCAGACCCGGACCTGTACCACGGCACCCAGTGCATCGACACTCTGGTGGAGTACGACAACCGCGGCAAGATCCGGGAAGGCCTTGCAACTGCTTGGGAGTGGGACGCTGACAGCCTGACCTGGACGTTCCACCTGCGGGACGAGAACTGGGTGGACTGCAATGGCGAGGTACTGGGCCCTGTGACCGCGCAGGATTTTGTGGATGCGCTGGCCTATGTACTGAACCCGGACTACGCTTCTGCCACTGCAAGCCTCGTCACCCCCTATGTGGCGGGCGCCGATGATTACTATAACTACTGCGTCTACCGCAACAACGCCAACAACGGCACTGTAGCCGAGGACGGCACTGCCTATTCCATCGATGCTGCCGGCACCGTGACCGCTGCCGCCGCCGACGGCAGCACCACAGTGTATCCGGCTGTGGAGTTTGGTGCCGTGGGGGTCAAGGCTGTGGACGAGCACACCCTGACCTACACCCTGAACTTCGATTTTCCGGGCTTTCTCAGCCTGCTGAGCTACGCCCCCTATGAGCCTGCCTACGGCCCCCTGCTGGAGGAGTTCGGTGACCAGTTCTGCACCAGTGCCGAGACCGCCTGCAGCTGCGGCGCGTTCTATCTGGCCGAGTATACCCCGCTGGAAAACTGGGTCATGAAGAAGAACCCCGAAAACTACGATGCCGACAGCGTTTATATCGATACAGTGCGCTACATCTACAATCAGGAAGAGCTCATCAGCGGCCCCGAGATGGTCAAACGCGGCGAGATCGATCAGGCAACCATCAGTTCGGATATTCTGGACAGCTGGCTGGCCGACGACACTACCAGGGACATGGTATCCATGGAGCGCCCGGAGACCGGCAAGAGCTATTTCTACATCTTCAACTTTCTGCCCTACCGTCACGAGTTCACCAACTGGACCGTGACCGGCGTGGACGCTGAATACGAGCCGGACAACTGGGCAAAGGCTGTCAACTCCACTAGCTTCCGCAAAGCTTTCCTGTATGCCATCAATCCCGCCGTCACGCTGGCCGTCACTGCACCCGAGGGTTACGAAAATTATAAGCTGCACACCATCACCCCGCCTTCCTTCTGCGCCAACAGCAAGGGCGTAGATTACACCGAGTGCGGCGGGCTGGCAAATCTGTCTGACTTCTTCGACGAGGCCAAAGCCAAGGCGTACCGCGATGCCGCCGTGGAAGAGCTGACGGCTGCCGGTGCCACCTTCCCCATCAAGGTACAGTACCCGTACAACCCGGCTGTAGTGGACTGGGACAAGCAGTGTCAGGTATTCAAGCAGCAGGTGGAGGGCGTGCTGAACGACGGCTTCGACTTTGTGAACATCATCATCACGCAGGGGTCTTCGGATAACTTCCTGAACGCAGTGCGCCGCGTGGGTGCTTACGAGCTGATGTCCTACTACTGGGGTGCCGACTACTCCGACCCCGAAACAGAGGTGTACCCCTTCTATCAGGAGGCCGGCGACCGCGGCACCTGCTACGCCTTCCTGCGCACCGGTGTGGAGGACGGTATCGTGACCGGCGAGACCGCTGAACTTGTGATGCAGTATATGTCTCTGGTGGAAAAGGCAAAGACCATCACCGAGGATCTTGATGCCCGGTATGACGCCTTTGCGGATGCCGAAGCCTTCCTCATCGAGAACGCGCTGGTCATCCCGCTTGGGATGCCGGTGCCGCCATACATCGCGACCCGCCTGAACCTGTGGGAGGGTCAGTACGCGCCCACCGGCCTGTCCACCAACCGCCTGAAAGGCGTGCACATCCTCGACCATTACGTTTCGATGGAGGAGTACAACGCCAACCGGGATGCACGGTGAGCCGCAGCGGCGGCAATGCAGGACGGACGATTTTGAATGCGCTCCGCATTCGCTCTGCGCATATTCAGCGGAAGAATTATTTTAATAGAGCAATGCCGGGCAGCCTTCGGGCTGTCCGGCATTGCATTTTCACAGGCGGGGTCGTGGAGGAAAGCGGCATTTGCAGCGCTGGCGGAGTGGGTTTGTTTCCCATTTTCCCGCAAAAGCTCACAAATCCCTTTCCAAAAGGCGCAATTTGCGGTATGCTATATTTACCTGTATTTCAATCGAAAAGTGAGGTGCACAGCGATGGTGTCCTATCTCGCAAAACGCATTGGGCGCTCGGTTTTGACCCTGTTTATCATCGTGACGCTGGTATTCTGCCTGCTGCGGCTCATGCCGGTAGAAGGCTATTTCGCCAACTACGAAAAAATGACAGAGGCACAGATTCAGGCAGGTCTGCAGTCCATGGGGCTGCTGGATCCGCTGCCGGTGCAGATTGGCCGGTTCTGGGTGGACGCTCTGCACGGCGATCTGGGCGTGAGTCACATTTACAAGCTCAACGCTCCTGTGACCAAAATCCTTGCCCAGAAACTGCCTATTTCCATTGAGATGGGCGTACTGGCCATGCTGCTCAGTCTTGTGCTTGGCATCCCGCTCGGGCTTGTGATGGGGCGCTGCAAAGGCTGCTGGCCGGATCATCTGGGCACCGCCCTCATCGTGTTCATTCAGGCTGTGCCTGCAGCCGTATATTTTTTGTACATTCAAATGTACGGCACCGCTGCCATGGGTGTCGGCCTGTTATTCGACCCCTCCAACTGGCACTGCTGGGTACTGCCGGTGTGCAGCATGAGCCTTGCAAACCTCGCATTCTATGCGATGTGGCTGCGCCGCTATATGGTGGATGAGAGCAACAAGGACTATGTCTGCCTTGCCCGTGCCAAAGGCGTGAGTGAAAATAACATCGCCCTGCACCATGTATTCCGCAATGCCATGGTGCCGCTGGTGCAGTACATTCCGTCCGCATTTCTGAACACCGTCGTCGGCTCCATCTACATCGAGAGCCTGTACAGCATCCCCGGCATGGGCGGACTGCTCGTTACCTGCGTGCAGCGCCATGACAACACCATGGTGCAGGGCATCGTACTGCTGTACGCCTGTGTGGGCATCCTCGGTCTGATCCTTGGCGATGTGCTCATGGTGCTCATCGATCCCCGCATCCACTTTGGCAGGAAGGAAGGTGCCCGCTGATGCTCTCTTTTCTGAAACGCGAAAAGTCAAAACAGCTGGAGAACAAGCTGAACGAGGCACAGACGCAGCGTTTTGCCGACTGGGAAAAGCTGCCCGAGGCAGAGCTGTTCACCCCCGCCGGGTTCAGCGAAGCGCAGGCTGAAGCCACTGCCAGCTCCAATTACAGCTATTGGGGCAGCACCTTCCGCGCCTTTTTCAAAAATAAGACCGCCGTCGTGCTTCTGGCCGCACTGGCAGCCGTGGTGGCCTTTGCATTCCTCCAGCCTCACCTGCCCGGTCAGGTCGACCCCAATCTCTGCGCTGTAGACCCTGCCACCGGCATCCCCTACCGCAACATTGCCCCCGGGCAGGACGGCTTTTTCTGGGGTTCCAACTCCATCGGGCAGGATCTTTGGGCACGCATCTGGGCAGGTGCCCGCACCAGCCTGACCATCGCTTTTTTTGCAGCTCTCATTGAAGCGGCGGCGGGCATCACCGCCGGTGTGCTGTGGGGCTATGTGCGCCGGCTGGATCCCGTGTTCACAGAGTTGTACAACATCTTTGATAACATCCCCACTGCCATTGTGCTGATCCTGATCTCTTATGTGGCAACGCCCAGCATCTGGACGATGGTTCTGGGCATGGCCGTCAAGGGCTGGATCGAAATGGCGCGCTTCATCCGCAACCAGATCCTCATCATCCGCGACCGGGATTACAATGTAGCGTCCCGCTGCCTCGGCACGCCCACCGTGCGCATCGTGCTGCGCAACCTGCTGCCGTATCTGGTGTCGGTCATCATGCTGCGCATGGCGCTCACCATCCCGGAGGCCATCGGCAATGAGGTGTTCATCACCTACATCGGCCTCGGCCTGTCCGTCGAAACACCCTCGCTGGGCAATCTGGTCAACGACGGGCGCAAGGTGATGATGCAGGCCGGGCTGCGCTACCAGCTGCTGTACCCCACCCTCATCCTGAGTTTTGTCACCATTGCGTTCTACCTGATCGGCAGCGCCTTCTCGGACGCCGCCGACCCGAAGAACCACCTGCAGTAAGGAGGGGATCTTATGGAACATCACCCGCTCATTCTCTCTGCAAAAAATGTCAACATCCAGTTTGATCTGCGTGGAAAAGTGCTCCACGCCATCCGGGGCATCGACCTTGATCTCTATCAGGGCGAGGTGCTGGCCATCGTGGGCGAGAGCGGCTCCGGCAAAAGCGTATTCACCAAGAGCTTTATGGGTCTGCTGGACTCAAACGGCTCCATCACCGAAGGCTCCATTGATTACTACGGCACCCCGGACGGAAGGCCGCTGCGCCTTTCTGACCTCAAAACCGAAACGGACTGGCTGCGCATCCGCGGGCGGGAGATTGCCATGATCCTGCAGGATCCTATGACGAGCCTGAACCCGCTCAAGACCATCGGGGATCAGATCATGGAAGCTGTGATCCTGCATCAGGGGTTGAAGGGTGCCGCCGCAAGGGAAAAGACGCTGGAATATCTGCGGGATGTGGGCATTTCTGAGCCGGAAAAGCGTTTCCGGCAGTACCCGCACGAGTTTTCCGGCGGGATGCGTCAGCGGGTGGTGATTGCCATTGCAGCGGCCTGCCGCCCGAAGATCCTGATCTGTGACGAGCCCACCACCGCATTGGACGTGACCATTCAGGCACAGATCCTACAGCTGCTCAAAAAAATGCGGAGCAAATACGACCTGACCATCGTGCTCATCACTCACGATCTGGGCGTAGTGGCAAATATCGCCGACCGGGTGGCCGTGATGTATGCAGGCGACATCGTGGAGATCGGCACCGCCGACGAGATTTACTACGACCCCCGCCACCCCTACACTTGGGCACTGCTGTCCAGTATGCCCCAGATGGGCGTAAAGGGCGAGGATCTGTTCAATATCGCAGGCACCCCGCCGAACCTCTTTGCACAGATCCGCGGCGACGCCTTCGCGCCCCGCAACCCGCAGGCACTGAAGATCGACTTCGTCAAGCGCCCGCCCTATTTTGAAGTATCCCCCACCCACAAGGCCAAAACATGGCTGCTTGACCCGCGGGCACCCAGAATCGAGCCGCCGGCTGCGGTAAAAATGCTGCGAGAGGAGGGGCTGTGAGATGTCAGAAAAAGACAGACAGGTTTTGCTGGAAGCAGATCATCTGGATGTAACCTACGGTTCCGGCAAAAAGGCATACAAGGCCGTACAGGATGCCAGCTTCAAAATCTACAAGGGCGAGACTTTCGGCCTTGTGGGCGAATCCGGCTCCGGAAAAACCACCATCGGCCGGGCGATCATGCGCATTCTGCCCACCTCCGGCGGCAGCATCCTTTATAAAGGCGAAAAGATCAACGGCCAGATCTCCCGTCAGCTGGACAGGCAGATCATCAAGGAGATCCAGATGATCTTTCAGGACCCCCAGTCCTCGCTGAACGAACGCGCCAAGGTGAGCTATATCGTAGGCGAGGGTCTGCAGAACATCCGCCCCGGCCTGACCGCCGCCCAGCGGGAGGCCAAAGTGCGCGAAGCACTGCTGGACGTGGGACTGCTGCCGGAGTTCGCCTCCCGCTTCCCGCACGAGTTTTCCGGCGGCCAGCGTCAGCGCATCGGCATCGCCCGGGCATTGATCGTGGAACCGACGTTCATCATTGCGGACGAGCCCATCAGTGCGCTGGATATGTCCATCCGTGCACAGGTGCTCAACCTGCTGCGCCGCCTGCAGAAGGAGCGCGGCATCACCTACCTGTTCATCGCCCACGATCTCTCGGTCATGCGTTATATCTCTGACCGCATTGCTGTCATCCACAAAGGGCGTATCGTGGAGCTGGCCGAGGCCGACGAGCTTGTGAGCCACGCGCTCCACCCTTATACCCGCAGCCTGCTGTCTGCCATCCCCATGCCGGATCCCCGCCGGGAACGGGAGAAAAAGCTGTTGGTCTACGACCCTGCCATGCACGATTATTCCACGGAAGCGCCCCAGTGGCGCGAGCTGCGCCCGGAGCATTTTGTACTGTGCAGCAAAACCGAAGCCGAGCAATGGGCGAAGGGCTGATTTTTCTCGTTCATCCGCAAAAACCATTCATTTTTTATATCGTTTACGGCTCTTTCATTCTTTGTTTCTTGACATTTTATGCGTGCTCCACTATAATAGCCATTGTGGTGTGTATTCCACCATTTCATATTCATCGATAGAACAACCAGCCGGCAGCTTTCTCTTTTGCAAAGCTGCCTTTTTTCAAGAAAAGAGAAAGAAAAAAGAGAGGACCTGATCCCATGACGACTGAGCAGCACAAGCCTGTTTATGCCTCCACCGCCAAACCCTGGTTGAAGTATTACGACCAGAAATTCATCGACATGCCTCTGCCCAAGTGCAGTGCCTTTGAGTATCTCTGCCATCAGAACAAAAACCATCTGAGCGAGACCGCTCTGGAGTATTATGGCCGCAAATTCACCTTTGCAGACCTCTTTGTGAATGTCAAGAAAACCGCTGCCGCCTTCCGTGCCATCGGCGTGAAGAAGGGCGACATCATCACCGTTGTCAGCGTGATGACCCCTGAGGTGATCTACGCCTTCTACGCTGCTGATATGGTCGGCGCAACGCTGAATCTGGTGGATCCGCGCTACAGCGTTGAGGGCATCCACGAGTACATCGAGGAGGTGGATTCCCGCCTGCTGATCTGCCTGAATGTGACCTATGAGCGCTGCCACAAGGCAGAAAAGCGCACCAATGTGGAGCGCGTTCTGGTCGTCAGCCCCGCAGACTCCCTGCCGCTGCATCTGGCCGTCGGCTACAAGCTGACCAACCCCGATAAGAACCGCTACAAGTCCAACGTGATCCACTGGAAGGACTTTATTGCACAGGGCAAGAACCAGAGCATGAACGCCGAACCCTACGACCCGCAGCACGCCTGCGTGGTGGTGCACACCGGCGGCACCACCGGTTCGCCCAAGGGCGTTATGCTGACCGACGACAGCTTCAACTCTCTGGCCCACGAATTCATTGCCCAGAGCAGCCTGTTCTGCCGCGGCCAGAAGCTGATGAACGTTATGCCTCCGTTCATTGCCTACGGCTTTGCCTGCGGTGTGCATATGCCGCTGGTCATGGGCCTGCACGTTGTCATCATCCCCAATCTGGACCCCGACAAGCTGGGCGCACTGATCTGGAAGCACAAGCCCGAACACATGTTCGGCGTTCCGACTCACTACCAGCAGATGGCAGCTTCTCCGCTGCTCAAGAAGAAGAAGGATCTCTCCTTCATCCGCAACTATGCCGCCGGCGGCGACTCGATGCCGCTGGGCGCTGAGCTGGCCGTGAACGAGTTCCTGAAGGCACACAACGTAGAATATCCGCTGGCTAAGGGCTACGGCATGACCGAAGTCGCTTCTGCCGCTACCGTTGCCGCTGGCAATGTGACAAAGCCCGGCAGCGTGGGCATCCCCATGCTGAATACGGTGGTGTCCATCTTCGAGCCCGGCACCGAGACCGAGCTGCCCATCGGGAAGCGCGGCGAGATCTGCATCTGCACCCCCACCGTCATGAAGGGCTACTACAATAAGCCCGAGGAGACCGATATGATCCTGCGCCGCCATGCAGACGGCCAGATCTGGGCACACACCGGCGATGTCGGCTACATGGACGAGGACGGCTTTGTGTATCTGGATTCCCGCATCAAGCGCATGATCATCCGTCACGATGGCTTCAAGGTGTTCCCGTCCATGATCGAGAACGTCATCAGCCGCCATCCGGCTGTGCATCAGTGCTCGGTGGTGGGCTGCACCGATAAGGACCATGTGCAGGGCCGCCTGCCCTTCGTCTACGTGGTGCTGGACCCGGAGGCCGACAAAAAGAAGCGCCAGATCGTCAAAGAGCTGCGTCAGATCTGTCAGGAAGAGCTGCCGGAGTATGTCCAGCCCGTGGGCTACAAGTTCATCTCCGAAATGCCCTTTACCCCCATCGGCAAGGTGGACTACCGCAAGCTGGAGGAAGAGGTCACCTCCCGCGACTACTGATCTTTCAATCGTTTCCAGCCGCTCCCGGCCGCAAGGGAGCGGCTGTTTTTGTGCGCTGAATTTTACCTGTTGACAATTTTCACCTTCCAATTTATCATAGAGACAACAGCTGTGCCGCACAGGTGCAGTCATTCCGGAAAGAAGGATCTGCAATGAAAAACAAAAAAATTGCCAGCTTTCTGGCCGCAGCCGCAGCGCTTGTGCTGCTGGCTATGCCTGCATTTGCTGCCGACGAACAGACCGAACAGCCTGCCGCCGGAACGGCAGAGGTGCAGCAGGAGCAGACCACAGTGCCTGCAGAGCAGGAAGCCGCTTTGCCCGCCGATGCTCAGACATCCGGCGCACCGGAGCAGCAGCTCACCTATGTGGCGCTGGGCGACAGCATCACCGCCGGTGTCGGTCTGGAAGGACTGCAATCCCGCACCACCGATACCCGTCAGGATCTGGAACCGAACTTTGAAGGTTACCCTTCCCAGTGCTATGTTTCCCTCGTGGCCGATGGCCTTGGACTGGACCGGCAGCACGCCATCGATCTGGGCCTGTCCGGCCTGCAGAGCGGAGATATGCTCCGGCTCGTGCGCGGCAGCGATACCGAAGATCCTTCCTGGTATTTTTACTATCCGCAGTATCGTGAGTACATCAAAAATGCCGATATCATCAGCATTCAGATTGGTTCCAACGATGCAACGGTACCGGCCTTTTCCGCTCTGAGCGCCGCCACGCACCAGAAGAGCGAACAGCTTGTCGGTGTGCTGGTCAACGGCGTCATGCGCGACCTCAGCCCGGAGAGTTTCCAGCGCCTGAACGAGGGCCTTTCCAAGCTGGCCTTTACTCAGGACGAGATCCGTGACGTCCGTCAGCTGCTGTTTGAGGGCGGCACCAATGCGATCTGCGATGAGGCCTACACCAAAGTCACCACAAACCTGCCCCAGATCATTGCCGAGATCCGCGCCCTGAACCCGGACGCGAAGATCCTGCTGCTGGGCTACACGAACCCTGTTCCCCTGCTGCCGGAGTGGTCGGGTCTTTTCAACCGTCTGAACCGCTTTGCCCGCAACCTTGCCCAGCAGAGCGAAAATGTGGCCTTTGTTTCTATCTCGCTCACCCCGTCGTCCGGCACCGATGGACATCCCACCGTATCCGGTCACCGCTACATTGCAAACCGCATCATGAAAGCACTGAAATGATCCCCTCATGAAAAAAGGAGCAGGTTCCTCTCCGGGAACCTGCTCCTTTTCTGTTGTTCAGCTCAGCCGCCCGCTTTCCACCGAAAAGCTGACGTCTGCCGCTGCCATGGTAGACTTGCGGTGCGACACCAGCAGCACCGTTTTATCCTTGCACTCTGCCCGGACTGCCCTGAGGATGATGCCCTCGTTCAGGCTGTCCAGATTGGAGGTCGGCTCGTCCAGCAGCAGGAACGGTGCATCGTGCAGAAATGCACGCGCCACACCGATGCGCTGACGCTCGCCGCCGGAAAGGGCACCGCCCAGCTCACCCACCGGGGTGTCATAGCCCTTGGGCAGGCTGCGGATGAAGCCATCCAGTGCAGCTTTTTTGCAGGCCGCTTCCACCTCTTCCCGGGTGGCATCCCGCTTTGCAATGCGGATGTTGTTCTCGATGGTGTCATCGAACAGTTCGGTCTCCTGGGTCACAAGGCTCTCCTGCGCACGCAGGGCGGCGGTGTTCACCCGGCGGATGTCCTGTTCTCCAAAGCGGATGCTGCCACCGGACACATCCCAGAACCGCATCAGCAGCCGCAGGAAGGTAGACTTTCCGCTGCCCGAACGGCCCGTGATGCCCACGATCTTCTTTTCCGGAATGGTCAGGCTCAGGTCATGCAGGATCTCTTCCTCGGCATAGGCAAAGCTCACATGCTCTGCCGCAGCACCCGCAAAGGCGGTGTCTGTGCCGTCGGTCACATCCGCAGTGACAGGCTCTTCCTCCAGCAGGTCCAGAACACGGTCGGCGCTGGCGAACACCTGCGTCAGACCCACACCAAGGTTTGCCAGTGCCACCACCGGGCCAAAGGAGCTCAGGGCCGAAAGGGTGCACACCAGCACTCCCTCGGCACCCAGTTTTCCGCTCTGGTAAAGGCTCAGGCTGGTGCCCAGCACGGCCAGCACCGTGAGCAGGATCAGGGTATTGGTCAGGGCCACGGTCAGGCCCTCGCGGTACTTGAGGGACTTCTGCTTTTCGCCCAGCGTCTCACTGTGGGCCGTGATGCCCTCGGCACGGGCTGCGGTGTCCTGATACTGCAGGGTATCCTTCAGGCCCCGCAGGCTTTCCAGCACATAGCTGTTGGTATCGGCCAGTGCCTGACGGTACTCCCGGGCGGCACGGTCGCCGCGCTTTGCGCTCCACACCGGCAGGGCCGCGCCCACCAGCAGATAACCCGCCAGCAGCACCAGCGCAGGCAGGATGTGCCAGCTGCCCACAAAGCCTGTCATGCCGATGACGCAGATGCACGCGATGCAGATGGGCGAAATGGTGTGGGCGTAGAACACCTCCAGCGCCTCGATGTCGGCCGTGATGAGCGAGATCAGGTCGCCGCGGTCACGGCCTTCCAGCTTTGCAGGGGTCAGGCGGCGCAGCGCCCCGAACACCTGATCACGGATCAGGGCCAGCAGCTTAAAGGCGATATAGTGGTTGGACGCCTGCTCTGCGTAGCGCAGAACGCCGCGCAGCAGCGCAAACACCAGAATGCAGGCAAAGGCCGTGCCCACGGTCCTCACCGGGCTTGCAAGCCCCAGCGCACGCAGGATGCCAAAACCGCCGAAGATCGTAATGAAGGTGGCGCAGAAATGGCCTGCCACCCCCATCACGATCGCTGCCAGCATAATGGGCAGCATGGGCTTTACCAGTACGATAAGCCGTCCCACAATGGCAAAGGGGCTGCGATGATTGCTCTTGTTCATGCTCAGGCATCCTCCTCTTCCAGTGTTTCCAGCTGCCGCTGTGCCAGATACAGGCGGCTGTAAGCCCCCTGCTTTGCCAGCAGCTCGGCGTGGGTGCCCTGCTCGATCACACGGCCATTGCTCATTGCATAGATGCAGTCGCTGTGCACCACGTTTGCCAGACGGTGGGAGATCAGGATGATCGTCTTTTTTCCGGCAAGACTGTGGATGGCCTGCATGATGTCGTTCTCGCTCTCGGCATCCACGTTGGAGGTAGCCTCGTCGAAGAGGTAAATGGGCGTATCATGCAGCAGGGCGCGGGCCATGGCAAGGCGCTGGCGCTGGCCGCCAGAAAGATTGCTGCCGCCCTCATGCAGAGCGGTCTGCAGGCCGTTCTGGCTGCGGCAGAAATCGGCCAGATTCACCTGTTCCAGTACGTTCCATAGCTCTGTTTCGGAGGCATCCGGCTTTGCCATGCGCAGATTGCTCTCCACCGTGCCTTTGAAGATGGCGGCGTTGTGGGGCACCAGCGTCAGGGTGCGCAGGCGCTGTTCCTGCTGCAGCTCCTGCACCGGCACGCCGCCCAGCGTCACGCTGCCGGTATAGCCGGTGCGGCTGCCGGACAGCAGCGCTGCGATCGTACTTTTGCCGCAGCCGCTCTCGCCCACCAGCGAGACAAAGCTGCCCTGCGGGATGGTGAGGGATACATCGTTCAGAATGGTGCGGTCTTTCTCGTAGCCAAAGGTGACATGCTTCAGCTGCAGGGTGGTGTTTTCGCCGGGCAGGCGGTCGCCGTCGGCAGGCTCTTCCGCTGCCAGCAGCCGGAAGATCTTTTCTGCCGAAGCGGCGCCGTTCATGGCAATGTGGAAGTAGCTGCCCAGCAGCCGCAGCGGCAGGAAGAAGTCCGCCGCCAGCAGCACGATGGTCAATGTGGCGGTCAGGGTCAGCCGGCCTGCCGCAAACGCAGCCACCGCGCTGATGATGCCAAGGCCCGCACCGCCGTAGGCCATCAGGTCCATCAGTGTCACCGAGTTCAGCTGCATGGTGAGCACCTTCATGGTGATCCTGCGGAAGCGCTCAGCCTGCGCGTTCATCTGCTCATGCTTCCAGCCGTCTGCCTGATAGATCTTCAGGGTGGTCAGGCCCTGAATGTTCTCCAGAAAGCTGTCGCCAAGGGTGGTGTACTCGCCCCAGTAGTTCGCCAGCAGCTTTTTGGCAAACTTCTGCACCGCCACGATGGACATGGGGATCAGCGGCACGCAGCACAGCAGGATGACAGCTGACCGTGCGTGCACGCCCACCAGCAGCGCGAACAGGGTAACAGGAGCCAGCAGGCTGTAGAACAGCTGGGGCAGGTACTTTGCAAAATAGGTATCGATCTGCTCCACGCCTTCGCTGGCCAGCATCACCACCTCGCTGGTGGCCGCCGTCTCGGTGTAGTTGGGGCCAAGGCGGGCAAGCTTTGCGTAGATGCTGCTGCGCAGGGTGCGCTTGACATCCTTGGACGCCCGGTCGCTCATGCCGGAGGCCAGCATGGTGCAGGCAAAGCGCAGCGGCACCGTAGCAAGGCACAGCACCAGCTGCTGCCACAGCAGGGCGCTGGTCAGGCTGCCCGCAAAGGCAGCACCGATGAGCCCCGCAACAGCCTTTACAAACACCACATTGCACAGCATTCCCAGCCACTGGAACAGCACATTCAGCTCCACATACCGCAGCGCACCGCGGTCAAAGGACAGCAATTTTTTGTTGATCACTGGGCTTTCTCCATTTCTGCGTCATCCGCCGCTGTTCCGAACAGGCGGTCGTATTCACCGGTAAAGATCCGATCCGGCAATGCACTGGTCATGGCCAGCGCCGCCGCAAAGCGTTCCTCCTCTGACAGCGGCTCGCCGACCGGCGGGAAATGGGTCAGGATCGTTTTCAGCTGCCGATCCACCTGCTTTGCCACCCAGATACCGCGGTCGGTCATATAGATCTTGCCGTAATGCTCCTTTACGATCATACCGTGCTCCATGAGCAGGTTCATGATGCGCACCACCGAGGGCTTGGTAACTCCCAGCTTCTCCGCAATGCTGCGGGAGCTGATATCCAGATGGGTCTGCGAGACCTCGTAGATCGCCAGCAGATAGCGCAGATGCGCCGACGTAAGTTCCATCCCGATCACTCTCTTTCGTTTTGATGTTACTCAAGGCTAACTTTTTTCTTCTGAAAAAAGGGCGCGAGCCGAAAGTTCCAGCCCGCGCCCCTTGCGGTTTTTACCGATCAGTGACAGCCGCTGCAGCCGCCGCAATTACCATTGCAGCCGCCCTCGCCGCAGCCACCGCAGCCGCCATGCTTGTGAGAGTGCCATGTGATCCAGCCCACACCGCCAAACACGATGACTGCCACAATGATCGTAGACAGATTAAAGTTTGCTGCCAGAAATTCCATCATAAAGCATCTCTCCTTTCAGCAGACGAAGCTTACTTGTTTGCAGTGATCTTGGAAACGTCGATCTTGACCTCGTTGTCGCCGGTGTACTTGTTGGGACGAACCAGCAGGTAAATAAAGCCGACCAGAAGTACCACAGCCACGACGGTGAAGAAGTTGAAGCCGACCTCACCGGTGATCATGCCGCCCAGCTGGTAAACCACCAGAGCTGCGCAGTAAGCCAGAGCACACATATAGCCAATGGCGATGGCCGTCCATCTGCCGTTGTTCATCTCGCGCTTGATCGCGCCCATTGCAGCGAAGCAGGGAGCGCACAGCAGGTTGAAGATCATGAAGGCGTAAGCCGACAGAGCCGTGTAGTCCTGCGCAACAGCAGCCCAGATCTCATCGCCGTTCTCAGACAGCTCGCCGCCGAAGTGGTACAGAACGCCGAAGGTGCCGACCACGTTCTCCTTTGCGATCAGGCCGGAGACGGAAGCAACGGTCGCCTTCCAGTTGCCGAAGCCCAGAGGTGCGAAGATCCATGCGATCTTGGTTGCGATGGCAGCCAGAATGGAGTTGTCCTGATCCTCGATCATGCCAAAAGCACCGTTCTCGAAGCCGAAGCCCTGCAGGAACCACAGGATCACGGTAGAAGCCAGAATGACAGAGCCTGCACGCTTGATGAAGGACCAGCCGCGCTCCCAGGTCGCACGGAACACGTTGCCCCATGCAGGCACATGGTATGCGGGCAGCTCCATCACGAAGGGAGCGGGGTCGCCTGCGAAGAGCTTGGTTTTCTTCAGGATCACGCCGGAGCAGATGATGGCTGCCAGACCGATGAAGTAAGCGGAAACAGCAACCAGAGAAGAACCACCGAACAGAGCACCTGCGATCAGGCCGATAATGGGCATCTTAGCGCCGCAGGGGATGAAGCAGGTGGTCATGATGGTCATGCGGCGGTCACGCTCGTTCTCGATGGTACGGGATGCCATGACGCCCGGGACACCGCAGCCGGTGCCGACCAGAACGGGGATGAAGCTCTTACCGGACAGGCCGAATTTGCGGAAGATGCGATCCATGATGAAAGCGACGCGGGACATGTAGCCAACGTCCTCCAGAATGGACAGCAGGAAGAACAGAACCAGCATCTGGGGAACAAAGCCCAGAACTGCGCCGACACCGGCAACGATGCCGTCCATGATCAGACCGTACAGCCAGCCCGCCACGCCGATGCTCTCCAGGAAGCCGCCCAGAGCGCCCGGCACGATCTCACCGAACAGAACATCGTTGGTCCAGTCGGTGGCAAAGGTACCGATAGCCCAGCCGCCGTCTGCAATGGAGGTGCCCATGGACAGGGAGTACATCAGGTACATGACCAGTGCGAAGATGGGCAGAGCCAGAATACGGTTGGTCACGATCTGGTCGATCTTATCGGAAACGGTCAGGTGCTCCACGCGAGCCTTCTTCTTGACAGCCTTCTCAACGACGCCGTTGATATACGCGTAGCGCTGGTTGGTGATGATGCTCTCGGCATCATCGTCCATCTCAGCTTCGCAATCCTTGATATGCTGATCGATGTGGTCGACCAACGCCTTGTCGAGCTTCAGCTCGTCCATGACCTTGTCGTCGCGCTCGAACAGCTTGACAGCGTACCAGCGCAGGAAGCGGTCATCGACCTTGCCCTGAATGGACTCTTCGATGTGGGCGATGGCGTGCTCGACGCTGCCGGTGAAGACATGGGGCAGCTCGCCGGCCTTCCTGCCCTGAGCGGCCGCGATGGCAGCCTTGGCAGCAGCCTCGGTGCCCTCGCCCTTCAGCGCGCTGATCTCCACAGCCTGACAGCCCAGTTCGCTGCTCAGCTTCTTCAGGTCGATCTTATCGCCGTTCTTGCGCACCAGATCGATCATGTTGACTGCCATGACCACCGGGATGCCCAGCTCGATCAGCTGGGTGGTCAGGTACAGGTTGCGCTCGATGTTGGTGCCGTCGATGATGTTCAGGATCGCATCGGGCTTTTCCTTGACCAGATAAGTACGGGAGACCACTTCTTCCAGCGTGTACGGCGACAGCGAGTAGATACCGGGCAGATCCTGGATGATGACATCCTTCTCGCCCTTCAGCTTGCCTTCCTTCTTTTCCACCGTAACACCGGGCCAGTTGCCGACATACTGATTCGAGCCGGTCAGGTTATTGAACAGGGTCGTTTTACCGCAGTTCGGGTTGCCGGCAAGTGCAATCTTAATGCTCATTGCTTATTCCTTTCCTCCCTTTGGATCAAACCACTTCGATCATTTCGGCGTCAGCCTTGCGCACGCTCAGCTCGTAGTTGCGCACGGTCAACTCCATGGGGTCGCCCAGAGGCGCGACCTTGCGGACATAGATCTCAACACCCTTGGTGATGCCCATGTCCATGATGCGGCGCTTCACAGGGCCTTCGCCATGGAGCTTGGCCACCGTAACGGTTTCGCCAACCTTGACGTCTTTCAGAGTTTTCATTCTTAACCATCCTCCTCTGCTTGTCTTTATGGAGACCATTCCAGTTTCGGAGTAAGTCCCGTAAACAGCACAGCTGCTGTTCAGCCGATCATAATGCGGTTTGCCATCGTTCTATCCAGCGCGATCCGGCTCTCCTTGACCTGAATGATCAGGTTGCCCGCGATCTCATTGACCACCGTCACCCGACTGTCCACCACAAAGCCAAGCTCTGCCAGATGCAGACGGACTTCATCCTTGCCTGTGATCTTTCGGATCGTGACCGTCTCTCCCGCTTTTGCCATCGTCAAAGGCATCATACTTTCCGCTTCCCTTCTTTTTGATATGGGATGCTGCGGCGGTTAGTCAGCCGCAACTATCAGCATGGATAGTTTATACTTACTAACCAGCCTTGTCAATCATTTTTCCATGATTAAAAGTTAGTTTGTATGAACAAACAAAATTATCTCCCGCATCTTCTTGAATTTTTATCACAATAAACAACAACTAACTCTTCTTTTTGAGCTAAAGTTAGCACATGTTTACATTTATTTGTTCTATCCTGTTCGCAGATTATCCATATTAACGAGCAATCCCCCGCCTCCGGTGCTCATCGCCCTGATAATGACACAGCCGCGCGGCGCAGTTGTCAGAGCTGCGTCACGCGGCCGCGTGTCAAAAGGAGGATTTCTTTCCCATCGATGCGTGGACACCGATGGGCGCCAGGATAAAAAGAGAGTATTTGAAAAGAGAATGACAACATTAAGCCGCCACAGCAAGGCGGAGAATGGGCGTTCCGCTGTGGAACAGCCGCAGGTACACAGCCGTGCACTTGCTCAGCTGGGCAAAGTGCTTCTGCGCAATGGCGGGGTCGCCGTAGGCTTTCCAGCAGCCGCAGCAGGTAAAGTTCTGGCCGCGGTTCTCGATAAAGCCCACCACATCTCTCAGGGGATAACCGAGAAAAACACCGATCTCATGCGGAAATTCAGCCGAACAGCACAGACGTCGGGAGAGCTGGGTCAGGAGACTTCCGGTCTCCGGCGCACCGATTTCCGGCAGGCAGTAGCCTTCCTGACGAAGAAAGCTCTGCACATTCTCGTCTGCCAGCACGGCGGCCAGCTTGCTCTCGCGATAGACATATACGAGATAGCAGCGGGTGCGCACACAGCCTTTCAGGACGCGCACCTGCAGCCCCTTCGGGTTGAGCTGAGCGTTCCAGTCGAGCACCCTTCGAGCAAGGTCGGCGCTGTCCCGCGTTTCATAGCGGAACAGCCCTGCCGGTTTCAGGCTTGCCAGAACCGGTGCGCATTGTTCTACCATGACAGTTTCAAAATTGCGCTCCATGGCAGTGCCCTCCCTGTTTGAATCCTTCCCGAACAGTATGCTCAGATCCATTCTGTTTTATGAGTTAGATGTAGCTAACGTTAGTTTCAAAAAGAAACCGCTCTGTGCGCTTTTTACGAATGACTGCGTCCAGACGCGTCTGTGTATCGCTTGCGGTTAGTTAAATCTAACGTGACTGTATCTTACCACAGCCCCTGCCGGATGTCAACACTTTTCTCGGAAAAAGTTATTTACGACAAACCACATTCTTCTCCCGCTTGCTTTTTGTGCATTCTACCGTTTTGAGCATCTGTGTGGTATAATGAGGAAAAAAGTTTCCTCATTGAAGGAACTATTCCGAGCAAAGGAGCGTTCCGCCCATGACACAGCGCATCCCCTTTTCCACTCTGACCGCGATCCTCACCGCCGCGCTGGCACAGCATCCCACGAAGCCTTTTGTGCTGGCGCTGGACGGCCGCTGCGGCAGCGGCAAGACTACCCTTGCCGACCGGCTGGCAAAGCAGTTTCCCGCCAGCATCGTCCTGCACACGGACGATTTCTATCTGCCCCCTGCCCAGCGGCTGCACGGCTGGGAGAAGCTGCCCTGTGCTAATATGGATCTCGTGCGCCTGCGGGACGAAGCCCTGCGCCCGGCCTACGCAGGCCGACAGGTGCAATACCGCGCCTACTCCTGCCGGGAAGGAGCCTACCAGCCCACACAGGCGCTGTCTGCACAGCCGCTGGTGATCCTGGAGGGCAGTTACAGCCACCACCCTCTGCTCAAAGAATATGAGACGACCCGGGTGTTCGTCACCTGCTCCAAGGCAGAGCAGACCCGCCGCCTGCAGGAGCGGGAGGGTGAGCGGTACGCCGATTTTGCCGCCCGGTGGATCCCGCTGGAAGAGGGATATTTCAAGGAGTATCCTATTGAAGAGGCGGCAGATTTTATGATGGACACCACACTCTAAGGCTAAGGCGGATCTGCAAAAAGAGCAGACCCGGGCAGTGTTTTTGGCTCTGTCCTTCGTCTTTATCGGAATCTCAAGTCGTCACCCCAGTGCCACATCCAGTACCATCATCACGCTGAAACCCACCGCAAAAAACACCGTGCCAACGTTGGAGTGCTGCCCCTGCGACATTTCCGGGATCAATTCTTCCACCACCACATACAGCATCGCTCCGGCGGCAAAGCTGAGCAGATAGGGCAAGGCGGGCACCACGATGCCTGCCGCCAGAATTGTCAGCACCGCCCCGATGGGCTCTACGATGCCGGAAAGCACTCCGCCCCAGAACGCCCGGTCTTTTTTCATTCCTTCTGCCCGCAGGGGCATGGAGATGATAGCCCCCTCCGGGAAGTTCTGGATGGCAATGCCAAGGGAAAGTGCCAGCGCCCCGGCGGCGGTGATCTGAGCAGTTCCGGCAAGATACCCGGCATAGACCACGCCCACCGCCATGCCCTCCGGGATGTTGTGCAGCGTCACCGCCAGAACCATCATGGTGGTGCGCTGGAGCCGGCTTTTTGGCCCTTCAGCCTGCAAACTGTTCTGGTGCAGATGGGGGATCAGATGATCCAGAAGCAGCAAAAACAGGATCCCCAGCCAGAAGCCCACTGCCGCCGGGAAAAATGCCAGCCTGCCCCAATCTGCGGCCTGCTCCATGGCCGGGATCAGCAGGCTCCATACCGATGCCGCCACCATGACCCCGGCGGCAAAGCCGG
>CAKSTO010000028.1 GCA_934501115.1 uncultured Faecalibacterium sp.
TACATCAATTTTCTGGATGCCCTCAACTCCATCCAGCTGGTCAAGGAGCTGAAAGCTGCCTGCGGTCTGCCCGCAGCGGCTTCCTTCAAGCACGTTTCCCCGGCGGGCGCAGCTCTGGGTCTGCCGCTCACCGATGTGGAGCGCAAAATGTACCACATTGCCCCGGAGATGGAGCTGTCTCCGCTGGCAAATGCCTACGCCCGTGCACGCGGTGCCGACCGCATGTCCTCCTTCGGCGACTGGATCGCACTGTCCGACATCTGCGATGTGCCCACTGCAAAGCTGATCCAGCACGAGGTGTCCGACGGCATCATTGCCCCGGGCTACGAGCCGGAGGCACTGGCCATCCTGTCCGGCAAGAAGAAGGGCAACTACAACGTGGTTGCCATCGACCCCGCCTACAAGCCCGCTCCCATCGAGCACAAGCAGGTGTACGGCATCACCTTTGAGCAGGGCCGCAACGAGCTGGTCATCAACGCCGACACCATGCTGAACAACTGGGTCACCGAGAACAAGGATGTGACCGAGGAGCAGAAGCGTGACTTGGTCATTGCCCTCATCACCCTGAAGTACACCCAGTCCAACAGCGTGTGCTACACCTATCATGGTCAGACCATCGGCGTGGGCGCAGGCCAGCAGAGCCGCATCCACTGCACCCGTCTGGCAGGCCAGAAGGCCGACAACTGGCAGCTGCGCCACATGGACAAGGTACTCAACCTGCCCTTCCGCGATGATGTGGCAAAGCCCAACCGCGACAATGCCATTGATGTTTACATCGGCGATACGCCGGAGGATGTCATCGGTGATGACGTCTGGGCAGAGACCTTCACCGAGCAGCCTGCGCCCCTGACCGCAGAGGAAAAGAAGGCATATCTCAGCAAGGTGACCGGCGTGTGCCTTGGCTCGGATGCATTCTTCCCCTTCGGCGACAACATCGAGCGCGCCCGCCGCTCCGGCGTCACTGCCATCGTGCAGCCCGGCGGCTCCATCCGTGACCAGCAGGTAATCGACACCTGCAACAAGTACGGCATCGCAATGGCCTTCTGCGGCCTGCGGCTGTTCCATCACTAAGGGAAAAGAACGAACCCTCTCAGTCGCCTGACGGCGACAGCTCCCCCCTTCGGGGGAGCTGGCATTGCGCAGCAATGACTGAGAGGGACATTCAAAAACGGGAAGGTGAATGATATGGCTGAAAAAATTCTGGTAGTGGGCGGCGGCGGCCGCGAGCACGCCATCATCAAGGCACTGAAAAAGAGCCCTGACTGCGGCGAAGTCTGGTGCGCACCCGGCAACGGCGGCATCAGCTATGATGCAAAGTGCAAAAACATCAAGTCTACCGATGTGGACACCATGGTGGCCTTTGCAAAGGAAGAAGCATTCGATTACGTTGTGGTGGCGCAGGACGACCCTCTGGCTCTCGGCATGGTGGACGCGCTGGCCGCTGTGGGCATCCCGGCCTTTGGCCCGGACAAGGCCGCAGCCCGCATTGAGGCCTCCAAGGTGTTCTCCAAAGACCTGATGAAGAAGTACGGCATCCCTACCGCAAAGTACGAGACGTTTGATGACCCCGCAAAGGTCATGGACTACATCCGCGCCGAGGGCAAGTACCCGGTGGTCATCAAGGCCGACGGTCTGGCGCTTGGCAAGGGCGTGCTGATCTGCGAAAACGAGCAGCAGGCTGCCGATGGTGTGAAGGAGATCATGCTGGACAAGAAGTTCGGCGCATCCGGCAACCATGTGGTGGTAGAAGAGTTCCTCACAGGCCCCGAGGTCAGCGTGCTGAGCTTCACGGACGGCAAGGTGGTCAAGCCTATGGTGTCCAGCATGGATCACAAGCGCGCCAACGACCACGACACCGGCCTGAACACCGGCGGCATGGGCACCATTGCCCCCAACCCCTACTACACCCCGGAAGTGGCTGCCGAGTGCATGGAGAAAATTTTCCTGCCCACCATCAAGGCCATGAACGCCGAGGGCTGCCCCTTCAAGGGCTGCCTGTACTTCGGCCTGATGCTCACCCCGGACGGCCCCAAGGTCATCGAGTACAACTGCCGCTTTGGTGACCCCGAAACGCAGGTGGTGCTGCCCCTGCTGGAAGGCGACCTGCTGCACATCATGCAGGCCTGCACCAACGGCACGCTGGAAAACGAGGAGGTCAAGTTCTCGGACGGCGCTGCCGCCTGCGTCATTCTGGCTTCCGGCGGCTACCCGGTGGCTTACGAGAAGGGCAAGCCCATCACCGGTCTTGTGGACGGCCAGCTGCCCGGCGAGGAGAATGTGACGGTCTACCACTCCGGCACCGCCATCACCGAGGACGGCACCCTTGTCACGGCCGGCGGCCGTGTGCTGGGTGTCACCGCCACCGGCCCGCGGCTGACCAATGCGCTGAGCCATGCCTATGAGGCGGCAGAGAAGATCAGCTTTGAAAAGCTGCACAAGCGCAGCGATATCGGCCTGCGCGCCCTGAAGGCACTGGCAGAGAAAAATTGATGAAGCTGCCTGTGTGTCGGCAGCTTTCTCCTCGGACACGAATCGGGCCATTCCATCGCCCGCCCTACTGCCTGCGGCAGCAGGGTCCCACCCCAGCGGACGGTCCTCGGAGAAACTTCCGACCCGCAGGTGACTGCGCCGAAAAAATCAAAGATAACGAAATAGCAAGGGGGATTTTACCCATGGTCTATCGTATTTATGTGGAAAAAAAGCCCGGCTTCGATGTGGAAGCTGCCGGCCTGAAAAATGAGCTCACCAGCCTGCTGGGCATCAAGGAACTGTCCGGCCTGCGTCTGCTGAACCGCTACGACGTCGAGGGCATCGATGAGAAACTGTTCGACCAGTGTGTGAACACGGTGTTCAGTGAACCGCCGGTGGACAACACCTGCGCAGAGCTGCCTGAGCACGAGGGTGCAGCGTTTGCTGTGGAGTATCTGCCCGGTCAGTTCGACCAGCGCGCAGACTCCGCTGCCGAGTGCATCCAGCTCATCAGTCAGGGCGAACGCCCGCTGGTGCGCTCTGCCCGCGTCTACCTGCTGGAAGGTGCCCTGACCCCCGAGCAGGTGGCTGAGATCAAGAAATACGTTATCAACCCCGTGGAGGCTCGCGAGGCTTCGCTGGAGACCAAGCAGACTTTGAAGATGGAGTACCCCGTACCTGCCCCGGTCAAGGTGCTGGAGGGCTTCAACCAGCTGGACGAAGAGCAGCTGAAGAAGTTTATCGAGGACAACGGCCTTGCCATGGACCTTGGTGATATCGAGTTCTGCCAGAAGTATTTCCGCTCCGAGCACCGCGACCCCACCATCACCGAGATCAAGATGATCGACACCTACTGGTCGGATCACTGCCGCCATACCACCTTCGGCACCATTCTGGACGATGTGCAGATCGATGATGCCGTGGTGCAGAAGGCCTTTGACCGCTACATGGCCATGCGCGCCGATCTGGGCCGGGAGAACAAGCCCCGCTGCATGATGGATCTTGCCACCATCGGCGCCAAGGAGCTGAAGAAGCAGGGCATCCTGAAAAATCTGGACGAGTCCGACGAGATCAACGCCTGCACCGTCAAGATCAAGTGCGATGTGAACGGCAAGGACGAGGACTGGCTGTTCCTGTTCAAGAACGAGACCCACAACCACCCCACCGAGATCGAGCCCTTCGGCGGCGCGGCTACCTGCATCGGCGGTGCCATCCGTGATCCGCTGTCCGGCCGCAGCTACGTCTATCAGGCCATGCGCGTCACCGGCGCAGGCGACCCGCTCAAGCCGGTCAGTGAGACGCTGCCCGGCAAGCTGCCCCAGCGCAAGCTGGTGACCACCGCTGCTGCAGGCTATTCCTCCTACGGCAACCAGATCGGCCTTGCTACCGGTCAGGTGGATGAGATCTATCACCCCGGCTACGTGGCAAAGCGCATGGAGATCGGTGCCGTTGTGGGTGCTACTCCTGCTTCCCACGTCCGCCGCGAGTGCCCCGCCCCCGGCGATGTCATCGTGCTGCTGGGCGGCCGCACCGGCCGTGACGGTGTGGGCGGTGCTACCGGCTCCTCCAAGGCCCACAAGCTGGACAGCCTTGAGCACTGCGGTGCCGAGGTGCAGAAGGGCAACGCTCCCATCGAGCGCAAGCTGCAGCGCCTGTTCCGCCGCGAGGATGCCTGCAGGATGATCAAGCGCTGCAACGACTTTGGTGCAGGCGGTGTGTCCGTTGCCATCGGTGAGCTGGCCGACGGCCTGTACATCGACCTGAACAAGGTCACCAAGAAGTACGAGGGTCTGGACGGCACCGAGCTGGCCATCAGCGAGAGCCAGGAGCGCATGGCTGTGGCGCTGGCCCCCGAGGACGTGGACAAGTTCATTGCCCTCGCCAACGAAGAGAACCTTGAGGCCACTCCGGTGGCAAAGGTGACGGCTGAGCCCCGCCTGAACATGGTGTGGAACGGCATGTCCATCGTGAACATCAGCCGCGAGTTCCTGAACTCCAACGGTGCCGAGAAGCACCAGAAGGTCCATGTGGAAAAGGCCACGGTCTGGCAGCCCCAGTGGGAGGGCCTGACCTTCAGCCAGAAGATGAAGAACATGGTGGGCGACCTGAACGTCTGCAGCAAGAAGGGCCTGTCTGAGCGGTTCGACTCCACCATTGGTGCCGCCACCGTGCTCATGCCCTTTGGCGGTGCCTATCAGCTGACCCCGCAGAACGCCATGGTGGCAAAGCTGCCGGTGGACGGCGAGACCAGCACCTGCTCCGGCATGGCATGGGGCTTCAACCCCTTCCTGATGAGTGCAGACCAGTACCGCGGCGCTCAGATGGCCGTCATCGAGAGCGTCACCAAGCTGGTGGCCTCCGGTTTCCGCTATGAGGATGCCTACCTGACCTTCCAGGAATACTTCGAGCGTCTGGGCACCGCCCCGGAGCGCTGGGGCAAGCCCGTGGCTGCTCTGCTGGGTGCACTGGATGCACAGATGGGTCTGGGCATTGCATCCATCGGCGGCAAGGACAGCATGTCCGGCTCCTTTGAAAAGCTGGATGTGCCTCCCACGCTGGTCTCCTTCGCTACGGCCATCGGCAAGGCAAACAAGGTGGTGTCCACCGAATTCAAGAAGCCGGAAAGCACGGTGGTGCTGGTACGACCCATCATTGACCCGGCTACCGGCTGCCCCAACTTCTTCTCCCTGAAGGCCAACTACAAGATCGTGGAGGACATGATCGAAGAGGGTATGGTGGCATCTGCCTGCTCTGTGGGCTACGGCGGCATTGCCGAGGCTCTGTTCAAGATGGGGCTTGGCAACCACATCGGCTTCAAGATGCGTGCGGACAAGACCACTCATGAGATGTTCCAGCCCATGTACGGCTCCATCGTTCTGGAAATGGTGTCGGATTCGCCTGCCGGTGAGATCTTGGGCGAGACCACCAAGGAGTATGTCTTTGAGGCCTGCGGCGAAAAGCTGGATATGGCCGAGCTGCAGGAGATCTGGGAGCACAAGCTGGAGCCGGTATATCCCTACCGCAAGGCAGGCTCCACCGTGGAAAAGATCAACGGCAGCCTGACCGCACCTGCTGCACCCAAGATCGGCGTGGCAAAGCCCAAGGTCATCATCCCGGTGTTCCCGGGCACCAACTGCGAGTACGACACCGCCAAGGCCTTTGCCCGCGCTGGTGCCGACCCGGAGATCCTGGTCATCCGCAACCTGACCCCCGCCGATGTGGCCGAGAGCTGCAAGGCACTGGTCAAGGCCATCGACAACAGCCAGATCGTCATGCTGCCCGGCGGCTTCTCCGGCGGCGACGAGCCGGACGGCAGTGCAAAGTTCATTGCTTCCTTCTTCCGCAGCCCGGAAGTTACCGAGGCAGTGCGCCGCCTGCTGCAGCAGCGCGACGGCCTGATGCTGGGCATCTGCAACGGCTTCCAGGCGCTCATCAAGCTGGGTCTGGTGCCTTACGGCGATATCCGCCCCATCACTCCCTACGACCCCACCCTGACCTTCAACACCATCGGCCGCCACCAGAGCATGCTGGTGCGCACCCGCATTGCATCCACCGGCAGCCCGTGGCTCTCCAAGTGCGAGGTGGGCGAACAGTTCACCGTTGCCATCAGCCATGGCGAGGGCCGCTTCGTGGCTCCGCAGGAAGTGCTGGACACCCTCATGAAGAACGGACAGATCGCCACCCAGTATGTGGACATCGAGGGCGAACCCACCATGGATCAGAGCTATAACCCCAACGGCTCTGTGCTGGCCATCGAGGGCATCACCAGCCCGGATGGACGTGTGTTCGGCAAGATGGGCCACTCGGAGCGCAGCGGTGAGTACCTGTACAAGAATGTTACCGGTGACAAATATCAGCCGATCTTTGAGGGCGGCGTGGACTATTTCAAGATTTGATGGTAGAATAGAGAAAAAACCCTCTCCGTCACGCCTGCGGCGTGCCACCTCCCCCGAGGGGGGGGAGGCTTTCCGGTGCTGACCGGCAGAGCGCAAAAAGCTCCCCCCTCGGGGGAGCTGGCGAGCAAAGCGAGACTGAGAGGGTTATTTTCAGGAGGAAAAACCAATGTCGCAGCATGATCGTTATATCAGCCCCTTTTCCACCCGCTATTCCTCGGACGAGATGCAGTATATTTTCTCGGACGACAACAAGTTCCGCACATGGCGCCGCCTGTGGGTAGCGCTGGCTCGAGCCGAAATGGAGCAGGGACTGACCAATATCACCCCCGAGATGGTAGCTGAGCTGGAGTCCCATGTGGACGATATCAATTATGAAGTGGCCATTGAGCGCGAAAAGCTGGTGCGCCACGACGTGATGAGCCATGTCTACGCCTACGGCCAGCAGTGCCCCAAGGCGGCCGGCATCATCCATCTGGGAGCCACCAGCTGCTATGTGGGCGACAACACCGACATCATCGTGATGCGTCAGGGTCTGGAGCTGGTGCGCAAAAAGCTCATCGGCGTTCTGGCAAAGCTGGCACGCTTCGCTGAGGAATACAAGGATATGCCCTGCATGGCCTACACCCACTGCCAGCCTGCTCAGCCCACCACCGTGGGCAAGCGCGCCACTCTGTGGGCCAACGAGCTGGTGATGGATCTGCAGGAGATCGACCACCGTCTGGCTGTTCTGCAGCTGCGCGGCGTCAAGGGCACCACTGGCACGCAGGCTTCTTTCATGGAGCTGTTCAAGGGCGACGCCGATAAGATCCGCGCTGTGGATGCTTCCATCGCCAAGGAGATGGGCTTTGCGCCCGATGCGGTCATCCCCGTGTCCGGCCAGACCTACAGCCGCAAGGTGGATGCCTTTATCCTGAACGCTCTCGCCGGCATCGGCCAGAGCTGCATGAAGTTTGCCACCGACCTGCGTCTGCTGGCCAACTTCAAGGAGATGGAAGAGCCCTTCGAGAAAAACCAGATCGGTTCTTCCGCTATGCCCTACAAGCGCAACCCCATGCGCTGCGAGCGCATCTGCGCACTGAGCCGCTACCTGATGGTGGATGTGCTGAACCCCAGCTTTACCACCGGCACCCAGTGGTTTGAGCGCACGCTGGACGACAGCGCCAACAAGCGCGTGGCCATGGCCGAGGGCTTCCTTGCCACCGATGCCATCCTGAACATCATGCTCAACGTCACCGATGGTCTGGTGGTGTACCCCAAGGTGGTGCGCAGCCGCCTGATGGCCGAGCTGCCCTTCATGGCCAGCGAGAACATCATGATGCAGGCTGTGGAAAAGGGCGGCAACCGTCAGGAGCTGCACGAGCGCCTGCGCCAGCACGCCATTGCTGCAGGTAAGCAGGTCAAGGAAGAGGGCCTGCCCAACGATATGGTGGATCGCATTGCCGCCGACCCGGCCTTCGGCCTGACCCGCGAGGAGATCGTGGCGGGTCTTGTGCCGGAGAACTTTGTGGGTCGTGCACCGCAGCAGGTGGAGGAGTTCATTGCCAATGTGCTCCAGCCTATCTTCGACGCCAACCCCGATGCTGTGGAGCAGCACGCATCCCTGAGCGTGTAATAGGGCAGGCCATCAGGGAGCTTTCTCCGCGAACAGCCCGGGACTCCAGTCCCGCCCTACCGCCTGCGGCGGCAGGGTCCCACCCCCAGGACATTCGCTGGAGAAACTCCCTGCCGTCCTGCCGGGTAGCTGCAGTAAATATTAAAAGGTCGTCGCCGAAAGGCGGCGACCTTTTTTGATGCCTGTCCCCCTTGAGAAAAATCCGCTGTCATGCTACACTGGGAGCATCATCAACAAAGGAGAACCGCACCATGCGATTGGATAAATATTTGGCCGAGACGACCCAGTGCACCCGCAGCGAGGCCAAGGCTCTGCTGGCAAAGAGCCGGGTGCAGGTGAACGGTGCTGTCTGTAAAAAGGGCGACACTCAGCTCAAGGAGAGCGACACCGTGGCCGTGGACGGGCAGAATCTCCGCTATCAGCAGTTCGTGTACCTCATGCTCAACAAGCCAGAGGGAGTTGTCAGCGCTTCCACGGACAAGCGGGACACCACCGTGGTGGATCTGGTGGGGGATGCCTACCCGCGCCGGCAGCTGTTTCCGGCGGGGCGGCTGGACAAGACCAGCACCGGCTTTGTACTGCTCACCGATGACGGTACCTTTGCCCACGAGATCCTTGCCCCGAAGCATCACGTCTCCAAGACCTATACCGTGGTCATCGACACGCCGCTGACGGAGGAGATGAAGGCGGGCTTCGCGGCGGGCGTCACACTGGCAGACGGCACGGCGCTGTCTCCGGCCGAGGTGACCGCCCTTTCCCCGGACGGTCTGACCGTGCGGGTGCTGCTGAAACAGGGAGTCTACCATCAGATCAAGCGGATGTTCGGCGTGTACGGTGCAGGCGTCAATGCTCTGCACCGGGATGCCATCGGGGCACTCAGTCTCGACCCGGCTTTGGAACCGGGGCAGTGGCGGGAGCTTTCTGCCGAAGAAGTGTCAAAAATTACCAGCTGAAAGAACTGGCTTTTCACCCGGTTTTCAAAAAAACAACACATTTGGCCGCTACAATAGACACCAAGAACCACGCAAAAAGGCACTTTTTTGGCTCGGAACCCCTCCGAAAGATAATATTCACAAGAAAAAACTATCTTTTTTGTTGAAATCTGTTGCAAAAGTAAATTCTTTTGTGTAAAATATAAAATGTAATGCAGCTAAATTGTTAAAAATCACAACCGGCTGCCGCTGCGGTTTGCACAAACGAGGAAAAGGGGTATCCATTATGGCCAATAGAGTATTTCAAAGCGTGATCTACCAGATGAAAGACGCGATTAACCGGGTGGTCGGTGTGGTGGATGAGACCGGCGCTGTTATTTCCTGCTCGGAGCTGAACCTGATCGGCGAAGTGCGCGAGGGGTTCATGGCGGAGCGTCTGACCGCAGGCGACCGCTTTGTGCGCGATGGCTACACCTACCAGCAGTTCTCCAGCGCAAAGCATAACGATTATGCCGTGTTTGTGGAAGGCGCAGACGAAACTGCCGGCCAGTTTGCAGCAGTGCTGTCCATCAGCCTGCAGAGCATCAAACAGTATCACGATGAAAAATTTGATAAGTCCAACTTCATCAAGAATGTGGTACTGGACAATATCCTGCCCGGTGACATCTACGCCAAGGCTCGGGAGCTGCATTTTGCCACCGATGTTTCCCGCGTGGTGTTCATCGTGCGCGTGACCTCCGGCGGCGATATCTCCGCTTACGATGTGGTCAGCAGCCTGTTCCCCGATAAGCAGAAGGACTTTGTGTTCAACATCAGCGAGACGGATACCGTGCTGGTGAAGGAGATCCGCAAAGGCATCGACCGCACCGACATGGAAAAGCTGGCTGCCAGCATCGTGGATACCCTGTCCGGCGAGCACTACATCAAGGCTGTGGTGGGCATCGGCACCCCCATCTCCAACGTGAAGGATCTGGCTACCTCCTTTAAGGAAGCGCAGATCGCCATGGAAGTGAGCAAGGTGTTCGACACTGAAAAACAGATCATCCGCTACGACAATCTGGGCATTGCACGTCTGATCTATCAGCTGCCCACCACCGTGTGCGAGATGTTCCTGCGCGAGGTGTTCAAGCAGGGCAGCATCGAGAGCCTGGATCAGGAGACTCTGTTCACCATCCAGCGCTTCTTCGAGAACAATCTGAACGTCTCTGAGACCAGCCGCGGCCTGTTTGTGCACCGCAATACGCTGGTGTATCGTCTGGAAAAGATCAAAAAGCTGACCGGTCTGGATCTGCGTGAGTTCGATGATGCTATCGTTTTCAAGGTAGCACTGATGGTTAAAAAGTACCTGTCCAACAATCCGGCCAAATATTGATTTTCTGCCGCTGCCTGCGGCATGGAACCGGCCGCTCGGGATCGATGCTGGCCGGTTCTTTTTTGGTGTAGAAATGACCCTCTCCGCCAGCGCATTCGCACTGCCGCCTCTCCCGAAGGGTGAGGCTTTATGCTTCAAAAGATAAAGTCAATAAAAGCTCCTCCTCTCGGGGGAGCTGGCAGGCAAAGCGAGACGGAGAGGGTTGGGTACATGACCAAATACTACGTCAGGAGTAAAAGATCAAATGATAGACTTTGAACACGTCTCAAAGGAATATAAAAAGGGAGGGCCGCTTGCACTGGACGACATCAGCCTCCATGTGGAGGATGGTGAATTTGTCTTTCTGCTGGGGCATTCCGGCGCAGGCAAATCCACGCTGCTGAAGCTCATCCTGCGGGAGGAGATGGCAACGGAGGGCAAGGTGATGGTTCTTGGCAATGATGTCGGCCGTCTGCACCGCCGTCAGGTGGCAAGGCTGCGCAGCCAGATGGGCATCATTTTTCAGGATTTCCGCCTGATCCCGTCCATGACAGTATACGAAAACATCGCATTTGCCATGCATGTGACCAATGTGAAGCGCAGCGAGATCCGCCGTCGCGTGGAGTACATGCTGGAGCTGGTGCATCTGCAGGACAAAGCTGGTGCCTACCCCGATACCCTTTCCGGCGGTGAGCAGCAGCGTGTGGCGATGGCTCGCGCACTGGCGCACAGCCCCAGGCTGGTCATCGCGGACGAGCCGACCGGAAACATCGACCCGGAGCTGAGTCTTGAGATGATGGAGCTGCTGGAACACGTCAGTGAGCAGGCCAACATCACGGTGCTGGTGGTCACGCATGAGCACGAGCTGGTGCGTCAGTTCCACCAGCGTGTGGTCACGCTGAAGCAGGGCCGCATCATCTCGGATGTGCCCGCAGATCCTGAAGCGATCCGCGCACGGCCTGACCATCAGGGCGCAATGTTCTGGGGCGATACCGGTGAGGTCAATCTCACCGCCGGCGCGGATGAAAAGGAGGCGGCTACCGTATGATGAGACCTTCTACCTTCTGGTTCATGACATGGCGCGGCATCCGCAATCTGGGAAAGCATTGGGCAATGACCATTGCCTGCATTGCATCCCTCAGCGTCTGCATGACCCTGAACACCTTTGCAAGTCTTGCCGAAGTCAATGTGGACAGTATGGTCAACTATCTGGGCAGTCAGAACGAGACCGTGGTGTATCTTGACCCGGACTGCGATGATGCGACCGCGCAGTCCGTAGGCGAAAAACTCGCCGCGCTGGACGGCGTCACCAATGTGCAGTATGTTTCCAAACAGGATGTGCTCAACACCTACCGTGGATACATGCAGGACTATTCTTCCCTGTGGGACGAATTTGAAAACGATAACCCCTTCAAGGCCAATTACCGCGTCTCCATTGCCGATTTGAGCAAAATGGAAGCCATGAGCCAAAAAATGCAGTCCATCCCGGGCGTATACAGCGTCACTGCTCCGGTGGAAATGACCAATGTCTTTGTGCAGGTGCAGCGCTCTGTTACCCGTGTGGGGCAGGGCATCGTGCTGGTGCTGATGATCGTCAGCATCATTACGGTGGGCAGCACCATCCGCCTGAGCGTGTTCGCCCGCCGCCGCGAGATCGAGATCATGAAGTATGTTGGCGCGACCAACGGTCTGGTCACGCTGCCCTTTGTGGCTGAGGGACTGGCCATGGGTCTGATCTCCGGCATTCTGACGGCAGCAGTCAGCGTGGGAGGCTACTCTTATATGGTGCAGGCCTCGGATGGTCTGGGCGGAGTATGGCAGATGATCATGGGGCAGGCGCTGGTGCCCGTGAGTGCTGTCTGGCCGACGATCCTTACCTACAGTCTGGCCGGCGGCGCCCTTGTGGGCGGTCTGGGCAGCATGTTCTCGATCCGTAAGCATCTGAATGTCTGACCGAAAGGAACTGAACATGAAAAGACCTATGCATGCAATGCCGCCGCATTTCCCTCGCGGCTATACCCCCCGGCACGCAAAGCCGGAGTCGGCCAGGACCCGCTTTGTGCGGGGCGTCAGCCTGTGCGTGGCAGCAGCCTGCCTGCTGCTGAGCGTTACGGCGTATCCGGCGTCGGCGGCCACCGGAAGCTCCAGTATGTCCAGCCTGCAGAGCAAGCTGAACAGCCTGTCGGCATCCATCAAGCAGCATCAGAAAGATCTGTCGGATGCCAAGAAAAAGGAGTCTGCAGCCAAGGCACTGGAAAGTGAGCTGAAGGAGCGGGTCGGTGTGATCCAGGATCAGATCGGCATCCTCGGCGGTCAGATCGCCGCCGTGCAAAACAGCATCGGACAGACGGAGCAGAAAATCAGCAGCAAGGAAAACGAGATCTCAGAAAAAACGACCCAGATCGCGGAAAAAGAAGCGGAGATCCAGGGGCAGTGGGGAGATTTCAAAAAGCACATGGCTGCGATGCAGGAGCTGCGGGACGGCGGCAGTGTGGCAATGCTCAGCGCCGTGAATGATCTGTATGAGCTGCTGACCTTCAATGAGGTCATGCAGGATATCTCGGTAAAAGACACCGAGATCATGGACAATATGAAGGCCGCAAAGGCGGATCTGGAGTCCGACAAAGCACAGCTGGAAAGCGATAAGCAGGAGCTGGTGGAACAGCGCACACAGCTGCAGAGCCAAAAAGCAGATCTGGATGCACAGAACAGCCAGATGCAGGCGAAGCAGAGCGAGCTGAACAGCAGCATCTCGGCGGCGCAGCTGTCCGCTGCGGATGCGCAAAAGGCACAGCAGGCCGCGCAGGCAGCCATCGAGTCTGACGAGATGAACTATGAGGCGGTGAAGAAGGAAATCCAGAAGCAGATCGCTGCTGCGGCCTCCAGCAAACCGCAGCTGAGTTTTACCGGGTTTATCTGCCCGGTCAAGAGCTACAGCCGCATCTCCAGTGAGTACGGCTGGCGCAAGAATCCTGTGTCCGGCATCAACAAGCTGCATGCCGGTATCGATATCGCTGCAGCGGGCGGCACGCCGATCTATGCAGCCGCCAGCGGTTATGTGCAGGTGGCAGGCTGGTCCAGCGGCGGATATGGCAACTATGTCATCATCTACCACGGCAAAATGTCGGACGGTGTGGCCTATACGACCTTGTACGGACACATGAAGGCGGTGGCGACTACGGCAGGCAAGTACGTCCAGCAGGGCGAACTCATCGGCTATGTTGGCTCGACCGGCAACTCGACCGGCAACCACCTGCATCTGGAGGTCTGGAAGGGCGGCAGCAAGGCCAATGCGGTAAATCCCCGCGGTTATATCCCGTTTAAGTAAGGAGTCTGGTATTCAATGAACGAACAGAAACGTAAGCGCTGGCTGCGCATCGGCTGCCTGATTCTGGCAGGTGTATTTGCGCTCTCGCTGCTGAGCAGTGTGATCATTATGCTGCTGTAACGGGGGAGGGAACAAGCATGAACCGTAAGATCTCTGTGGGCATGGCAGTCACCATTGTGATCCTTGCCATGACCGTCACCTTTTCCATCACGATGCTGGTGGCCATGCGCCTGTTTGACAGTACGGTCAACAGTGTCAAGGAGAAGGAGAGCATGTACAATAAGGTCGCTGAGGTGGATCGCTATGTCCGCAGCAACGATTACTATACCATCGACGAGACCATGCTGTACGACCGTCTGACCGCAGGCTATCTGCTGGGCACCGGCGACAAGTACGCCCGTTACTATACGGCCAACGCCTACACTGAGCTGATGAATATCCAGAGCGGTAAGATCCTGGGCATCGGTGTGGAGCTTGGGATGGATCAGACCGGCTATGCCCGGGTCACGAAGGTCTATGATGGCTCTCCCGCGCAGGAGGCAGGCATTTCGGTGGGCGATTATATCACCGCCATTGACGGGACCGACGTCAAGAGCCTTTCGGGCGCGGATGCTGTGCAGTCCCGCCTGCAGGGGGAGGCTGGCACCACGGTCAGCGTCACCTGGCTCAACAGCGAGGCGGCCTCCAAGACGGCTGACCTGACCCACTCTGGTTACACCAGCACCACCGTGGATTACCAGGTACTGGATACCGTGGGCTATGTCAGGATCCGCCAGTTTGACGGCAGCACCCCCAGTGAGTTGGACTATGCGCTGCGCTTCTTGACCAGCAGCGGCGTCCGGAGTCTGGTGTTCGATCTGCGTGATAACGGCGGCGGTGTGCTGGAAGATGCCATCGGCTGCATCGACCTGCTTGCACCGGAAGGCACGGTGGCTTATGCGGAGGACAAGAATGGGAACCGAACGGTCATTGGCAGCAGCGACGGCGAAAGTGAGGTCGACCTGCCTATGGTCTGTCTGGTCAACGGCAGCACAGCCAGCGCGGCAGAGCTGTTTGCGGCCAGCCTGCGCAATATGTGCAGCGCACGTCTGGTGGGCACCACCACCATGGGAAAGGGCACCATCCAGAACAGCCCTCAGCGTCTGTCGGATGGCAGCGCTGTGAGCATCACGGTGGCAAAGCTCATCTGCGGCGATGGCTCCTGCTTTGATGGAACCGGATTGACCGTGGATGTGGAGCGCTCCCTCAGCACCGAGGAATCTGCGTCCTTCTACGGTTACACCCCGGAGACCGACCCGCAGGTGCAGCGCGCTGTCAGTGCAGCGCAGCAGCTCAGCGGTACAACGACGCTGGGCGGAGTCAACGATGCAGCTTCCTCGGCGGCTGCATCCGAGTCTGCGGACAGCGCCGCTGCTGAGCCGGAGAACGCTTCCTCTGAGGAAACGGCTTCCTCCACCGAAGCAGAAGCCGGCAGCGAAGCAGCCTCCAGTGCGGAATAAAGGGCAAAACCGGCAGAAATGCTGCATGGGCTTCTTCTTGTAAAAAGTACCCCGGCTGATTGCGTGCTGTTTGCTGTACCGACTCCTTACGTGAAAAAGCGTTTTGGAGCATCCCGCAGCGCTCCCGTTTACCGTACCGACCCCTTCTCGTGAAAATGCAACCCAGCCAGACCAGCAGGTCTGGCTGGGTTGCCATATTATAATAATATTTCCGCCGAATATGCCCAAAGCGACGCAGAGGGCATTCAAATCGTACTATGAAAAAGGATGGAATCTATGCCCGAACTGACCGACCTTTCGGTGATCCGTTCCCTGTGCGAAAAATATGATTTCGCACTGTCCAAGGGATTCGGACAGAACTTTATCATCAACCCGGGTCTGCCGCCCAAGATCGTGGATGCCAGCGGTGTAGATCAGCGCTATGGCGTCATTGAGATCGGCCCCGGCATCGGCGTGCTGACAAGGGAACTTGCAAAGCGTGCTGCCAAAGTAGTGTCCATTGAGGTGGACGAGCGCCTGCCGCCGCTGCTGGCGGAGACCATGGCCGGTGTGGATAATTTTAAGCTGGTATTGCAGGATGTATTAAAAGTTGACCTGAGATCTCTTATCGAGGAAGAATTTCCGGGGATGCCGGTAGCGGTCTGCGCCAACCTGCCCTATTATATCACGAGTCCCATCGTTATGAAGCTGCTGGGGGATCGGCTGCCCATTGAGAGCCTGACCGTTATGGTGCAGAAGGAGGCTGCAGACCGTCTGGCAGCGGTTCCGGGCACCCGTGCATCCAGTGCAATCAGCTGCGCCGTAAGCTACTACGCCACCTCCAGAATGATGTTTACGGCAGCTCCGGGCAGTTTCTACCCGGCTCCAAAGGTCACCAGTGCTGTGGTGCGCATGGACATCCGCCCCGCTCCGGCTGTGCAGGTAGAGGATGAGTCCGGCTATTTTGCACTTGTACGCGCTGCCTTTGGCCAGCGCCGCAAGACGGCGGCCAACTCGATTGCCAGCGGCCTTGGCATGTCCAAAGACACCGTGACAGCGGCCATTGAAGCGGCCGGTATGGATGCCCGCATCCGCCCGGAAGCTCTTACGCTGGAAGACTTTGCAAAGATCCAGCGGGCACTTGCCCGCTGACAGCGACCCTCAAACGTGCAGGCAGGAGCTTCGCCCATGAAAGGCTCCTGCCTGCGTGCAGATGCGGGCGGTGCAGAAATGCGCCGCAGCATAAAACTTTTTCTCACGTCAGATATTGACAAGCAGGACATTTTTTGGTATTCTATCAAAAGACTGCTTGGTCATGCTGGTGTGGCGCAATGGCAGCGCAACTGATTTGTAATCAGTGGGTTGCAGGTTCAACTCCTGTCACCAGCTCCAAGAAAAATCCTACGATATACCGCTGGAATAACGGCGTGTATCGTGGGATTTTTTGCTGTTCGGATCCTGCTTTTCGGCGCTCTTTTCAAACGCATGAAACGAAGCTGGATGACGGGCAGAGCCGCTGCGCAGCGGAAGGAACAGAACCAGACCGAAAAAACGATGAAGGATCACACAGAAAAGCAAAGGACAGCTCACAAGTGACCATGCAGGTCTGTGAGCTGTCCTGTTTGATTTGTTCGGAAGATTTCAGGTTGATCGACTTACTGGGCACTGTAGACGCTGCCCATCGTCCAGGAGTTGTCGGCTGCGTATTTTGCGTGGTTGCGCAGGTAAGTGACCCATGTGCCGTAGCCGTTGCCTGCGCTCAGGTGCACGCCATCCGGGGCGGCAAGCATCTCTTTGAGATTGCCCTCGCCATCGGCCAGTGCTTCCCACAGGTCAAGGTACACGCAGCCTTTGCTGTCGGCCAGCTGTGCCAGCCGTTCATTGACGTCTCGCAGCACATCCGAAGCAAGGCCGGGCTTTTCAGCGGCTGCGGAAGGCCGCACCGGCGGGATGGACTGCACGTAGATCACGCAGTCATCGCCGAGGATCTGCCGCAGGTCATCCAGCATCTGACCGTAATAGGCAAGGAAGCGGTCTGATGCACCCAAGGTGGTCAGGGTGTTGGTGCCCAGCAGGATATACAGCTTTTTCGGGTGCGCTGCGGCCAGCACGTCCAGTGCGATCTCCTGCCCGCGGGCAGGGCTCTTGACAGCGCTTCGGTTGACGATCGCGTCCGGGCCGACACCGGTATAGCCGCAGATCAGTGCACCGCCCAGATTGATCTGGTAATCAGAGAAACCCACGGTCAGGCTGTCACCCAGAAACGCTGCGTCTGAAAAGTAGCTCAGATCCACCTGCCCGCAGCTGGGCTGGCGGATGACACTGGCGTCGTAAGACTTTACGGTATAAGCGCCGGTGCTCTGCTTTGCCGGGCCGAAGGCCTCCAGCGTCGCAGCCTGTGCGCCCTCCGGAAGAGCGCTATCCGAGCCGGAGTCTGCTTCCCCCTGCATGGGCAGCGGTGCCAGAATATTTTCGGCGATGCCGCTGGCGTTTACTTCAGGGGTGGGGTCTGCTGCCGCTGCACCGTGCTCCAGAATGGCGGTGATGGCGTAGGATACCAGCAGGATGGCGGCCACTGCGCCCATCAGGCGCAGCTTCCAGCTGCCGCGGCCGTGCCGCCCGCGGCGCGAGGCAGAATGATATTCGTGTGAGATGCCCATGGTTTTGTTCCAGCTTTCTGCGTTACTCCCGCGCACGGAGGGGCTTTTGCAGCCCGGCCACCGTGCACCTTATCATTTTATCATAATTTTTTTGCATGTGCAACCAATTGGGTCTTGCATACAACAGGTAAAACAGGTACAATAAGGATGTGGCAATTTTGCACATTTTACAAAAAGCATGTGCACATGCCGCAAACTTTTTTGTATCACTTGCAGTGTCTGGCTTGTTTGCTGCCCGGTCTGCGGGCAGTGCAGGGCTCAAGGGCCACCGATCTACAGGCAGCGCGGAAGCCGGAGCTGCAAAGGATGCGGAATGATAAGAATGGAAAACGCAAAAGGAGGTTCTCATGGCCAAGAACGTGATCATTGGTCAGAGCGGCGGCCCTACCGCCGTGATCAACTCCAGTCTGGCAGGCGTATACAAAGCCGCCTGCAGTCTGGGTGCAGACAAGGTGTACGGCATGAAGTACGGCATCGAGGGTCTGATCAAGGAAGAAATGCTGGAACTGAACGTCCTGCTGGACGACCGGATGAGCATTGAGCTGCTCAAGCGCACCCCTTCCAGCTATCTGGGCAGCTGCCGCTACAAGCTGCCTGACCCGGATGTGGACTCTACGCCCTTCGTCAAGCTGTTTACCCTGTTTGACAAGTACGACATCTGCGCGGTGTTCTACATCGGCGGCAACGACTCCATGGACACCATCGCGAAGCTCTCCCGCTACGGCGACCGTGTCGGCAGCAGCGTGCGGTTCATCGGTGTGCCCAAGACCATCGATAATGACCTGTGCCTGACCGACCATACCCCGGGCTACGGTTCGGCGGCAAAGTACATCGCCACCATCCTGAAGGAAGTCATCCGCGACTCTTCCGTGTACGACATCCGCAGCGTGACTGTGGCCGAGATCATGGGGCGTCACGCTGGCTGGCTGGCCGGTGCGGCCTGCCTTGCCGGCGGCGACGACTGCGAGGGCCCGGATCTGATCCTGCTGCCTGAGGTTCCCTTCGATCAGGAAAAGTTCCTTGCCCGGGTAGACGAGCTGCAGAGGGTCAAGCCGAATGTCATTATCGCGGCCAGTGAGGGCGTAAAGACTGCCGACGGCACCTATCTGTGCGATCTGGTGTCCACGGCAGGTCAGCTGGATGCCTTTGGCCACAAGGCTGTGCTCAGCGGCACCAGCCGGTATCTGTCTGAGCTCATCCATGACAAGCTGAACTGCAAGAGCCGCGCCATCGAGTTCTCCACCCTGCAGCGCTGTGCCAGCCATCTGGCCAGCCGCACGGATGTGAGCGAGGCCTACGCTGTGGGCGGTGCGGCAGCCGCCGCTGCCTTTGCGGGCGAGACCGGCCGCATGATCGCGCTCAAGCGCATCTCCGCTTATCCCTACCAGTGCATCACCGAGTCGGTGGATGTGCAGCAGGTGGCAAACCTTGAAAAAAAGGTGCCGCTGGACTGGATCAGCCCCGATGGCATGCAGGTAACGGCGGCCTTTGAAGAATACGCCCGCCCGCTGATCCTGGACGAGGTGACCCCCGTCTATGTCAACGGAACCCCGCGCCACATCCGCCTGTAATCCCTTTTTCCGCGTCTGTTTTCGTGCATCCTGCACGTAATATATATTGCCGAAACAGAAAAACAAAAAAGGAGAAATCATCATGGGTAAAAATGCAATCGTTGGTCAGTCTGGCGGGCCTACGTCCGTCATCAATGCAAGCCTCGCAGGCGTCTTTGAAAGCTGCAAGAGCCGCGGCGCAGACATCGTCTACGGCATGTGCAACGGCGTTGCCGGTCTGCTGGAGGAGCGGGTCATTGACCTTTCCACTGTGCTGACGGACGATCTGGACATCGAGCTGCTCAAGCGCACGCCGTCCAGCTTTCTCGGCAGCTGCCGCTATAAGCTGCCTGACTGGCATGAGGACGAGGCCGTCTACAAAAAGCTGTTCGCCATTCTGGAGAAGCTGAACATCGGCTACTTCTTCTACATTGGCGGCAACGACTCCATGGACACCATCGGCAAGCTGGCTGAGTACGGCGAGCGCATCCAGAGCGACATCCGCTTTATGGGCGTGCCCAAGACCATCGACAACGACCTGATGGTCACCGACCACACCCCCGGCTACGGCTCTGCTGCCAAGTACATCGGCGTGGTGATGAAGGAGATCATCCGCGACGCCACCGTGTACGGCACCAAGTACGTCACCGTGGTGGAGATCATGGGCCGCAATGCAGGCTGGCTGACCGCTGCCGCGGCTCTGGCCAAGAGCGATGACTGCGAGGGCGTGGACATGGTCTGCCTGCCCGAAGTGCCCTTCAATGTGGATCACTTTGTGGAAAAGGTGCGCGTGATGCAGGAAAAGAAGCCCAGCATCGTCATTGCAGTGTCCGAGGGCGTCAAGCTGGAGGATGGCCGCTATGTATGTGAGCTGGCCGACGATGTGCACGCGGTGGACGCCTTTGGCCACAAGGCTCTGACCGGCACTGCCCGGTATCTGGCCAACGTGGTGGCACGCAATCTGGATACCAAGACCCGCTGCATCGAGCTTTCTACCCTGCAGCGCTGCGCAGGCCATCTGACCAGCCGCACGGATATCACCGAGGCCTATCAGGTTGGCGGTGCCGCAGCCAAGGCTGCCTTTGAGGGCGTTACCGGCCAGATGGTGGCTCTGAAGCGTATCTCCAACAGCCCGTATCAGTGCACCACCGAGCTGCACCCCATCAGCGAGGTGGCAAACCTCGAAAAAAAGGTGCCGCTGAGCTGGATGAACGCCAACCACACCCAGATGACCGAGGAGTTTCTGGCTTATGCCCGCCCGCTGATCCAGGCCGAGCTGACCCCGCTGTACATTGCCGGTCTGCCTCACCACATCTACATGAAGAACTCCAAGTAATTTCTGTTATAAGGCATAGCAAAAGCCCGTCCGAGTTTTACGCCCGGACGGGCTTTTTGCATTTCTGTATTCTCCGCTTCGGAAGATCAGATCGCTGCGCCGACTTTGGGTGCACCGCCTGCGATCTCTTCCGCCGTCAGCGGCTTTGCCTCCACCGGGGCATTCAGACGCTCCTTGGCCACTGCCAGCATCAGCTTGATGCGGTTCTCCTGATTGACCTTGGTGGCGCTGGGGTCGTAATCGATGGGGGTGATGTTGGCACTGGGGTACAGAGCGCGGATCTTGTTCACCATGCCCTTGCCCACGATGTGGTTGGGCAGGCAGCCGAAGGGCTGGGCACACACGATGTTGCCGTAGCCGCCCTGCACCAGCTCGATCATCTCGGCGGTCAGCAGCCAGCCCTCGCCCATCTTGGCACCCAGCGAAATGATGCCCTTGGGCTTTTCCACCAGCTCTTTGAAGGGGCCGGGGGCATAGAAGCCTGCATCGGCCTCGGCCTTGAGCATGGCGCGCTCGATGCTGTCCAGCCAGTTGAGGAACTGGTCAATACCGATCTTCACCGCCAGCTTGCCGCCGTACAGCACATGATCCTCGCCCATGTTGAAGGCGCAGTACTGCACAAAGCCCATCAGGCCCGGGAAGTTCACCTCGCAGTCCTGACTTTCGAGGAACTTCTGCAGGTCGTTGTTGCCCAGCGGGCTGTACTTGACATAGATCTCGCCCACAACGCCCACCTTGACCTTGGGCACCCGGGTAACGGGGATGGCGGCAAAGTCCTTTGCGATGAGGGGGAAGGTATGCTTCATCTCCTTGGAGGGATAGCCTTTGCCCGCCAGCAGCACACGGCCAAGACGCTCCACCCACAGATCCACCATCTTGTCGGCGGCGCCCTTCTCATTTTCATAGGGAGCTATCTGATTGCGCAGAGCGCACAGCATATCGCCGTAGAAGATGCAGGCCAGCGCCCGGCGTGCCAGCGGCAGGGTCATCTGGAAGCCGCTGTCCTTTTCCAGACCCGAGAAGTTCAGGCTGGCCACCGGGATCTGCGGGTACCCGGCCTTCACCAGTGCCTTGCGCAGCAGGTGGATGTAGTTGGAAGCACGGCAGCCGCCGCCGGTCTGGGTGATGAGCAGGGCGGTGTGATCCAGATCGTACTTGCCGCTGTTCAGCGCGTCCAGAAACTGGCCGATGACCAGCAGGGCAGGGTAGCAGGTATCGTTATGGACGTATTTCAGACCCAGCTGTGCCACGGCACTGCCGCAGTTGCCCAGGATCTCGCACTTGTAGCCGTCGTAGCGCAGAGCGTACTCCAGCAGGCGGAACTGGGTAATGGCCATGTTGGGGATGAGGATGGTATGGGTCTTCTTCATCTCCGGGGTAAATTTGGGATAATTGTATTCCATAGGTTCCTCCTATGTTGCTTTCTTAAAAGCCTTTTACGTGATGCGATCCTGTGCAAGATCATGCACAGCTGCATTTGTCTTTAGCAGGCTAGCCCTCTCAGTCATCGCTACGCGATGCCAGCTCCCCCAAAGTGGGAGCCCTTGGCAGTCCTTGCAAACTTCATCTTTTTGCCAAGGCCTCTCCCTTTGGGAGAGGTGGATTTGCGAAGCAAAGACGGAGAGGGCTAGGATTTTTTCCTTTTTCGCGATCTCTATTTTATTCTGCCTTTTCTGCGGCTACCTCGTCGCGCTCATCCAGAGCGGCGAACAGGCTGCGCAGACGGATGTTCACGGCACCCAGATTGGTGATCTCGTCGATCTTGAGCTGGGTGTAGAGCTTGCCGCCCTCCTGCAGGATCTCGCGGGTCTCGTCGGTGGTAATGGCATCCACGCCGCAGCCGAAGGACACCAGCTGCACCAGATCCATATCCTTCTGGGTGGTGCAGTACTTGGCGGCGGCATACAGGCGGCTGTGGTAGGTCCACTGGTTCAGCACGCTGGTGGGGAACTTCTGCACCCGGTTGGAGATGCTGTCCTCGGTAACAACGGCAGCGCCGTGGCGGGTGATGAGGCGGTCGATGCCGTGGTTCACCTCGGGGTCCACATGGTAGGGGCGGCCTGCCAGCACGATGATGCGCTTGCCCTGACGGCGGGCTTCATCGATGATCTCGCTGCCCTTCACCCGGATCTTTGCCATGTGGGACTCGTATTCCGCATAGGCGGCATCCGCTGCGGCCTGCACCTCTTTTTCCGAGATGCCGCCGAAGTACTTGGGCAGGATGCTCTTTGCCATCTTGTGCACAAAGTCCTTGGGGCGGTGGATGCCCACATAGTCATAAATGAATTTGGTGCCCTCCAGCTCCGGGCAGTTGCCCGCCAGAACCTCGGGGTAGTAGGCCACCACCGGGCAGTTATAGTGATTGTCGCCCAAGCCTTCGTCCACATTGTAGGTCAGGCAGGGATAGAAAATGGCGTCCAGCTGCATCTGGCTCAGAGCCTTGATGTGGCCGTGGCTCAGCTTTGCCGGGAAGCAGGCGGTGTCGCTGGGGATGGTGGCCTGACCGGCCAGATACAGCCCGCGGCTGGACACCGGACTGGTGTGCACCGCAAAGCCCAGCTTTGTCCAGAACGCCCACCAGAAGGGCAGCAGTTCGTAGAAGCCCAGACACAGCGGGATGCCGATGGAGCCGCGTTTGCCGGGAACAGGCTTGTAGCCGGCCAGAAGCTCCTGCTTGTAGGCGTAGAGGTTGAGACTGTTATCCTCGCTCTTGCCGGTAATGGGCTTGTCACAGCGGTTGCCGGAAATGTATTTGCGGCCGTCGGCGAAGGTGTTGACGGTAAGCTGGCAGTGATTGCCGCAGCCGCCGCACTTGACGCTGACCACCTTCTGCTCAAAGGCTTCCAGCTCCTCCTGACACATCATGGAGGAGCTGGTCTTGTGAGCCTTCTGGCTCTGGCGCAGACCAAACAGAGCCGCACCGTAAGCGCCCATCAGACCGGCGATGTCGGGGCGGATGACCTCGACGCCCATCTCCTTTTCAAAGGCGCGGAGCACGGCTTCATTGTAGAAGGTACCGCCCTGCACCACGATCTTGCGGCCAAGCTCTTCCGGGCTGGAAGCGCGGATGACCTTGTACAGCGCATTTTTGACCACACTGATGGACAGGCCTGCCGAGATGTTCTCGATGCTGGCACCGTCCTTCTGCGCCTGCTTGACCGAGCTGTTCATGAACACGGTGCAGCGGCTGCCCAGATCTACCGGGCGGTCTGCGAACAGGCCAAGGCTGGCAAATTTCTTCACATCGTAGCCCAGCGCCTGCGCAAAAGTCTGCAGAAAGCTGCCGCAGCCGGAGGAGCAGGCCTCGTTCAGGAAGATGTTGCTGATGGCACCATCCTCGATCTTGAAGCACTTCATATCCTGGCCGCCGATGTCGATGATGAAATCCACATCCGGCATGAAATATTTGGCGGCGGTAAAGTGTGCCACCGTCTCCACCAGACCGTAGTCGCAGCGGAAGGCGTTTTTCACCAGCTCCTCGCCGTAGCCGGTGGTGGTCACGCTGGCCACCTGCAGGCCGGGGTGCTCGTGATAGATCTTGAGCAGCTGCTCCCGGATCAAAGGCAGCGGGTTGCCCAGATTCGGCTGATAGTTGGTGTAGAGGATCCGGCTCTTTTCGTCCACCACCACCAGCTTGACGGTAGTGGAACCGGAGTCGATGCCGATATGCACCGGCCCGCACTGGGCACTGAAGGGCACGCGGGGCACGCTGTGGGACATGTGGCGGGCGTGGAAGGCCTCGTATTCCTCCTTGCTTGCGAACAGCGGCGGCTCGCTGGCGTAGGTGGCTGTGGCGGCGTATTTGTCCAGTGCATCCGCCACCTCAGACAGCACGAACTCTTTGTCGGCATACAGGGCGGCGCCCAGAGCCACATACAGCAGGCTGTTTTCAGGGCAGGTGCCGGTCACGTTCAGCGCTTCATCAAAGCTTTTGCGCAGCACGGTGCTGAAGGTGAGCGGGCCGCCCAGATACAGGATGTTGCCCTTGATGGGGCGTCCCTGTGCCAGACCGGCGATGGTCTGGTTGACCACTGCCTTATAGATGCTGGCAGCGATGTCCTCGGTGCGGGCACCCTGATTGATCAGCGGCTGCACGTCGCTTTTGGCGAACACACCGCAGCGGGACGCGATGGTATAGGTGCGCTGAGCATTCTCAGCGGCCTTGTTCATCTCGTCGGCGCTCATCTTCAACAGGGTAGCCATCTGGTCGATGAAGGCACCGGTGCCGCCGGCACAGCTGCCGTTCATGCGTACCTCGGTGCCATTGGTCAGGAACAGGATCTTAGCATCCTCGCCGCCCAGCTCGATCACACAGTCGGTGGCGGGCACGAAGCGCTTGACCGCCACGCGGGTGGAAAACACCTCCTGCACGAAGGGCACGCCGCAGCTGTCGGCCAGACCCATACCGGCAGAGCCGGAGATGCTCAGCAGTGCTTTCTGACCATGCAGCTGCTCGGCGTCGATGCGGCGCAGCAGCTCCTGCGCCTTTTCCAGAATATGACTATAGTGTCGTTCGTATGTAGAATACAGCAGTGTATCATGTTCATCCAGCACCACGCACTTGATGGTGGTGCTGCCGATGTCAAGACCTACTCTCACGTTGTTTTTCCTCCTAAGGACAAATGCCGGAAGCGCAGCCTCCAGTAGCGGCAAAGGCAGTTTCTTTGCCGAAAATTAGTTTGGTAACGAATTATTTTGCCGGGTCGCATACAAGGATATTATAAAACAATTTTTCGGCGCAATCAATCCGTGTCCTTTATTTTACACGGAAAAAATAGTAATTTCCGCTCGGAAAGTTAAACATTTTGTGAACTTGCCAAAGCAGCTCCGGCCTTTGACGGTACGGGGCAAAATTTCTTAGCCGTTCCCGGCGCAAAAAAGGCCGCTGCACAGGTGTTTTGCCTGTGCGGCGGCCTTGCCGTGATCGTTTTTTACAGTGCGTCCGGGTCGCCCCGCTCGGGCATGGTGCGCAGCTCCCGCACCAGCATTGCCCGCAGTTGATACTGCTGTTCCTGCTGCTGCAGGTCACTGCCGCTGTGCAGCTCCGGTGCGTGTGCCGGTACGCGCATGGCACTCAGGGGAATGGTCACCACGGCCTGCGTGCCTTTTTCCGGCGCGTGCCCGACTCGCAGCCCCCAGCCCATGCGCCGGCAGCATTCCTGGCTGAGCAGCAGCCCCAGCTTTGCACCGCCCAGAAAGCAGCGGCGGTTTTCAAGCCATGCAGCCTCGCTGCTGTCCGGCAGGCCGCAGCCGTCGTCCAGCACCGTCATTTGCCAGAAGCTCTCGCTGCGCCGCAGCAGGATCTGCACCCTGCCGCCTGCGCTGCAGGCACGCAGCGCGTTGGAAAGCAGGTGCAGCAGCAAAAGCTCGGCGTCGCCGCGGTCAGCCATCACGCGGCAGGTCGTCCAGCCGCCGCAGTCCAGCGTCAGCTCTACCTTGAGCTGTGCCTGGATCATGTCAGCCTGCGCTGTGATCTGCTGCAGCAGGCTGCACAGATCCATGGGATGGAGCTGCGGAAGCTCTTTTGCACGGAGATATTCCAGCAGGGTCAGAACCTCGTTGATGGTACGATCCAGCCGCGCCGCTGCTGCGCCGATATCTTCCACCGCCTGACAGGAGTCGCTGTCCGCGCCGGTATGCGCAAGATGCTGCTCCAGATACTCGCAGTTGCGGCTGATGAGTCCCAGCGTATGGAAGCAGGCCTGCTCCACATCCTTCTGCGATACGGCCTGAAGATCCAGCGCACCCACGTCCTTTTGCTGCATTTGCTCCATTCTGTCTGTCCCTCCCGGCGGCGTTTACTGATCTGCCTGACGGCGCAGGTAATTCTTGACAGCATAGATCAGTTTGCCGGTCGTCAGTTTTTCTCCGGCAAAGCCGTTTTCTTCTTTGAAAGCAGCCCATGCCTCGGTAGGGCTGGCCTCCAGCTGGTCGATCATTCGCCGGATGCCGCTGTCCACTGCCGAGACTGAGATGCCGAATTTCTGCCCCACTGCCTGCAGGATCTCCTTGCGGATCGCCATCTTCTGCGAACTGCCGAACACGACATCTACGGCACTGGTCAGATAGCTGCAGTTTGCATCCGGAAGCTGAATGCCCCAGCTGCGGCACAGCTCCTGACATTGGCGCTCCCGCTTTTGACCCTGCTGCCCCGGCATCCGGTACAGCTGCCGCAGCAGGCTCCGGAGATCGGTCTGCCCCAGATAAAATACGCCGTTTTCGGTATCCATACACAGCGCCGAGTCATTGTTCCGCCTGCCCTCATCGAACATCAGAACCATCGGCGGCGGCGTCAGCCTGCGTGCATGCATCAGAAACTCCAGCCCGGTCATATCTTCCATTTCACTGCACAGAATGATGATATCAAACACGTGGCCGGACTGCAGAGCCTGCAGCATCCGGCTGCCGCTCTGGAAGCACTCGCAGTCAATGGATGGGTCTTCCTCTTCCAGATAGTGCTTCTGCACGCGCAGCTCTTTGCGGTCGTAGCTTGCAAGTGCGATCTTCAGAGTCCGGATCCTTCGCTCATTGCCCACGCAGAGCCCCGCCTTTCGTTGTGAACTGCTCTGCCGTCATCAAATCTGCCATCACATCCTGCCAGATCTCCGGCTGGACGCCATTTTCACACAGGTACTGCAGGATCCGGTAACAAAGTTCCGGAGCTGCGGCAAGATGGCTGCTTTTCATGCACTGACTGCTGCCGGTACGACAAAGGGTCAAACGGCAGCCGTTTTCATCGTCTGCATCCAGAGAATAGACCAGGGTGTATGCCTTCTGAAGCCCGTCGATTGCAGAAAATTGTCGGATCATAGGTGAAAATGTGCGTTCCATGTGAGTTCCTCCTTGCTACAAGGCAATACGACGCTTTTCGCGTACCCTTGTGTTTCGTTTTATATTGTAAGGAGCAGAGAGGGGCTCATTCAATCCTTAAAAAGTGTCTAAAAGTGTCATTTTGACTTCTTAGAAAAATATACGTCGCATTTTTTAGAGATACGACGAATTACGTCGGAGGCTCCGGGCGAAGCTGCTGCGATTTGCGTCGGATTTTCGGCAGCTGCACATCGGCGCGCTGCTTTTTGACGACGCGTGCCGATGACACTACTAAAATATCACGAATCCGACGCAAATTCAACTGTCTGTGTCAGGTTCTGCATTGTTTTAAGATGACACCCTTCGCCGCAAACGCAGAAAAATGTGGATTCTGCGGGAATGAAGCGAGGTTATACATATATTTTTCATAATCATCTGATAAAATAATACAGATTATTGTTCGATTGCGGAAACACTACGCTGCTGTGATGACGTAACAGTATATGGCGGCACTTTCGCGGAAAAGTGCCGGAAAGGCTCAGTCAATGCTACAACTCAAACACCTCAGAAAAGAATACAAAACCGGCGATCTGGTGCAGAAAGCACTGGATGATGTCAGCCTGAACCTCCGCGACAACGAGTTTGTTGCGATCCTGGGACCCTCCGGTTCGGGCAAGACCACCCTGCTGAATATCGTAGGCGGTCTGGATCGCTATGACAGCGGTGATCTGATCATCAACGGCGTGTCGACCAAAAAATATACGGATCGCGATTGGGACTCCTACCGCAACCACACCATCGGCTTCGTGTTCCAGAGCTACAACCTCATCCCGCACCAGACGGTGCTGGCCAACGTGGAGCTGGCGCTGACCATCTCCGGCATCTCCAAGGCCGAGCGCCGCCGCCGTGCTGCCAAAGCGCTGGAGGATGTGGGGCTGGGCAACCAGCTGCATAAGCACCCCAGTGAGATGTCCGGCGGCCAGATGCAGCGCGTGGCCATTGCCCGTGCCCTCGTGAACAACCCTGACATCCTGCTGGCAGACGAGCCTACCGGCGCACTGGACAGCGAGACCAGCATTCAGGTGATGGAGCTGCTGAAAACCGTTGCCAAAGACCGCCTCGTGGTCATGGTTACCCACAACCCCGAGCTGGCAGAGCAGTATGCGACCCGTATCGTCCGGCTGAAGGACGGAGTCATCCGCTCCGACACCGACCCCTTTGAGCCGGATGCCGCCGCCATGACCCCGCCGGTGCACAAAAATCTGGGGCACGCCTCCATGTCGCTCCTTACGGCACTGTCCCTGAGCTTCAACAACCTCCTGACCAAAAAGGCACGCACTCTGCTCACCGCCTTTGCGGGCTCCATCGGAATCATCGGCATTGCGCTGATCCTGTCGCTGTCCAATGGCGTGAACACCTATATCGAGGATATGGAGCGCTCCACCCTTTCGGAGTACCCGCTTCAGATCTCCAGCAGCGGTATGGACTTTACCGCGCTGATGAACTCGGACACCTTCAACTCCGGCAGTACCGCATCCTCTGCGCCGGAAGGCATGGTCACCGTGCAGAAGCTGCTCTCTCAGATGACCGTGGGCGTCAGTGCCAACGACCTTGCGTCCCTCAAGGCGTATCTGGACAGCGACCAGTGCACCATCAAGGAGGACGCTTCTGCTGTGGAATACGCCTACCTGCCGCAGCCGCTGCTTTACCGCGAGGATGCGGACGGCAGTGTCCACAAGGTGAACCCGGACACCACCTTCTCTGACCTGAACAGCGGCGGGCTTTCCACCACAAGCATCATGTCCACCATGATGCGCCCCAATGTTTTCGGCGAGATGGCCGAGACCCCCGAGCTGTACGAGGACTCGTACGATGTCAAGGCCGGCCGCTGGGCAGAAAACTATGACGAGTGCATCCTTGTGTTGAACGAGGACGGAAGCATCTCGGACTACGCTCTGTATACGCTGGGTCTGCGGGACCAGGCTGAGCTGGACAAAGCCCTGCAGCAGTACGCACAGAACCAGAACATCACTCTGCCGGACGACTACGGCACCTACGCCTACGACGAGATCCTTGGAAAGACTTTTAAGATCGTTGCGCCGTCCGACTGCTATATTTATGACGAGCCCCACCACATCTGGCGGGATAAATCCGGCGACGAAGATTATATGAAGGCTCTGGTGGACAGCTCTCCCGAGCTGAAGATCGTGGGCATCGTCCAGCCCAAGGCGGATGCATCCTCCACCATCCTGCCGACCGGCATCGCCTACCTGCATGAGTTGAGCAACTATATCATCGACCGCGCCGCCGAAAGCGAGATCGTCAAGCAGCAGCTGGCCGACCCGGAGATCAATGTGCTCACCGGTGAGCCGTTTGAGTCCAAGGATCTCACGAACTTTGACCTTGCATCGGTGTTCTCGGTGGATACCGATGCTCTGAAAGATGCCTTCCAGTTCGATGCGGGCGCGCTTGATTTTGACCTGAGCGACGCTTTTGATCTGAGCGGAGGCTCCTTCGACCTCGGTTCGCTCATCGACCCCTCCGGCATCTCGCTGGATCTGAGCGGCCTTGATCTCAGCAGCATCGACCTGAGCAAAATTGACCTGAGTGGTATCGACCTCAGCGGCATCGACTTCAGCCAGATCGAACTGCCGGAGGTGGGTGACCTTGATCTGAGCCAGCTGTTTGACGGCATGGACTTTTCCATCTCGCAGGACGCGCTGCAGAGCCTGATGAAGAACATCATGAAGGGCTATAAGCGCTATATTATCGGCAACGGCATTCTGCATCTGGATAAGATCGGCTTTGACTCCTATATGGAAAGTGACATTTTCAAGCAGATCCTGGCCGAGTCCATGGGCGAGCTGCTGGATACCTCCGGGATGCAGCAGCAGTTCACCGAAGCACTGCAGAAAAATCTGCAGACCGTGATGGAACAGTATTCGGCTCAGATCGGTCAGCAGGTCATGCAGCAGATCGGAGACAAGATCAGCGATCAGCTGAGCGGCGAGCTGGGGCAGCAGCTGGCTCAGCAGCTTGGCACTGCCCTGCAGGCGCAGCTTGCGGAGGTCTTCCAGAGCCAGATGGGTACGATGATGGAGACCCTGCTCCGTCAGCTTCTGCCCCAGTTCAGCAAGCAGCTGCAGTCTGCCATCCAGAACAACATCTCTCAGCTGGGCGGCCAGATGGAAAGCGCGTTGAAGATCGATGCCTCTGCTTTCCAGAATGCAGTGCAGCTGAATATGTCCAGCGCAGAGCTGACCGAGATGGTGAAAAGCGCCATCAACGGCTCTGCCTCCAGCTACGATGACCTGCTGACCACGCTGGGCTACGCAGATTATGCAAAGCCGGACTCCATCTGGATCTATCCCAAAACCTTCGAGGCCAAAAACAGCATCGTGGAAAAGCTGGATGCCTACAATGACGCCATGCGTGAGCAGGGGGAAGAGGATAAGGTGATCCAGTACACCGACACGGTGGGCACCTTGATGGACTCTGTTACCCAGATCGTGGGCATGGTCAGCAATGTGCTGGTGGCCTTTGTTGCCATCTCGCTGGTAGTCTCTTCCATCATGATCGGCGTCATCACCTATATCAGCGTTCTGGAACGCCGCAAGGAGATCGGCATCCTGCGTGCGATCGGTGCCTCCAAACACAACGTGTCGGAGGTGTTCAACGCCGAGACCTTTATCATCGGCTTGTGCTCCGGTGTAATGGGTGTGGGTCTGAGCCTGCTGCTGCTGATCCCCGGCAATATGCTCATCCGCTCCATCGCCGGCAATACCGAAGTTACCGCCTCGCTGCCGCCGCAGGCAGCGCTGGTGCTGATCGTGCTGGCGACCATTCTGACCATTCTCGGTGGTCTGATCCCGGCTCGGAGCGCCGCCAAGAGCAACCCTGTGACCGCTTTGCGGTCAGAATAAGCATTCTCTGCCCATCCGGGAGCCGCTGCGTTTGCAGCGGCTCCTTTTTGCATTCCGGCGGGTCTTGTGCTAGAATAGGAAAAAAGATTTTCCAAAGGAGATTTTTCGGATGCCGAATATCGTTGAGATCACAGATTTTTCTGCCCCGGAGCTGGATGCTTATGCCCGCCTGACGCAGGCACAGCTGCGCAGCCGCCTTGAGCCGGAAAAGGGGATCTTTATTGCCGAAAGCCCCAAGGTGATCGCCCGGGCGCTGGACGCAGGGTATCAGCCGCTGTCCCTGCTGATGGAACGCAGACAGATCACCGGTCCGGCGGCAGAGATCCTGACCCGCTGCGGAAATGTGCCGGTGTACACCGCAGATCGGGATACACTGGCAAGCCTGACCGGCTTTGAGCTGACCCGTGGCGTGCTGTGCGCGTTCCGCCGCCCGCTGCCCTGCAGCGTGGAAGAAGTGTGCCGCAGCGCCCGTCGGGTGGCCGTGCTGGAAGGCATTGTGGACTCCACCAATGTGGGAGCGATCTTCCGCAGTGCCGCTGCCTTGAATATGGATGCAGTGCTCGTCACACCCTCCTGCTGCGATCCGCTGTGCCGCCGTGCGGTGCGGGTGAGCATGGGCACCGTGTTTCAGGTGCCATGGGCACAGATCGGTGCCACCCCTGCCGACTGGCCGGAAAATGGCATCGGGCAGCTGCACCGCCTTGGCTTCAGAACCGCCGCCATGGCACTGAGCGACCGCTCGGTGAGCATCGACGATGCCTCTCTTGCCGCCGAGCCGAAACTTGCCGTTGTTCTGGGCACCGAGGGCGACGGCCTGGCGCATACGACCATTGCGGCCTGCGACTACACCGTAAAGATCCCGATGTCCCATGGGGTAGATTCGCTGAATGTTGCAGCTGCCAGCGCTGTGGCATTCTGGCAGCTGGGAAATCGCTGAGCGTTCTGGAAAACTGCTTGACAAATCTCCCAAATCGAGTTAAACTTACAGAGTCATCTGAGGGCCTATAGCTCAGTTGGGAGTGCAAGCGTATCGCTTTTGTGCCCCACAGAGTTGTGGGCATTCAAATGGGGAGTATGTCGGTTGGTCGCCCAACCGAGTCACGCCCCTAAATATGGGCCTATAGCTCAGCTGGGAGAGCGT
>CAKSTO010000029.1 GCA_934501115.1 uncultured Faecalibacterium sp.
ATCGCTAAGGCCGCTGAGTCCGGCGAGGTCGTCGAGGGCGACGTCACCGAGTTCAACAAGGGCGGCGTTGTGGTCAATGTCAAGGGCGTCAAGGTGTTCGTTCCCCGTTCTCAGGCTACTATGCGCCGCGACGAGGACTACACCGCTCTGGTTGGCCAGCACGTTCAGCTGGTGGTTACCGAGTGCTCCGGCCGCAAGATCGTCGGCAGCATCAACAAGGTCACCGCTGAGCAGAACAAGGCAAAGCGTGAAGAGTTCTGGGCAAACGTCGAGGTGGGCAAGACCTACACCGGCGTTGTCAAGAGCCTGACTTCTTACGGTGCATTCGTCGATATCGGCGGTGTGGACGGCCTGTGCCACATCAGCGAGCTGAGCTGGAACCGCATCAAGCATCCCTCTGAGGTCGTCTCCGTTGGCGACACCATCGAGGTGTATGTGAAGGACATCGACACCGAGAACCACAAGGTCTCTCTGGGCTACAAGAAGGCCGAGGACAACCCTTGGGAGCAGCTGAAGAACAACTACCCCATCGGCAGCACCTTCCATGCTCCGGTCGTTTCTCTGACCAAGTTTGGTGCATTCGTCCGCATCCTGCCGGGTGTTGACGGTCTGGTCCACATCAGCGAGATCAGCAATGACCGCGTTGAGAAGGTCTCCGACGCACTGAAGGTCGGCGATATGGTCGATGTGAAGCTGCTGGATGTTGACTTCGACAAGAAGCGCATCAGCCTGTCCATGAAGGCTCTGCTGAACGACGCTGAGTAATCAGCCCTTCGTGCAAACGCATAGCTTCTGACACAATGCGATCAACAGCCCCGTTGCCGGGAAAACGGCGGCGGGGCTGTTTTTGTTAGCGAGCTTGCCCTCTCAGGCCGCTTCGCGTCCAGCTCTCCCAAAGGGAGAGCCCTTGGCAAAACCGCAAACTTTGTGGGGACTGCCAAAGCCTCTCACTCTGGGAGAGGTGGCATCGCGTCAGCGATGACGGAGAGGGCGAAGATGCTGACAAGAAAGATTTAACTTTATGATAAAATTTATCAAGAAGCACTGGGAAGTGCTGAGCTATCTGGTTTTCGGCGTGCTGACCACCCTGCTCAATATTGTACTGTACGCCCTGTTCAACAAGCTGTTCGGCTACACTGCCGCCAACAGCTGGGGCAATGTGCTGGATAATATCCTGTGCATCCTGTTCGCCTACGCCACCAACCGCGCCTTTGTGTTCCGCAGCAAGACTACCGGAAAAGCTATGGCAAAAGAGTTTGGCACCTTTGTCACCTGCCGTCTGGGTACGATGCTGCTGGACACAGCGATCATGCTGGTGCTGGGCAATCTGCTGGCTGCGCAGGGCGCAGCGCTGATGGACGAGCTGATGCAGGGGGCGCTGAGCGTGGTGTCCCACTGGCTTGGCCCGGATACGGCCATCCAGATGGCGGCGACCTATGCAGGAACACCGATGAGCAGCCCGGACGGTTCCGCAGCAATTGCCATCATCGGCGGCGCGGACGGCCCGACTGCGATCTTTGTCACCAGCCGTTACAATGCACAGACCCTGTGGGGGCTTGCCGTGAAGGTCTTTTCCAATGTACTGGTGATCGTGCTGAACTATGTGTTCAGCAAGCGGATCATTTTTAAGAAAAAGTAAGGTTCTACCAATCAAAACATTTAGGAGGTACGGTTTTATGAAGCGTGGTCTGAAAGGTTTTGCATTTCTGGTCTCCGGTCTGGTGCTGGGCATCATTGGTGCAACGGTCTCTGCAACTGCAATTGCCCTGAGTGCTGTCGGCATGGCAAAGGTGCGCCGTGCCAGCAAGTAAAACGGAGGAAACAAGATGAATCGTGAAGAAATTCTCTCCCACGTCGATCATACTCTGCTGAAGCCGGAAGCTACCTGGCCTCAGATCCAGACCCTGTGCGACGAAGCCATTGCAAACCACACCGCATCCGTCTGCATCAACACCTGCTATGTGAAGCAGGCGGTGGAGTATATGGCAGGCCGTATCCCGGTGTGCTGCGTGGTGGGCTTCCCTCTGGGTGCTATGGACACTGCCAGCAAGGCCTTTGAGGCAAAGACCGCCATTGAGAACGGCGCAGCTGAGGTGGACATGGTCATCAACATCGGCCGCCTGAAAAACAAAGAGTACGATGCCGTGCGCGAGGATATCCGTGCCGTGAAGCAGGCCGTGGGCGATAAGATCCTGAAGGTCATCATCGAGACCTGCCTGCTGACCGATGCGGAAAAGGAAAAAATGTGCGATATCGTCTGCGAGGCAGGCGCTGACTACATCAAGACCAGCACCGGTTTCTCCACTGCCGGTGCCAACTTCCACGATGTGGAGCTGATGGTCAAGGGTGTGCATGGCCGCTGCAAGGTCAAGGCTGCCGGCGGCATCTCCACTGTGGAGGATATGGAGCAGTTCCTTGCGCTGGGCGCTGACCGTCTGGGCACCTCCCGTGCGGTCAAGATTTTGAACGGCGAGCAGGCAAAGGGTTACTGAGCAAAAAACAGGGCGCAGTGATGCGCCGGAATGTAAGGGCACGGCTTCGGCCGTGCCTTTTTGGTGCCGGACAGGCAGAAAACGATCGGGAAATTTTATCAATTTTAGAATCTTGCCTAAAAAGAGTGATACTCTTCTTGACAATCTGACGAAGCAATGATAGAATACTCAACGTACCAACTGAATACCGACTTATCAAGAGCGGCTGAGGGGACAGGCCCTGCGAAGCCCGACAACCTGCGCGTGAGCGTAAGGTGCCAAATCCTGCGGGAAACCGAGAGATAAGAGTGCAACGCTCAGAGCTTTCGGCTCTGAGCGCTTTTATTTTTCGCGGACAAAAGCTTGAACGGAATGTTGGAGCAAGAAATACACACCTCATCGAAAAAATAGGAGGCAAAACAAATGGCAAGACACCTGTTTACTTCTGAGTCCGTCACGGAGGGACATCCCGACAAGATCTGCGACCAGATCTCCGACGCGATCCTGGACGAGATCCTGACCCACGATCCCGATGCCCGCGTGGCCTGCGAGACCTGCGCATCCACCGGCCTTGTCCACATCATGGGCGAGATCACCACCAACTGCTATGTGGACTTCCAGAAGGTCGTCCGCGAGGTGGTGGCAGATATTGGCTACACCCGCGCAAAGTACGGCTTTGACGCTGATACCTGCGCCGTCATTTCCAACATCGACGGCCAGAGCCCCGACATCGCCCTCGGCACCAACGACGAGGTGGGCGGTGCAGGAGATCAGGGCATGATGTTCGGCTACGCCTGTGACGAGACCCCCGAGCTGATGCCCATGCCCATCAGTCTGGCTCACAAGCTGGCAAAGCGCCTGACCGAGGTGCGCAAGAACGGCGAGATGGACTATCTGCGTCCGGATGGCAAGAGCCAGGTCACCGTGGAATATGATGAAAACAACCAGCCTGTACGTGTGGACGCTGTGGTCATCTCCAGCCAGCACAGCGAGAGCGTCAGCATGGAACAGCTGCGTGCTGACGTGATGGAGAAGGTCATCAAGGCTACCATCCCCGCCGAGCTGCTGGACGAGAACACCAAGTATTACATCAACCCCACCGGCCGCTTTGTCGTTGGCGGCCCGCAGGGCGACTCCGGCCTGACCGGACGCAAGATCATTGTGGATACCTACGGCGGCTACGCACGTCACGGTGGCGGCGCATTCTCCGGCAAGGATCCCAGCAAGGTGGACCGCAGCGCTGCCTACGCGACCCGCTGGGTGGCCAAGAACATTGTGGCTGCAGGTCTTGCAAAGAAGTGCGAGGTACAGGTGGCTTACGCCATTGGCGTGGCGAAACCGGTCTCCATCATGGTGGATACCTTCGGCACCGGTGTTGTGGCCGACGACAAGATCGAGCAGGCAGTGGAGAAGGTCTTTGACCTGACCCCTGCTGCCATCATCCGCGACCTCGACCTGCGCAAGCCCATCTACCGCAAGCTGGCTGCCTACGGCCACATGGGTCGTGAGGATCTGGGCGTGAAGTGGGAGAACACCGACCGCGTGGACGAGCTGAAGGCTGCTGTGGCTGCCCTGTAAGCGGAACACAAAAACGTTTTCCTTCTGGATAGAAGGTAAGTGAAGAGAAGTCCCTCTGCCTGAAAAGGCAGGGGGACTTTTTTGCGCAAAAGGGAAACCGCTCGTCAGAACCAGAGGAAAGTGAGCACCATAAAATCTGCCGAATCGCCCAAAAAAGAAAAATTAATTTGTGAAGAATTACGATTTTTGAGTGCAGGTCTTGAAAAAAATATAGGGGGGGGCTTAAAATGTGAACAGAATGCAATGGAAGATTACATAAGGGGGTGACAGAACAGGGATCGTACACAGAAATCGTGAAATGAAAAAAGAAAGGAATGACAAACAGTGAAACAGAAGAAGCAGAATCGGATCCTTGCGGCGTTGTTGGCGGTTGCCATGATGTTCCAGATGCTTCCGATGCTGGCATTTGCGGCAGAGGGACAGGCAAAGATCGGCGATGAGGTGGTATGCAACACCGTGGATGAATTGAAAGCAGCAGTAGAAGCTGCCCCTGCGGATGGCACTACGACGACCATTAAACTGGGTGAGGGCGAGTATACGCTGTATGACACGAATGTGACAGCAGGCAAAAACCTGACTTTTGTTGGTCAGGGAGCTGGCTTGACCACCTGGAACATCGGCTATCCGGACAGCGACCAAGGAAATCAGAACAATGCAGACTTCAGCTTTAAAGACTCAAAAACGATTACCTTCCAGAATATGACGTTGAAGGCTGGAACTGAATATAACTATCAGGGATTTGCTCATACAGATACAACGGTCGTTGAGAATTGCGTAGTCGAGGGCATGACCGTTTATTGGGGATACAACAGTGCAACATTTAAGGATACGACTTTCAAGCCGGGTAGCTATAAAAAATATGCACTCTGGGCGTATTGCTCAGATGACACAACCTTTGACCACTGCAAGTTTGAATGCGCGGGTAAGGCAATCTATGCTTATAACGAAGGCAACCCGCTTATCAAAATCCATTTTAAGGATTGCGAAGTAACGGGCTGTTTGTTTAAGTCTGCACTGAGTGTTGATGATAGCAAGGGGGCTAGCTTCGAAATCTATATTTCGGGCGATAACAAGGTCAACGCCAATAGAGACACAAAGACTTGCTCGCAGGTGTATGGATTTGACCACGGCTGCCCCGGACGCAGCACTAAAGTCTACTATGGTGAAGAAAACGAGAATCCTGAGCTTCTGTGGCAAAATGGCCAGAGGGTAACGCACAATCACAGCGATGGCGAAAGGGATCAGGCGTTCACACCAGGAAAGGATACCGGGTGGACCCCGCAGGGTGACCACTATGAGCGCGAGATTACCGAAAAGTGCGACTACTGCGGTTATGAAAAAACAAGCACGAAGAAGAGCTACAAGCTGGAATACGAACTGAACGGCGGTAAGCTGGCTGATGGCGCGGATGACAAGGCATACGATGCAAAGTACGTGCCGGTAAATGAAGAGGTAACGCTTGCTGCCGCCCCGACCCCGCCAGAGGAAGGTTCTCATTTCCTTGGCTGGAAGAACGAAAAAAATGGCAGCCTGTATGACGCCGATGCCACCATCAGCCTGACTGCCAACACCAAGCTGACCGCGCAGTGGGGCGAAGAGCCGCCTGAGCCGCCTGAGGTGCCGGACACGCCGGACGGCGGCGGTAAGGAGGTTGCAACGGTGATCGTTGCAGCCGGCGCGGCCGTGCTCGGCTACTATGTGGGCACCGGACTGCTGATGGATTGCTACCGCCTGCCCTACTGGCCCAAAAACCGCAGCGAGCTGGCTCTGATGCTGTGGGAGGACGCTGACCGCCCGATGCCGGAATCGACGCTGCTGTACCCTGATGTGGGGCAGAAAGAGGAGGATATGGATCTGCAGCATGCTGCCCGCTGGGCAATGGAAAACGAGCTGCTCCCGGATCTGAACTGGGACGACAGCCGCACGGAAGAAGAAATGAAGTTCTACCCGAACTACGCCGTGAGCCGTGTACGTGCACTTCACGCGTGGCGCAAGGCACAGCAGCTGAAGCAGGACGCCTGAGCGGACCGGGATCGGCTGTAAAATAGAAAAAACGCTCCGCCGGGACCGTCCGGCGGAGCGTTTTTTTGAGGGAAAAATACGGGAGAACGACTGCAAAAGTATGGTTTTTGTAAAAAACACACATTCTCTTTGAGAAAAAAGAAAAACAGCTGTGCAAGGCGCAGAAAATCCTGACATGAAACAAATAGATATGGCAGAATCGACGAAATGTGATAGAATAAAACCAGATATGCGCTCTTGTGTGCATGATACGGATCGTAAACAGCAATAAGGAGTTGTGATTATGTCCATTGAAATTTCCCCGAAGTCGTTCTTCGAGCAGCCCAGTGTGGCTGATATGCGTCTCATCGCCTGCCCGGGTGCTGAGGAGCTTACCGGCCTGATCGACAAACATCTGACCCGCTGGGCCAAGAACGCCGGCATCGACAAGGATACCTTTATCATCCCCTGCGACTGCCCCCGTTTCCAGAGCGGCGATGCCAAGGGTCTGGTGAGGGAGTCTGTGCGCGGCGACGACATCTTCATCGTGGTAGACCCCGGCAACTACAGCGTGACTTACAAGCTGTTCAACTACGAGAACCACATGTCCCCGGACGATCACTTCGCCAACCTGAAGCGCCTGATCCAGGCGGTGGCCGGCAAGGCACACCGTGTGTCGGTCATCATGCCCAGCCTGTACGGCGGCCGTCAGCACCGCCGTGTCGTGCGCGAGAGTCTGGACTGCGCAGTGGCTCTGCAGGAGCTGCAGACCATGGGCGTGAAGAACATCATCACCTTTGATGCGCATGACCCCCGCGTGCAGAACGCAGTGCCTCTGATGAGCTTCGACAATGCGATGCCCACCTATCAGGTGCTGAAGAGCCTACTGAAGAAGGATCCGGACATCTCCTTTGATAAGAGCAAGTTTACCGTGGTCAGCCCGGACGAGGGCGCGATGAACCGCAACATGTACTTCTCCAGCGTGCTGGGCTGCAATCTGGGCATGTTCTACAAGCGCCGCGACTATACTCGTGTTGTGAACGGCCGCAACCCCATCGTTGCCCACGAGTATCTGGGTGAGAGCGTGGAAGGCAAGACTGTCTTTATCGCCGACGACATCATCGCTTCCGGCGAGAGCATGCTGGAAGTTGCAAGCAACCTGAAGGAGCGCGGTGCAGGCCGCATCATTGCAAACGCGACCTTCCCGCTGTTCACCAGTGGTCTGGAAAAGTTCGACAAGGCTGTGGCAGAGGGCAAGCTGACCTACGTTGTGGGCACCAACCTGACCTACCGTATGCCGGAGCTGCTGACGCGCGACTGGTACGTGGATGTGGATGTGTCCAAGTACGCTGCATACTTTGTGGTGGCGCTGAACCACGATATGTCTGTTTCCAGCATCATCGATCCGCTGAAGAAGATCGAGAACCTGCTGGCAAGCCGTAAATAATCCATCGCATAACAAAAGCCGCCGTATCAAACGATACGGCGGCTTTTTTGCGCGCATTCTGAAAAAAATGACGATGCCGTTTGTCTGAACGACCCCTCCCGTGAAAATGCAATTCCCGGCAGACCGCAGTCTGCCGGGAATTGCGCTATCTATAAAAATAAAATTTCCGCTTAATATGCTCAGAGCAAAGCGGAGAGCATGAAAATGATTTTACAGCTCACCCTCATGGCTGCGCAGATACCGCACCAGCAGGGGCAGCTCGTAGACCAGCATGACGACCCAGCCGGCGACATAACTGTAGGGCAGCGCTTCGATCTCCATTTTCCACACCAGCACGAATACAGCCGCTGCGGCTGCACGGAACACCATGTTGATGGTGCTGGATACCAGCGTGACTTTCAGGTCACCGACGCCGCGGAAGAAGCCCTGAATGCCGTTGGTGAAGGCAGGCATCAGGTAGAACAGGGACACGGTGCGCAGGAAGCGCACGCCCAGATGGATGACCTCCGGGTCAGAGACGAACAGCTTCATGATAAAGGGTGCGCCGCCGAAGCACACCACGGCGATCAGCACGCCGTAAGCGCCTTCGATGCGCATGCCGCAGAGAAAGCCCTGCTTCACGCGGTCATGCTTTCCGGCACCCCGGTTCTGCGCCATCAGGGTGGTCATGGCGTGGCCGATGTTCTGCTGCGGGGTATAGGCAAAGTCGTCGATGCGGGAAGCGGCGGTAAATGCAGCCATGGTGCTCACGCCCATGGTGTTCACGATGGCCTGCACCGCGATCTTGCCCAGCTGCACGGTGGCCTGCTGCATGGCGCTGGCCCAGCCATAACTGACCGTTTTGCGCAGCAGACTGCTGTCAAACACCAGCCAGCGTCTGCCCAACTGCAGGATGGGCACCTTCCAGCGGATGTACAGCACGCACAGCACGCAGCACAGTGCCTCGCTGATCACGGTGGAAAGGGCACAGCCGTTGCTGCCCCAGTTCAGGACTTCCACAAAGAACAGGTCGCCGCAGATGTTCAGCACCGAGCTGATCATCAGAAAGTACAGCGCGCTTTTGCTGTCGCCCAGCGCACGCATGGTGGCGGCCAGGAAGTTGTAGAAAAAGGTGAAGATCAGACCCGCAAACACGATGCGCAGGTAGCTTACCGCAATGGGCAGGATATCGGCGGGCACCTGCATCAGATGCAGCAGGGGCGTGGCCAGAATAACGCACAGCGCTGAGAAAGCCAGCGAGAACACAGTGCCCGCAATGGCGGTGGTGGACACCTGACGCTCCACAAGCCGGGTGTTGCCTGCACCAAAGGCGGTGCTGACCAGAATGCCTGCACCCAGACACATCCCATTGATGAACAGAATGGCAAGAGTCATCAAAGGGTTGGAAGTACCGACAGCAGCCAGAGCATCCTCGCCCACGAACTTGCCCACGATGATGCTGTCGGCGGCATTGTAGGTGAGCTGGAACAGATTGCCCAGCACCAGCGGGATGGTAAAGCGGATCAGAAGCGGCGTAATAGCGCCTTTTGTCATATCGTTCGTCATGGGATATTTGAGAAATCCTCTCCTTATAAAGTAGAGTGTCAGGTATGCAGGCCAGCAGCTTGCCCGGCATCAATGCCGCTCACTTATAATACATTGATGAACTGCCGTCCGGGCAGAATAGCAAGAGCAGAGCGGCTGACACCCGTTCGGATGAGCTGAGCGGCTGCCTGCAGCACAGCACCGGATGTGATGGAAGCAGGGATGGCGTCGGTATGCAGCACTTTCTGCGCCGCACGCTGGGCATCGGTGGTATTTACGGCAACGATGTTGTCTACCACGTAGGAGTTGTAATTGTCCGGCACGAAGCCGTAACCCATGTCGCTGATGCCGTGGGGGCCTGTGAGCCCGCCGTCCAGCGCCTGCGACTCGTAGGGCTCCACCGCAGCAATGCGCACGTCATTCGTCCAGGCCTTGATGGTCTCGCCTACGCCGGTGACGGTGCCGCCGCTGCCCACACCGATGACGATGGCATCCACAGCACTCCTGCCATCCCGGGCGATGTTCTGCACAATGGCGGGGCCGGTGACCCGGCGGTGATACTCGGGGTTATCATCGTTGGACATCCAATTCATGTCATACCAGTGATTGGCGGCGGCGGTCTGAGCCGCAAGACGGCGTGCCCCTGCCATACCGCTGCGGGCAGGGCTGTGCCGGATCTGCGCACCCAGCCGCAGCAGGGTCTCCTGACGCAGAGCGGGGGCGTCCTCCGGCATCACCAGAACCACCGGATGCCCGGCAGTGAGCCCGGCCAATGTCAGCGCTGCAGCAAAGGCACCGGAAGAGGCTTCAATGATGGGCTGACCGGGCAGAAGCCTCTTTTTCTCAATGGCAAGAGCCAGCATCCCCTCGGCAAGGCCGTCCCGGGCGGTGCCGGTGGGGCCGGAAAAATCCAGATACGCATATAGACGCCCCTTCAGCCCGCAGGACGCGGCATAGCCCCGCAGCTCCACGATGGGGCAGGCAGTGATCGTCTGATAGAAATTGGGGTAGATCGGCACAGAATGCCCCCTTTCAATGGATGCGGAGACTCTCTCAGCCATTTCGCTGTCGAATGGGGCGAGGCTGAGAGGCTTCGCTAGGATACAACAATATTATCCTAACGCAGGATACCGGGGTACGTCAAGCGTCAGTTTGACAAAAACTGCAAGTTTTTGCCGGATCATCTGGAAAAATCTCCAAAAGACTCTTGACAGGGGCCGATGCTTCTGCTATACTTCATCCGTAAAGCAAAAAACCTTTACATCACTTCTCGAAAGCGAAGGCGGAACACCGGGGGTCAGAAGATGGCAAAAGATCTGGAAATAGGCTATCTGCTCGACTTTTACGGCGAGGCGCTGACGGAGAAGCAGCGCGAGATGCTGCGGCAGTATTACAACGATGATCTCTCGCTGAGTGAGATCGGTGAGAACTTCGGCATCACCCGGCAGGGGGCGCGGGATACCATCAAGCATGGCGAAAGCGCACTGCGGGAGCTGGAAGAAAAGGTCGGCTTTGCGGCGCGTTACCGCCGCGTGCAGCAGAAGCTGGAAGAGCTGGAGCAGATGGTCATCGATGCGCGGTTCGAGTGCACCGGTCCCGGAGGGCTGACCACTACCGAGTATGCAGCGCAGCTGACAAGGATGCTGAAGCTGATCCGCTCCATCGACGAAGCAAACGAGAGCTGACAACTTGTGAAAGGAGCACCGTACAATGGCATTTGAATCCCTGACCGACCGCCTTGCCGGTGTGTTCAAAAAGCTGCGCGGTCACGGTAAGCTGACCGAGGCAGATATCAAGGCCGCCATGCGCGAGGTGCGCATGGCATTGCTGGAGGCCGACGTCAACTACAAGGTCGCCAAAGACTTCTGCGCAAAGGTATCTGAGCGTGCCATGGGGCAGGAGGTCATGGAGAGCCTGACCCCGGCACAGCAGGTGGTCAAGATCGTCAACGAAGAGCTGGTTGCCCTGATGGGCGGCAGCGAGGCGGCCCGCCTGAACATCAAGAACAAGGGGCAGACCATCATCATGCTCTGCGGCCTGCAGGGCAATGGTAAGACCACCCATGCCGCAAAGCTGGCAAAATACTATATCAAACAGGGTCGCCGCCCCATGCTGGTGGCCTGCGATATTTACCGCCCTGCAGCCATCGATCAGCTGCAGGTGGTGGGCAAACAGGCGGGTGCGCCGGTGTTCACGCTGCCGGGTGCAAAGCCGCCGGAAATTGCAAAAAAGGCGCTGGCGCACGCAAGGGATTACGGCAATGACATTGTGATCCTCGATACCGCCGGCCGTTTGCAGATCGACGATGTGCTCATGCAGGAGCTGGTGGACATCAAGGAAGCCGTTCCGGTGGACGAGACCCTGCTGGTAGTGGACGCCATGGCCGGTCAGGATGCAGTCAACGTCGCCAAGACCTTTAATGAGATGGTGGGTGTCGACGGCATCATCCTCACCAAGACCGACGGCGATACCCGAGGCGGTGCGGCACTTTCGGTGCTGGCCGTTACCGGAAAGCCCATCAAGTTCCAGGGTACCGGCGAAAAGCTGGATGATCTGGACGTGTTCCATCCTGACCGCATGGCAAGCCGCATTCTGGGCATGGGCGATGTGCTGAGCCTCATCGAGCGCGCGCAGGAGACTGCGGATGAAAAGCAGGCGGAAGAGACCGCTAAGCGGATGCTGGAGAACAAGTTCGACATGAACGACATGCTGGATCAGTTCGCACAGATCCGAAAGATGGGCGGTGCAGGCGCAATGCTGAGCATGCTGCCCGGCGGCAGCGGCATCGATGCAAGTCAGGTCGATGAAAAGGCGTTCGACCGCATCGAGGCCATGATCTATTCCATGACCAAGGAAGAGCGCGAGAAGCCCTCCATCATCAACCCCAAGCGCAAGCGCCGCATCGCAGCCGGCAGCGGTACCACCGTGGCCGACGTGAACAAGCTGCTCAAGCAGTTTGAGATGATGCAGAAGATGATGAAGCAGTTCAAAAAGAGCCCCAAGGGCTTTGCCCGCCGCTTGGGCGGCATGATGGGAAATCCCGGTGCCTTCCGCGGGCTGAAATGATCTTTTGTGATACAACCCCCTTGCGGGTTTGTACAATATAAACAACGCGCCCGCAAGGGCCGCACAAAACAATTTTTGGAGGATATTTACCATGGCAGTTAAGATTCGTCTGCGCCGCGTCGGCGCCAAGAAGGCTCCCTTCTATCGTGTTGTTGTTGCTGACAGCCGCTTCCCCCGCGACGGCCGTTTCATCGAAGAGATCGGCACCTACGATCCCAACAAGGAGCCCTCTGAGATCAAGATCGATGCCGAGAAGGCAAAGCAGTGGATCGCCAACGGCGCACAGCCCACTGACACCGTTCGCGTCCTGCTGAAGAAGTCCAACGTTCTGTAAGTAGGGAGGGCTGACTCATGCAGGAGCTGTTGCTGGCAGTTGCCCGCGGTCTCGTGGAGGACAAGGACGCCGTCAAGGTCACGGTGGACGAGCCCCGCGAGGACGGCACCATCGTCTACCACCTGAGCGTGGCAGAGGGAGATATGGGCCGTGTCATCGGCAAGCAGGGCCGGATCGCAAAAGCCATTCGTGTGGTGATGCGCGCGGCTGCTGTGCGGGTCGATGAAAAGGTCCTTGTTGAGATCGACTGAGCACCCTACAGGCCCTTTGCCCTTGCGGCAAGGGGCCTTTTTGATTATAGGAGCAAAATTATGCAGCAATATCTGGAAGCGGGCAAGGTCGTGACCACCCACGGTGTGCGCGGCGAAATGAAGCTGGAACTTTGGTGCGACGGCGTCAACTTTCTGAAAAAGGTGGGCAGACTATACCCGTCTGCACAGGGCGGAAAAGCCTACAAGATTACCTCCATCCGTGCGCAGGGGCAGATGGCGCTGCTGCAGCTGGAAGGCGTGAATGATATGGACGCCGCCCGCGCGCTGCGGGGGCAGGTGTTCTACTTTGACCGCAATGATGCTACCCTGCCCGCAGGCCGCTGGTATGTGGCTGACCTCATCGGGTGCGAAGTGCGGGATGCCGACACCGGCAGGGTGTACGGCGTGGTGACCAGCGTGGATCACCCCGGCGCACAGGACATCTACACGGTCAAAGCCCCCAGCGGCAAGGAATATATGTTCCCGGGCGTGGATGCCTTTTTGAAAGAGCGCAACCCGCCGGAGGGCTATCTCCTCGTCACGCCCATCCCGGGTCTGCTGGACGATGATTTTGACAGCGAACGGGAGGAAGAGTGAGCTATGGGGATGCGTGTGGACATCGTGACCCTGTTTCCGGAAATGTGCCAGCAGGTGCTGGATGCCAGCATCATCGGGCGGGCGGCGAAGCGCGGCTATATTGAGACCCACTGCCATCAGATCCGGGATTACACCCTGAACAAACAGAAGCAGACCGACGATTATCCCTACGGCGGCGGCTGCGGCATGGTGCTGTATGCCCAGCCCATCGCAGACTGCCTGCGCGCTGTGCAGAGGGAAGTGGCTGCACAGGGACGCCCAGCTCCGCATATCGTGTTTCTGACGGCAGGCGGGCAGCGGTATACCGAGGAGCATGCCCGCCGTCTGGCGCAGTACGATAATCTGACACTGGTCTGCGGCCACTATGAGGGCATTGATGAACGCGTCATCGATGCATTTGCGGATGAGGAGATCTCCATCGGTGATTATATCCTCACCGGCGGCGAGCTGGCCAGCCTTGTGGTGGCAGACAGTGTGCTGCGCCTGAAGCCCGGTGTGCTGGCCGAGCAGAAAGGCTACGAGGAGGAGAGCTACTGGGACGGTCTGCTGGAGTATCCCCAGTACACCCGCCCCGAGGTGTGGGAAGGGCGTGCGGTACCGCAGGTGCTGCTGGGCGGCGACCACTGTAAAATCGATGCATGGCGCGGGCAGCAGAGCCGGGAACGCACCCGCCTGCGCCGCCCGGAGCTGTATGAGCAGTGGTGCAGGAGCCACCCTGTGACCGAACTGCCCAAGTGGAAGCGCGGCGAGAACATGCGCCTTGTCAAGACCGATGAACAGTTTGCGGCTGCCGCCCACATCTTTGTGGAGGGACGGCGCGAGACCTGTGCCGAGAACTGGACTCCGGAATACTGCGCCAGCCTCAGCGAGGAAGAGTACCTCCTGCAGCTGCGGCAGGAAAAGGCTGCCGGCTGGGCATGCTATCTGCATACCACCAAGGAGGTGCCGGACGGCATCGTGAGCATCAACCACAAGGTGGGACACATTGAACATCTGTTCGTCACCGAGGAGGCGCGCGGCAGGGGCATCGGCATGAAGATGCTGGACTTTGCACGCCGCAAGCTGCCGGAACATGAGCACCCGGTGCTGAGCGTGCTGAACACCAACACCCGGGCGATTGCTCTTTATACCCGCATGGGCTGGGAGCTGACCGGGGAAATGAAGCTGGAATTTGACCCCGACCGGTATCCTGCTGTGGTGCACAAATGTGCCCTTGTCCTGATGCGCTACAAGGGCGCACAGGAGCAGTAAACAGGCAGAAACAGACGGCGAGATGGAGAGCGCACAGTGCGGAAAACGCACAAAAATGGTCGAAGAACTGCACGGCCGTCGAAAAAATGTTGAAAACTTTTGTGTTTACCCGCCAAGGTTGGGGGATTATTTTTATTATCTTTGTATAAATAATGAAAAATGCCCCCTCTATCATTGGGAAAACCGCCAAAAATGCGCCGGGGGACTGTACAAGTGTTTCGACTTGCGCTAAAATGAGTGTAACACAAAGGCACACTATACAGATTTTGCACCCAAAACGATATTAGATAGGAGCGCTTTACTATGTACGTGAAAGAAGTTACCGTTGAAAATCAGGTTGGTCTGCACGCTCGTCCGGCTACCTTCTTCATCCAGAAGGCTAACGAGTTCAAGTCTTCCATCTGGGTCGAGAAGGAAGAGCGCCGCGTGAACGCAAAGAGCCTGCTGGGCGTTCTGTCTCTGGGCATCGTGGGCGGCACCACCATTCGCATCATCGCTGACGGCGCTGATGAGCAGGCTGCAGTGGACGGCCTGATCAAGCTGGTGGAGTCCGGCTTTGCAGAGTGATCTGTACCTGTAATAAATGGAGCGGCGGGGTGACCTGCCGCTTTTTGTTTTTCAAGGAGATTCCATGACAAAAGCTGAACTTTACCAGAAAGCCTGTATGCTGCCGCTGCTGCCCGGGGTGTATATCATCCGCGACAAGACAGATACCATCATCTATATCGGCAAGGCGAAGCGGCTGCGCATCCGGGTGAGCCAGTATTTCCGTGAGGGCGTGCCCCACGACAACAAGGTCAGCCAGATGATCGCCCACGCCTATGCCTTTGACGTGATCGTCTGTCAGAGCGAGTTCGAGGCACTGGTTCTGGAGGCAAGTCAGATCAAGGCTCACACTCCCAAGTATAACATCCTGCTCAAGGACGACAAAGGCTACAGCTATATCAAGGTGACAAAGGAGCCGTGGCCCCGGCTCTCCTTCGTGCTCCAAAAGGAGGAGGACGATGCCGAGTATATCGGCCCCTATACCTCCAGCTTTGCAGCCAGGCAGATGGCGGAAACGGCCATGGATGCCTTTCTGCTGCCGCGCTGCAATAAACGTTTCCCACAGGAGATCGGAAAAGGGCGCCCCTGTCTGAATGCCCACATTGGCAAGTGTATGGCGGTGTGCAGCGGTAAGATCAGCTGCGAGAACTACAATCAGGCGGTAAAGAACGCCGTGCACCTGATCCGCTACGGCAAAAAGGACATCCTTAAGACCCTCAACGAGCGGATGCAGGAGGCTGCAGAGCGGCTGGAGTTTGAAACCGCGGCACTGCTGCGGGACCAGATCGCGGCCATCACCAAAGTGAGCGCTGGGCAGAAGGTCGTTGTAGACCCGGATGTGGAGATGGACGTGGTGGCACTGGCGGGTACGCCCGGCAGTGTGTGCGCGGCGGTGCTGCGCTTCCGGGACGGACGGCTGACCGACAAGCGGGAGTTTTTGTTCCACGATACCGCGGACATCGCCGCCGTGCGGGAGGAATTTCTGCCCCGGTATTATCTGGATGACGAGCAGATCCCCAAGATCATTGCGGTGGACGAACTGCCGCCGGACAGTGAAGCCTTGCAGCAGGCGCTGAACGAAAAGCGCGGCAGCGAGGTGCAGCTGTATGTGCCCCAGCGGGGCGACAAGGCGCATCTGGTGGAGATGGCGCACACCAATGCGGTAGAGCGTCTGGCACGGGAGAGCGGTCGCTACGCCCGGGAGGAAAAACTGCTGGACGAGCTGGCGCAGGTGCTGGGGCTGGCAAAGCCGCCCCGCGCCATTGAAAGCTACGATATCTCCAACTGGGGTGACGGCTCCAGCGTGTGCGGCATGGTCACCTTCAAGGACGGCAAGCCCTACAAGGCGGGCTACCGCAAGTTCAAGATGAAGACCGTTGCGGGCACTGACGACTATGCATCGCTGGCAGAGACCGTCTCCCGGCGGGCGGCAGAGTATGAAAAGTACGCAGAGCTTGCAAAAAAGGGAGAACCCTGCAGCAACTGGTTCGGGCAGAAGCCGGATCTGCTTTTGATGGACGGCGGCAGGGGGCAGGTGAGCGCGGCAAAAGATGCACTGGCCGGGACTGCCCTTGCAGATGTGCCGCTCTACGGCATGGTGAAGGATGATCATCACCGCACCCGCGCCATCGTGGACAGCGAGGGGCGGGAGATCGCCATCAACATGAACCGGGGCACCTTTACCTTTATCACGGCCATTCAGGACGAGACCCATCGCTTTGCCAATGCCTACCGCAAGCAGCAGATGAAACAGAAGAGTTATTCCTCCACCCTGACCGAGATCCCCGGCATCGGCCCCAAGACGGCCAAAGCATTGATGACCCAGTTCAAGAGCGTAGGCGCGGTGAAGGAAGCCACGCCTGACCAGCTGGAAAACACCCCCGGCGTGGGAAAACAGACGGCACAGATCATCTACGATTATTTTCACGCATAAAACCCTCTCAGTCATCGCTGCGCGATGCCAGCTCTCCCGAAGGGGAGAGCTTTTTGCATTCAGATGCAATGAATGTGCAGAGCTGAAAAAACGCGATTGATGCATTTTCCGGTTAGGGCTCTTCCCGTGAAAAGGCAAAACCCGGCAGACCGCAGTCTGCCGGGTTTTGCAATATTAAAATAAATTTTCCGCTGAAAATGCCCAGAGCAAAGCGGAGGGCATTCAAATGATTCAGTTCTCCGCAGAAATATCCTGACCGAAATACTTCTCGCTCAGCTCTTTCAGGGTGCCGTCGGCACGCAGCTCCTCAATGGCGGTGTTGATGGCTTCCAGCAGGGTGGCGCTGGCATCCCCCTTGCGCAGGGGGATGGCAACGTGGGAGGCATCCTCCGTCTGAGCAACCAGCTTGAAATCTGCGTCCGGATGGACGTTCAGGTAATCATAGAAGGAAACATCGGCGTTCAGGGTGGCGTCGATGCGGCCGGCGGTGAGCAGCTGGATGGTCTCTTCCAGTGTATCGATGCCCTGCACGGTGGCACCGTAGCTCTCGGCCAGCTCCATGTAGGTGGAAGCCAGACTGTTGGCGGTGGTCTTGCCCTTCAGATCTTCAAAGCTGGTAATGTCCTCGTTGTCCTTGCGGACGGCGAGGGCGGTGTGGATGTAGCCGTAGGGCTCGGTGAAATCATAGGTCTTGGCGCGTTCGTCGGTCACTTCCACGCCGTTGCACACGATGTCGTAGCGGCCTGCGTCCAGACCGGCAAACAGGCTGTCCCAGTCGCTCTCGACGTACTCCGGCTCCACGCCCAGCTTTTCGGCAATGGCGCGGGAAACCTCGACATCGTAGCCCACAAGGGTGTCGCTCTCATCGTGGAAGCTCCAGGGCTGCCATGCGCCTTCCAGAGCGACGATCAACTTACCGCTGGACTGGATGCTGGACAGCTGGTCGCTGGCAGCAGAAGCCGCAGAGGCGGCCGTGCCGGAAGCAGCGGTGCTGCTGGAAGAGTCGGAGCAGCCAGCCAGAGTCAGCACACCGGCAGCGGCCATGACGCTCATAAGAGAAATAAAGGTTCTGCGTTTCATAGTTGGATATCCTTTCGATAATAATGGATGCAGGGCAGCGGGCAGCTTTCTCTTCGGACACGAGTACGGGTTGCGGCACCCAGCGGATGCTTCGTGCTTTGAGCAGCACTCGCATCCTGCTGGCCGCTGTCCCAACAGCAACTTCCTGTTTCCGCCACTGGCGGCGGTCGTTGCTGTTGCAGGCCATTCCATCGCCCGCCCTATTGCCTTCGGCAACAGGGTCCCACCCCAGCGGACGGTCCTCAGAGAAACTTCCCGCCGTCCTGCTGGGACAGATGCAGCTGTCCATTACGACCCTTTTGGTGAAAATGTGTTTGGAGCGGCCCTGCGGTTGCGCCGCAATGAAAGCCCCAGTGAGGCTTTCAAGCAGGCGAGCAATCTGCGTTAGCAGATGGAAGGGCTTTGCCCTGACAAGCGTCGAGGCCGCGACAAACACGAAATAAAAACAAAATTCCGCTGATTATGGCCAGAGCAAAGCGGAGGCCATTCCAAATGGTAATCTCACTCGGTGTGCGCGATCTTGCGTAAAAACTCACGGGTGCGCTCCTCTTTCGGGCTTTCAAAGAACTGGCGGGAGGGAGCCTGCTCCACCACCACGCCATTCTCCATGAAAACGGTCTTGGAGGAAACATTGCGGGCAAAGCCCATCTCGTGGGTGACCACCAGCATGGTCATGCCCTCTTCGGCCAGCTGCCGCATGACAGCCAATACCTCGCCGGTCAGCTCCGGGTCAAGGGCGCTCGTGGGCTCATCGAAGTAGATGATCTCCGGGTCGGAGGCCAGTGCCCGGGCAATGGCCACGCGCTGCTGCTGGCCGCCGGAAAGCTGACGGGGATAGGAGTCTGCCCGGTCGGCAAGACCTACCTTTTCCAGCATCCTTCTGCCGACGGCATCTGCCTGCTCCCGGGGCATTTTACGGGCAACGATGAGCCCCTCGGTGATATTCTGCAGAGCGGTCTTGTTGCGGAAAAGATTGTAGTTCTGGAACACAAAGGCGGTCTTTTTGCGCAGGCGGGCGATGTCTGCCCGGCTGGCATGGGAAAGCTCGAAACTCTCGCCGTCAAGGATCAGCTGGCCTGCGTCGGCAGTCTCAAGAAAGTTCAGACACCGCAGCAGGGTGGTTTTGCCGGAGCCGGAAGGGCCGAGAATGGCCACGACGTCGCCTTTTTCCACGGTCAGGTCAACGCCCCGCAGCACCTGCAGCTCATGGGCGGTCTTCCGCGCACCGGGACGGTGGAAGATGCCCCCATGCAGGCCGGGCTTTGCATCGGTGCGGAATGCTTTCTGCACATTGCGGATCTCTAACATTGCCATAAAACCCACGCTCCTTTCTTACTGGAAGCCGCGGGCGTTCAGCCGACGCTCCAGCAAAGCCTGCAGCTTGGTGATGACCGTGCAGAACAGCAGGTACACCACAGCTACTTCGCAGTAGATGGGCAGGAAGATGTAGGTGCGGGCGGCCACGCGCTGACCTGCCATGAACAGCTCGGCCACCGTGATATTGGATGCCAGCGAGGTGTCCTTGATCATGCCGATGAGCGAGTTGGAGAGGGCGGGCACTGCCGTGCGCAGGGCCTGCGGCAGCACGATGCGGCGCATGATCTGCCACCAGCTCATGCCAACGCAGTAACCGGCCTCCAGCTGCCCCTGCGGCACGCTTTCCAGCGCACCGCGCATGGTCTCGGCGCAGTAGGCACCCTCGTTGAAGGCGAAAGCGATGACCGCAGCCGGGAAGGCGTCCAGCATGATGCCTACGCTGGGCAGGCCGTAGAAGATGATGAACAGCTGCACCAGAAGCGGCGTACCGCGGATGACCCAGATGTAGAACCGGGCTGCCTGCCGCAGCACCGGCACATTGGCGTACTGCACCAGCGCGACGGCCACGGCAATGATCATGGCAAAAAAGAAGGAAACAAGGGTCAGCGGAATGGTCATGGTCAGACCGGCTGTCAGGATGCGGGGCAGCGCCTCTGCCAACACACTGACCGTACGGTTGGAAATAAATGCTTCAAACATGAAAAATGATCCCTCAGAACGGTGTTCAGATACTCTCTGTGTTGTCCGGAATAAAGGGATTATAAGCCTTGAAGCATACTTGAAGTCAAGGCTTTTTGCCAAATCCCTACAAAACCTACCAAAATACTATAGCATGAATCGGGACAGAGTGCAAATGCTTTGCACAAAACGCCTGATGTGTACAAAAAACGGCGGAAGTTTGTGTAAACTTTGTGCAATGCACCAACCGGTTGACGGCGCACCTGCTTTCGTGTACAATGGACATGACAAAGGTGCACCGGGGCAGACCCGGCACAGGCGCAATTTCGCTGCACAGCAGGATCAGACTGTGCGGCGCCAATGGAGGACACAGCAAAATGAAACATAAGATCGGCGTTTTGGGCGCAGGTACCTGGGGCATGGCTCTGGCACGAATGCTGACAGTCAGCGGGAATGATGTACAGGTGTGGTCGGCCATTGAGGCTGAAGTGGACAGCCTTTCCACGAATCGGGTGCACCCCAACCTGCCCGGCATGAATATCCCGGCGGAACTGCAGTTCACCAAGAGCATTGAGGAAGTGTGCACCGGCAAGGAGGTGCTGCTGTTCGCCGTGCCGTCGGTGTTTGTGCGTTCTACGACTGCCAAGGCGCGGCCTTATATCCCGGATGGCCAGATCCTTGTGGATGTGGCAAAGGGCATGGAGCCGGACACCTTATATACGATGACCGAGGTCATCGCCGACGAGCTGAACCGTGAGGGCGGCCCCAAAGGAGTAAAGCTGGTGGCGCTCTCCGGCCCCACCCATGCTGAAGAAGTCGCGCTGGATCTGCCCACCACCATCGTTTCGGCCAGCCCGGACGAGGCTGCGGCGGAGTTTGTGCAGGAGGTGTTCAGCAACACCTGCATGCGCGTATACACGAACCCGGACATCAAGGGCGTGGAGCTCAGCGGCGCACTGAAAAACGTCATTGCACTGGGCGTGGGCATCTCCACAGGTCTGGGCTACGGCGACAACGCCCGCGCAGCCCTCATCACCCGCGGCATTGCTGAGATCGCCCGGCTGGGCGTGGCCATGGGCTGCAACGTCCATACCTTTGCGGGTCTGGCTGGCATTGGTGATCTGATCGTCACCGCAACCAGTATGCACAGCCGCAACAACCGCGCGGGCATCCTGATCGGCAAGGGCGAAAGCCCGGAGCAGGCCGTGAAGGAAGTCGGGATGGTGGTGGAGGGCATCAATGCACTGCCTGCCGCTATGGAGCTGGCTGCAAAGTACCATGTGGAAATGCCCATTGTGCAGACGGTGAACGCCATCGTGAAGGAGGGCATGAGCGCCAGCAACGCTCTGCGCACTTTGATGGACCGCGACCGCAAAAATGAGATGCCGCAGGGATACGAAAACAACGGGTAAAAACCAGTAAAAAGGCAGCTGACCGCAGGGTCGGCTGCCTTTTGCCCTTTTACAGGCAGGCTGGCTGCCCCGCAGACACCGAGAACACGAAATAATTCAAATTTTTTACCAAAAACAGACACAAAGGGGTAGAAGGTCGGGAAACTTTCTGCTATACTGAAGCGGAGCGCAAAAAAACGGCGCGCGTTTTGGAGACCCTTGCCGGAGAGAAAGAGAGGAACCTGTCATGCCGTCAACCTATGCGCACCGCCGCTTTGGTGCCAATGTTCTGGAGCATCTGCCGGATGAACTGCGTGCTCAGCTGGAACAGAACCGTGAGCTTTACGATATCGGCCTGCACGGGCCGGATCTGCTGTTTTATTACCACGCCGCCAAGTCCAACCCGGTGGGTGCGCTGGGCAACGCCATGCATGAGGAGCCGGGTCGGGTGTTCTTTGACCGCGCCCGGGGCGTCGTGAAGAACGAGGATGACCGCGCTGCTGCGCTGGCCTATGCGCTGGGCTTTGTCTGCCACTTTGCGCTGGACAGCACCTGTCACCCCTATGTGGAGCAGTTCACCCGGGAAAGCGGCGTGACCCATTGTGAGATCGAGACCGAGTTCGACAACCTGCTGCTGCGCCGGGACGGCTGCGACCAGCAGAAATTTTTCACGGCCAGCCATATCCACCCCTCGGAGCAGAATGCAAAGGTCATTGCACCGTTCTACGAGGGCATCTCCGAACAGGAGGCGCTGGAAGCGCTCAAGGGCATGATCTCGGTGCACAGGCTCCTGCAGGCGTCCAACCCGGTCAAGCGCTGGGTGGTGCTGACCGGCATGAAGGTCGTGGGCAGATACGATATGCTGCATGGCCTTGTGGCAAATCCGCAGCCCAACCCAAAGTGTGTGGAAAGCGGCAGGCAGCTGGAAGCACTGTACGCCAAGGCTCTGCCGCTGGCAGAAACGCTGATTCTGGAATTTATGGCAAAGCTGGATACCGGCGAACCACTGGATAAGGCCTACGACCATACCTTTGGGGAGTTCTGAACTGGGGGCAGGCCATCGGGGAGCTTTCCACGCAAATGCAGCGGGCCATTCCATCGCCCGCCCTACTGCCTGCGGCAGCAGGGTCCCACCCCAGCGGATCATTTGCTTTGGAAACTCCTCGCCGTCCTGCTGGGTACAATCCCTTTGGTGAAAAAGCAGTTTAGCAAAGCCCGCAGGCTTTGCTAAACTGCAAGTAAAAAATAAATTTTCCGCTAAGAATGGCCAAAGCGAACGCGGCGGCCATCTTAAAGGATGAAATCTAAAAAGAGAGTGCACCGCCCGGCGGTGCGAAAGGGAACAAGATGAAACATGAAAAATTTAAGGTGACGCCGCTGGAACGCGCGTGGATCCTGTACGATGTGGGCAACTCGGCTTTTGTGCTGATGATCGCAACGCTGGTGCCCATTTTCTTCAATGCGCTGGCGGAGGCCGACGGGGTGAGCTCGGTAAACTATCTGGCCTACTGGGGGTATGCAAGCTCGGTGGTCACGGTGGTCACAGCGGTTCTGGGCCCCATTCTTGGTACGCTGGCGGACACGAGGGGCTTTAAGAAGCCCATCTTCATGCTCTGCCTGTTCGTGGGCGTCATCGGATGCTGCGCCATGGGCTTTGCCTCTGCATGGCTTCCGTTTCTGGTTATTTTTATTATTGCCAAGATCGGCTTTTCGGGCAGTCTGGTGTTTTACGACTCCATGCTGGGCGATGTGACCACACCGGAGCGGATGGACATCGTTTCTTCCCGCGGATATGCGTGGGGCTACATCGGAAGCTGCGTGCCCTTTGTGGTGTGTCTGGCACTGGTACTGGGCAGCAGCGCGGTCGGCCTGAGCCAGATGACGGCTCTTTCTGTGGCACTGCTCATTACGGCGGTGTGGTGGCTGGGTACCACACTGCCGCTGCTGAAGCACTACAGGCAGATCAACTATGTGGAAGTGGAGCAGCATGCCATCCGGCAGAGCTTTGTGCGCATCGGCCACACCCTCAAGCATCTGCGTGAGGATAAGCAGGTGTTCTGGTTCCTGCTGGCCTTCTTCTGCTACATCGACGGAGTGTATACGATTATTGACATGGCAACGGCCTATGGCACGGCTCTGGGGCTGGAGACCACCGGTCTGCTGCTGGCTCTGCTGGTGACCCAGATCGTGGCCTTTCCCTCGGCGCTGATCTTTGGACGTCTGAGCGCAAGGTATCCGTCCAGCCAGCTCATCCCGGTCTGCATCGCAGCCTACACCGGCATTGCGGTGTTCGCCTTCTTCCTGACCAGCCAGTGGCAGTTCTGGGTGCTGGCCGTGCTGGTGGGCATGTTCCAGGGCGGCGTGCAGGCGCTCAGCCGCAGCCACTTTGCCAAGATCATTCCGGTGGAAAAATCCGGCGAATACTTCGGCCTGTTCGATATCTGCGGCAAGGGCGCGTCCTTCCTCGGCACGATGATCGTCAGCGTGGGCAGCCAGCTGACCGGCAGCGCCAATGTGGGCATTGGAATGCTGGCCGTGCTGTTTGCGGTAGGCTTCTGGCTGTTCCGGGTCTCCTGCAGGACTGAGAACGCAAAACAGGTGTAATAACACGATTTAAAATTGCCGACGCGTTCGCTTTGGCAATATCAGAGGAAGTATTATTTTAAAATTTTGCAAATAAGCCAGCCCTGCGGGGCTGGCTTATTTGCTTTTTCACGGGAAGAGAGTAACGGCAAACGACATTTTGCCTGCGCTGGCTCCCTGCGGGAACATTCGCGCGGCAGATAGCGCGAGCCTTAATTAAGCCTGCTCCCCTGTGGGGAGCTGCCGCCGCAGCGGCTGAAGGGTCTATAAATCGGCGCAACACAAAAAATCCTCTAGCGAAGCGACTTGGATTTTTTGTATGGAGCCTAACTGCTTTGGGGTCTAAAAGGGGCGAGTAGCCCCTTTTTCATGGATCCAGCGCGTTGAAATCGCTGGTTGTTTTCTGGTTCTCTTTTGCAACCAAAAGAGAACATTCCCGGCGGAGATACTTTTTGCAAAAGGCAGAAAACGTTAAACACACGACCACACTCTGCACGGGAAGCGAATGGTTGAAAATCGCCCTTCTGGTTATAATTAACAAACCTGCAATTGTCTTTTTTCGCTTTGAATGATACAATAGGAAAAATAAGTTCAAAACCGCAAAGGAGAAAACGCAATGGAACGATTTCCCGGTTATACCCTCGTACGCACCGAGCCCTGCCCGGAACAGCGCGGCATTCTGACCGTATTGACCCACGATGTCAGCGGAGCCACCGTGCTGCTGGTGGAGAATGAGGATGTCAACAAGGCGTTTGGCATCGGTTTCGGCACCTTTCCGTCGGACGACACCGGAGTATTCCACATTCTGGAGCACTCGGTGCTGGCTGGCAGCGAGAAGTACCCGGTCACATCGCCGTTTCTGCAGATGCTCAAGAGCAGCATGGCGTCTTTCCTGAATGCTATGACCTTCCCGGACAAGACCGTGTACCCCTTTGCCACCCCGAATGAGGCGGACTTCCGCAACCTGATGGATGTTTACCTGAACGCGGTGTTCCGCCCGCTGGCAATGGTGGACAGGTCGGTGTTCGAGCAGGAGGGCTGGCATCGGGACGCTGACGGAACGGTGAGCGGCGTGGTGTACAACGAGATGCAGGGTGCGCTGGCGGCACCGGATGCGCAGCTGGAAAATGCGCTGGAGCGGGCAATGTTCCCGGACACTGCCTACGGCTTTGTGTCCGGCGGAGACCCGGAAAGCATCCCGGCGCTGACCTACGAAAAGTATCAGCGGGTATACCGCCGCCACTACAGTGCAGACAACTGCTGCATCACCTTCTACGGCAAGATGGATATGGCCGAAAAGCTGGAGCTGCTGGACAAGGATTATCTTTCCAAAATGCCGATGAATGGCCGCCGCCCCCGTCTGACCGTGCAGGATGAGCAGGCAGGCGCATGTGTGGAGCTGCCTTATGATACCGAAAAGCCGGAGCCGGACGAGGTGCAGTGCGCACTGGCGTGGTACACCGGCAGCTTTGCCGACCGGGAGCGGCAGCTGGGCGTGGAGATTTTGCTGGATGCTCTGCTGGGCACCAACAACTCCCCGCTGAAGGCCGCTCTGCTGGCTGAAAAACTGGGCGCAGACATTGACATCGGGTTTGACGACAGCACCCTGCAGCCGGTGCTGGAGCTGGTGCTGCGGGGCGCAGGCGAGGACTCTGCCCGCAGATTTGCCCCGGCAGTGCGCAAGGCAGTGGACGAGGTATTGAAAGAGGGCATCCCGCAGGAGCTGCTGCTGGCATCCCTGAACAGCGCCGAGTTTGCATCGCTGGAGCGCCCGGGCAGCCTGCCGGACGGCGTGCTGGACGCCATCAACGCGGCCACGGGCTGGCTGCACACCGGCGACCCGACGCTGCTGCTGCACACCAACAGGCTGTTTGCCTCCCTGCGGGAAAAGATGGCTGACGGCTGGTTCGACGAGCTGCTGCGGGAGCTGTTCGCTCCGGCTCCGGTGCAGGTGGTGCAGGTGCCCACTCTGCCCAAAAAGGACGAGGCGGCTGAGCCGGTGCGCACCGACGGAAAGCTGGTGCTGGAGCACCCGCTGACCGCAGCCGACCTCGGCGAGGGCAGCAAGAGCGCCCCCGGCGGACAGGAACTGCTGGCCGGCGCACAGCTGCTGCACCACCCTTCGGCGGGCAGCCTGTACCTGAACTTTTACTACGACCTTGGCAGCGTGAAGCCGGAGGACATGCCGTATCTCGATCTGCTGACCGATGTGCTGGACGAGCTGGACAGCCCGAAGCACACCGCCCGGCAGCTGAACACGCTGCGCAGCACGTGGCTGGGCGACAGCCGCACCCAGCTGGATATCTGGACAGGGCGGCAGGAAGGTGCACCCTGTCATGCAAAGCTGACGCTGTGCCTGAGCCTGCTGGAGCGCAGTCTGGAAAAAGCCGTGGAGCTGGGCGGAGAGTGGCTGTATGATACCAGCCTTACCGGCGGGGCGGCAGAGGCCGCGTTTGCCCGGGTGCTGAGCCAGCAGAAGCTGAACATGGAGCAGCAGTTCATCCAGCAGGGCAACGCCTATGCGGCCACCCGCGCCGGTGCACATTACTCGGTGGACGGCGCTGTCAGTGAGCGGTGCAGCGGCGTGAGCTGCTACCGGTTCCTCTGCGAACAGCTGGAAAAGGCCGACTGGGCGGCGCTGGGCGCAAAGCTGGACGCCCTGCGCACCGAGGTGCTGCAGCACGCGCAGCTCACCGTCAGCCTGCACGGCAGCGAGGACGCCCTCGCAAAGCTGCGCGTTTTGCTGCCGGAAAGCCGCTTTGCGGCTGAAAACCGCGCCCCGGCAAAGCCCTACGTGGAGCCGCTGACCCCGCCGGTGAACGAGGCTTTTATCATTGACGGCGGCGTGAACTACGACGTGCAGGCGTGGCCGATGGAACGCCGCAGCGACCGCAAGGTGCTGGCGCGGGTGATGAGCTACGAGTATCTGTGGCACAACATCCGCGAGGTGGGCGGTGCATACGGCACCGGTATGCTCTCCTCGGATGGGGTGGAGTATCTGTACACCTACCGTGACCCCCATGTGAAGGAGAGCTATGAAATCTTTGCAAAAGGGCCGGCAGAGCTGGCCGCACGGGACTACACCGAAAAGGATCTGAACGACTTTATCGTGGGTACCGTGGCAAAGCTGGATGCTCCCCGCAAGCCCCGCGCACAGGCGCGTGAGATTGACCGACGGTTCTTCTGCGGTATCACCGACGAGATGATGGCCGCTGACCGCAGGGCACTGTGCGCGGTCAACGCAGAATTGCTGAAACAGCAGGCTGCAGAGCTGGGTGCCGCTATGGCAGGCGGTGTGCGGGTGGCTTTTGGCAGCAAGGAAGCTGTGGAAGCTGCAAAAGACCTGTTTGATACAGTGGAAACGCTGTGATCTTCTGAAAATCAGATAAAAAGCACCGGGCAAGGGAAACTTTGCCCGGTGCTTTTTTGCGTATGAGGATCGGAATGAACAAAACTGCAGCAGGGGATTGTTGAAAGCATCGAAAAAAGTTTCGCGATTCTGAAAATTTACGAAACCCTCTTGACAAGCAATGGGGGGGGGATTAGAATAGAAAATGGAGCGGAGTTCTCTTCAAAACAGCCGCTCTCAAACAAAAATAACAAAGAAAGAGAGAGGGAAAATCATGAGAAAAAAGAGTACGAGACTTCTCAGTGCGGCACTTGCGGTGTGCATGATGCTGTCAGCCCTGCCTATGGGGGTCGTGTCAGCATTTGCAGATGATGGAATTGACAAGACAAAGGGGACGCCAATTGAAAATCCAGAGGACGGCCAGACAGTCATCAAGATTGACACACCGGGTGTCTATCAGATGTATAAGGCATACGATATGCCGATCCTTGTTACCGCAAAAGGCGATGTAACGGTTAACATTACTGCCGATATTGACTACAAAGGTTCTTCAAAGGATAACAAGTATCTAAACTATGTGTTTAGAGCTTCGAATCCGGAAGGTATGCTGACAATCAACGCAGAAAATCATGAGGTAGATGCATGGGGAAACCTTCGTGGCTTTATTTATGTTCATAATGGAGGAAAAGCAACGATCAACGGTGGTACTTATAAGTCGGATGATAAAGAGACGCTGTTTAACTATTATGGAGAGCTTTGGCTGAATGATGTCAAGGCATATTCCGCCGAAACGGTAAATAACTACGGCGGAAAAACCTATGTCGATGGTGGAGTTTATGACGGTGGAGATGAAAACGAAACATACTTTTGGCCGCCTTTCCTGAATAAAAACGGCGCAGAACTGACGCTGAAGAATGCGAAGATTCACGCGGCGAAAGGCGCGTGCATCGGAAATATGGCAAACTCGACTGTAAAAATTGAAAACACAACGCTTGAGTATGATAGCAACTATGCGGCGATTCCAAATAGAGGAAATCTCTATTTTTATAGCGGAACAATCAGCGCTCCGAATGCAAGCGCGATCCTGAACGGTACGGAAAAAGCGTATACCGAGATTTCCGGAGGAACGATTGAAAAAAGCAAAATCGGCATTAAGATTTCTGCAGGTAAGGTTGTATTAGGTGGAGGATCGTTTGATGGGAACGAAAATGATATCTATCTCAGAAATGACCAGCACATCACAATTAAAGATACCTTTACCGACACTGCGACCGTAAAGGTGGCAGATAGCCCCATTGTCACCCCGCGCCAGATCACCACGAACCATACGAACGGTCAGGAAAAGCTGAAGCTCATCAGCAACGATGTGGCTGAAAACGGCAAGACCTATCGGGTGGCCTATAACAAGGACGGAAATTTCCGTTACCTGACCCCGCGTGCAGAGAACAGGTACACCGTGACTGCTGAAAATGCAACGGCCACCACGCTGGATGGAACACCCCTTTATTCTTATGATGAAATTGAAGCGGGGAAGGACGTTACCCTGACTGCAGACGCCCCCGAAGATGGCTGGGTGTTTGCAGGCTGGCAGGTGACCGAGGGCGGTCTGACGCTGAATGATACCACTGGTACTGTGACCTTCAAGATGCCTGCAAGCGATGTTGTGGTCAGTGCACAGTATGAGTATGTGGGCACGCCGGACGCCGCCGCCGACAACATCAAGGGTGCGCTCTCTGCCGTGGTCGTGGGTGCTGCTGCAGGTGTTATCATTTACGAAGCCGGTACCGGCATCTACCGCGTCATCAATATGCCCGGCATCCCCATGCCCTCCAACCGCATTGAGCTGGCAGAGCTGCTGTGGGAGCGTGCCGATAAGCCCGAACCTGTGAGCACCGCCCTCTACGATGATATCGACGAGGACGATACCGACGCACAGAAGGCCGCCCATTGGGCAGTGGAGCAGGATCTGATGCAGGATGATGAGGATGATAACGAGTTCCACCCGCACTTCCCGGTCAGCAAGCTGCGCACCTGCCTGACTTGGAACGCTGCAAAAGAAAAGGGTCTGTTTGATAACAATAAGACCGCCGAATAACCCCTGAAACGAGGATAAAGTGCCCGATGAAACGAAAAATTTCATCGGGCACTTTTGCTTTTTGTAAAGAAGTGGAAAAATTTTGCCGCCGGGGTTGACGAACCGGAAATGCCGTGGTAGAGTAATGGGCGGAAAAGGCGGAAAGTGCCTTTTTACAACAGGAAAACGAGGTGGTTGTCATGGAACCTGCTGGCAGTAGCAGCAGTCTTTCTCCCCGATTGTTTCATACGATGGCAGCCGCCGTTTCTGCTTTGAGCGGGCATCACTGTGTGTCATGATACACGGTGTGTGTTTGCGCTCCGATCAAACCGGAAACGAGAGCTGCCGCTGAAAAGGAGGCAGCTTTTTTATGTCTGAAATTTCGATCAATACCCTCAAAACCATGCTGGCGAATCTGGATGATGCCAAAAAGTACCAGAGCCTGCGGGATGTGATGGAGACCCTGCCTGCACCCGACCTGGCCGCTGTGTTCGAGGATCTGCCCGCCGAGAAACTCCCGGTACTGTTTCGCCTGTGCCCGAAGGATCTGGCGGCAGATGTGTTTGCTGAGCTGACGCCGGAAGCGCAGCAGAAGCTGATCGATGGCCTGACCGATACAGAGCTGAAAGCCGTGGTGGATGAGCTTTGCGTGGACGATGCCACAGATCTGGTGGAGGAGATGCCCGCCAATGTGGTCAAGCGCATTCTGGGGCAGGCTGACCCCGCCACCCGCCGGATGATCAACGAACTGCTCAAGTATCCCGAGGACTCTGCAGGCGGCGTGATGACCACCGAGCTGATGGAGCTGCGGCCGGATATGACCGTGGCACAGGCCATGGATGCCATCCGGAAAAACGGCTTCGACAAGGAGACCATCAACAACTGCTATGTGACCGATGGCAGCCGCAGGCTGATCGGCGTGGTGTCTCTGCGGGCACTGGTGCTGGCCAAGGAGACCGGAGAGCCGATCAAAAACCTGATGGACAGCAATGTGGTCAGCGTGAGCACGACCGCCGATCAGGAGGATGTGTCCAAACTGTTTGAGAAGTACGGCTTCCTCGCCATCCCGGTGGTGGACGCCGAGAACCGGCTGGTGGGCATCGTGACCATTGACGATGCGATCAGCATCCTGCAGGACGAGGCCAGCGAGGATATTGCAAAGATGAACGCCATCGGCCCCTCCGATAAGCCTTACTTCAAGCAGAGCATGTGGGATCTGTACAGGAGCCGTGCGCCGTGGCTGCTGTTTCTGATGATCAGCGCCACCTTTTCCAGTCTGGTCATCCGCGGCTATGAGGACGCACTGGCTGCCGTGACGGTGCTGACCGCTTACATCCCCATGCTGACCGATGCGGGCGGCAACGCAGGCAGCCAGAGCACCTCCACCATCATTCGCGGCATGGCGGTGGGCGACATCAAGCCCGGCGACCTGCCCCGCATCCTGTGGCGTGAGAGCCGCGTGGCTCTGCTGTGCGGCGGTACGCTGGCGGTGTGCAACTTTGTAAAGCTGCTGCTGTTTGACCGCATTGCGGCTCCGGTGGCGCTGGTGGTGTGCCTGACCCTGATCTGCACCATTTTGCTGTCGCAGCTGATCGGCGGCATTCTGCCTGTGGCAGCAGAAAAGCTGCACGTAGACCCCGCCGTGATGGCTTCGCCGCTGATCACCACCATCGTGGATACCACCACGCTGCTGATCTACTTCAACATCGCAAGAGCGCTGCTGCATCTGTAAAAACAAAAAAACGATGAAAAAGCTCCGGAAATCCTGCATTTTTGCGGGACTACCGGAGCTTTTTGCGGTAAACCGGGACGGATAGGTCTCTGAAAATACTTTTCAAAATATACAACGAGCGAAAAAAGCCGGAGAGAGAAGGATGCAACATTTTGTAATCTTTTTGAGAGAAAAATTACACATCCTGACGGCTTTTGTCAAACTGTTGCAAAAGCATGAAAAATTGTGATGCTTCGAGAAAAGAAATTGTCCGTGTGCGATAGCATTTGTGGAAATAGCACAAAAGAAGTTGGTCAATCTTGTGAACTTGTTCTCTTGAACATCAGGGGCTGGCAAGGGTATAATACGTACAGGAATTACAGGCGCATGCAAGATTGCTCCTGTGAAAATGCTGAGATATGAAATGAAGGAGAACACTATTATGAAAATGATTTCTCGCCGTGACTTCCTGAAGGCATCTGCTGTTGTCGGCGCTGCTGCTGCCATGACCGCCTGCGGCGGCTCTTCCAGCTCCACTGCTGCTTCTACTGCTTCTTCCGCAGCTGCTTCTGCCAGCGCTGCAGCAACCGGCTCTGCAAACATCGGCGTGTGCATCTATCAGTTTGCTGATAACTTCATGACCCTGTACCGCTCCGATCTGGAAGAGTACCTGAAGGACATGGGCTACTCCGTCACCATCATGGACGGCAAGAACGACCAGAACACCCAG
>CAKSTO010000030.1 GCA_934501115.1 uncultured Faecalibacterium sp.
CTTTTGCCTCAGCGCTTGGCGCTCAAGTATAATACCACACCCCGCTGCCCTTGTCAACACTTTTTGACAAGTTTTTTCCAATTTATTTGCAGAGTAAAGATTCTCCCTGTTTTTCACCCGTTTCAGGGCGTGCCTTTTTCTTGACAAGGCTGCAGACAGAACGTATTATGGAGTCATCCCCGTATCCTGTATAATATAACTATCCTTATTCTATAAAGGAGAAGTGCCATGCCCTGTGTCAACATCCGCGGCTGCCGCATTGGCGAGGGTCGCCCCAAAGTTATCATTCCTATTGTAGAGCCCACGGAAACCGCTGTTCTGGAAAAGGCCGCCGAGTTTTCCACATTGCGCGCCGATTGTGTGGAATGGCGCATTGATTGCTTTGAAGGCGCAAAAGATCTTCCGGCCATCGTGCACTGCGCTGCAAAGCTCCGCGTTGCCTTGAAGGATCAGCTGCTTCTTTTCACCTTCCGCACAAAAGCCGAAGGCGGCAAAGCCGCTTTGACTCACGAAGAGTATCTTCATTTTATCCGCGTCGTTCTTGCCACCGACTGCGCCGATCTGATTGACATTGAATTTTTCACCGCAGGCGCAGAGCTTCCCGCGCTGATCGAAGAAGCCCACACCGCCGGGGCTGCGGTGGTGTGTTCCAGCCACGACTTTCATAAAACGCCTCCTCGCACGGAGCTTGTCTCCCGCATGATGCAGATGCAGCGAGCCGGTGCCGACCTGCCCAAACTGGCTGTGATGCCCCAGAGCCGCACCGATGTGCTGGAGCTTCTGGCTGCCACCGCTGAAATGGCCGACCTTCACCCGGAAACACCGGTCATCACCATGAGCATGGGCACGCTGGGCGCTGTGAGCCGTCTGGCCGGAGAGGCTTTTGGCTCTGCCATGACCTTTGCAAACCCCGGGCAGGCAAGTGCACCGGGGCAGGTTTCGCTGGACGTCGTAAACGAAGTATTGGATGCACTGCATTTGTAACCAACAACTCGATATTTGTGGAGGTAAAGAGTGTATGAAAAAGGAACTGCGTATTCTGGTTATTTTAATTGCTGTGTTATTGGTAGGAACAGTAGGTTACTATTTCATGCCAAAGAAATTCGGTAAGAATGTAAATCCTTCTGAGGTAGACCATATAAATGTGTTCGATGGAAATACAGGAACTGGTTTTACTATCACCGATTCAGAAGATATCGAATATATAGTGGCGAATATTCAAGGTATTTCAATGAAAAGAGATGGCATTTCACTTGGAAGAACGGGATACAGTTTTAAAATTAGTTATATAAACAGCAACGATAAAGATATCATACCTGTATTTATTCTCAATAGTGATAATACAATTTGTAAAGATCCATTTTTCTATAGATGTGATGGAGGATTATGCTTTGATTACTTAAAAGCATGTGAAGAGAAATATAGAACTAATGTAACAGAATCTATAGAAGAAAAATAACTTATTGCTGATAAATGTTTTGATGGGGCGATGGTTTTTACATTGATAATAATGGTAATTATTTTATTGGTTTTGATACCTGTAGGAATTGTTGTAGATAAAAAGATTGAAGCTTATTTTGAAAATAAAAGAGAACCTTAAATTCCAGTTTGTCGCACATCCTGCCTAAAACAAAAACCGGAACGATCGTCCCTTTTTCGGGTGGATCGTTCCGGTTTTTATGTTATATTGAAAATCGTTTTACGCCAGCTTAGCTTCCAGACGGGTGCGGATGGCCTTGATAAAGCCCTCGCTGTCCACGGCAGTGGGGGTGATGCCCTCTGCCAGACCGCACAGATCCTTCGTCATGATGCCGTCGTTCAGGGTCTGCAGGCTGGCAGCTTCCAGTGCCTCGCCAAACTTCACCAGCTCCGGCAGGCCGTCCAGCTCACCGCGCTTCTTGAACGCGCCAGACCACGCAAAGATGGTAGCCATGGGGTTGGTGGAGGTCTTTTCGCCCTTCAGATACTTATAGTAATGGCGGGTGACGGTGCCGTGGGCGGCCTCGAACTCGTACTTGCCGTCCGGGCTGACCAGCACGCTGGTCATCATAGCCAGAGAGCCAAAGGCAGTGGAGACCATATCGCTCATCACATCGCCGTCGTAGTTCTTGCAGGCCCAGACAAAGCCGCCCTCGCTGCGGATGACGCGGGCAACGATATCGTCAATGAGGCTGTAGAAGTAGGTGATGCCCGCGGCCTCAAACTTTGCCTGATACTCGGCGTCGTACACCTCCTGGAAGATATCCTTGAAGGTGTGGTCGTACTTCTTGGAGATAGTATCTTTTGCGCCGAACCACAGATCCTGCTTCACGTCCAGTGCGTAGTTGAAGCAGCTGCGGGCAAAGCTGCGGATGGAATCATCCTTGTTGTACTGGCCCTGCAGAACGCCTGCGCCTTCAAAATCAAAGACGGTGGCACGCTGCTCAGAGCCATCGGCACCGGTGAACACCAGTTCCGCCTTGCCGGCACCCGGGATGCGGAACTCGGTGCACTTGTACACATCGCCGTAGGCGTGGCGGGCAATGGTGATGGGCTTTTTCCAGTTCTTGACCACCGGCTTGATGCTGTCGATCATGATGGGTGCACGGAACACGGTGCCGTCCAGCACCGCGCGGATGGTGCCGTTGGGGCTTTTCCACATCTCATGCAGCTTATACTCGTCCATGCGCTGGGCATTGGGAGTGATGGTGGCACACTTGACCGAAACGCCGTACTTCTTGTTGGCAAGGGCGGCATCCATGGTCACCTTGTCGGCGGTAGCGTCGCGGTTGGGCAGGCCCAGATCGTAATATTCGGTCTTGAGGTCCACGAACGGAAGGATCAGTTCGTCCTTGATCATCTTCCACAGAATGCGGGTCATTTCGTCGCCGTCCATCTCGACGAGGGGCGTGGTCATTTTGATCTTTTCCATAGCAGAGTTCCCTTTCCTCTCTTGCGGTTTGTTTTCAGCCCCGCGCAGCCGTTCGCTGTGCCGGAGCGGTTCGGCTTGTTTATTTGCGGTAGGCCGCCGCCAGCTTTTCAAGAGCCGGCAGGCTGCGCCGTACCTTCTCGGTGTCGATGCAGTAGGCAAGGCGCACATAGCCCCTGACGCCAAAGCTGTCGCTGGGCACCAGCAGCAGATCAAACTCCCGAGCTTTCCTGCAGAAGGCGTTGGCGTCCTCTTCCAGCGCCTTCGGGAAAATGTAGAAGGTGCCGCCGGGGCGCTCCACCTCAAAGCCAAGCGCGACGAGCTTATCGTACAGCAGGTTCATGTTGGTCTCATACACGCTCAGGTCGCTGGTCACATCCTGACAGCGGCTTACGGCGCGCTGGATGATGCTGGGCGGGCAGTTGTGGCCAGTGAAGCGGGAGATCTGAGCCATCATGTCCACAAGGATGTCCTCGCCCTCACAGCCCGGGCGCGCCGCCACATAGCCAAGGCGCTCGCCGGGCAGGCTCAGGCTCTTGGAATAGGAGAAGCAGGTGAGGGTGTGGGGGTAGAACGCCGCCGGGTAGGGCACCTTTTTGCCGTCGAATGCGATATCCCGGTAGGGCTCATCGCTGACGAGGAAGATGTTGTGGCCAAACGCCCGGCTCTTTTCGGTCAGGATCTCTGCCATGCGGGTGAGCGTCCCGGCAGAGTAGACCACACCGGTGGGGTTGTTGGGGGTATTGATGAGCACCGCCGTCACCTTCTCGGTGAGCATCTGTTCAAAGGCATCCAGATTGGGCTGGAAGGTCGGTGCCTGCGGCGGCACCACCTTGAGCACCGCCCCGGTGCCCGCCACATAGGGGCCGTACTCCGGGAAGTAGGGTGCAAAGGTCAGCACCTCATCGCCGGGCCGGGTCACTGCGCGGATGGCATGGGCAATGGCACCCGCCGCACCGGTGGTGGGGAAGATGTGCTTCTGCTCATAGGGCAGGCCAAAGGTCTTTGTCAGGTGCGCTGCCACATCGGTGCGGAAGCCCGGGTCGCCCTGACTGGGGCAGTAGCCGTGCAGGTTTACCGGTTCTTCGTTGGCCAGCAGATCCTGCATGGCGGCAGTGAACTGCTGCGGGCAGGGCACGCTGGGGTTGCCCAGCGAGTAATCGAACACATTCTCATATCCGATCTCTGCGGCGCGCTGTTTGCCGTACATGAAGGTCTCGCGGATGACGCTTTTATTGCCGAGCATCGCGCGGTAAGTCTCGTTCAGCATAATATACTTCCCCTCTGCGTTTTTATTTGTGGGCAGCCGTATAGCTCTGCTCCACCTTGATGATGCAGCTGTAGGCTGCATCCTGCTGCTTGATGAACTGTTCCAGCTGGGTCAGCAGCTCTACCTTATCCCCTGCATAACCTGCCGGAAGCACCAGATCGAACAGCACGTTGGTGTGGGTTCTGCCCGGCACGATGCGCAGATCGTGCAGCGAAAGGTTCGGGTCCAGCTGACGCAGTTTTTCGGTCAGACGGGCACGCAGCACCCCCACTGCGGCGTCCGAGGTAACGATCGGGTCATAGTGGATCGTGACCATGAGCCGATCATTTTTCATAAAGTCACGCTCGATGTTGTCGATCAGATCATGGGCTTCCAGCGGATCTTCCTCGGCGGGCAGCTCCACATGCAAAGATGCAAACTGATGTCCCGGGCCGTAGTCATGCACCATGAGATCGTGCATTCCCAGCACGCCGGGGTAGGAGAGCACCTTCTGCTCGATGTGATCCACCAGATCATCGCTGGGGCTTTCGCCCAGCAGCGGGCTGAGCGTGTCCATGACAAGACCCCAGCCAGAGATCAGGATGAACACTGCCACGCCCACGCCCATCAGACCATCCAGCACATCCCAGCCTGTGACGCGGCACAGCACCGTCGCAATGAGCACCGCGCCGGTGCTCAGCACATCGTTGCGGCTGTCGGCTGCCGTGGCGATGAGGGTCTCGGAGGAGATGATGCGCCCGATGGTGCGGTTGAAACCGCTCATCCACAGCTTGACAAGGATGGATGCCGCCAGCACCACTACCGTGAGCCAGCTGAACGTCACCGGGGTGGGGTGCAGCACCTTGACCACCGATTCCTTCAGCAGCGAGAAGCCGATGCCGAGGATGGTCACGCTGACCACCAGACCGGCAAGGTATTCGTACCGGGCATGGCCGAAGGGGTGCTCTGCGTCCGGAGCCTTGGAAGCAAGCCGGAAGCCCACCAGACTGACGATGTTGGACGAGGCGTCCGAAAGGTTGTTCAGGGCATCTGCCATGATGGCAATGGAGCCGAACAGGGTGCCCACTGTCAGCTTACCGATGCACAGCAGGATATTGCACGCCATGCCCACCGCACCGGCAAGGTTGCCGTAGGCGGTACGCACTTTGGGATCCTGTGCGCGGCCGGGCTGGCGGATAAACAGACGGATCAATAATTGTGTCATACTTTCCTCCATGGGCAGCGCTGGACTCCTGCATACCCTTGTTACAGCTTATAGTATAGCATTTTGCTTTATGGTTTTGAAGTGCCTTTGCAAAACTTTTGCCCCGTATACAAAGCCCCCGGCAGAGCGGGATGCCCTGCCGGGGGTCTTATGGAAACAATAAAACGTGACTTGCTTATGCCTTTTCAGACGGCTTGCTCAGATCCACGCTGCGAATGATCTTGCGCACCGGGAGAATGCTCTTCGCGTTCATGGACAGCTCGTCCACACCCATGCGCAGGAAGGTCTCGGTCAGGGCGGTGTCTGCGCCCAGCTCACCGCAGATGCCCACCCAGATGCCATGACGGTGGCCTGCCTCAATGGTCATCTTGATGGCACGCAGCACAGCGGGGTGGTGCGGGTTGAAGAACGGCTCCAGCTTCGCGTTCTGGCGATCCAGAGCACAGGTGTACTGGGTCAGGTCGTTGGTGCCGATGGAGAAGAAGTCACACTCGGCAGCCAGCTCGTCTGCGATCAGAACAGCAGCGGGCGTCTCGATCATGGTGCCGACCTCGATGTTCTGACCCATCTTGACACCCTCAGCGGTCAGCTCTGCACGGCACTCTTCCAGAACAGCCTTGGCATCCTGCAGCTCCCGCAGGCTGGTGATCATGGGGAACATGATGCTCATGTTGCCGTAGGCAGAAGCACGCAGCAGAGCGCGCAGCTGGGTCTTGAAGAAATCCCTGCGGGTCAGGCAGATGCGGATAGCGCGGTAGCCCAGAGCCGGGTTGTCCTCATGATCCAGCTTCATGTAATCGACGGTCTTGTCGGCACCGATGTCGCAGGTGCGGACGACCACCTTGCGGGGAGCCAGACTCTCCACCACCTGCTTGTAGGCTTCAAACTGGTAGTCCTCGGTGGGGAAGTCCTTGCAGTTCAGATACACGAACTCTGTGCGGAACAGACCCACACCGCCGGCATCGTTCTGCTGCACCGCGCCCACATCGCCCATGCCGCCGATGTTGGCAAAGACATTGATGGTCTTGCCGTCCAGCGTGGTATTGGGCTTACCCTTCAGCTCCTGCAGCAGCGCCTGCTTTTTCTGATCCTCCTGCTGGCGCTTCTTCAGGCTCTTGAGCAGGTCGGGGGTGGGGTCAACGTAAACGCAGGCATTGTAGCCATCGATGACCGCCATCTTGCCGTCCCAGTCGTCCTGAATATCCTTGCACTGGATCAGGGCGGGGATGTTCATGCTGCGGGCCAGAATGGCGGTGTGGCTGTTGGAGCTGCCCTCACGGGTGATAAAGCCCAGCAGCAGGCTCTTATCCATGCGGACAGTCTCAGACGGTGCCAGATCCTCTGCGACCAGAATGCTGGGCTCAGTGCCCTGCAGGCTGGCATTGTCCACCCCCTGCAGGATGTCCAGAACAGCCTGTGCGATGTCGATGACGTCCGCACTGCGTGCCTGCAGATACGGATCGTCCATAGCGGCGAACACCGCGGCCTGATTGTTGCCCGCCGTCTTGACTGCATACTCGGCGCACTTTTTCTGGCCGTTGATGATCTCCTTGATGGCGTCCACAAAGTCGTCATCTTCCAGCATCATGGCATGGATATTGAACACCTCGGCGATATCCTCGCCGGCCTCTGCCAGAGCCTTTTCGTACAGAGCCGTCTGCTGATCGATGGCCTTCTGCTGTGCTTCTTCAAAACGCGCCACTTCCGCTGCGGTATCCGCCACTTCTGCGGCAGAGATGGCTGTATTCTTCTTTTTGTAGATCTTGAGCTTTCCGATGGCGATGCCATTCAGGACGCTTTTACCGGTGCCTACCTGCATTGCACTTTTCTCCTTCTTCAAAGGCCGGGGCACATCCTCCCCGGATATTTCAAAAAAGCCCCCGCAGACAAACCGCGAGGGCCTTTCTCATCACAACTGCGATCAGACGTTCTCGCTCAGGAACTTCTGGATTGCTTCTGCAGCTGCCTCTTCATCGTCGCCTTCCACCTTGATGGTAACGGTCTCACCCTGCTTGACGCCCATTCCCATCAGAGCCATCAGCTTGCGCATATCGCAGCTCTTGCCATTCTTCTCGAGGGTGGCGGTGCTTGCAAAGCCCTTGACAGTCTTGACGAGCAGGCCTGCCGGACGAGCGTGGATGCCGCAGGCATCCTTAACGGTATACTGGAATTCCTTCATAATCATTTTCTCCTTACTGATCTCACGGGGTGCAACACTGCACATCTTACCCTGCGGCCGAGCCGCACCGTGATTGATATCTTTATTATAAACCTTACGCGTGAAATTTTCACCCTTTGATATTGCTAATTTTTTGCCGGTTTTTTTGTTACAATTGAACATATTCATGCGACAAAAATGTACGAATCTCACTTTTTATTCTGGATGTTCGCAGTTTTTATGCAGTTTGCCCTCCGATCCCGCGTCAGCTTTGCCCCGCAGTCCCGGTAGTTCCGGTGCTCAGCAGTCGTTTCCGGTTACTCCACAGGGTATGCTCCGGCATCCAGCGGCAGATCCGCCGGGTCGGCTGCCTGAGGCTGTTCGGCATCCGGTTCGCCGGAGGTCTGCTGCGCATCCAGTTCCTCGTCATGCCGCTCGCCCCAGTCACCGCTGTAATCTTCACCCGAGGTCTGCCGGGCCTCCCCGGTCAGCTCCTCATCGTGGCGCTCTCCCCAGTCGCCGCTGTAGTCTTCGCCCGAAGTCTGCCGGGCTTCCTGCTCTGCCATGGCGGCCTGCATATCCTTCAGACCCACCACCACACCGGAGGGACGCTCCAGCAGGTAAGCACCCACTGCTTTTTTTCTGTACACCAGCAGCACACCGTAGCGGCTGGTCTCGCCGCCGCTTGCCGCCGGGATCAGTGCCGTCCACTTTTCGACCGTCTTGCCCTTATAGCGGGCAAGATCCATGCCGCTCTGCTGCACCACCCCGTTAAAGGCCGAAAAGCTGTCGTCCCACTTGCGGGGGATCTTGACCTTATCCGCCGTGATGGATGCGCCGTCCACATCCAGCCCGTAGCCAGTGAACCAGGTCTGGATGTCCTGTGCGCTCTCGATGCGGTTCGCCGACGCCGACACCGCAGCGGTACGGTGGCTGATGTAGCGTCCCAGCAGGGCACTGCACACCACAAGGGCACAGCACATGGCACCCAGCCCCATTTTTTTCAGGCTCGTTTTATTCAGCGTGACCACAAACATATCCCCATGCCTCCCCAGCCGTTTTCTCTGAGAACATTTTATTCAGCTCAGCCGGGGTGTATGACAAAAGGGCAGGTAAAACCTGCCCTTTTGTCAATATCGATCAATGCGCCTTCACAAAATCCTCCGGCGAGACCTCGCCGTTCTGGCAGAGCACCTGTTTCAGCACCTGCATCACACCGTATTCCCGGTGGGACGGTGCCAGAAACGGTACCTGCGCCCGCAGAGGCTCGCTGCCGTTTTCCATCAGGAAGCCGTACTTTGCGGTGGTCAGCATTTCGGCGTCGTTGTAGGTGTCACCGAACGCCATCATGCTTTCTGCCGGGATGCCCAGCAGCGCACCGACCTTTGCCAGCGCTGCGCCCTTGTGCACCCCGGGGTTCATGACGTCCACCCAGTTTCTGCCGGCCACCGCCACTGAGAACGCACCGCCGTTTCCCGTATGGAACGCGCCATACGTCCGGTCAAAGGATTCCTGCGAGTCCCCTTTTGGCAGGTAGATGGTAAACTTATCTGCCGCAGCTTCTACCGCAGTCAGGTCGTCCACATACTCCACCCGGGTGTAGAAATTCCGGAAAACGGGGTCGTACTTCGCATCCTGCTTTTCGGCGTAGGCTGTCTGCAGCCCGCAAAGCAGCCCGACATCCCCGGCCTGCTTTGTGCTGCGTGCCAGATGCCTCCAGCCCTCGGCGGGCATCTCGGAAACGAACAGGTCTTTGCCCTGCCAGCGAGCAGCGCCGCCGTTGTCGCCGATGAGGATGACCTGATCCAGCAGCGCCGGGAACATGGCTTCCAGCGTGTACAAAGGCCGTCCGCTTGCCGCCGCAAACAGGATGCCCTGCTCTGCCAGCGCACGGATGACAGGCTCAAAATCCGGCGGAAACCTGCTGTATTCGTCCAGAAGGGTGGCGTCCATATCCGACGCGATCAGGCGAATGCGATCCATTTTCCGATCCCTCATCATCCGATGTAGCTGATATTCACGTCCATATCGCCCCTGTAGCCGGGCAGACGGGCGGTGCAGGTGCCCTGCCACAGTGCGCAGTCGATGGGGCTTTTGCCCACGCCATAATGGGCGTTCCAAATGGTGTACTTTTTCAGGCTGTTCAGATCGACTCGCTTGCGGTACCACTGGGTAGAGGCATACACACCGGGCTTGTAGCCCTGCGCCTTGGCCTCCTCGCAGAATGCCACGGCGCACTTGGTGCGGTCGGTGACGCCCAGACCGTCGGCACGGCCGGAGCCGTTGGGTGCGCCGGATGCTTCGGTGTCAAAGAAGAGGGGGTAGTCCAGTTTGCGTCCATTGAGCACGTAGGCACAGGCAAAGGCTTCTTCCCTCGCCTCTTCCTCGGTCGTCGCCTGGCTGAAGAAATACACGCCCACCTTCAGGCCTGCATTTTTCACGTTCGTGAAATGCTCCTCGAACATGGGGTCCAGCACCAGCGTACCGGCCGCACCATAGCCGCGGTAGCCGATACGGACGATGACAAAACTGACGCCCGCTTTTTTGATCTGCTCCCAGTTCACGTTTTTCTGGTACTTGGACACATCCACACCGAAGGTCATGCCGTTTTGCAGCACGCCGTTGGAATCGAAGTAATAGAGCTTATCATCGATGGACTGGATGCCCACCACCGGTTTATTGGTGGACTGGCTGTAATAGTAGGTCTTGCCGCCGGAGGTGCGCCAGCCGGAATAAACCGGTTCCGTTTTGTCCAGCCATCCGAACAGAAAGTTGACCAGCCAGCTGAAAAAGCCGTTCTGGCTGCTCAGGTCGATGCACCGTGCCTCGGCAGCGGTCAGGGCACCGGCGTCCAGCGCCTCGCGGATCTCTTCCGGGGTCAGCACCACGCTGTTTTCCGGGGTGTGATGGGTCGAGTCATTTTCCTCTGCATCCGTCTCCACCGGCGGTGCCAGCGGGTCTTCTGCCGCCAGTTCCGGAGTCTCCGGCAGCAGAGCAGGCACTGCTGCCGGCTCTGTCTGCACGGCTGCCGCCTCAGGCTGCGCCGCCAGTGCCAGCGGCGCGCCCGCCGCAAAGGTCATTGCCACTGCCAGCGCCGCCGCGGCGCACCGCAGCTTTCTGCCGGCATTCCAGTTGTTCCCGAACATTTTTTTCATGCTTAGCTCCAAACCTTATGTGCGTTTTTATCGTTGCGCCGCCCCGTCGCAAAAAGAGCAGCAGTTCATTCTTCTGATACTTTTTTAGTATACACCCGCAGGCAAGCTCCCGTCAATCGCCGCGCACCGCTCTTTGCTGTTTTCCGTACGGGATGCCGTGCATCAGAAAATGCTCCAAAAGAAATACGTCCGATGGCCGCAAATCATTGCACAAAGTCAAAAATTGCAGATATTTCCAGCAAATCCACTGTTTCCTCTTGTTGTCTTGACAGGTGTATGGTATTATACTTGACATGCAGTTTCTGCACCAAATCAACCATCTTGAAACAGAAAGGCAGTTTCTCATGTCAAATGTGAAAGATTTCTTAAAACGCAAGGACATCGTCATCACCCCGCAGCGGTATCTCATCGAGGCGCTGGGTGCCATGGCGCAGGGTCTGTTCGCCAGCCTTCTGATCGGCACCATCATCAAAACACTGGGTCAGCAGACCGGGCTGGACGTGCTGGTAGATCTGGGCGGCTATGCCACTGCCATGAGCGGCCCCGCCATGGCCTGTGCCATCGGCTGGGCGCTGCACTGCCCGCCGCTGGTGCTGTTCAGCCTGATCACTGTAGGTTACTCGGCCAATGCGCTGGGCGGCGCGGGCGGCCCTCTGGCCGTGCTGGTCATCGCCATTGTCGCGTCCGAGCTGGGCAAGGCCGTGAGCAAGGAGACCAGGGTGGACATCCTCGTTACCCCGCTGGTGACTATTTTTGCAGGCGTGGGCTTGTCCATGCTCATCGCCGCCCCCATCGGTGCTGCGGCAAGTCAGGTGGGCACCCTGATCATGTGGGCCACCGAGCAGGCTCCGCTGGTCATGGGCATTCTGGTGTCGGTGATCGTGGGCGTGGCGCTGACGCTGCCCATCTCCTCCGCTGCCATCTGCGCCGCGCTGGGTCTGACCGGCCTTGCGGGCGGTGCCGCCGTGGCGGGCTGCTGCGCCCAGATGGTCGGCTTTGCGGTGATGAGCTACCGTGAAAACGGCGTGGGCGGCCTCATCAGTCAGGGTCTTGGCACCAGCATGCTGCAGATGGGCAACATCGTCAAGAACCCCCGCATCTGGATCGCCCCCACCCTTGCCAGCGCCATCACCGGCCCGCTGGCCACCTGCCTGTTCCACTTTGAGATGAACGGCGCCGCTGTTTCCTCCGGCATGGGCACCTGCGGTCTGGTGGGTCAGATCGGCGTGTACACCGGATGGGTCAACGACATCGCCGCCGGCACCAAAGCCGCCATCACCCCCATGGACTGGGCTGCCATGGTGCTGCTGTGCTTTGTTCTGCCCGCCGTGCTGAGCGTGATCTTCTGCGAGATCGAGCGGAAGATGGGCTGGATCAAAGAGGGCGATCTGAAGCTGAACTAACTTTTAGAATTGTCTCCGCTTCGCTCTGGACGAGTTGTGGCACCCAGCGGCTACTACGGCCCTTGAGCGGGCCTTGCATCCTGCTGGCCACGGCCCCAACAGCTCCTCCCTGTTTCGGCCGCAGGCCGCAGTCGTCGCCGTTGCAATATCAGCGGAAAAATATTTTTATCTATAGCAAAGCCGGAATGACTGCGGTCATTCCGGCTTTGCCTTTTCACGATAAGGGGCCGGGCGGTGAACAGCCTTTTGCTGCTGTCAGCCTGCAGCTGTCGCGCAGCAGATGGAGCTCAAACGATCCGTTTCCCGTCCAGCACCGCCTGTCTCAGCGTATCGCCGTCATACACCAGTTTCAGTGAAAAATAAGGCCGCTCCTCGTTCAGCAGCCGGAAAAAGATCTTGTCCCCTTCCCAGATGGGCAGCTCGGTCACACGATCCTTCGGCACCCATTCCAGCACTCCTTCCCGGCAGGCATCGCCCCGCACCATTTCGCCTTCCCAGCGGTCGGCGGTATACAGATGGATGAACTCGGTCATGTTGCCCCACACAAAGGTCAGCAGCCCCCGGGCGCGGTAGCGGGTCAGGGTCAGGCCGGTCTCTTCTTTCACTTCGCGCAGCAGACAATCCTCCGGGCTTTCAAACCGCTCGAATTTGCCGCCCACGCCCACCCATTTGTCGTGGTTGTAGTCGTCCTGCTTTTTTACCCGGTGCAGCATCAGATAGGCGTCGTCCCGCTCCAGATAGCACAGCGTGGTGCTGAAGATGGGAAACTCCGGGTTCATGAAAGCTCCTAAATTCATTGGTCTCTCCTTTTCTGGTTAGCGACCTCGCCCTCTCAGTCACCTTCGGTGACAGCTCTCCCAAAGGGAGAGCCCTTGGCATAACTGAAAACTCTCCCGTGCTGCCAAAGCCTCTCATTTTGACCGACTCCCTCGTCCGGTGGAATCGGTCTCGAAGGGGGAGCTGACATCGCGAAGCGATGGCTAAGAGGATTTCTCTCGCTGACGCGGACGCTCCCGCAGGGAGCCAGCGGCAGCAGATGCTGCTTTCCGCCACGCCCCTCTCCCGTGAAAGCGCAATTCCGGGCAGACCGCAGTCTGCCCGGAATTGCTTAATTAAAATAACTTTTCCGCTGATATTGCCAAAGCGCACGCGTCGGCAATTAAAATCAAGATGCATCAGGCTTTTCTGCTCGCCCTGCCCTTGCCCGCATTGTTCAGCTTGCGCACCAGATCATTCTGGTGCTTGCGCTGGCTGGGCGTGGGCTGCGGGTCTTTGGCTTCCCCGGCACGGCGTCCGGTCTGAGCGGCATCCGGGTCGATGCGCTCCAGCTGCCACTCCTGATTGCCGCCGGCCACAAAATTCCAGATCTGCGCCTGTGCGCCGTTGGCAGTGTTCATGCCGACAAGGTCAATGTATTTATCCGCCAGCACATTGCGGATGCGGGTGCGCCCGCTGCGGGTAGGCTCCAGTGCCCAGCACTGACTCAGCCCGCTGGTGCGGCTCCACTGATGCAGCCAGGTGCCCTCTACCACACCGCCGAGGGCAAGGTCGATCATCTTGCCGGTAAAGCGGTTGCAGATGCGCCAGCGCCCCTCGCCTGCATCCACGAACCGCCACTGCTGCCACGGATGGCCTGCGTAGCTCCACAGCTGGATGGCCGCACCGTTCTCGGTGTTGAAGTCCTTTACTTCGAGCACCTTCCCGTTGGGGGCTTTGATGATGTAAAATTCATTTTCCAGAATAACGACCTGTGATGCCTTTGCCATAGAGCACGACTCCTTTCCGGTTTGGTAGCCCTATTATAACGTATTTGCCCTTGGGCAGCAAGGACGCTTTTTCATAATCTTTTTTCGTTTTATTGTGCATTTTGTCGTGTTTTTCAGTCTAAAACGTTTTCGCTGCGCCGGGTATTTTTCTGCCGGAAGCACTTTGCACTCTGCATCCGGTTGTGATACAATAAAGACATAACCGTTCAGGGAGGGGATCGCTATGACCAACGAAACATTGGAGACCATTAAAAACCGCCGCAGCTGCCGCGCCTACAAGCCCGGGCAGATCACCGACGAAGAGCTGAACGCCGTGCTGGAGGCCGGCACCTACGCTGCCAGCGCCATGGGGCGCCAGAGCGCGAAGATCGTGGTCGTGCAGGACGCCGCCACCCGTGCCCAGCTCACCCGCATGAACGCCGCTGTCATGGGCAAGGACACCGACCCCATGTACGGTGCGCCCACCATTTTGGTGGTGCTGGCCGATGCCGGTTCCAAGAATGCCGTGCAGGACGGCAGCCTTGTCATGGGCAACCTGATGCTGGCTGCCGCGTCGCTTGGGCTGGGCAGCTGCTGGATCAACCGCGCCAAAGAGGAGTTTGAAACCGACGAGGGCAAGGCTCTGCTCAAAAAGTGGGGCATCGAGGGGGAATGGGTCGGCGTCGGCCACTGCATTCTTGGTTATCCCGCTGCGGAGCCCAAGCCTGCTGCGCCCCGCAAGCCCGATTATATCGTAAAAGTCTGAGGAGAACTATGAAGCCTGATTACAAGCTGGTCGCCAAGGCCAAATACATCCATGCCACCGCCGACCTCGCCAGCGAGCTGTGGCACGAAGTCTACAAGCGCTATTACCCCGCAAAGCAGCTGGACACCCTTGTAGAGGAGCTGCAGAGCGCCGATGCCATCGAAGCGGACATCGACAACGACGTGAACTATTTTCTGGTCGTTCTGGGCGGCAAAACCATCGGCTATTTTGCATGGAAGATGCAGAACACCGCTCTGCACCTGATGCACCTGTACCTCAAGCCCGAATACCGCGGCAAAGCGCTTGGGCGGGACATTGTTTTGTCCTGCGAGCGTCTGGCCCGCGGCGAGGGCAAAGGCCGCGTGTGGTGCACCGTCCACGCCAAAGCTCTGCCGGTGCAGCAGTTTTTCAAAGCGCTGCGCTACCGCAGCCTGAAGCCCGCCGAGCAGGAAACAGGCTCTGTGCCCCGGGACGAAGTGGTGTTTGAGCACACGCTGGGCTGATTTCTTTGCCGAAATCACAAAAAGGCATTGAAATTTTTCTCCGTTTGTTCTACACTAATGTAGTGTAATAAAGCGCCTGCCCGCGGGCGGCACCCGCAAAAAGGAGAACAACATGGCAAAAGATCATCCGACCGGAAAATCCGGCCTGTATCAGGCATTTTTGCAGCTCAAGACCCCGGAGCAGTGCTACCGTTTTCTGCAGGATGTATGCAGCTACTCCGAGCTGAGTGCAATGGAGCAGCGCTACAACATCGCAGAAATGCTGGTGGACAAGTGCATCTATACGGAGATTATGGACAAGACCGGTGCATCCAGCGCCATCATCAGCCGGGTCAGCCGGGTGCTGAGCACCGACGACAGCGTACTGCGCGCCCTGCTGGAGGCCGAGGCCGCCGGGGAGTCCAGATAAAGACCCATGCAGACCATGCCGCGTGCCGCCCGGGTATCATGCCCGCTTTTGCGGCGCGCGGCTTTTCTTTTTATCAGGAGGTATGATTAAAATGAGCAAAGCCGTTGTCTTTTTCGCTGAGGGCACCGAAGAGTGCGAAGCCCTGCTGGTGGTCGACCTGCTGCGCCGCGCCAAGGTGGACGTGACCGTGGCCAGCGCCACCGGCAGCCGCACCATCACCAGCAGCCACAAGGTGCACATCACCGCCGACGCTCTGGCCGAGGACATCGATTACTCGGACGTGGACATGGTGGTGCTGCCCGGCGGCATCCCCGGCACCCCGAACCTTGCCGCCAACAAGACCGTCACCGGCACCTGTGTTTCCTTTGCAAAGGCAGGCAAAAAGGTCGCCGCCATCTGCGCCGCCCCCAGCGTGCTGGCCTCTCTCGGCCTGTTGGAGGGCAAAAAAGCCACCGCGCACGCCGGTTTTCAGGATCAGCTGGCCGGTGCCGAGGTGCTGGACGCCGAAGTGGTCGTAGACGGAAATATCACCACCAGCTATGGTCTGGGCGGTGCCATCCCCTTTGCGCTGGAGCTGGTGCGCCAGCTGGCCGGGCAGGCTGAGGCCGACCGTATCCGGAACGCCATCGCCTACCGCCACTAAGGGAGGGAATCCATATGCGTTTTGTCACCTGCCGCCTGCCGGACGGCGTGGAAGACCCGGCCATCCTTTCTCCGGACGGCACACAGGTCTGGCCGCTGAGCTGGCTCGGCCTTTCTTACGAGACTCTGTCCGACGCCATCCCGTTTCTGACCCCGCAGGTGCGGGCGGGGCTGCAGCTTGCCATTGCAGGCATCCCCGCCCTGCCCATTGACGCCGTGCAGCTGCAAAGCCCCATCCCCTGCCCCGCGCAGGACGTAGTGTGCCTCGGCATCAACTATATGGCGCACTCGGACGAAGCCGAGAAGTATTCTGCCGATGCCTTTGCCACGAAGCACGAGGACGCCATCTACTTTTCCAAACGGGTCAGCCGCGCCGTGCCGGACGGCGGCTTTATCGAAGCCCACACCGACCTTGTGCAGAAGCTGGACTATGAGTGCGAGCTGGCTGTGGTGCTGGGCAAAGATGCCAAGGATGTGCCTGCCGGACAGACCCGGGACTCTGTGTTCGGCTACACCATCCTGAACGACGTTTCCGCCCGCGATGTGCAGACCGCCCACAAGCAGTGGTATTTCGGCAAAAGTCTGGACGGCTTTACCCCCATGGGTCCCTGCATCGTCACAGCAGACGAGTTTGAGGCCTACCCGCCGCAGCTGGGCATCCGCAGCTTTGTCAACGGCGAAAAGCGGCAGGACTCCAACACCCGGCTGCAGATCTTTGACATCGACCATGTCATCCATGAGCTGACACAGGGCATGACCCTGAAGGCCGGCACCATCATTGCCACCGGCACCCCTGCCGGTGTGGGCATGGGCATGGAGCCGCCGCAGTTCCTCAAGCCCGGCGACACCGTGCGCTGCGAGATCGACGGCATTGGCAGCCTGACCAATAACGTTCGGTAACGCTTTGGCAGTTTTACCAAAGTTCTGGCAGCATTTCCGTCTGATTGCATGAAAAGCCGCTGCGGCACTGCTCTTTTGCGGGCGGGTGTGCTATACTGGAACATACGAAATACTGCGGTCCATAGCCGCAAAAAGGGGTAAATGAATTATGAAGGAATATGCATTCGGCATCGATCTGGGCGGCACCACCGCGAAGATCGGCCTGTTCAAGACCACCGGCGAGCTGCTGGAAAAGTGGGAAGTGCCCACCGACACCTCCAACGCCGGTGAACACATTCTGGAAAACCTGGCGGCTGCCGTGCAGGGCAAACTGCAGGAAAAAGGCCTTGCCGCAGAGCAGATCGAGGGCGTGGGCGTGGGCGTGCCCGGCCCTGTGCTGGACAGCCGCATCGTGCCCATCATCTGCGCCAACCTCGGCGGCTGGGGCAAGCATAATGTAGCCGAAGAGCTGGGCGCCCTGCTGGGCGGCCTCAAGGTGCGGGTGGGCAATGACGCCAACGTTGCCGCTCTGGGCGAGATCTGGATGGGTGCAGCCAAGGGCTGCCGCAGTGCTGTGATGGTCACGCTGGGCACCGGCGTGGGCGGCGGCGTCATCGTCAACGGCAAGGTCATTGACGGCACCCATGGTGCCGGCGGCGAGATCGGCCATATCACCGTGAACCGCCGCGAGACCGCCGTCTGCGGCTGCGGCAAGCACGGCTGCCTCGAGCAGTACTCCAGCGCCACCGGCGTAGTGCGCTGCATGAAGAAGCTGCTGGACGAGAATCCGGATACCCCCTGCACCCTGCGCGGCACCGACTTTGCTGCCAAGGACGTGTTTGACGCCGCCCGCAGCGGCGATGCCCTTGCCGCCCGCGAGGTGGACGAGATGACCGATACCCTCGGCATGGCGCTGGCAACTATTGCCGCCACCGTGGATCCGGAGATGTTCATGGTGGGCGGCGGCGTATCCCGCGCAGGCGAGGTGCTGTTTGCCCCGCTGCGGGAGCACTACAAGGTCTATGCGTTCAAATCCTGCCGTGAAACGCCCATCGTGCCTGCCATTCTGGGCAATGACGCCGGCATTTACGGTTCTGTGCGCCTGATCGTGGGCGAATAATTCAGCGGTATTTTTTCAGAAACTTAAAAACCCGGAAACGACGGTCGTTTCCGGGTTTTTCTTTGTACGTTCAATAAAATTTACAGCGTATCTTCCCCCGGCAGCTGATTCCACAGGCGGTAGTAGACCCCCTGCTTTGCCAGCAGCTCGTCGTGGGTACCGGACTCCACGATGCCCTCATCCCCCAGCACAAGGATGCGGTCGTAGTCCTTGATGGTGGTCAGTCGGTGGGCAATGGTCAGGGTGGTGCGGCCATGAGCCAGCTTTTCCAGACTCTGCCCCACCAGGATCTCGCTTTCGTTGTCCAGCGCGCTGGTGGCCTCGTCCAGAATGAGGATGGGCGGGTTCTTCAAAAACACGCGGGCAATGGCGATGCGCTGCTTCTGCCCACCGGAGAGTTTGACGCCGCGCTCGCCCACATAGGTGTCGAAGCCATCTTTCAGTGCCAGAATAAACCGCTCCGCACCGGCAAGGCGGGCGGCTTCGGTGATCTCTTCGCGGGTGGCACCGGGTTTGCCGTAGGCGATGTTCTCAGCCACCGTGCCGCTGAACAGGTATACGTCCTGCTGCACGATGCCGATGTCCTGCCGCAGGCTCCTGAGGGTGACATGGCGGATGTCCTGCCCGTCGATGAGGATGCGGCCGCCGGTCACCTCGTAGAAGCGGGGGATCAGGTTGCACAGGGTGGTCTTGCCGCCGCCCGAGGGGCCGACCAGCGCCAGCCGCTCCCCGGCACGGATCTCCAGACTAACGTCGTGCAAGACCTTGTTGTGGTCGTCCGGATACTCAAAGCTGACATTTTCAAACCGGATGTCACCGGGGCCGGGCTGCAGCGGCACTGCGTCCGGGGCGTCGCCGATGGTCACAGGGGTATCCAGAATCTCGGCAAAGCGCTCGATGCCGGTCATGCCGCGTTGGAACTGCTCGGCAAACTCCACGATGCGGCGGATGGTGGCGATGAGGGTGGTGACATACAGCATATAGGCCACCATGTCGCCTGCGGTGATCCTGCCGTACACCAGCGAGAGGCCGCCTGCCAGAATGACCACCAGATACATCAGGCCATCGAACAGGCGGGTGGAGGTGTTGAAGGCACCCATAGCGTAGTAGCCAAGGGTCTTGATCTCCTCAAAGTCCCGGTTGCCCTTTGCAAACTTCTCGCGCTCCTCATCTTCGGCGGCAAAGGCCTTCACGACGCCCTGCCCCAGCAGGCTGTCCTCAATGGTGGAGTTCAGCTCGCCGATCTGCACGCGCTGCTGGCGGAACCGTGCCCGCAGACGTCCGTTCAGGTATACCGATACCACTCCCATCAGCGGCACGCAGGCGAACACCGCCAGCGTCAGCGGCACGCTGGCCCGGCACAGGATGACAAAGGACACCACGATCTTGATGGCCGCAATGAAAAATTCCTCCGGGCAGTGGTGGGCAAACTCGGTCACATCGAACAGGTCGTTGGTGATGCGGCCCATGATGGTGCCCACCTTGGTGTTGTTGTAGTAGGTGTGGTCCAGCTTGAGCAGGTGGTCAAAGGCATCGCGGCGCATATCCGTCTCGATATGGACGCCCATGATATGGCCGATGCTGGACATATAGTAGCTGGCTGCACCGTCGATGATGCGCAGCACAAAATAGAGTGCTGCCAGCCGCAGCACGATGCCCGCCGTCAGGGTGATGCCCACGCCCATGGCGGCGTTGGTGATGGTGCTCATGATCTTGGGCAGCACGATGTCACACAGGGTGGTCAGCGCTGCACAGAACAGATCCAGAAACAGGGTCTTTTTGTACTTTGCCAGATAGGGCAGAAACCGCCGGATCAGCGCACCGCTGCCTGCGTGGTGCGCCCCGGGGTCGTTGATCTTGGTTTTTGACATGATTTCTCCTGTTGTAAAACCCTCTCAGGCTCACTTCGTTCGCCAGCTCCCCCGAGAGGGGGAGCCTTTGCATCTTTCGGGAAGCTGTACAAAACCTCCCCCTTTCGGGGGAGGTGGCATTGCGCAGCAATGACGGAGAGGGTTCGTTCTCTTACTTTTTACTGTAATCCCGTTCGCCATAGATGGCGGTGCCGATGCGCACGAGAGTAGCGCCCTCGCGGATGGCGTTTTCAAAGTCGCCGCTCATGCCCATGGAGAGGGTCTCCATCTGCACATTCTGGTAGCCGCGTTCGCCCGCCTGCACAAACAGCTTGTACACCTCGGCCAGATACCGGCGGTTGCGGGCGTCGTCGTCGTTCACGGGCGGGATGGCCATCAGGCCTTTCACCCGGATGTGCTCCTCGGCAGCAGCGGCATCCAGCAGCCGCCAGAGCTGTTCCGGCGCCACACCGGTCTTGCTCTCCTCCCCGCCGATGTTCACCTCCAGCAGCACGTCCTGCACGATGCCGGCCTTGGCGGCCTCCTTCTCAATGGCCGCCAGCAGATGCTCACTGTCCACGCTCTGGATCAGGCTGGCGCGGCCCAGCACTTTTTTGATCTTATTGGTCTGCAGATGTCCGATAAAGTGGCTTGGCTTGCCGCAGTAAGCTCCCGCGTCAAAGTTTGCGCACAGCTCCTGCACATGGTTTTCGCCAAACACGTCAATGGGCAGCGCAGCGCTTGCGGCCACCGTCTGTGCAGTGCGGGTCTTGCAGGCGGCGCACAGCTGCACCGCTGCCGGGTCGCGGCCTGCTTCACGGGCGGCAGCAGCCATCTTTTCCCGGATCTCTGCCACGGCTTCCTTCATCTGTTCCAGATTCTTTTCTGCCATGCTGCTCAGTCCTCCTCGGTATACTTTGCGCGCTCGCCGCCAATGAGCTTCGGGCGGGTGCGGGCGCACAGAATATTCGCTTCGCCAATTTTGTTCAGGCTCAGCCGCACCGGCACCGCCACCCGCTTCAGGTGCATCCCGATGAGGGTGCCGCCGATGTCGATGCCTGCGTGGGCGCGAATTTCTTCCACGGCCACCGGCTCCCGGAACTTCTTCCAGCAGGTAGTGGCCCAGCTGCCGCCCGCATGGGGGCGCGGCACCACGCACACCTCTTCCCAGCCGTATTTTTCGGCGGCCGCCCGCTCAAGGATGATGGCGCGGTTCAGGTGCTCACAGCACTGCGCCGCCAGCCAGATGCCGTTTTCGGCCAGCACCGGGGCAATGCCCGCATACACGGCCTGTGCCGCCTCGAGGCTGGAGTCTTTGCCGATGTGCCCGCCCACGATCTCGCTGGAGGAGCACCCTACCACGAACACATCGCCTTTTTTCAGTTTTGCTTCGTCCAGCAATTCGGTCACTGCCTGCCGAGCCTGTTCTTCGATCTGTTTTTTGAATGCTTCGGTCATTTCAAAACACTCCTTTATACTCTTGCCGCCGGCAGGTCTGCTTCGCCTGCCGCGCCGAAATATACTTTGCTGTCCACCGGGCACACCGCCGTGCAGCCATCCAGCGTTTTCCCAGCAAAGGTGCTTTTCCACCTGCCGTCCTTCAGGCTCACCGCCTCGGCACAGGGGGCGTCCGCAGGCAGGCCGAACAGCCTTTCCTGCAGGTTCTGCCCCGCACGCAGGGCAATGCCCCTCAAAAGGGTGCTGTCCGCGTGGTCTTCCAACCAGCTGCTGCGCGCCCAGCGGTAGCTGATGTACAGGGTGTCATCCTCGTCCACGGCCAGCGCACCGGGGTAGCCCGGCAGGCCGGAAAGAGAGCTCCGGCAGTTTTTGCCCCCCGCCGTCAGCTCCCGGGCGTCGGCGCTCACCTCCCAGATGCAGCGGCTGCCGAGGTCAGAGACGTACAGCGTTTTCCCGTCCTCTGAAAGCGCCAGACCGGATGCGCCTGCGATGCCGCCCAGCACCCGCTGCACCGAATGGCCGGCAGGGTCATACACGTACACCCAGCCGGTGCCGGTATGGGCGATCAATTCCGTCCGCAGGGCATTTTCCAGCCCGCCGCCTGCGGGGGCATCCCCCACCACGGCAAAGTAGACCTTGCCGTCCGCACCGGCCTCCACTGCCGAGATCACCCCCAGCGGGGCACCGTCCATCTGGGTGACCACCTGCTCCACCGCTGCGCCCCAGCTGTCGTGCCTTGCACGGCACAGCGCCCCGCCGGAAGCGGTGACGATGCTCAGCCAGAGATCTCCGTCTGCGTCAAAGTCGAACCCGGTCAGCTCACCCTCCACCGACAGAATGGCTGCGCAGTGCCCGCCGTCGGTGCGCACAAGGTCGCTGGTGCGCTTTTTCAGCGATGCACCGTTGTAGGCGGCAGCATACACAAACCCATCCTGCGCGCGGATGCAGTCCACCCCCTGATATTCCCCCAGCTGCAGCCGCTCCCTGCCGTCATCTGAAAGCGCCGTCGGTGCTGCACCGGTATCCTGCCGGAGGTCAGGGGCTTTGTAGCTCTGCGGCGGTGTGTCAACAGGCCGGAACACCAGCGCATACACCAGTGCCAGCAGGATGCACACACCAAACACGGTGCTGGCCGTGCGGAAGCGCTTGAGCAGCGCGTCCCGCTCGGCAGCTGCCTGCGCGGCATATTCGGCGCGGCGGCGGGCGGCACGCGCATTGACGCGGTTGGCACGGCGCATCCAGCGGTCTGCGAACAGCGCGGCCTGCGGCCCCACCGTCAGGGATGCAATCGCCAGGATCAACAAAAACTCAATCAGTCCGATTCGCATAGGGTTTTTCCTTTATCCCAAAAACTTCGGGCGGCAGCCCGCCCCTTATCGTTTCAGTATAGCATTTGCGGCGCGGCAGTGCAAGCGCCCGCCCTTTGCCGGACACAAAAACCGGCTGTGCACGGCGGCGGTTCTGTGGTATACTGAACGCGGGGCTTTGTTTTCCCGAAGCATTCATGAAGCATTCATGCAAACTTCACAGGTTTTCCCTAATTTTGCGGTATGCTGATGCTGTTAAAGTCTATCTTGTGGAAGGAGTCTGTCCTATGGCAAAAATCCTGATCGTCGATGATGAGCCTCGCATCCGGGAGCTCATCCGCGAGCATTTACAATATGCAGGCTACGTGTGTGAAGAAGCGGGGGACGGCACTGCCGCCCTGACCCAGCTTTCCGGCGGGGCATTCGACCTGGTCATCCTTGACCTGATGATGCCCTTTATGGACGGCATGACCTGCCTGCGGGAGATGCGTGCCCGCCACATCAACACACCGGTCATCATCCTGACCGCCCGGGGCGAAGAGTACGACAAGCTGGCCGGTCTGGAAGGCGGTGCCGACGACTACGTGGTCAAGCCCTTCTCCCCCCGTGAGCTGGTGGCGCGCGTCAAGGCTGTGCTGAACCGCACCATGCCCAAGCCTGCCGCTGCCGCCAACATTATGACCTTTGGTGAGCTGACCATCGACACCGCCAGCCACACCGTGCGGGTGTCCGGCGAGGATATCGCCCTTACCCCCAAAGAGTTCGACCTGCTGGTCTTTCTGGCATCCAACAAGGGCATCGCTCTGAGCCGTGAGAAGATCCTGCAGAAGGTGTGGAATTACGACTACTTCGGCGAGGACCGTACCGTGGACACCCACGTCAAGATGCTGCGCGGTCATCTGGGCAAGTGCCGCAGCTATATCGCCACCGTGTGGGGCATCGGCTACAAGTTCGACCCCGACGCAGCACGCGGATAAAGGAGAACAGGATTCATGCGGCATCATCGTACCCTCGGCATCCGCGGCCAGCTGATGTGGTTTTTGTGCTTCATCTGCCTGTTTCTGCTGGGGCTGTTCTGGTTTCTGTCCACACAGCTGCTGGAGCCTCTTTACACCAAGCACATTGAAAGCCAGCTGACCACGCAGGCTGAAAGCATCTCCGCCGAGCTGGACGAGGCTCTGGCAGAGGGCAAAGTCCTCTCGTCGTGGTCCTTCGGCCATCTGTTTGTCAACACGTCTTTTTTTGACAAGCTGGCCGCCCAGCTGTATGCCAGCGGCTCACTGAACAGCTTTTGTGTGGACATCTCCGATTCCACCATGCGCACCATATACAAGATCGAGAACCAGTCTTACTGCAACCTGCATGAGACGCTGCTTTCAGACTCTGCCAACAACGACATGATCGTTTCCACCGCCGTGGCCATGCGCAAAAAGTGCCGTACCACCGGCGGTTTCGTACAGACGCTCAACCCGCCCCGGCTGTCCGGCTCGGCACAGCTCCTGGTCGGGCGCAACACCTCCCACGGCGAGTATACCGTGCTGGTCACCACCAGCCTCGTGCATGTAGCCGAGGCCGGCAAGGTGCTGAGCACCGTGCTGCCCATGACCGCCGCATTGATCTTTATCATTGCCCTTTCGGCTGCATGGCTGTTCAGCGAGTGGTTCACAAAGCCTCTGCGCCAGCTTTCCAGCGCCGCCCGCCAGATGGCGCAGGGCAACTATGCCGTCCACGTGGACAGCCGCCGCAGCGATGAGCTGGGCGATCTTGCGCAGGACTTCAACCACATGGCCTCTGAGGTGCAGCACTCCGCTCAGATGCAGCGCGATCTGCTGGCCAACGTTTCCCACGACCTGCGCACCCCGCTGACCCTCATCAAGGGTTACGCCGAGACGGTGCGTGACATCACCGGTGACGACAAAGCGCACCGCGATGAGCAGATGAACATCATCGTGGACGAGGCCGACCGCCTGACCGCTCTGGTGTCCAGCGTCATGGAGCTGAGCAAGGTGACCAGCGGCGCCGATAAGTGCGAACGGGTGCACTTTGATATGGGTCAGCTGTGCGATGAGGTGAGCGAGCGCTACGATGCCATCTGCGCACAGAACGGCTGGCAGCTGAAGCTGGAGCTCCCCGATGAAGAGCTGCCGGTCTACGCCGACCCGGAGATGATGCAGCGCGCCCTGCACAACCTGCTTGGCAACGCCATGCACCACATCGGCAAAGACGGCATCTTCATCCTGCGGGCACAGTCCTGCGCCGAGGGCGTCCGGGTGGAGGTGGAGGATCACGGCCCCGGCATCTCTGCCGAAGATCTGCCTTACATCTTTGACCGGTACTACCGCTCCCGCTCGGATGCCGGCAAGCAGGGCACCGGCCTCGGCCTGTCCATCACCAAAGCCATCTTCCAGCAGCACGGCTTCCGTTTCGGCGTACAGAGCGCCATCGGTATGGGCACCACCTTCTGGTTCATCATGAACGACCTGCCCGCCAATGAGAAAAAGATCCCGGATTAAAGGCACAGAAAGGGGCTGCTGCACGATCGTGCAGCAGCCCCTTTTCATCGCCATTCTTCTTTACTCGTTGGAATCTGCCGTGTGATAGATCCCAAACGTATTATCCGGGGCGGGCATTTTCACGCGGGATGCCCGGTCATTGACCTTCCACATCATCCAGCCCATTCCGGCCAGAACGACCAGAATGATCGCCCATTTGACAGCATTCGGCAGTTTTTTCATCTGTGATCCCTATACATCTTTTTATATTTCCATCTGTTATTCCGGTCTGCAAAGTTTCCGGGCGCGTTTCAGCAGCGCTGCGGCCTGTCCGCCATCCAGCTGCTTCACCCATGCGCTGCGTTTTCCTGCGCCGTCACCGGTGCTGCCTGCCTCTGCAAAGCAGGCAAGGTCAGAGTCGGTGCGGTTCTGCCAGGGCGAAAACCCTTCCGGCGCGATGTGCGCTCCGAGACGAGAATCCAGCACCGCAGTTTTGCCGTTCGGCCGCCACGGCCTGCCCAGAAAGACCGTGCCCGCCGGGCAGCCGTCCGAAACGAAGTCGCAGTCCCAGAACACAAAGCCCAGACCCTCCGCTTTGCCGGAAGGCGCGGTGACATAGCTGACCGGCAGATGATTGTTCACCGTGCGGATGGTGCACTGCTCAAACAACGCGTCTGCGCCGCCGAAAATAAAATCGATATCTCCTGCGATCTCGCAGCCCTGATAATACTGCACCGTGGGGCGGCGGGGCGCAAGGCCGCGGGGGCCCAGAAAGCCGTCCTTCTCGCGCTCCTTCTCCGGCAGGGGCGCGCAAAAGAGCGTATCCTGATTTCCCAGCAGCCGCACATTCACAAACACCGCGCGGGCACTGTCCACATAGGCTGCGACTGCCTGCCCCGCCTTTGCGCCGGGGCCGGCATCGTTCTGGATGGTCAGGTTCTCCACCCGCAGGCGCTCGCCGCTGAAAAAAGCGGTGTAGCTGCGGAACGTATGGGTGGGTCTGCCGTCCGGGTGGGGCAGCTTTCCACCGTCGCCCCAGACGATGCAGGTCTTGTCCGCTCCCGCACCGGTCAGTGTGATCTCCCGTTTTTCGCAGACCAGCTTCTCCCGGTACACACCCGGCGCGATGCGGATCTCTGCTGCGCAGTCATAGGGTACAGCCAGCACTGCCTCCGATACCGAGGCAAAATCGCCGCTGCCATCCTGCGCCACTGTGATGGTAAGCATCTATGTATCCCTCCTGCGGATGGTTTCGTATCTACATAGTATACCCTCCCTCCGGTCGAAAATCAACGAAGTTTGTGTGAACTCAGCATTTTTCCAGCCGCAGCACAGCCGCCGTGATGTCATCCGGCCGGCCTGTTCTCTGAGCACGGACACGGGCTGTCTCCACCAGCGTTTTTGCGATCTGCTCCGGCGGGTCGCCTGCTGCCGCCGAAAGCTCCAGCTGCTTTGCCACCCATGCAGAGCCGTCCACCAGCAGGCCGTCCGACACCAGCACGACGTAATCTCCTGCGGTCAGGTGCACCACCCGGCTCTGGCCGTTCACGCCGCCCAGAATGCCCACCGGCAGGCTGGCATCCCCCACCGTCCGCACCCTGCCGCCGTGCACCAGAAACCCCGGAGCCGCCCCGGCTTTGAACAGCCGCGTTGTGCCGGTGTAGAGATCCACGCTTACCAGATCCAGCGTAGCGCCGCTCTCGTCCTCGCTTTTCAGTGCCAGCGCCACATTCACCAGCCGTGCGGTCAGCTCTGCCGTAAAGCCCGCCTTCAGCAGGCGTGCCGTCAGCTCTGCAGCCAGATTCCCGTCCACAGCCGCAGGCCGACCGGTGCCCATGCCGTCGCACAGGATCATCTGCGCCGTCGTCGGGCTGCTGAACTGCTGCACTGCGTCGCCGGAAATGCTGCCCCTTGCCGCCGCACCTGCCATGCCGAACACTGCCCGCAATGCCGGCTTTTCGCTGAACAGCAGCGTGGTCAGCCCCTTGCAGGAGAGCACCTGCGGCGTCTCCAGCGCGGTACGGCAGATGCGCCCCACCTCACCGGCCAGCGCTGTCAGCTCCTGCGCCGAGAACCGGGTGCGGGGCAGCGTGACCGCTGCATGAACCCGCCCCAGATCATCCAGCGTGACCGTGCACTCCTGCGGCGGCGAGCCCAGCGAGGCAAAAAGATCTGCTACGCGCCCGGTTTTATAGGGTTCCGGGTCGCCCGGGCGGCTGAGCTGTTCGCTCAAAACGCCCAGCGCCTCCGCCACAGCGCTGTACTGCTCGGTCAGGGCGGTGCGCATGGCCTCGGAATGGATGCGCGCCTCCTTGCGGCTGCGATACAGCGCAAACGACCGGTTTGCCGCCGCGCACAATGCCGCCGGGTGGATGCAGCGCGATAACTGCCCGGGCAGTTGAGACGCTTCCAGCCCGCCATTGCTCTCCAGCAGCGGGCGCAGCGCCTCCATGCCCTCCATGGTCGCGGCATACTCCTGTTTCCAGCAGGTCTCCCGCCGCCCGCAGTTAAAACAGAGCGTATCATGTGTATTGTCAATTACCCAGCGGAAATCCTCCCGCCGGTGCGGCAGCGCCTCGTAGACATCGTTCACCGTCTCAGCCAGAGACGAAAGGCTCTGCGCTGCCTGCTCCAGCCGGGTGGCCGCAGTGCTGAGCCGGGGGCGGCCGGGCGGCGGCGTCCCGGCTTTTTCCTCCGGCTCCGGTGCCAGCCATGCCGCAGGCAGTGCCGACACTGCCGCCAGCGCCGCGCACACACTGAGCAGATACCGGAAGGCATTTCCGGGCGGCTGCACGCAGAGCGCACCGGTAACGCAGCCGCCCGCATACGCCGCCACCGTTTCGATGCGCCGCCCCGGAGCCAGCACAGCCGCTGCCGCCGCTGCGCAGGAAAGCCCCGCTGCTGCCGGGGCAAGCGCCGGGTTTGCCGCACACAGGCCTGCCCCCAGCACCGCACAGCCCGAAAGCGCTGCCTTCACCTGCCCGCGGCAGCACAGATACAGCTCCACGCCGGCACACAGTGCCACGCCCGGCCAGAACCGCCACAGCTCCACGCTGCCCAGTGCTGCTGCCGCTGCCGCCCCCACAAGAAGCGTCCCGGCTCCGGGCTTTTCCGGCGGGAAGCAGCGCAGGCACAGCCCCATGGCCGCGGCCAGCAGGGCATCTGCGGCGCTGTAAAGCACCAGTTCTGCACCGCCGCTGCCGCCCAGTGCGAAGCACAGCGCCACCCCCACCAGCGTGCCGCAGCCTGCAAGCACCGTCGGCATCGTTTTTCGCACCCCCATCCACCGGGCAGCCACAGCAGCCCCCAGCGCACACAGCAGACAGATGCTGCGCAGAGAAAGCTCCCCGAACCCATGCAGCAGAAGCCCCAGTGCCGCCCCTGCTGCGCAGGGAGCAAAGCAGTCTTCGCCAAAGCCCAGCACCAGCCCCAGCCCAAACGGCATCAGCGCCCCATACAACACAGCCCAGCCGCCCGCAAAGCCTGCGGCGACAGCCGCCAGCCTGCGCATCGCCGGGTGCAGCTGCGCCCGGGTCTCCAGCGTCAAAAGCCGCACTCCTTGCCCGCCTGCAGACAAAATACCCATCCGCTCTGTCATAAAAACTCCCCGCTTTCCGGCGGGGAGTTTTATGGTTCTGTCCCCCGCACGTTCTGCATATACTGTAGCGTGGAGCGGCGGCGTTTTTTGCCGCAGAGCGTGGAAGCGCCCCAAACCCGCTCAAAGACGCAAAAAAGCCCTGCAGCGTTCAAAAACGCCGCAGAGCTTTGGGGGATTTTGCAAAAAATCAGCCGTTCAGCTTTTCAATTGCCGCTTTGACGCGGGCAAGGGTGGTCTCACGTCCCATCATGCAGGCAAGGTCGGTGCCGCCGCCGGGGGTGCGCTGCCTGCCGGACAGGGCGATGCCCAGCGGGTAGAGCAGCCAGCCGTTCTTCTTGCCCAGCTCCTCGGCCTTGGCCTTGCAGGCATCGAAGACGGCATCGCGGTTCGCAAAATCCAGCGCCTCGTCGCTCAGCACCGGCAGCAGGGCTTCCAGTGCATCTTTGGCAGTCTCCGGAGTGGTCTTCTGCTTCTTGTTGGCATACAGGCTCACGTCATACTCCGGCATGGCGTCAAAGAAATCCAGCTGCTCGGGGATCTCACCCAGCACCTCGCACCGGGGCTGCAGGTTCGCGCACAGCAGCTTTTTGTCGATGGGAGTATGCACTGCCTGATCGATCCACGGCTCCGCCTTTTTCTGGAACTCCTCGGGGCTCAGGCGGCGGATATACTCCGCATTGATGGCGCGCAGTTTGAGGGGGTCGAAGATGGCGGGGGACTTGGAGATGCCGTCCGGCGACCAGATCTTCACCAGCTCCGGCAGAGAGAAGATCTCCTGCTCGGCGTACTCGCCCTTGGGGCTCCAGCCCAGCAGGCAGATATAGTTCAGCACGGCTTCGGTCAGGTAGCCCTTTGCCACCAGATCCTGATAGCTGGCGTCGCCGTTGCGCTTGGACAGCTTGTTCTGCGCGTCCTTCATCACCGGCGGGCAGTGGATATAGGTGGGGATCTCCCAGCCAAAGGCCTGATACAGCAGGTTGTACTTGGGGGTGGAGGACAGATACTCGCTGCCGCGGATGACGTGGGTGATGCCCATCAGGTGGTCGTCCACCACATTGGCAAAGTTATAGGTGGGCATGCCATCGGTCTTGATGAGGATCTGGTCGTCCATCTCGCTGTTGTTCACCTCGATGTGGCCGTACACCACATCGTCGAAACCGGTCACGCCCTCGCGGGGGATCTTCTGGCGGATCACGTAGGGCTCCCCTGCAGCAAGACGCTTTTCCACTTCCTCCTTGGGCAGGTCGCGGCAGCAGCCGTCATAGTGGGTCATTTCGCCGTTGGCGCGCTGCTCGGCGTGCAGGGCTTCCAGACGCTCCTCGGTGCAGAAGCAATAGTACGCCTTGCCCTCAGCCACCAGCTGCTCGGCATACTGCTTGAACATGCCCATGCGCTCGCTCTGCACATAGGGACCCACGGGGCCGCCGACGTCCGGGCCCTCGTCCCACAAAAGGCCGGTCTCCCGCAGGGTGTTGTAGATAACATCCACAGCGCCCTCCACGTAGCGGCCCTGATCGGTATCCTCGATGCGCAGGATGAAGGTACCATCCTCGTGCTTTGCCATCAGGTAGGTGTACAGGGCAGTACGCAGGTTGCCAACGTGCATATAACCCGTGGGCGACGGCGCAAAACGAGTGCGGACTTTATTGCTCGGCATAGAAAAACGCTCCTTTATTCTCATGCAAAAAATTGCGGATAGCTATGTTTTATTGTACTGATTCTGCGCAGATTTGTCAATGCAGGATAACATCATGCATTCACAGCTTTGCTTTTCCTTTTGTTCGCAATATGCTATACTTGATTCAACAAATCGGAATTTATGGAGGAAAACATGCAAGGTGAAAGAAAAACGTTGACACAACTATCTGTGCCAATATGTCTGGA
>CAKSTO010000031.1 GCA_934501115.1 uncultured Faecalibacterium sp.
CTGACCGACGAGAGCACCGAGGATATGCAGAAGATGGCCGCCATTCTGCCGGACGACGATGCCACCACCTACTTTGGCACCAGCGTCTGGACCCACGCAAAGCAGCGCATCCCATGGCTGCTGATCCTGATGCTTTCCGCCACCTTTACCGGCATGGTCACCACCCACTATGAGGAAGCCTTTACCGCGCTGCCCCTGCTGGTCTCCTTCATGCCCATGCTGATGGATACCGCCGGCAACTGCGGCAACCAGATCAGCACCCTGATGGTGCGCGGTCTGGCTCTGGGCGAGGTGGAGCCCAGCGACTTTTTGCAGGTGCTGGGCAAGGAGCTGCGGGTGTCTGCCATCGTGGGCGCGGTGCTGGGCATCGTGAACGGCCTGCGCATCTACCTGATGTACACCTTCCTCTTCCCCGGCCAGTACGCCAACGTGATGGGCTATGCCATCGTGGTCAGCGTGTCGCTGTTCTTCAGCGTCATTCTGGCAAAGCTGGTGGGCGGTATGCTGCCGCTGGCCGCAAAGAAGCTGGGTGCAGACCCGGCCATCATGGCGACCCCCTTCATCACCACCATCGTGGACGCCTGCAGCCTGATCCTGTATTTCCAGATCGCACAGGTCGTGTTCCACAATATGATGTAAATAATAAAGCAATGCCGGACGGTCTGCGGATCGCCCGGCATTTTTTATGGGAACGAACCCTCTCCGTCATCGCTGCGCGATGCCACCTCCCCCGAAGGGGGAGGTTAACTCCCTCAGTCAAAACCTGACGGTTTTGCCAGCTCCCTCAAAGAGGGAGCCTCTGGCGTGCCGGAAGCTCTGCACTTTAGCCGGAAACTTTTCCGTACTGCCAAAGGCCCCATCCCAGAGGACGACTTCCCCCGGCCGGGGGAAGATGTCGCGCAGCGACAAAAAGGGGAATCTGTCGAGCGCAGCGAGACTGGGGGAGTTTGCTCCCGGCGCGCCCGCGCGCAGCAGCTTTTTCCTGTGTGGAAAACTGCAGATTTCCCTGCCTTTTCCACACCGGAAAACAGCGGCAACCCGGTGTTGAAAACTTTGAGCCGGTTCATTCCAGATTGGAAAAAATAAATCGCCGCCCGGGAACGGTTTGTAGAATGCAAAGAAAATCCTTCGACTTTCTTTTTTATAAAAGGCAGAATGCCTGCATTTTTGTCCAAAACTTTCCAGAAAGATGCCGCCTGGATTACGGCGTGTATAGGGTCGATCCTCTTTTGCTGTTGAAAACATGGTGGAAAAAGTGGAAAACCCTATGGAAAACTCCTCGTTTTCTTCACAAAAACAGTTGAAAACCCGGTGGAAAAAGTGAAAAGTTCATGCCGGAGCGGAAAATACATACACTTTCACGATGTAGAAAACGGCCTGAAAAGCGGTCTGAAGGTTGTATTTTTGGGGAAAGGGAGCAGGAATTTTCAACTTTCTTGAATGCTCCGCACAATCATGGTACAATATCAGCAGAAAAACGTAAAAACCATGGGAGGGATTTCTTCATGAACAACTGGCTGAACCGGCTGGAGCGGAAGTATGGCCGCTTCGGCATCCCGAACCTGACCAACATTCTGGTGGGCGGGCAGATCCTTGTGCTGGCCATTGAGCTGTTTGTCAACCAGACCATCACGGTCTGGCTGGCGCTGAATCGCTACTTCCTGCTCCACGGCGAGATCTGGCGCGCCGTCACCTTTGTCTTTATCCCCTTTTCCGGGGGCAGCATCCTCAGCATGGTACTGGGCATCTATTTTACCTGGTTCATCGGCACGGCACTGGAGCGGGAGTGGGGCGATTTCCGCTATACCGTCTACCTGCTGTCCGGGATGCTGGGCACGGTACTGGCCTGCCTGCTCACCGGTGTCACGGCCAGCACCTACTGCCTGAGCCTGTCGCTGCTGCTGGCCTTTGCCATGCTGTATCCGGAGGTGCAGGTGCTGCTGTTCTTTGTCATTCCCATCCGGGTGAAGTACTTCGGCTTTTTTGCGGCGATCCTGTGGCTGCTGAGCTTTCTGGGGGCACCGCTGCCTCAGAAGCTGAGCCTGCTGCTGAGCATGGCAAATGTCTGGCTGTTCTTTGGCCCCGTGGGCTACCGCGCCATCCGTGCATGGATCCGCCGCGAGCAGTGGAAGCGGAGAAACAGAAGGTAAGGAGAACTCACCATGATGCTGGATCGCATGGAAGGCAACGCAGAACTGAAAAGCAGCGTGCAGCTGATGCTGGCGTCCCGCCGCCTGACTCACAGTGTTCTGCTGGTGGGCGAGGAGGGGCTGGGAGCCGGTTTTGCGGCGCGCTGCATTGCGGCCGATTATCTTTACCCGGCAGGCGGTGCGCCCGCTGAGGCGCTTCTGCGGGGCGAATGCTGCCGTGCTGTGGCAAAGGCCGGTAAGCGTGACAGCGGTCAGGTGGAAACCGGCATCGTGCGCGAGGCCATCTCTGTCACCGGCATGGGAAGCGGCGGAAGGTATCTGGTGGGTCAGGTCACGGCCATGCGCAGCGAGATCTTCAACACAAGCCTTTCTGCCGAGGGGCGCGCCGTGCTGCTCTATCATGTGGAAAAAATGAACGAAGAATCCGCCAATGCCCTGCTGAAGGTCATGGAAGAGCCGCCGGAGGGGGTGCTTTTTCTGCTCACGGCAGATTCTCTTGCCGGTGTGCTGCCCACCATCCGCAGCCGCTGCGTCAGCTTTGCGGTGGCTCCGGTGCCGCCGGAACAGTGTGCCCGCTATTGCGCCGCACAGGGAGTGGATAAAAAGACGGCATCGCTTTACAGCGAGCTGTTTGACGGCCATATCGGCACGGTGCTGGCCGCCGCCCGGGACGAGGCGCGCACAGCACAGGTGGAAAAGGCTCTGCAGCTGGCAAAAGCGGCGGCAGCCGGTGACAGCTATACGGCAGCCTGCCTGCTGGCACCCTGCGAGAAAGAGAAAGCCGGTGCTGCCGCCCTGCTGACAGATTTCCGCGCGGTGGCGGCAGCGGGTCTGCGGCAAAGCCCCCACGCCCCGGTGCAGGGCGATGCGGCCCGGCGTGCCCTGCGGCTGGCAGATGCCGCCATCCAGCGCCTTGGTGCGCAGGTGAACCCCAAGATCACCCTCAGCGTGTTTGCAGCAAAGCTCGCCTACGCAAAGCGCTGAAACGACAAAAAGCCCCCGGCGGGGAGCGGAGTGCTCTCTGCCGGGGGCTGCTTTGGTTCTGCGATCATTTGATCGTGCGCGTGAGCGAGGGGATGGAGCTGGGGGTCGTATAGCGAGCCGTGATGGTTGTTCTATCGGAAGCCTTTATCGTGATTTCAATGGGAGTACCGGTCAGGTCGGAGAGCTTGCTATCGCCGAGATCGATGTAAAGCGGGAGACCTACCAGCGTACCGACATCAATGTCAACCTTGGTCGGGAATTTGTAAGAAGTAGCGCCCTCATTCATAGCGATATTGCCCAGACCGGCAACCTTGGCGGCTTTGCCGCCGATCGTGCACTTGATGCTGGAAGTGGTCAGGGTGAACTTCTTCTGAGCACGTCTAATATAGAGCCCGGCATAAATATAGCGGTGAGGCTTGGAGTCCGATTCGTAGATCGACATAGACTCCCACTGGTCAGAGAGAGAACTGAACGCGATCTCATAAGATGGGGTGCCAATGACGGTTTGGTATGCGCTCTCGTCCACAGAAGGCAGCGTTACATTGCCCGGCAGAGGGGAAAGCGAGCATCCCCCCAGAGCACTTGCAGCGGCGATGGACAGGGCGGCAAGGCCGGTGGCCTTCAGGAACACACGACGGGTGATTTTTTCAGACATGATAAGATCTCCTTTTCAGATAATATACGTTTCTATGCTTGATTCAACAACAAGAACGCCCTCCAGCGCTTGCGGTACACTGGAGGGCGTTCTCGTTTGGGGTATTGCTTTGGTGTGAGGAGGAATCATGTGCAGGAGGCGGTTGCGGCCCCGCCTGCCCTGCAGGATATAGTATACCCGATTTTAAGTGAAAAGTCATTACATTTTTGTGAAAAAATGTGACATGACGAAACTTTCACACTCTTCCGCTCACGAAAAGCAGCTCAGAAAACGTCAAACTCGGTGTACGTGGTGGTAGCCTTGGCAGAATTGTCCGCGTCAAAGCGGTACTCGATGCAGGAGAAGCCGTTCTTCCCCTTCAGGCGGAACTTGATCTTCAGGTCGTTGCCCACAACCGTGCCCTTTGCAACATGAAGATCCAGCCTGATGTCTGCACTGCCGCCCACGGGCAGAGCCAGTTTATCGCCGAAGCTGGCGGTCAACTTTTCAATGGATTTGTCCTTGTAGGCAGCGGAAAATGCGTTCAGCGGAACTGTGACGGCATCCTCAGAGTTGTTCTGGATGCTGAAGGCAGCCATATAATGCTGGCCATCCTGGAGGACCTTCAGCGGTTGGGACATTTTGATCTTCACACTGCTGACCGTCTGCAGTGCGGTGGCAGCGACCGTATAGCCCGGCTTGGAGACCGGGACGGTGCAGCCGGATGCAGCTGCCGCCACCGCGGCGGAAACAGCAGTCAGCGCAGAAAGTTTCAGGAATGAGCGGCGCGAAAGCAGAGTCATGTCGATTCCCTCCCCAAAATAAAAAGTGTTTTGACAACTCTACTATAGCAGGTCTCCGGGATGAAAGCAATTCATTGATGCGATTTTTGGCAAAAAAATGAAAATTCACTCCGTTTTTTGTGATCGAATGCCGAAATCTGCCGGGTGCGGCTTACTTCTTTTTCAGCTCTGCGGCGTGGGCTCTTCCGTGCTCAACATAGTGGGCGGCATTTTTCAGGCTGGCTTCTGCCTGTGCCGCGCTCACCTGCTTGATGACCTTTGCGGGCACGCCTACCGCCACCGAGTTGTCCGGGATGATCATGCCTTCCGGCACCAGAGCACCCGCGCCGATGATGCAGTTTCTGCCCACAACGCAGTGGTTGAGCAGGGTGGCGTGCATCCCGATGAGGCTGCCGTCCCCGATGGTGCACCCGTGCACAAGGGCGCTGTGCCCCACGGTGACGTTTTTGCCCAGTGTCACAGCCCCGCCCAAGTCGCAGTGCAGCACGGCGTTGTCCTGTACATTGGAGTTCTCGCCGATGGTCAGACAGCCGTCGTCGCCCCGCAGCACTGCCCCATACCAGACGGTGGAGCCGGGCTTCAGAATGACATCTCCCTGCACGGTGGCGTTGGGAGCAACAAAAGCGGCACCTTCATCACACGGAAATTTTCCACAAAAAGACAGGAACATTGTTAAAAACCACCTTTCTCTCTTTTGTTTTTGGTTGATTTATGGTATTCTTTAAGATAGAATGCAGGAAATTCCGGCTTTGTGCCGGAAAATCGATTTAGGGGGTACGCTCATGTCCAAAAACACGTTCTTCTGCCGCATGGCAGCGCTGGTGCTGGCGCTGGCCTTTGCGGTGTCGGCAGTGCTGCCGGGTCTCGCTGCCTACCCGATGCCCCTCCAGACTGCCAGCGAGACCGAGGCGGTGTATCTGTTCAACGCAGATACCGGCAAGACCATCCTGCGGCAGAACGCCGACCAGCAGCAGTATATTGCCAGCCTGACCAAGCTCATGACAGCGCTGCTGCTGCTGGAGAGCGGCAAAGACCTGAACGGTGAGGTCACTGTGCCTACGGCCATGACGCAGGAGTTCAGGGACATCCAGAACGCCAACGGCACCACCATGGGGCTGCGCATTGGCGAGACGGTGCGCCGCATCGACCTGCTGAATGCCATGCTCATTGTCAGCGCCAACGACGCTGCCAGCGTCATCGCTTACGATGTGGGCGGCAGCGTGCTGGACTTTGTCCGGCAGATGAACGCCCGCGCAGAGGAGCTGGGCTGCACCGGAACAAACTTTACCTGCGCCCACGGGCTGTTCGACTACGGCAACGTGTCCACCGCGCAGGATCTGGCAAAGATCGCCGCCGCCTGCGCGGCAAACCAGACCTTTGCACAGGTGGCGGGCACCACCAGCTATGTGCTGCCGGCCACGAACCTCCGCAGGGCAGAGCATACCATCAGCAGCTCCAACAGCCTGATGAACAGCGAGAGCGACAACTACCGGGAGTATGTCCGGTGGGTCAAGGGCGGCTTTACCACGCTGGCAGGCCGCTGCATCGTCGCCTTTGCGGAAAAGGACGGCCACACCTACGGGCTGGTGATCCTGGGCTGTGACACGCTGGAGCACCTTTTTGCCGAGTGCGATGATCTGTTCGACTGGGCGTTTGAGAGCTTTGCCGACCGCCCGCTGGTGGATACCCAGACCGTGCTGACCACCGTGGATCTGACCAAGTGCCGCGCCGAGCCGGAGGTGGAGCTGTATGCCGCTGCGCCGGTCAGCGGCTATGGCCACGCGGATGACCGCGTGACCTACGCCTTTGACCTGCCGGAAAGCACCGCCGCCACCGTGAAGAACGGCCAGAAGCTGGGCACGGCCACCGTTTATCTGGACGGCGACGAAGTGGGCGTCGTAGACCTTGTGACCCACAAAGAGTATGTCTCCGACTTCCGCACCGATACAAAGTCTACCCTGCTGCTGCTGTGTGCGCTGGTATTGATCATCGGTGCCCTGACCGCCCTCACCATTGCCTGCGGCGGCACGCTGAATCTGCACCGCAGAAAGCGGAGAAGATAAGACTATTTTATAACAAAAAAAGCGGCGCATCAAGCCTTTGTGGAAAGGCCCGGTGCGCCGCTTTCGCTTACTTATTCAGAAACTGGATGAAGTGGTAGGACTCAACGATCTGGAAATACTTGATGATGCGCGGGTAGAGAGGTTCGGCCTTTTCACCGAAATGCTCCTTCAGGCAGTCAGCAAGCTGTGCAACAGTCATCGTTCCGTCGATCAGCGGCCAGAGATAGCTGCCGGTCTCGTCCAGATGTACCTGCGTGATTCGCGGTTTATGAAACACTTTTTGCGCGATCGTATGAAAGACGCCGGTGTTCTCCACCTCAAGGGTGATCAGGCCGGTGGCTTCCTCTGTGTGCCAGCGTAGGTTTTCAGCACGCTGCGGGATCAGATCCAGATAGTTGACGGATCGGTTTTTCTTATTCATCAGTTCTTTTTGTTCTTGAGGGAAAACGCCAGCAGGCATGCGATCATAACGATCATCAGAACCACGCCGCCGATGTTGCCCAGATCAATGCTCAGGGCAGTGCTGATGCCGAACACGGCGAAGATGGCCAGCAGGATGCCGACAAGGCCTTCGCCTGCGATCATACCGGCACAGAACAGGGTGCCGCGGGTGGCCTGCTCTTCCTTGAGCTTCGCGTCAACATTCTTGCGGCTGTCCATGAACCAGCGCACAACACCGCCGATCATGATGGAGGTGTTCAGGTAGATGGGCAGGTACAGGCCGATGGCAAAGGGCATCACAGGGATGCGCAGGATCTCCAGAGCGATCGCCAGGAACACGCCGGTGAACACCAGGTTCCAGGGCAGGTTGCCGCCCATGATGCCCTCGACGATCATCTTCATCAGGGTAGCCTGCGGTGCGGGCACTTCAGCGCCGCCGTAGCCCCATGCGCTGTCCAGCAGGTACAGCACACCGCCGATGGCAAGGCCGGAAGCGATAACGCCGATCAGCTCGCCGATCTGCTGCTTGACGGGGGTCGCGCCCAGCAGGTAGCCGGTCTTCAGATCCTGAGAGGTATCTGCAGCAATGGCAGCGCAGATGCAGATGACCGAAGCGATGGCCATGGAGCCGATCATGCCTTCGATGCCCACGTTGCCGGTGGCCTTCAGGATCATGGTAGCGATCAGCAGGGTGGCAATGGTCATGCCGGAGACGGGGTTGTTGGAGCTGCCGATCATACCCACCATACGTGCCGAAACGGTGGAGAAGAAGAAGCCGAAGATGACGATCAGCAGAGCGCCCAGCGGGCTGACGGGGATGGCCGGAGCCAGCCAGATGATCAGGATGATCAGCAGGATGCCGCCCAGAATAAAGGGCATGGGGAGGTCCTTGTCGGTACGGGAGTTGCCGGAAGCACTGCCGCCCTTCATGCTCTTCATGGCATCACGGAAGGTGGATGCGATCAGGGGCAGGCTCTTGATCAGCGAGATGATGCCGCCGGTGGCAATGGCGCCGGCACCGATATACTTGACGTAGTTCGACCAGATCGCATCTGCGCCGCCGGCTGCGTACAGGTCGGCAATGGTAGTGCCGGCTGCAGCAGGGTACAGAGAAATATTCGCACCGAACAGGCAGATCAGCGGGATGATGACCATCCAGCCGACCAGAGAGCCGGCGAACATATAAGAAGCGGTCTTGGGGCCGACGATATAGCCCACGCCCAGCAGAGCGGGATACACCTCCATGCCGAGGGCACCCTTGAAGGACTGGAAGGCCAGAGCGATGTCGGAGGGGATCATCTTCAGGCCGTCAACGACGAACTTGAAGATCGCTGCCAGACCCATGCCGGAGAAGACGGTGGAGGCGTTCGCGCCGCCCTCTTCGCCAGCCAGCAGGACGTCTGCGCAGGCAGTGCCTTCCGGGTACAGCAGGGTCGCATGTTCCTTCACGATCAGTGCGTTGCGCAGAGGCACCATGAACAGAACGCCCAGAATACCGCCGCACAGGGCGATCAGGGTGATCTCCAGGATGCTGGGCTTGTCGCACAGACCCTCTTTTGCCCACAGGAACAGTGCGGGCATGGTGAAGATGGCACCGGCGGCCAGGCTCTCGCCTGCGGAGCCGATGGTCTGCACCATATTGCTCTCCAGAATGGAGTTCTTCTTGAGCAGGACGCGGATCACGCCCATGGAAATAACTGCTGCCGGGATGGAGGCAGAGACAGTCATGCCGACGCGCAGACCCAGATAAGCGTTTGCAGCGCCGAAGACCACGGACAGAATAATGCCCATGATCACAGAAGTGGCCGTCATTTCTGCGGTGATCTTTTCCGCAGGGATATACGGCTTGAAGGATTCTTGATCTTTCATGCTTGCATCTCCTTGCGACAGCACAAACGCCCTGCCCCGAAAAAAGCAAGGCGCTTGTGCTGTCTGTTTTCCTATTCCTATTTCCTAAAATACGCGCATCCCCCTACCAGAGGATACGCTGGCACATACTCCATTATACTAAAGTGTGACGGATTTGACAACTGGAAATGTACACAATAAATTAACAAAAATTTCGTGGTTTCAAGCATTTTGCGGAAAATTTGGCCAAAATTGCGCAAAAAAGTCCATGCAGACCAAAACTGTCCGCATGGAGCGTACAACTACGAGAGTCAAACGGCACCATAGATGCCGTGCACCGACACCTCGCCGGTAAAAACATGCACTTCGCCGCTGTCGGTGCGCACCACGAGGCGGCCTTCGTCATCCACATCCACAGCCTCGCCGGCACCCTGACTGCCGTCCGGCAGGTCGAAGGTGACCCGGCGCCCCAGATTGACGCAGGCGGCCTTGTATTCTTCCCGGTAAGGGGCAAAGCCGTCCCGGGCGAACACGTACAGACTGCGGTCAAAGCCGAAGTCGGTCAGACCCTCGGCCAGCCATGCAGGGTCGGTGGAAAGATCGACCTTTGCGCCCTGCAGCGCCAGCGAGGTGCCGTTGGGCAGCCCGGCGGCGTCAAAATAGCTCTGGGGCTGTGCCAGATTGATGCCGATGCCGCACAAAATGCCCCTGCCCTGCTGCTGGTAGCCGTAACTCACGCCCTCGCACAAAATGCCCACGATCTTTTTGCCGTTGAGCAAAAGGTCATTCGGCCACTTGATCTGGCAGTCCACACCATAGCGCAGCTTCAGCTGGGTGCGCACGGCCAGACTTGCCAGCAGCGGCAGGGTGGAAGGCTGCGCCAGAGGCTCCCGGATGGCCACGGTGTAATACAGCGCCTTGCCTTCGGCGTTCACCCAGCTGCGCCCCAGACGACCGCGCCCGGCTGTCTGATTTTCGGTATACACTGCGCCCACGGAGCCAAACTCTTCAAAATGCTCCTTCACATAAGCGTTGGTGCTGCCGCATTCCGGCAGATAACGCACCTCATTGATGCTCATTGCTTTGGTACCTCTTTGTGCACATAGGCGGTCACCTTGCCGTTGTCCAGTGTCAGGATGCCGTAGGTGTCAGCTCCGGTGTAGCAGCGGCCGCAGGAGCCGGGGTTGAACAGGAACACGCTGCCCCGCTGCTCCGCATGGGGGATGTGGGTGTGGCCAAACAGCGCTACCTCTGCGCCCCGGGCAGATGCGGCATCCGCTAGCGTATCCAGATCGTATTTTACGCCGTACATGTGACCATGAGTATAGAAAATCACCACGCCGTCAAAGGCGGCAAGACCATCGGTGGGCTCCAGTGCGCCGTAATCGCAGTTGCCGGCCACCGAGTAGGCCCGCAGCTTGGGGTACAAAGTCAGCGCCATCTCCAGATCCCGCAGGCCGTCGCCCAGAAAGATCAGTGCGTCGATGTTTTTGCTCTCCTTGATCAGGATGCGCTCAATGGCGGCACGTCCGCCGTGGCTGTCGCTCAGAACCAGAAGATTTGTCACGAAAGGAATCCTCCTCTATTACCATTCATTTACCGGCCTGCTGCAGCATCAGCAGCTTTTTGTAGACTTCGCTTTTGGAATACGGCGTGCCCTGCGCCGCCGCTTTTGCCGCTGCCGTGGGGCCGAAGCCCTGCCCGGTCAGTTCCAGCGCACGCTGTGCTGCCTGCTCCAGCGTCAGCGCCTGCTCGGGGTCGGCCGTTTCCGGCGCACCGGCCATGACCAGCACATATTCGCCCCGGGGCTCGTTGGCTTTGTAGTGCTCCACCGCCTCACCGAGGGTGGTTTTCCAGATATCCTCGTGGAGCTTGGTCAGCTCCCGGCACAGGGTGATGCTGCGGTCGGCACCAAAGGCGTTGGTCAGATCGTCCAGCGTGGTGCGCAGCTTGTGGGGAGCTTCGTAGAAGATGGTGGTGCGCTTTTCCTGCAAAAGCTCAGCCAGACGCTCTTTTTTCTGCTTGCGGTTCACGGGCAGAAACCCCTCGAACACCCAGCGGGAGGTGTCCTGACCGGACACGGCCAGCGCAGTGACGCAGGCAGATGCTGCCGGGATGGGCACGACCCGGATGCCAAGCGCCAGCGCGTCCCGCACGATGACCTCGCCCGGGTCGGAAACGCAGGGCATCCCGGCGTCGGAGCACAAAGCACAGCTTTCCCCTGCTTCGATGCGGCGCAGGATGGCGTCACCCTTCTGCAGGGCGTGCTCGTAGTAGCTGACCATGGGCTTTTTCAGCCCCAGATAGTTCAGCAGCTTCATGGTCACACGGGTGTCCTCGGCGGCAATGAAGTCTGCCGCGCCGAAGGTCGCCGCCACCCGGGGCGGCATGTCGTCCAGATTGCCGATGGGCGTAGCCACGATATAAAGGGTTCCTGCCATAGTTTACCTCCCATATAACGCCGCACCGGCGCTGATCAAAACATCCGGCTCCACCCGCAGGCCGGTCCTGCGGTTTTTCTGGGCTTCTGCCAGAAAAAGCCATGGCACACCGTCGGCTTTGTTCTTCACAAAGGCCAGACGCTTGGGCTCCAGCCGGTGTGCCCGCAGCACTGCCAGCACCTCGGCCAGCCGCTCCGGCCGGTGACAGAGGGAAAAACGCCCTCCATCCTTCAGCAGGCGGAACGCGCATCCGCACACATCGTCCAGCGTGCAGGTGTTTTCGTGCCGGGCAATGGCATGGGCGGCATTCCGGCTTTGAGGCCCATCGGTGAAGTAAGGCGGATTGCACGCGCAGAGGTCAAAACTGCCCTCGCCTTCCCGGAAGGTGCGCAGGTCGGCACAGCGGGGCTGGATGTGCCCGATGCCCTGCTCGTCCACCGCTGCCGCCAGAAGAGCGCTGCCGTCGGGCTGCAGCTCCAGCCCGACGCAGGGGCCCCGATGGCCGCGGTCGTGCCATTCCAGCGCTACGATGCCGCAGCCGGAACAAAGGTCTGCGGCCTTCTGAGCGCGCTTCGGCTCGCAGAAGCGTGCCAGCAGCAGCGCATCTGAGCCGAACCGGTGTGCCGGCGTGCAGTATACACTGGTTCTATTATACAAGACTTCGGTGGAATGTTCCATAGACAAGTGCACCGTTTCCTCTCAAAAATATCGGGGAAATTACTCCCCGAATTTGTGCAAAAACAAAAAGCAGCAGACCCGCTTTGAACAGGTCTGCTGCTTTCGATGCGTTTTTCAGACGATCGGCTGAAATTATTCAGCGGTGATCGCACCAGTGGGGCAAGCACCCTCGCAAGCGCCGCAATCGATGCAGGAATCTGCATTCACAACTGCAACACCGTTCTCAACGGTAACTGCACCAACCGGGCAAGCGCCCTCGCAAGCGCCGCAGCCAACACATGCGTCAGAAACCTTGTGTGCCATAATAAACTCTCCTTTAATCCCCGTGCCCATTGTAATGTATGAAGAAATACACATTGGCACGGCTGTGTGCACTCCCCCGGAAATTGTATCCTTGCCTGCATTCTAACAAAGCGGCTGAAAAAAGGCAAGACTAACCGTGCCGTAGAAAAGGAGAATGATTGCTTTTTGTTGGGTTGCACAAAAGCACAGCCTAACTTATAGACAAAATTGCAGGAGATTTTCAGCAAAAATCACGAAGAATAGTTAGTTTTAACATACTAACTATCTGGAGACCTCGCCGGAGCGGAAACCGGAAAAGCCCTAAAACGGGAGCCGCCTGCGCTCTTACTCTTTCTCGGTCTCGGCGGCGCGTTTTTTCGCGCAGCCGGGGCAGCGTCTGCTCTCCTCATCGGAGGAGGCCACGACCGGGGCAGGGTTGCGCACACCGGAGTAATCGTCGTCGGGGTCGGGGCGGCGGGGTGCCCGCTTGCCGCCGCTGACATACTCGCACTGGCCTACCTTATAGTAACGGGGCGAAAGACTCTCGGTGCCGCAGCGCACCCGCAGGTAGCCGGAGACGGGGTTCACCTCCAGCACGGTGCCCAGACCGTCCGGGGTGCGCACCGTGCTGCCCACCATGGGCATGATGCTGTTCAGGTACTCGTAGGCGCTCTCCTCGTAGGCAAGGCAGCACATCAGACGGCCGCAGGCACCGCTGATCTTGGTGGGGTTCAGCGAAAGACCCTGCTCTTTGGCCATTTTGATGGAAACGGGCTGGAAATCCTTCAAAAAGCGGCTGCAGCAGAAGGGCTGGCCGCAGATGCCCAGACCGCCGATCATCTTGCTCTCGTCGCGCACGCCGATCTGGCGCAGCTCGATGCGGGTGTGGAAGATGCCGGCCAGATCCTTGACCAGCTCGCGGAAGTCCACCCGGCCGTCCGCGGTAAAGTAGAACATGATCTTGGAGCGGTCGAGGGTGTACTCCGCCTCCACCAGCTTCATTTCCAGCCCGTGGCGGGCGATGCATTCCTGACAGGTGCGGTAGGCGCGCTTTTCGTCCTCGCGGTTCTGGCGCATCCGGCGGATGTCCACACTGTCGGCCATGCGGGTGATGGGCTTGAGTGCCTTGGGCACAGCGGTATCGGCGATCTCCCGGATCCCCTGCACGACCTCGCCGCACTCCACGCCGCGGGCGGTTTCTACGATCACGTAGTCGCCGGTGTGGATCTCGGCCCCGGCGGGGTCAAAATAATAGCTTTTTCCGTTTTCCTTGAAACGGACAGAAATGACTTTTTTCATAGTGTTCCTCGTTCGATATGAAAAGATCCCTTCCGGAAAAGGGGTCTGTTGATCCATTCTATTGCCTAGTATAACATATTTAAGGACGGATTTCCACGCAAAAAGAAAAATGCTCCCGGTGCAATGTTCTGCCCTGCCGAACCGTATCCTGAAGGGAGACCGACCGAATTCTGTCCCGGAAGCACCCGAAAAAGCGGGATGCTGCCGACAAAATTGTTAAAAATCTGCGAAAGTGTCTAAAGAAACACAAAAGATTCGCCCTTTTGCTTGCAAGGGCGGGGCATGTGTGTATAATAAAAATGTTATAGTGTAGTATTCCCGTGGGCGGGAACAGCTGCCGGGCACTTTGTATCCGGTGGGGAAACGGTAGGGAGAAATGGAAAAATTCAGTGTCAAAAAGCCGTTTACGGTGCTTGTGGCTGTGGTCATGGTACTGATCCTGGGCTTTGTGGCCATCACAAAAATGCAGACGAACCTGCTGCCGGATGTGAGCACGCCGTACCTGATGGTGGTCACGGTGTACCCCGGCGCCAGCCCGGAGCGCGTGGAGAGCGAAGTCTCCGATGTGCTGGAAAATTCGCTCACGGTGCCGGGTGTGTCCAAGATCACGGCGACCTCAGCAGAAAACTACAGCCTGCTGCTGATGGAGTTTACGGATGACACGGATATGAACAGCGCTCTGGTCAAGGTGTCCAATAAGCTGGATCAGGCTAAGAGCGACCTGCCCGACACCTGCCTGACGCCCTCGATCATTGAGTACAGCCTGAACATGAACGCCTTTATGACGGTGGCGGTCAGCCGCGAGGGCAGTGATATCTATAAACTGTCGGATTTTGTCAAGGATACCATGGTGCCCTACGTCCAGCGCAAGGGCGGCGTGTCCAGCGTTTCGTCGAGCGGCCTTGTGGAAAAGCTGGTGCAGGTGCAGCTGAATCAGGAAAAGATCAACGAGATCAACGCCCGCCTGCTGGAGCTGATTGACGCAAAGCTCGCGGACGCCCGCGCACAGCTGGACAGCGCCGAAGCTCAGATCGCAGCCGGACGCAAGGAATACGAAAAGCAGATGAAGAATTTCGGCAATACCGTGTCGAATTCTGTTATGGGCTCCATGAGCGTGGAGGTGGGCAACGCCGTTGATGTGGTGCGCAGGCAGGCGCAGGCGCTTCTGGAAAGCGTCAACAGCCTGATCGCCGTAGTCAAGGAGCCTGAGGTCCAGCAGGCGCTCATCGAGGTGCGGGACGGCCTGCAGAAGGTCGTGGACAAGTTCAACGAGACCGGTATGCGGGACATCGACTCCCTCATCGAGATCGTGTCGGAGCTGCGCACCATCACGGATAAGCTGACCATGGCTCTGCAGAAGCTGCAGGAGCGGGTGAACACCGAGACCGGCACGGAGGGCAGCACTGCAGAGGATCTTGCCAACGAGATGCAGCTGCAGGACAGCCTGAACGTGGTCTACTCTACGCTGGAAAGCACCATCAAGGCCATGGATAATGTGCCGCAGCTGATGGGTGAGTTCTCGAATGCACTGGGCAGCTTCTCGCAGCAGCAGCTGAACGCCTATATGCAGTTCACCGAAGCCCGCGAGATGCTCAACGAATACGAAAAGCAGCTGGAAACCGCCAAGCAGGAGTACGAGACCGCCAAGGCCACGGCTCTGGCGCAGGCAGACGTGACAAAGCAGCTGGATATCAATACGCTGGCTCAGCTGATCTACGCCCAGAACTTTTCCATGCCGGCCGGCTATGTGCAGGACAAGGACGGACAGTCCTGGCTGCTGAAGGTCGGTGAGGAGTACAGCAGCGTGGAGGATATTGCCGGTGCTCTGCTGCTGCACGTGGACGGCTACGGCGATGTGCGTCTTTCGGATGTGGCAGACGTGGAAGTCATCGACAACGCCGCCGACAGCTACACCCGCCTGAACGGCCAGCAGGCCTCCGTGCTGAAAATCTACAAAAACTCCACCTCCAGCGCCAGCGATGTTTCCGACAACTGTCTGGAAGCGTTCAGGGAGCTGGAAGCCCAGTACGACGGCCTGCACGTTGTGGTGCTGTCCAATCAGGGCAACTATATCACCATCATCATCAAGAGCATCCTCACCAGCATGGCTGTGGGCGCGGCGCTGGCCATCATCGTGCTGGCCGTTTTCCTGAAGGATATCAAGCCCACCCTCGTGGTCGGCATCAGCATCCCGCTGTCGGTGCTTTTTGCCGTGGTACTGATGTATTTCACGGGGCTGGATATGAACATCATGACCCTTGCGGGTCTGAGCCTTGGCATCGGCATGCTGGTGGACAACTCGGTGGTCGTCATCGAAAACATCTACCGTCTGCGCAGCCGCGGTGTGCCCGCAGCCCGCGCCGCTGTGCAGGGCACAAAGCAGGTGGGCATGTCCGTTGTGGCCTCGACCCTCACTTCGGTCTGCGTGTTCCTGCCGGTGGTGTTCTCGTCCAGTCTGGTGCGCAGCCTGCTGCAGCCCATGTCCCTGTGCATCGGTTACTGCCTGATGGCGTCCCTCATCGTGGCTGTCACGGTGGTCCCGGCGGCTGCATCCACTGTGCTGAAAAAGGCCGAGCCCAAGCGGCTGGTCTGGTTCGAGAAGATCCAGGACAAGTACGCCCGGAGCCTTGACTGGTGCCTGACGCACCGCGCCCTGCCGCTGATCGCAGCCGTGGTGCTGCTGGCGTTCAGCGCGGCGCAGGTCATGTCCATGGGCATTGAGCTGCTGCCTGCGATCACCAGCAACGAAGCCACCATCACCCTCTCCACCGACGAAAGTCTGGACAAGGAAAGATCCTTTGAGACCGCCGGCAGGGTGGTGGAGGCCGTGATGGCAGTGGATAACGTGGAAGAAGTGGGCATCACCACCGATACCAGCATGGCAGGCATCGACGTCAGCCAGCTGGGTCTGCCCTCGCAGATCACCGACCTGCTCAACGCAGCCAACAGCTACGGCAGCTACAAGATCAACGTCATGCTCAAGGAGGACTTGTCCTCGAAGGAGATCGAGAAGGCCCGTCAGGCACTGGAAGCCGCGGCGGCAAGCGTGGAAAACTGCACGGCATCGGTAGAGATCGCCGGGATGCAGGAGCTGACCAGCCAGCTGACAGGCGGCCTGTCCGTGAAGATCTACGGCGCAGATGCCGACACCCTGACCCAGCTGTCCGAGAAGGTCGTGGAGATGGTCAATGATACCGAGGGCTTTGCCAATGCTACCAATGGTCTGGGAGCAGGCGATGCCACCATCATCCTGAAGATCGACCGCGACAAAGTGCGCTCCTACGGGCTGACCGTGGCGCAGGTCTACCAGCAGATCGCGGCTAAGCTGACCACCACCACCACGGCACAGACCCCTGTTACGGTGGACGGCACCACCATGAATGTGGAGATCACCGACAACCTTGATCCTGTGACCAAGGAAAATATGATGGATCTGACCTTCGAGACCAGCGTGCTCACCGCCGACGGCATCACAGAGACCGGCACCTGCACGCTGGCGGATATCGCCACATGGGAGACCGGCACCGCGCCGGACTCTGTTACCAGCGAGAACCAGACCCAGTTTATTACGGTCACAGCGGACACGCTGGAAGGCTACAACACGACAGTGCAGTCCCGTGTGCTGCAGAAGAAGCTGGATGCGTTTGCCCTCAGCAGTGAGATGCCCGAGGGCTGCAGCTTCTCTCTGGGCGGCGAGAGCGAAAACGTGGACTTTATGGTCAATGAGATGATCCAGTGGATGGCACTGGCGCTGCCCTTTGTTTATCTGGTCATGGTAGCGCAGTTCCAGAGCCTGCTGTCCCCCTTCATCGTTCTGTTCACGGTGCCGCTGGCCTTTACCGGCGGCCTGCTGGGTCTGATGTTCACCGGCCAGCAGCTGACCATGATCTCTCTGATGGGCTTTATCGTGCTGATGGGCACCGTCGTCAACAACGGCATCGTGTTCGTGGATTACGCAAACCAGCTGCGTCTGGGCGGCATGGAGCGCCGCGCAGCCCTTGTGGCTACCGGCAAGACCCGTATGCGCCCCATCCTGATGACCACCCTGACCACGGTGCTTGCGATGCTGCAGATGGTATTCAGCGGCGACATGGCAAGCCAGCTCATGAGCGGCATGGCCATCGTCATTATCTGCGGCCTGAGCTACGCCACCCTCATGACCCTGTATATCGTGCCCATCCTGTATGACATCCTGTTCAAGAAGCCCCCGCTGAATGTGGATGTGGGCGGCGATGAGCTGGACGACATCCCGGATGATGCGGCAGAGTTTATCGCGGCGCAGTCCGCCGCTGTGCCCGAAGGGTGATCCCCACAAAACATCAAAAGCAGGGCTTGCGATGCCGTGAAGCGGGCTGCCGCCGGCTTCTGGATGCCTGAGCCTTAAAAACGAACGAAACCCCTTCCGGAGCGATGTCCCGGAAGGGGTTTTCTTATCGGCAGTTGAAATAAGAACGGTACTCGCTGGAGTAGATCTTGCCGCCCATACGGGTCATGCCGCCGTAAAGATGCTGACGCATCAGCGGCTCGATGGCATCCAGATCCTTTTCACGAAGGATGCGCAGCATCTCGCGGTGCTCACTGAGCACGCTGGGGACGTTCCGCGCCTCTACGACGTCCAGCCGGATGAAGCGGGAATAATCTGCCTGAGGCTGGGTGAGGAGATGCCATAAGTAATCCTTGCCGGTCTTGTGGAACCAGTATTGGTGCATCTCCAGATCGCAGAGCAGGAAATGGTTGAATTCAAAGGTCTCGGGGTGGTCGCGCCCTTCGGCTGCCTGCTGCAGCAGGTCGAACCGGTGCTCGATCTCAATGATCTCCATGGGCGAGCAGCTCTGCGCAAAATCACGGAACACCATGCTTTCCACGGCCACCCGCTGGAAGATGATCTGATCGACGACGCCCGGATCGATGGTGGTAACGATCGTGCCCTTGCAGGGAATGATCTGCACAAAGTGGTTCTGCTCCAGCCGCTGCAGCACGCTGCGGATGGGGGTGCGCGAAATACCGAACCGCTTGCACAGCTGGTTCTCGCTCAATGCTTCCCCGGGCAGGATCTTCAAAGAACAGATCTCGTCTTCCAGGATATGATAGATCTCATCGGTGTTCTGCTGTGTAGCCATGGCTGCTCTCTCCATTGATGTAGGACTCGGACACTATCATTTTACCGTGCCCGACGGCGAATATCAATGCCGATTTTGCATGAAAACAACAAAATTGCATGCGCCGGGGACATCCTTGCACTGTTTTACAGCTGAAAAGGCTGCCGAGAGGCCGGAAGCGGCGGCTTTTCCATATCGCCCAAAAAATAGATCGAAAAATTGGATGCTGATTCTAAAATGTTTTCTACACAGAGACATAAAATTGTGCTATAATCATAAACAGAAAATCGATACAGGGGCAGTATGCCCGGCTGTATCCCGATCAAAATCTGAGGAGGCGAATGCCCAATGGCACAGATCCGCTCCAAGCCCTTCGGCGTGACCAGAGAGGGCGCCAATGTTACAGAGTACATCCTTTCCAACCCCGGCGGGCTGACGGTGCATGTCCTGGATTACGGCTGCATCATCAAAAATATCATCGTACCAGCCAAAAACGGCCCTGTGGATGTCGTTCTGGGGCACGACACTATGGCAGATTACGAAGCGGACTTCACATCCTCCGGCAGCACCTGCTGCGGCGCATTTGTGGGCCGCTATGCCAACCGCATTGAAAACGCGGTGTTCAGCGTGGGCGGCAAGACTTACCAGCTGGAAGCAAACAACGGCCCCAACCATCTGCACGGCTGCTTCTCCCGTAAGCTGTACCGGGTGAAGGCCTTCGGCGACACCCTGCTGATGGAGGCCGAAAGCCCCGACGGGGAGGACGGTTTCCCGGGGAATCTGAAGATCGCGGTGCGCTATACCCTCACGGAAGACAATGCTTTCCGCATGGATTACCGCGTCTCCTCCGACGCCGACACCATCGTCAACCTCACCAACCACAGCTATTTCAATCTGGATGGCGGGGGCGATGTACTGAGCCAGAAGCTGCGCATCTATGCCTCCAACTATCTGGAGGGCAACAATACCACCTGCCCCACCGGAAAGATCCTGCCCGTGGCAAACACGCCCATGGACTTCACGGCAGGCAAGCTCATCGGCAAAGAGATCGACACCGGTTACCCGCAGACCACCATGGTGGGCGGCGGCTATGACCACTGCTTTGTCATTGACCGCGCCCGCGGCTCCAGCCAGAGCATCTGTGCATGGGCTACCGGCGATAAGACCGGCATCAGCATGAAGCTGTATACCACGCAGCCGGGCATCCAGCTGTACACCGGCAACTTTTTGCAGGACTGCCCCGCCCCCGGCAAGGGCGGCGTGCCTATGCAGAAATACGGCGGCTTTGCGCTGGAAACGCAGCACTACCCCTGCAGCCCTTCGCATCCGGAGTTCCCGTCCACAGTGCTGCGGGCGGGCAAGGTGTTCCGCGCTACCACGACCCTGCGGTTCTTCACCGGCAAGCAGTGCGGGAAGCTGTAAAGAATGATGCACCACGCAAAAACGTCTGCCGCGGCAGACGTTTTTTGCGTAAATGGAATTGCTGAGAGGGCGAGGATGCTGACCCCATTTCTATGTTTTGCACAAACAGTGCCTTTTATCCATGTCAAAGTGACAAAAAACGCTTTTGAATCATAAACTCAAAAATAAAGATGCAACAAAAGAACATGCAAATAAAAAACAAATCCCTTGATTCTGCGCGCAGAAAGCGGTATCCTTTAGGCAGAGCCGGGAAACCCCGGCAGCAGCTGTACAAGTGATAAGCGAGAGAGGTACTGGACTATGGCAATTTTGGTTTCCGGCGGTGCCGGTTATATCGGCAGCCACACCTGCATCGAACTTCTGAACGCCGGCTACGACGTGGTCGTGGCAGACAATTACTATAACGCTTCTCCGGTGGTGCTGGATCGCATCCGGCAGATCACCGGCAAGGACTTCCGCTTCTACAAGGCCGATATGACCCTGCACGAGGATGTGGAGCACATTTTTGCTGAGTGCCCCGACATCACCGCCGTCATCCAGTTTGCAGCCTACAAGGCTGTGGGCGAGAGCGTCTCCAAGCCCATTGAATACTACTATAACAACCTCAACTGCACCCTGGTCATTCTGGACGTGATGCGCCGCCACGGCTGCAAAAACTTTGTGTTCAGCTCTTCCGCCACCGTTTACGGCGACCCGGCCAGCGTGCCCATTACCGAGGATTTCCCCACCGGTGCCACCACGAACCCCTATGGCACGACCAAGGTGTTCACCGAGCGGATCCTGCAGGATGTCTGCAAGGCGGATCCCAGCCTGAATGTGGCGCTTCTGCGCTACTTCAACCCCATCGGTGCCCACAAGTCCGGCCTCATTGGCGAGGATCCCAACGGCATCCCCAACAACCTCATGCCCTACATCGCAAAGGTGGCTGTGGGCAAGCTGGAAAAGGTTCATGTTTTTGGCAACGACTACCCCACCCCGGACGGCACCGGCGTGCGCGACTATATCCATGTGGTGGATCTGGCACGCGGCCATGTGTGCGCCATCAAAAAGCTGGAGACGAACTGCGGCCTGTTCATCTGCAATCTGGGCACCGGCAAGGGCTACAGCGTGCTGGATGTGATCCACGCCTTCTCCAAGGCCTGCGGCAAAGAGATCCCCTATGTGATCGACCCGCGCCGCCCCGGCGATATCGCGGAGTGCTATGCCGACCCCTCCAAGGCCGAGCGTGAGCTGGGCTGGGTGGCTCAGTACGGCATTGAGGAGATGTGTGCCGACAGCTGGAACTGGCAGAAGAACAACCCCGATGGCTACCATACCGTGAAGTAAACGCATAATCCTTCAAAGCCGTGCATTCTCTGAAAAAGAGAATGCACGGCTTTTTTTGTGCAAACTCCCTCCGTCAAAACCTGACGGTTTTGCCAGATTCCCCTTTTTGTCATCTGCGGTGACATCTTCCCCCGGCCGGGGGAAGTCGTCCTCGGAGAGGGAGCCTCTGGCGTGTCTGCAAGCTTTGCGTCTTAGCCGCAAACTTTTCCGCTATGCCAAAGGCCCCATCCCAGAGGGGGCTGTCTGCGCAGCAGACTGGGGGAGTTAAGCTCCCCCATATTCTCTATTGACATCCGCGCAAAGTTAGCCTATATTACTATTGTTAACACGAACTAACACGCTTCGACAGCGGATAAAATGAGAAGGTCGATTTTATGACATTAAAAGAACTGCAGATCGGCAAAAGCGCCGTGGTGGATACGGTTGGCGGCAGCGGCGCACTGCGCCAGCATTTTCTGGATATGGGGCTGACCCCGGGCGCGGAGGTCACGCTGGTGAAGCTGGCACCCATGGGCGACCCCATGGAGCTGCGCATCCATGGCTATGAGCTGACGCTCCGGCTGGACGACGCTGCCCAGATCGGAATCGTTCCTGTAGAGAAGAGCCTGGCGTCGCGTGCTCCCGTAGACGACCGGATGGTGGATCACCCCGGCTTTGGCGAGGGCGGAAAATATCATATCAAAAAGGGAGAGCACCCCCTGCCGGACGGCACGACTCTCACCTTTGCACTGGCCGGAAACCAGAACTGCGGCAAGACGACCCTGTTCAATCAGCTCACCGGCTCCAACCAGCATGTGGGCAATTTCCCGGGCGTGACGGTGGATCGCAAGAGCGGTGCCATCAAAGGCCACCCGGAAACGGAGGTCACCGACCTGCCGGGCATCTACTCCATGTCCCCCTATTCCAGCGAGGAGATCGTCACCCGGCAGTTCATCATCGGCGAAAAGCCCACCGGCATCATCAACATCGTGGATGCCACCAACATCGAGCGCAACCTGTACCTGACCATGCAGCTCATGGAGCTGGATACCCCCATGGTTCTGGCACTGAATATGATGGACGAAGTGCGCGGCAACGGCGGCACGGTGCGCATCAATAAGATGGAGGCGATGCTGGGCATTCCGGTCGTTCCCATTTCCGCTGCCAAGAACGAGGGCGTGGGTGAGCTGGTGGATCACGCCGTCCACGTGGCAAAATATCAGGAGCGTCCCGGCCGCATGGACTTCTGCAGCGAAGACGACCACGGCGGCGCGGTGCACCGCTGCATCCATGGCATCATCCACCTGATCGAGGATCACGCCAAAGCGGCGGGCATCCCGGTGCGTTTTGCCGCCACCAAGCTGGTGGAGGGCGATCCGCGCATTGAAGAAGCCCTGAAGCTGGATCAGAACGAAAAAGAGATGATCGAACATATCATCGTGCAGATGGAGCAGGAGCGCGGCCTTGACCGTGCGGCTGCCATTGCAGATATGCGGTTCAACTTCATTCAGGAGCTTGTGGCGCAGACGGTGGTCAAGCCCCATGAAAGCAAGGAGCAGCTGCGCTCCAACCGCATCGACAAATTCCTCACCGGCAAGTACACCGCCATCCCGGCCTTTATCGCCATCATGGGTCTGGTGTTCTTCCTCACCTTCAACGTCATCGGTCTGTTTTTCCAGAACCTGATGGAAGCGGGCATCAATGCGCTGACCGGCATCGTGGACACGGCACTGACAAACTGGAACGTCAACGCCGCAGTGCATTCGCTCATCATCGACGGTATTTTCTCCGGCGTGGGCAGCGTGCTGAGCTTCCTGCCCATCATCGTGGTGCTGTTCTTCTTCCTCTCCATGCTGGAAGATACCGGCTATATGGCACGCGTGGCCTTTGTCATGGATAAGCTGCTGCGCCGCATCGGCCTTTCCGGCCGCAGCATCGTGCCCATGCTCATCGGCTTTGGCTGTACGGTGCCCGGTGTCATGGCCAGCCGCACCCTGCCTTCGGAGCGCGACCGCAAAATGACCATCCTGCTCACGCCGTTCATGAGCTGCTCGGCAAAGCTCCCCATCTACAGCCTGTTCGCATCGGTATTTTTCCCGCAGTACGCCGGCCTTGTCATGGTGCTGCTGTACTTCGGCGGCATCGTGGTCGGCATTCTGGCGGCTTTGCTGCTCAAGAGCACCGTGTTCAAGGGCGAAGCCGTGCCCTTTGTGATGGAGCTGCCCAATTACCGCCTGCCCGGCCTGAAAAATGTGGCGCAGCTGCTGTGGGAGAAGGCTCGCGATTTTCTGCAGAAAGCGTTTACGGTCATCTTTGCGGCCACCATTGTCATCTGGTTTTTGCAAAACTTCGACCTGCAGCTCAGCCTGACGGCAGACCCGCAGAGCAGCATCCTTGCCCGCATTGCGGGCGATATTTCCCCGCTGTTTGCGCCGCTGGGCTTTTCGGACTGGCGCATCTCCACCGCGCTCATCACCGGCTTCATGGCCAAAGAGAGCGTGGTGTCCACCCTTGTTGTTCTGTTTGGCTCTGCCGCAGCGCTGTCGGCGGTGCTTACTCCGGCGCAGGCAGCGCCGCTGCTGGTATTTTGTCTGCTGTATACCCCCTGCATCGCAGCAGTGGCCGCAGTCAAGCGGGAGCTGGGCAGCAAGTGGGCGGTCATCATGGTGGTGAACCAGTGCACGGTGGCGTGGCTGTGTGCTTTGCTGGTGCGTCTGGCGGCGGTGGTGCTGTTCTGAAAAAATGATCTGAATGCGCGCCGCGCTGCTTTGCGCAGATTCAGCGGAAAAATTATTTATAATAGAGCAATGCCGGAGCGTCTGCGGACGCTCCGGCATTGCATTTTCACGGGGAGAATCGTGGAGGAGAACGGCGTTTGCCGCGCTGGTTTTCTTCTTCCCTTGACATCTCCCCTGCTCTGCACTATAATACTTCAAAAGTGAACCGTTCAAAAACGAACAAAGGAGCTGCACGATGCGAGAAATGAACCCCAGTATCGAGTTTGCCAATAAAACCGGGCTGGCCTATGGTGCCGCCTGCAGGCCGCTGTGTCAGGAGCTGGGACTGCCGCAGACGGCGTTTGATATCCTGATGTTTCTGGCCAATAACCCCGGCTACAAAACAGCCAGCGACATCGTGGAGGTGCGCCACATCAAGGCGAATCTGGTTTCGGTAAATGTAGACAAGCTGGTGCAGGAGGGGCTGCTGGAGCGCCGACCCGTGCCGGGCGACCGCCGCAAAACGGAGCTGCTCTGCACCGAAAAGGCACAGCCCATCATTGAACGGGGACATGCCCTGCAGGAAGCGTTTGTTCAGAGCCTTGTTGCGGGCATTGATGAGACGCAGATGCAGCTTTTCTGCAAAACGATCGGGCAGATGAGCAGAAATCTGGAAAAACTTTTGGAGAGAAACAGCTGAGATGAGCATTTTGTTTACGGTCATCGTCACCTTTTTTGCCGGCATGGGCGCCGGCCTTGGCACCGGGTTTGCCGGTATGAGCGCGGCAGCGGTCATCAGCCCCATGCTCATCACCTTCCTGCACATGGATCCCTAACGGCGACAGCCCCCCCTCAAAGAGGGAGCCCTCCGCGGCCTTTCCTGTGAAAACGCAATGCCGGGCGGTCCGCAGACCGCCCGGCATTGCTCTATTATAAATATATTTTCCGCTGAATCTGCGCAAAGCAGCGCGGCGCGCATTCCAAATCGTGGGCGCTTACTGGTTCTCTGCCTTATCCTCGATGGTGGAGTGCTCGATGACCCAGTCGGCAGCCTTGCGGATGCCCTCGTTGCGGCGGATCGCGGGGATGTTGGATTTCTCCTTGATCTCCTCCAGCGTTTTCTTGGCACGCTCGGCACGGGCAGACAGCTGCTGGTCGATGTCCTCTTCCGTGGGGACCAGACCCTCCTGCTGCGCGATCTGCAGCAGAGCCATGCGCACGCGGGTAGTCTTTTCGGCAGAAGAACGAACCTTGGCGGTAAAGCTCTCGCGGGTCTCATGGATCTGGCTCAGGTAGCGATCCAGACTCAGACGCTGCATCTGCAGCTGCTGCTGGATCTGCTCCATCTGCTGCTGGTAGGTGGTCTCCACCAGAACGCTGGGCAGCTCGCCCTCAGAGGCATCGGCCAGCTGGGTCAGGATCTGATCCTTGGCACGGTTCAAAGCGGCAGAGTGCTTGCCGTCGTGCAGCTGCTGCCTGACCTGTGCGCGGAACTCGTCCATGGTGTCCAGATTGGCCGCCTTCTTGGCAAAATCACTGTTCAGTGCCGGAATCTGGCGAACACAGACGTCGTGCAGCTTGATCTTGAATACCACCGGCTTACCAGCCAGATCCTTGACGTGGTAGCGGTTGGGGAAGGTGACAAAGACCTCAAACTCTTCCCCTGCTTTGTGCCCCAGGATCCCCTCTTCAAAGCCGGGGATCATGCGGCCGCTGCCCAGCTGAACGGCCTGATTCTGCGCGGTGCCGCCCTGAAACGGTTTGCCCTCCAGCAGACCCTCGTAATCGATATGTACGATGTTGCCCTTGACAGCGGGACCTTTGTGGGGAACCAGCTCGGCAGCAGCATTGCGGCGGCGCTCCAGCACATTGTCGATCTCTTTGTCGGTCACTTCAGGGGTGACGCACTCAGTGGTAAAACCGGTGGTCTTGGTCAGGTTCAGCTCCGGCTGCAGGGCAACGGTGGCAGTAGCCACAAAGCCCTCGTCCTTCTTGACACTGACCAGATCATACACCGGCTCGTCCACGGGGACATAACCGTGCTCGGCCAGAGCGGCATTGTACAGCGCAGGCACATCCTGATCCATCAAATCATTGATGGCGTCATACCAGAAGGTGTGCTCGCCGCGGTCAGCCTCGATCTGTGCGCGGTCAGCCTCGCCCTTTTTGAAGCCCTTGATGGTATAGGTGGCGCGGGTGCGCTCATAGACGGCATTGGATGCAGCCTCCAGCTCTTCCGGGCTGGCGCTGAAGGTCATTTTGCAGACACTCTTTTCGGGAGTTTCCACGCTTACCAGTTTCATAGGATCTACCCTCCGTGTTGCTTTTCTGCGAGGAAAAATCAGCAGCTTTGCCGCTGCTGAGATCCTGTACCCTCGCGAAGCACAAATTAAAACATATAGTAAGGTTATTATAGCACAAGAAACGTAAAAGCGATACCAGAAAAATCATAAAAAATGCTGATTGGCCGCATTCGGAGCAGTCTTTCGGCTGATGCAGCAGCGCAGGCAGACTTTCCTGCGGAAAATTGCAGGAGTCCCGGTGCAAGGCGGAGAGTGCACGGAGGCGTCTTTCTGGGGAAAAAGCAGTTCCGGAACAGATGAAATGAAAGAAAATCACGCGAAGAAGCGAAGAAAAGACACTCTTTTTCAAAAAACACAAAAATAATTTCAAAAAGAGGTTGACAAAACACCCCGCGCATGATAAAATACATCATGTTCCGAACGGAACGTATGCGTTGGTAGCTCAGCTGGATAGAGTGACTGACTACGAATCAGTAGGCCGGGGGTTCGAGTCCCTTCCATCGCACCAAATAATGAAAATCCGAACCTTTTCTCGATAGGAGAAGGGTTCGGATTTTTTGTTTTCTTCGGGAAGCAGAACGAAGGTGCTTTTCCAACCGCGGTGTGTCCAAAACCTTATCAGAAGAAAAACTGTGTAACGAAAGTCACAACTGTAAAGGTGCCGTAAGGCGGAAAGGACACAAACATGAAGTACGATGCAAGAGCCTGCCAGTTCAACATGGACACCGGGTGCGTGGAGCTGCTGCTCTGGGATGGGAGAAAAATTACCATCGACTGCACCGGGGTCGAGGATACGCTGGATGTGACCATGGCACAGAGGTCGGAGTTGGATTATCTCATCTATAATGACCCGCTTGCCTATGCCGATTTGATTTTGAATGGTGACCCGGAGGAATATTTGAAAAATGTAGCCGGGAGCCATGGGTTAGAAGATTAAACGCAAACAAAAAACAGGGTGCGCCCTGCGGACGCACCCTGCCAAAAGCCACAGACAATAGCGATATGTACAGCAGGGAGTTCCCCACCGGAGGGAACTTCCTGTTTTTCGTTGGTTGCATGATGAGCCTGTTCCGCCTGCCACGCGGCAAACTCCCGCTGGCCTTCCTCGCTGTTCCAGCAGGCAAGGATGGCCGGGTAGAATGCCCGTGCCAGACGGTCGATGACTTCATCGGGATAAGGGGAAGTGTTTGTGGACTTTTTCTTTTTGTTCAAACGCACGCTCCTTTGACTGTCCCACCGTGGCAAAGTCGGGCGAGAAAATCAAAGTTCCAATTTTTATCAGGCGCAAGGGCGCGGATGCTTTCCGCCCTGCACTTGCGGTTGGTGGCTCGTTGATGGCTTACAAGTGCCTGTCGTTATGCGGTCTTTTCAGCTTCTTCAAGGGTTTCAGCGAGAATCTGTTCCATGCAGGCTTCCAGTTCGTTCAGATAGAGGGCCGGCCTCTGCATGGCAAAACGGAGAACTTTCTGCTTTTCGGGGTCGGAGAGATAGCTCTGATTGTTCTTGAGCACCCGCTTCCATGTGTTCTTCATCATTTCAGTGGCGGTGCTCAAGGTTTTGTAGACCCGCATGAACTCGTCCGGGACTTGATAAGTCTTGAACTGTTCCGGGTCGGCTGTGGGCATCGGAACCGGAGTGTCGGCGTTGGGTTCTGCGTCAGCAGCTTCCATCGCTTTCGTGATCTCCGGGTGCATGATTTCGGCGAATACGTCCTGCCGCTTGTCGGGACTGCTCTGCACGAGTTTGGCCATTTCATCGTTGGTGAATTTTACCTCACCGGAAAAGACCTTTTTCTTGATGCCGGGAGAGAGAGTATCAGCGATGTCAATGCCCTTGGTGTAGTGCCGTGCACGAAGAACCGATGCACGGCTGATACCGTTTTCCTCTGCGATACGGTCGCAGGTTTTCTTGCCGGGGTGGTGGGTATCATCGTGAGACCCACCACTTTTCTTTGCTAAAGTGTACTGGTTGCCGTGAAAGATTTTCTCGGCTTTCTTTTCAGATTCGTACTGTTTCCCCAGCAGATAACGCTTTTGTTCGGGGGAAAGATTGCGCCGCCCCAGCTGATTCTTGCAGATCCATGCGAGAGCTTCCTCGCGATTTGCAAAGCGGAGCGGCATGGTAGAAAAGCAGATTTCGGGGTGTTTCTGAAGAATCGCATAACGATTGTGACCATCAACAAGGGTGTTGTTCCAAACGATCAAAGGAGAGAGCAGCTTGCCCTCTTTGAGGATATTTTCTTCAAGCTGCTTGAATTCATCATCGGTCAGAGGGGGAATCTGGGACTGAAACTCCGGGTCAATTTTCAGATTGATCATACGCACACTCCTTTATCTCTCCTGCTGCG
>CAKSTO010000032.1 GCA_934501115.1 uncultured Faecalibacterium sp.
CTGACCACATGGGTAGAGGTGCAGATACGGTATAAGACCGTCTGGGTCATCAGCCCGGCAGGAATCCCGGTTCCCACACAGGTGCCTTACGAGTATCGAATCTTCCACACCAAATTGGTGAACAAAGGGCTGGAAGTCGTTATCCGGGAAGAATTGAATGCCGACCAATGGAAACGGTACGAGATTTTTCAGGATACTCTGGGCGGCAGACCCTACCTGTTCAATGGAGGGTTACCGCCCGGTGGCTCCGATGGTTCCGGTACACCGGGCATCGACTATCAGGTTCCGGCAGAAGCCCTGACAGATGAGGAGTTCTCCGCCATCTACAAGGAAGCCCAAAAGTATGTGGGCACACCCTATGTGTGGGGCGGCTCCACCCCGGAAACCGGCTTTGACTGCTCCGGCTATGTCTGCTGGGTCTACAACCAGAACGGCTATGATGTGGGGCGCACCACCGCCAACGGCCTGTGGAACAAGAGCCAGCACATTTCCGAAGCCGAAGCAAAGCCCGGCGACCTTGTTTTCTTTGAAGGAACGTATGATACGCCGGGGAAAAGTCATGTGGGCATCTACCTCGGCAACGGGATGATGGTCAGTGCCGGAGACCCCATCAAGTACGCAAACATTCACTCGTCCTACTGGGAGAAGCATCTCGCTGGGTTCGGACGGCTTTCAAAATGATTGGAGGAGTTTTATGAGCGAAAAACTGGACAAGCTGCGGGCAACGCTCAAGAAAGAGCAGGAGCGCCGCATCAAGCTGAACAACCGCATTGCGGTTTTGGAACGGCGCATTCAGGAGGAAGAAGCTGCCGAGGTCAGCAGCATGGTACGCACGGCGAATGTGACCCCGGAACAGCTCGCCGCCCTGCTGCGGCAGTCTGCTGCCACCGCCCCGAACCCGGCTGCGCTGTCTGCTGTGGGTGCAACTTTTGAGAAGGAGGTCGATGCTGATGAAGATTAAGAAACTGGGCGCACTGCTGGTATCGGCGGCACTGTGCGCTGGCATGGCGGCTCCCGCTTTTGCCTTTGAGGGCGAAGCTGCCCCGGTGGAGCAGCCGGTTCTGCCGGAAGTCGTGGAGGATGATGTTGTCACCATCACAGATGAAACCTCTGGTGCCCTGACCCCGGAGGGCAATCTGACGCTGGTGGACGATTACCACACCAGTTACTCGGATGGTTCCGGGCAGCAGTTTATTACGCTGGTCAGCAAGTCGGGCAATACGTTCTACTTGGTCATCGACCGCAACGCCAAAGGACAGCAGACCGTCCACTTTATGAACCTTGTGGACGAAGCCGACCTTCTGGCTCTGATGGAGGAGGATGCTGCCGATGCCTATACCGCTGAAAAAGAAGCAGCGGCGCAGGCTGAACAGGATAAGCTGAAAGCCGAGGAAGAAGCCAAGAAAGCCGCAGAAGAAGCAGCGGCATCCGGCGAAGAACAGCCCAAGGAAAACAAGGTCACAAAGATCGCATCCGGCTTTCTGGGCGTAGTCGTGCTGATCGCACTGGCGGCAGGCGGCGGCTTCTACGCTTTTACGAAGCAGAAGCAGAAAAAGCAGGCCGAAAAAGAAGCCCTTGACCCCGATGCAAATTACACCGAGGACAAGGGCGACTTTGAGATTCCCACCGAGGATGAACCGGAGGAGAACGACGAGGAAGATACCGAACCCATCTGATTTTAAGGCGGCATTTTGCCGCCTACATATTGCAATCCGAAACAGATTGGAGGGATTTTTATCGCAAAATTAGTCGTGGCGGAAAAGCCATCCGTCGCTATGTCCTATGCAAAAGTTCTCGGTGCGACCAACCGGCAGGACGGCTACCTTGAGGGCAATGGCTATCTTGTCAGCTGGTGCGTTGGTCATCTGGTGGAGCTGGCTCCGCCCAATGTCTACGATGCCAAGTATGTCAAGTGGAGCATCGCAGACCTGCCCATCCTGCCGCAAAAGTGGCAGTATCTGGTGTCTGCGTCCACCAAAAAGCAGTTTGGCATCCTGCAAAAGCTGATGCACCGCCCGGATGTGGATAGCATCGTGAACAGTTGCGATTCCGGACGTGAGGGCGAACTCATCTTCCGGCTGGTGTACCAGCAAGCGGGCTGCAAAAAGCCGTTCTCTCGCCTGTGGCTTTCCAGCATGGAGGAAAACGCCATCCGAGAAGGGTTTGCCCACCTGAAACCGTCAACTGAATACGATGCGCTGTACAATGCAGCACTCTGCCGGGAACGTGCCGACTGGATGGTCGGCATCAATGCGTCCCGGCTTTTTTCGTGCCTGTACGGTCAACCGCTGGCGGTAGGGCGTGTTATGACCCCGGTGCTTGCCATGACGGTACTGCGGGAAGCCGCTATTGCCGCCTTTGTGCCGGAAAAGTTCTACACCGTAGAACTGGAATTGACCAGCGGCTGCACAGCATCCAGCCGCCGCATTCCTGAAAAATCCGTTGCAGAAAACCTGCTGGAAGCCTGTCGAAAGGAGATGGTGGCAACGATCCAGCGCATCACCCGCAAGGAAAAGTCTGAGAATCCGCCGCCGCTGTACGACCTGACCACCCTTCAGCGGGATGCCAACCGCCTGCTGGGGTACAGCGCACAGCAGACTTTGGACTATGTGCAGAGCCTGTATGAGAAGAAACTTACCACTTATCCCCGAACTGATAGCTGCTATATCACCGACGATGACGAGGAAATGCTGGAGGAACTGACCGAGGAACTGGAAAGGTTTCTCGATATTACTCCGGCAGATGTGGACGAGGCTGTGCCCCGGACACGGCGCACCGTCAACCGGGAAAAAGTCACCGACCACCACGCCATCCTGCCCACCCGCAGTATGCTGCAAGCCGATCTGGACGCACTGCCCAAGGGCGAGCAGAACGTCCTGAAGCTCATCATCGCCCGGACGCTGATGGCAGTCAGCAAGCCCTTCCGTTATCTGGAAACCCTGCTGACCACCGAATGTGCCGGGGAGAAATTTACCGCCAAGGGCAAGGAGGTTTTGGAGGAAGGCTGGAAAGCGGTGGAGCGCAAGGTACTGGCAGACATTCTGAATCGAAAACAGGAACTCACTGCCCTGCCCAATGCGGCAGAAAACGAGTGCGGTATCCTCAATGCAGAGCTGAAGGAGGGGCAAACGTCCCCGCCGAAGCATTTCACCGAGGACCTTCTACTTCATGCGATGGAAACCGCCAGTTCAGACAGTATGCCGGAGGGTGTGGAACGTCAGGGCATCGGCACCCCGGCCACCCGCGCCGCAACTATTGAAAAGCTGGTGCAGAAGGGCTTTCTGGAACGCAAGGGCACCAAGAAAACCAAGGTGCTGCTGCCTACCGACAAGGGCAAAGCCCTTATTACGGTGATGCCCGAAGAAATCCAATCCCCGGAAATGACCGCCGATTGGGAAACAAAACTGCTGCAAATCGAACGTGGCGAAATGGAGCCGAGTGAATTTATGACTGAGATCAATACGATGATTACCGAACTGGTAAAGAACACGGAAATGAAAAAAGGAGCGAATACGCTTATGAAAAACAAGATTCTTGGTGTCTGCCCCAACTGTGGTGCAAATGTTGTGGAGCGTGAAAAGGGCTGGTTCTGCGAGAACCGGGAGTGCCGTTTCGTGCTGTGGAAGGATAACGCTTTCTTCAAGCGTCTGGGCAAGCGGCTGGACGCTCATGTGGTGGACAAGCTGCTGCGGGATGGCCGTGTCCGCCTGAAGGACTGCAAGAGCGCCAAGGGCAAGACCTACAACGCCACCGTCCTGCTGTCCTGTGAAGCCGATGGCCGCAGCAAGTTTTCTCTGGAATTTGAGGGTGGTTGCTGATGGAACAAACCAAAGAAGCTGTTTATCTCATCAATGATGACAAATACTTGCATCTGCGAGAGAATGGCGCAGGCGTCGGCTTTGCCACCTATAACAAGGTAACTGGCGAGCCGCTGGAAAGTGGGCAGATCTCGGAAAAGAATCTGCCGCCAGATGGACGGAACGCTATCCCTGCCGCCCGGAATTGGTATCTGTTTGAACTTTCGGACGATGACCGTAAGGCCATCCAACAGGAAAGCGTAAAGATCCTCGAAAACATCCCGCAGGCGGGCATCGGCAGGCGGCGCATCTGGGAGCCGGAAACGCTGCCGAAGGATATTCGTCTCATCAACAGCCACTATGATGACCTCTATCGCATTCCAGATGGCGGCGTGATTCAGGTGGATTACCCGGATGGGCGCAGTTTTACGGCACGGGTGGAACATCTGGATGATTATCACTTTGACATGGGCGGTCTGGGCAATGTGTTCCACATCTGCCAGTTTGCCGAAGTCATGGAACGAAACCATGCAGACTTCTACCCGGAGATTCAGACACAGGACGAGCAGGCGGCGTGGGAACTGGGCGGCAAAGGCTACCTTGCCATCCAGTCCTGTGAGGATGGATGGGACTACACCCTCTACCACAGCGATTATTCCGTGATGGACGGCGGGCAGTTGGATGCCCCGGAACTGACCATTCAGGAAGCCCGTGAGCAGATTCTGGAAGCGCACCACATGGAAAAGGGGCGGCGGCTGTTGCAGGACTATGATGCAGTCATGGATAAAGTTGCGGAAGCCGAGGAACTGAGCGCAGACCACCGCCCTTCCACACTGGAAAAGCTGGCAGAATTGGCAAGTGATACGTCTGCGCCAAAATCGTCTGCACGGTCTGCGCCAGAACTGTGAGGTGGACAATGCAGCAAAAATGGAACCAGAATTTTGACGGTGAACCCATGACGGACATCCCGCAGAAGTTTCTGAACGCAGGGTGCGATGTTTATATGGTGATGCAGCTGCGGCATGACGAAAAAATCTTCGATGAAAGATTTGCTTCTATGCGGGAGTTGAATCGTCGAGGCAAAACGCCCGACCCGGAGCATTACGAGGTCACCTACTACGCTGATCTGCCCGCCATGTGGCAGGATGTGCCGAACAACGAGGTTTTGGAAGAACTATTCCAGAGGTTCAACCTCTCCCGTCCGCAGGATTTTGAGGGTCACAGCCTGTCCGTCAGCGATGTGATTGCGCTCAAGCGGGATGGTGAGGTGTCTGTGCATTATGTGGACAGCATCGGCTTTAAAGATTTACAGAGGTTTCTGGACAAGCAGCCGGAACGCCCTTCGGTACTGATGAATCTCAAGGAAAAGTGCGATGCCCCGGAGTGCAATCCCACCGGATGCCGGAAAGCGAGGGATGAACATGAACTTTGACCACGAGGAATTGACCCTGATGATGATCTACAACACCGGCACCCGACTAGGGCTTATCCACGAGTTGCGGCTGATGCAGTGCTACCTGATGCCAGATGAAACTGCCCTGCGGGAGTTGTCGGAAGGTGTTATCGAGAAGCTGAAACTGCTGACCGATGCCGAGTTTGCCGAACTGGAATTTCCCCCGGACTGACTTTCGCCGCCTGCGGGCGGCGTACATAGGCTCTTTTACAATGGGATTCGGTGTGGTATACTGAACTCGACAAATCGGAATTTTCTCAGGAGGCTATAAAAATATGATTGGAAGAATTTATCATGTTGGATTGACCGTTTCTGACTTGGATCGCTCGGTTGCTTTCTACAGAGACATCCTTGGACTTGCGTTTCAAGGAGAGATTTTTATGGAAGGCAAAGAAACCGATAAAATGTTTCGCAAGTCGAATTGCAAAGCAAGGGTCGCTTATTTGAACGGTTCTAAGGCTATTGAAACGCCACCGGTCGAGCTGATTCAGTTCGTAGATAGCGAGATCCATAAAGAACAATCAGATTTGTTTACGACATCCATCTCGGAAGTATGTTTCTATACGGATGACATTGATTCTGTCTATAAAACCCTTATCAAAAACCATGTTGAGTGCTTATCTGAACCGCAGTATTTCGACTTTAGAGCAAATGGATTTGGGGAGAGCCGAGCTTTTTATTTCAGAGACCCGGATGGCATTATCCTTGAAATGATGCAAACTCTTTGATAAGAAATCATAGGTATAGGAAATTGCCAACTTCCTGTTTAAGAGGATCAGCCGATGGACAAAACATTTCAGAAATTATTACAGACTGACATTGATCTTTCATCCTTAGGCGTAGAACGCCGTACAGATAACGAACCGTATTTTTGCACACCAAAGGGTGCGTCTGTATTTGGTTGGACCGGTGTGGATGGAATCCACTTCTGTTTTGTTCGTGGCTTTGGCGGTATGGTTTTTGCTGTCAGCCCGGCGAACACATTTCCAAACTATGTTCATCCGTTGGCAAAAAATTTCGCTGATTTTCTGCGGCTACTGCTTGCCTGCGGCGATGTGGCAGCATTGGAGCAGGCATGGATGTGGGATAAGGCACAATTTGAAACCTTCTTACAGGACAACCCTCCCACGCAGGAGCAGCAGGAAACCCTTGCGCTTGTCGCTACGAAATTAAAGCTGATGCCAATGGAGCGGCCATGGGCATATATCAAAGAGCTTCAGGCATCTTTTGATTACAGCAAAATCAAGTACACCAAAGAATATTACGATGTTGTGGACCAGAACGCAAAACCAGCTATCCCGGAGTGGAAAGTCTACTTTGAGGGAAACTTCTGGGGACATTCGGGAAAAGAACGTGCCGGAACAGAAGTCCCCTTGAATCAGCAATTTGAATGGGCCGGGCATCATTGGATCATTCCTGCGGCGTATTCGTGCAGCAAGGGGTTCGTTGTGGACTTTTGTATGCGTACCCCGGAGGAAGACATTCGCAAGTTCATGACTAAATGGGATTTACACCCCGAAAACGACTCTTGTGAATACTTCACGCAGGAGCAGCAACTGCAAATAGATTTAGAAAATCCACTTTGTCTTGACTTTATTCCTCGTTTGGAATTGAACGGGAAAACAATGCTGACCTCCCACGGTTGCTCGGTGGTCTTTAATCCATGTTTGCCAGACGGGATGATCAATGAAGCGGAAGCAAAGTGGGCATTGGAACACTATGATTTGGATACATCCTATGGGTGGATGATTTTTCGGGCGGCATTTCCGTGGACAAGCAAACGCCGTCCTGAAATAAAATCCCTCTCCCTTACGATGGAGCAACGGCCATGCCGTGTGCCGGGACCACATTTCCAGACACACGCTCCCGGTGATTCGTTTTCTTTCCTCCATCCGGTCAGCGGAACAAACTATACATTGACCGTGCAGGAAATAGAGCAACAAACAATTCCTCAAAAGTGTTTCGGTTCTGACCGCTGGGTTTATCCGACACATTTTACCGTCATGCGTTATACGCTTTTCCCTGAATCGGAGGAAGATATCTCGATTTGTGATTGCTGCGATGGAGATAAGCCTATGGAAATTGCTGTGGAGGGAGACTCCTTCACGCCGGAAACCCAAAATAATGCTTGCGTAGGCATTATCGGTGGAGCTGACGGACCAACAGTGATTATGACTGGAGAAAAATCACAAGGCAGGCTTTATGCTGCTTGCTCAGCACTGCACTTTGAGCCGGTTCGGGATGATGTAGAGTGGTGCACAATGTTCAGTATTAAGAATTTTGATGAAACGACGATCAACCTTATATAACAGGAATACGATGACGACTTTCAGTTTGTCGATGGTTGTCAACTGGGATAATGTCATAGGGCATTGTTCCGAAATTTTTTCATAACCCGCAAAAAGTGGGCTTGATAGAATACTTCCATTCATGCTATACTAAAACCAGCTTTATTGTACGGATAAAAATAGAAAGTGAGGCTTGCCAATGGACACCACAAAACGCTCTCCCCTTGACCGCCTGCTCTTTGCCACTTTTCTGAAAGGCCGCACTTCTTCCCGTGATATATGGGAAGAAAAGGGCGATATGACCCCCGAAGATAACCAGAAGATCATCGAGGAAACCAACGAGATCATCAACGATGATTCCACCTATCCCTTCATCAGCTACCTGTCCGACCTGCTTGCGAAATCCAAGCCCTCCGATGATGCTGTCAAGAAACTGCACGACTGCATCGACAAAGTTGCAGTTGCGTTGGGGCACGACAGCACCGATGTGTTCCGTGCGCTCCTTGCAAAGCTGATCGAGGAGCCGGAAGAAAAGCAGACCTTTGACCGTCTGCTGGAGATGGCCGAGAACTTGGCGGCAAAGCACTGAGACAGCTTTACGAGGTAATTTCAATGAGTTACGGTTGGGCAACTGTTTTCACTTTAGCGGCATGGTTTGCAGGGCTTGTGATTGATGTAAATGTGCGGGTCGGCGACCTCGGTTTACGAACCGTGCTTCCCGTCATCGTGATGGGGTGCTGCGTTATGAAGTACATAAAGGGCAATAGCAAATAATCTTATCTCGATACACTTTCCTGCGGGCAACCACAAAACGGTTGCCCGCTCTTTTTATACCCTGAAATCCGAAAAAAGGAGGAACGCTATGCCAAGCAAAACTGAAGAATACCTTGCCCTTGCCCAGCGCACGGCGAACGGCTTGACCCGGTACTGGGAAAGCTGGACGGATTATCTGACCACCGCATCCCGACTGTACAAGTACCCCTTTGCAGACCAGCTGATGATCTACGCCCAACGCCCCGATGCTACCGCCTGCGCCGATTTTGACATCTGGAATAACCGGATGAACCGCTATGTGCGCCGAGGTGCCAAGGGCATCGCACTGCTGAACGAATCCAGCGGATTTCCCCGGCTGCACTACGTTTTCGATGTGTCGGATACGGGTGTGCGCCGCAATTCCCGTGACCCGGAGGTGTGGCAGTACAACGATGACCTGAAACAGCCGGTTTCAGAAATGCTCGCCGCCACCTACGGCATCAGCGGAGAGCGTGTCAGCCAGCAGCTTGCCGATGTTGCCGGGAAACTGGTGGCAGATTACTGGGACAACAACAGCGAGGACATCCGCGCCATCGTTGACGGCTCGCTCCTGATGGATTATGATGAAGCCGGGGTGGAGATGCAGTTCAAATCCGCTGCCGCCATCAGCGTCACCTACACGCTGCTGGAACGCTGTGGATTTGAACCGACAGGCTGGTTCGACAAGGACGATTTTCAGGCAGTCTACAATTTCTCCACCCCGGATAGTGTCTACGCCCTCGGCGCAGCCGTCAGCGACATGAGCCGGGAAGTGCTGCGAAACATCGAGCGCACCGTGAAAACAACCATTCGCCGACGCAATGTAGAAAGGAGCCAATATGAATACGAACAGCAGGAACGTGACCTACTCGACCGTCGGGGACTACCAGCTCCCGAACCTGACCCTGAACCAGCCCCGGAAGCCGCTGGGCAAGTACGGCAGGCTGCGCCGGACGTATCTGATGAACCATCGCCCGGTACTGTACAACACGATGCTCCTGAACGGGAGCCTGTACCCGCACCTGATGGAGGTGGAGCAGACGGCAGAGAGCCAGATGCAGCAGACCATGCAGGGACTGCTGAAGCAAAACCCGGCTCCGAACAAGGAGCAGCATCAGATGGGGTGGGTGCAGCACATGAACAGTCTGAAAGCACAGGCCGAGGAACTGGTGCTGAACGAACTGATTTACAGTTAAGTTTCTTCGATGCCCACATTCCCACCGAAGCCAAACAAATTGAATCCATCGACCAAGCGGAGAGCGAAAAATCGCTCTCCGCTTTTGTTTTGTCGCAGGCGGAGATTGAAAATGCGCTGCGGAGAGGTTCCAATGTTGAAGGCAGCAAACTTCGGATATGGAAAATTTATCAGTTGCAGCCTGACCGAAAACTCCGGGCAAAAGCTCTTGCCAACGAATATGCACCGTATGGCCCCGGCGGTTCTTCACACACTTATCTGGACGGAAGCAGTGGTTGGCTTGACCATGACAGCAAGGGTCTGACGTTTGAGCATTATCCCGACCATCAGAAAGTGCTTCTCCGCTGGGATCGGGTCGAAAAATATATTGACCTGATGATTCAGTCTGACCGCTACCTGTCGGACAAAGAAAGAAGAGCCATCGACTTTCCCCTTGAACTGAACGCCGCCAGTGCAGCCGAATACACTGCATTAAAGGCGCAGCACCCGGATACTCTGGTTGGATTTGAAGCTGGCGGCAATTTTATGTTCTATGGAGAAGATGCTGCCAAGGTCGCAAAAGTTCTCAACAGTGCTTTGTTTACGAGAGAAACAGCACTGGGCGAAGTTCAGGTCACAGGCTTTCCACCTAGCTTATGGGCAAGAAAGTCAAAAGAATTGTGGTCTGCGGGCAATGATGTTTACCTTGCCGGATTGAACGAAGATGGGACTCATCACCAGACTAAACATCTGCACAAAGAGGACTATCTGCCCATCGGCTCCATCATCAATATGGATGGCCGGAAATTTCGGATTGACGGAGTGGATTTTGATAAGGGCAAGGTTTCCTTGCAGGATATGGCACTGGCCGACCTGCGGATGCCTGTTTTCCGGGAAGAGCCGCTGGCTCTAGTCCGGGAGTTGTACGAGCAGGAACAGGAAGTAATGGAACACCCCCAGCCCGATTACAAGGTCGGTGACAATGTTATCGTTGACCTTCCTACCCGAACCATCGAAGGCAAAATCGGTTATGTAGGTGAAACGGATGTTCGCATCGACACCAGCGCGCAGGGGCAGTCGTGGGATAACGAGGTTATCAATAAGCAACAATTCGAGGACGGTCTGCGGCAGGTTGAGCCGGAACTTTCCGATGAGGAACTGGATGCGCTGCCCATCTCTGCTGTAATGGACGGAGAGGTGCAGACCTTCCCGGATGCCGCTGCCTTGGATGAAGCCTTGAACGCTGCGCCTGCCGGGAACTTCCGCATCACGGACGACCATCTGGGCGAGGGCGGCGCAAAGCAAAAATATGCCCGGAACATCGAAGCCATCCGAACCCTGTTCAAACTGGAACAGGAGCACCGTGGTGCTACCGCCGAGGAGCAGCAGGTGCTTTCGCAGTATGTTGGCTGGGGCGGTCTGGCAGATGCCTTTGATCCCAATAAGGATGGCTGGGCAAAGGAACACGCCGAACTGAAAGGATTGCTTTCCGAGGACGAGTACGCCGCCGCCCGTTCCAGCACCCTGAACGCCCACTACACCTCCCCGGTAGTGATTCGCTCTATTTATGATGCGGTCGAAAAAATGGGCTTCCAGTCTGGCAACATTCTGGAGCCGTCCATGGGCGCAGGCAATTTTTTTGGAATGCTACCCACCAGCATGGCAGACAGCCGCTTGTACGGCGTAGAGCTGGACAGCATCACCGGGCGCATTGCGAAAAAACTGTACCCGCAGGCAGACATTACCGTGGCAGGCTTTGAGACCACCGACCGCCGTGATTTCTACGATTTAGCGGTGGGCAATGTTCCCTTTGGTCAGTACAGGGTCAACGATAAGGCGTACAACAAGCTGGGATTTTCTATCCACAACTACTTTTTCGCCAAAGCCATCGACCAAGTGCGTCCGGGCGGCGTAATTGCCTTTGTAACCAGCCGCTACACCATGGACAGTAAGGACAGCACCGCCCGCAAGCACATGGCAGAACGTGCCGATTTGCTGGGTGCTATCCGCCTGCCCAATAACGCTTTCCGCGCCAATGCTGGAACTGATGTTGTCTCGGATATTATCTTTTTGCAAAAGCGTGACCGCCCCATCGACCATGAGCCGGAGTGGGTGCAGCTTGGCAAGACCGAGGATGGCTTTGCCATCAACCAGTATTTCGTAGACCACCCGGAGATGGTGCTGGGCGAACTGACAATGGAAAGCACTCAGTACGGCAAGGAAGAATGCACGGTGCGCCCCATTGAGGGTGCGGTGCTTGCAGACCAGCTTGCCGAAGCCGTGCAGCACATCGAGGGGCAGTATACCGCCGCCGAGGTGGACACTCCCGACATTGCCGAGGAGGAAACCGCCCGGCGCACTCTGCCTGCTGACCCAGATGTAAAAAACTTCTCCTACACGGTGGTGGACGGCGAGGTGTTCTACCGGGAAAATTCCGTGATGACGCAGGTGGAACTGTCCGACACCGCCAAGGGGCGTGTCACCGGCATGGTGGAGCTGCGGCAGATCGTCAATGACCTGATTCAGCAGCAGTTGGAGGATTACCCCGATGCTGACATTAAGGCAGAACAGGAGCGTTTGAACGCCGCTTACGATGCCTTTACCGCAAAGTACGGCCTGCTGAATGACCGCAAAAACGGGCGGCTGTTTGAGCAGGATTCCTCCTACTATCTGCTGTGTTCGCTGGAAAATCTGGACGAGCAGGGACAGCTTAAATCTAAGGCGGCGATGTTCACCAAGCGCACCATTCGCCCGGAACGCAACGTCACCAGTGTGGATACCCCTAGCGAAGCGTTGGCGGTGTCCATCGGAGAACGCGGCAAGGTGGATTTACCCTATATGGCAGAACTGCTGGGCACCCCCGGTGACTATGGGCGCATTACCACCGAACTTTCCGGTGTGATCTTCAAAGACCCTGCCGCCGACCCTACCAACCCCGAAGCAGGCTGGCAGATGGCAGACGAGTACCTGTCCGGCGATGTCCGGGCAAAGCTGCGAATGGCGCAGTTCGCCTCCGAAACGAACCCAGAGTTTGTGGTCAATGTGGATGCGCTGACCAAGGCGCAGCCCAGAGAACTGGAAGCCTCAGAAATTGATGTGCGGTTGGGCGCAACATGGCTGAACCCGGACATTATTCAGAAGTTTATGACCGAGACGTTCCAGATCCCCTACTATCTGCGCCATGCAGTCAAGGTGAGATATTCTCCCTATACCGCAGAATGGCGTGTGGAGGGCAAAACTGCCACCGGGCGGGGCGATATTATCTCCTCCGAGACCTACGGCACCAGCCGTGCCAATGCCTACAAGATTCTGGAGGAGACCCTGAACCTGAAAGATGTCCGCATCTATGACACCATTGAGGATGCCGAAGGCAAGCCCAAGCGGGTGTTGAACAAGCGGGAAACTATGCTGGCACAGCAGAAACAGCAGGTCATCAAGGACTCTTTTGCCAACTGGGTCTGGCAGGACCCCCAGCGGCGCATTGCGCTGGTTCGGCAGTACAACGAGCTGTTCAACTCTACCCGCCCCCGTGAATACGATGGCTCCCACATCAAATTCGTGGGCATGAACCCGGAGATCACCCTCCGGGAGCACCAGCGCAACGCCATCGCTCATGTGCTTTATGGCGGTAATACGCTGCTTGCGCACGAAGTTGGCGCGGGCAAAACCTACGAAATGGCGGCATCCGCTATGGAAGCAAAACGGCTGGGGCTGTGCCAGAAATCGCTGTTTGTTGTGCCCAATCACCTGACGGAGCAGTGGGCTTCGGAGTTCCTGAACCTCTACCCTAACGCAAAACTTTTGGTGGCACGGCGCAAGGACTTTGAAACTGCCAATCGCAAAAAGTTCTGCGCCCGCATCGCCACCGGGGACTATGATGCTGTCATCGTCGGCCATTCGCAGTTTGAGCGCATTCCGCTGTCTTTTGAGCGGCAGGAGCGCATCATTCAGGAGCAAATTGATGAAACACTTGCCGCCATCAACGAACTGAAAGCCCACGCAGGTGAAAATTTCAGTATCAAACAGATGGAAAAGACCCGGAAAACGCTGGAAACTAAGCTGGAAAAACTGCGCTCCGATGAGCGCAAGGACGATGTAATTACCTTTGAACAACTGGGCGTTGACAGGCTTTTTGTGGACGAGAGCCATTTTTACAAGAACCTCTTTTTGACCACAAAAATGCGGAATGTCGCAGGATTATCCACCAGCGAAGCGCAGAAATCCAGCGATATGTTCGGCAAGTGCCGCTATCTGGACGAGATCACCGGCGGGCGTGGCGTGGTGTTTGCTACGGGAACGCCCGTGAGCAACTCCATGACCGAGCTGTACACGGTCATGCGGTATTTGCAGTACAGTACCTTGCAGCAGAAAAAGCTGACCCACTTCGACTGTTGGGCATCCACCTTTGGCGAGACCACCACCGCCATCGAGCTTGCCCCGGAAGGTACAGGCTATCGGGCGAGAACGAGATTTGCCAAGTTTTTCAATCTGCCGGAACTGATGTCCATGTTCAAGGAGGTTGCGGACATTAAAACTTCCGACCAGCTTCATCTGCCTGTGCCTGTCGCAAAGTTTGAAACGGTGGTGGCAAAGCCGTCCGAGATTCAGAAAGAGATGGTGCAGGAACTGAGCAAACGTGCTGCAGAAATCCACTCCGGTGCAGTGGATGCTTCCGTGGACAATATGCTCTGCGTCACCAACGACGGCAGAAAAATCGGCTTGGACGTTCGCTTGATGAACCCCATGCTGCCGGACGACCCCAACAGCAAGCTGAACGTCTGTGTGCAGAACGTGTTGAAGATCTGGGAGGAGGGCAAAGACCAGAAGCTGACCCAACTTTTGTTCTGCGACCTCTCCACCCCGAAAAATGACGGCAACTTTAACGTGTACGAGGATATTCGCAAAAAGCTGATCGCTGCCGGAGTGCCGGAAAACGAGATCGAGTTTATCCACAACGCCGACACCGAGGCGAAAAAAGCGGCTTTGTTCTCCAAGGTACGCTCTGGCGATGTGCGGGTTTTACTCGGAAGTACGGCGAAAATGGGGGCAGGCACCAACGTCCAATCGCGGCTTGTGGCGGTGCATCATCTGGATGTTGGCTGGAAGCCCAGCGACATGACCCAGCGCAACGGGCGAATCATCCGTCAGGGCAATATGAATAAGGAAGTCAAGGTGTTCAATTACGTCACGGAAGGAACATTTGACAGTTATTTGTTCCAAACTTTGGAAAATAAACAGCGATTTATCTCGCAGATTATGACCAGTAAATCCCCGGTTCGCTCCTGCGAAGATGTAGACGAACAGGCACTTTCCTATGCGGAGATTAAGGCATTGTGTGCCGGAAATCCCCTCATCAAGGAGAAGATGGACTTGGACGTTCAGGTCGCCAAGCTGAAGGTGCTGAAAGCCGACCACCAGAGCCAGAAATTCCGCCTGCAAGACAAGCTGCTGACCAAGTTCCCGGCTGACATTCAGGAAACGAACGCCTATATTGCTGGGGTGAAAGCGGATGCACAGCTTGCCGCCGCCCACCCGCAAGGCAAGGAGGAATTTTGCGGTATGGTCATCAAGGGCGTGACCTACGACGAGAAAAAGACCGCCGGTGAGCGGCTGGTGCTTGCCTGTTCCGAACTGCCCAACGCCGAAGAAAAAGCCATCGGCAGCTACCGGGGCTTTGAACTGTCCCTGCGGTTCGACACCTTCCGCAGTGAATATCAGGCACTTTTGAAAGGGCAGCGGAAGTACACGGTGCCCTTGGGCAACGACCCTCTGGGCAACATTATCCGTCTGGATAACTCCCTGAACAACTTCCCGGAGCGCATCACCGCCGCAGAAAACGAACTGGACACCCTGCATCAGCAGCAGGCGGCGGCGCAAATCGAGGTGGAGAACCCCTTCCCGCAGGAGGAAGAACTGGCAGAAAAGTCCGCACGGCTTGCGGAACTGAACGCCCAGTTGGATGTGGACGAGAAAAATCACGAGCCGGAACAGGACGAGGAAGAACAGGAGGATGCCCCTCGCCGCCCCTCGGTGCTGGCGGCGCTGGAGGAAAAGTCGGATAAGCCGGAGCCTGTAAAGCCCTTCCGCAGTTATTACGACAAGGATGGTGATGCCCGGTGAGGGAAAAGCGGGACGAAATCATCATCCTAAGAACCACAAAAGCCGAGAAGAACCGCATTTATAAGAAAATGCTGGGCATGGGCATCCGCAGCCTGAGTGCCTATATCCGCAAGATGGCATTGGATGGCTACTGCTTGAACCTTGACCTGCCGCAACTGCAACGCATGGCGTATCTTTTGCAGATGTGCAGCAACAACTTGAACCAGTACGCCAAAGTCGCCAATGAAAATGGTCGGGTCTACGTCGCCGACATGGAGGACCTGCGGCAGCGGCTGGATGAACTGATCGACATCGGTCGGCAAATCCTCTCCCGGCTGGCAGAGCTCTAAAATTTTTCCCCGCAGTTGGAGGACTGCGGGGCTACATAAGGGGGCGACATCCTTGCAATGCAGTGGTTGCCACCTTTATAATAAGGACAAAAGAAGGGCAGGTGCTGGATATGAGGTTTGTTTTTAAGATGATCGTTTTCCCGTTTTGGCTACTTACGGCTTTCCTTGCGCTGATGCTGAAATGGACGCTGAACCTGTCGGCGTTCGTGCTGGCTCTGCCCATGCTGTATATTTTCGGCTGCGGTCTTTATACGCTGTACTGCCGGGAGTGGTTACAGTTTTTGATCTTGCTGGTGGCGGAGTTTGGATGCTTTGTGTTGATTTTCATGGGTGCTTTGATCGCAGATGCAGCAGAACGCTTTAGTGGCTGGGTTGCCGGATTGTGAGGAATGCTATGGAAAACCAGAAATTGGAGGCTTGTTATTCTGAGCACAGCAGCACGATTTTTTCTGAAATGCTGGGCGAGGACAAAGATTATCAGCGGCTGAAAAAAGCCAAAATAGCGGCTGAAAAAGCCCTGCGGGATGCCATCAGCAAAGAATCGTGGAAGCAATACCTCGCTTTGGATGAGATCTGCAACGAGTTGGAATGCGCCCGATATAAGGCGATGTATCTGGCAGGTGTAGCCGATTACGAAAAATTATCCAAATGATCTTGATGCCGCCGATGTGCGGCATTTTCTTTTTGAAAGAGGGTGATGACGCTGGCAGCAACACGGTTGATCCCCATGCGGAAGAACAAAGGCAAGTCCATCGGGGCTTGTTTGCACAGCCACACCAGCTATGTCCAAAACCCGGACAAGACCGAACAGGGCGAGTTAGTCAGCAGCTACCAGTGCAGCCCGTTGACGGTAGACGAGGAATTTCTGCTGACGAAACGGCTGTACGAGCAGACCACCGGGCGCAGTCAGAAAAGTGATGTCATCGCCTATCAGGTGCGACAATCCTTCAAGCCGGGGGAGGTCACGCCGGAGGAAGCCAACCGCATCGGCTATGAGTTTGCCGAGCGGTTTTTGAAGGGCAAACACGCTTTTATCGTTGCCACCCACACCGACCGAGCGCACATCCACAACCACATTATTTATAATTCCACTGCCTTGGACGGAACCCGGAAATTCAAAAATTTCTGGCTTTCCACCTTTGCGGTGCAACGGTTGAGCGACCTGATTTGTTTGGAGCATCAGCTCTCCACCATCGAGTACAAGCCTTATCGGGAACGGCAGAATCGCATCGTCTATCCGCCCAAGGAAAGTAACCGTGACCGTCTGTGCGGAATCATTGACACCATCCTTGCAGAAAAACCGAAGGACTTTGAAGTTTTTCTGCAAAAGCTGGAGCAGAATGGATATGAGGTGAAGCGTGGCAAGTACACGGCGGTGAAGGGCAAGGGACAGAAACGCTTTATTCGGTTCCGAACTCTGGGCACCGGCTATGGCGAGGACGAGATCAAGGCGGTGTTGGAGGGAAAGGCGAAGCACCAACCGTACCAGAAAGAGCCGTCCAAAGAACAACCCTTTCAGTTGCTGGTGGACATTCAGGGGAAAATGGCAGAGGGCAAAAGTGTCGGCTACAAAAGGTGGGCAACCAAATTCAATCTGAAAGAGATGTCCAAGACCCTGCTGTTTTTGCAGGAACAGAAGATCAGCAGTGCCGACGAACTGCGGGAACGTGCAGCGGCGGCAACGGAACGCTATCATGCCATGGGGGATTCCATCAAGGCGGCTGAAACAAGGTTGACGGAAATTGCCGTCCTGAAAACCCACATCATCAACTATGCCAAGACCCGCCCGGTCTATGATGCCTACCGCAAGTCGGGGTACAGCAAAAAGTTTTTGGAAGCCCACCGGGAAGAAATCACCCTGCACAAGGCGGCGAAAGCGGCCTTTGACGAAGCCGGGCTGCAGAAGCTGCCGAAGGTCAAGGAGTTGGATGCGGAGTTTGCAGAACTACTGACCCAAAAGAAAGCAGCCTACCCGGACTACCGCAAGGCACGGAACGAGATGCAAGAACTGGTTCGGGCACAGAAAAACGTGGAGCGATTTTTTGCGGAGGAAAAGGACACCACCGAGAAAACGCAGACCCGATAAACGAATACCGCCGAGGAGCTTTCCCAGTTGGGAGGCATCCTCGGCGGTATTTTTTAGTTTATGTAGCAGCGGTCCTGTTTTACAAGCCAATCTTCACACAGCCGCTGAGCTTCGGCCTTTGTACAGCAGGTGCAGTTGAAAAGTCTGCCACGGAAAGAGCAGTAAGTGTAGTGTACCTTCGGGACTCCATTGGCATCTCGAAAATCAACGCAGCGTTCCTCACCGGGCAGCAGATAGATCGTATCCACATTCAGCAGCTCCTTTTACCTTCGTTCATGTGCCAAGGAGCACAACATTTGTTATTGTACCATGTACCGTCCCAAAAGACCATTGCTTTTTTGACCAAAGATACGCACAAAAATTTTTTGTCCAAAAAGCATCCGACCAGCGTTTAACAAACGCCGATGGATTGTGTATAACGGAAATTGCGACAAGTATGCTATTAGTGTGTAACAAACACAATTAGAATGTGAGGTCGCTATGAATACGCTTTTGGGTCAACGAATACGAGAGCAACGCAAGGAAAAGGGTTGGACGATTGAGCAGTTTGCAGAGCGGATCGAGTTATCGTCAAATTATGTTGGAGACTTAGAGCGCGGAGTAAAAATCCCCAAACTGGAAACCTTTATCCGAATCGTCGAGGTGTTGGATGTATCTGCCGATGTGCTTATTCGGGATTCCGTTGCATCTGCTTCCCATGTGGCAGATGACGAACTGAGCAGAAAGCTGAGTCAGCTTACACCGGGGCAGAAGAAAGCTGCCATTGACATCCTGAACGCATACACCGACAATATCCCCTATATCATAAAATAAATTCTATGTCATTGGAGCACCAGCAAACACGCTGGTGCTCTTTCTTTTTGCCCTCAAATAGTTTATAATCAACACTATAAGCGTGTATCTAACACTATATGTGTTTATTCGAGGTGAACGACATGACGATTCTACCCAATATCGAAGATGCAACGGAAGATGCCCGGAATGGAAAGCTGAGTCCGTATTGGCAGAACGACCTATACCGTGAATGTCACCGTCAGAAGTTATCGGACGAAGAACAGCAGGCTCTTTCGGAACTGGAGCGCATTTTGTCCGAAACTCCGCAATGGAGCAGCGAAGAAGAATTGCATCATGACATGGCGAACATCGGCGGCAGAGTCTGGTACTGCCACTACTGGGAGGAACACTACTCCATGGTGCAGTTGACGGAAGATCGCAACGGCAGATTTAATACTGCCTACGTTCTGGACAGAAACACTTCCTCGGAAATGCGCCGGGAGGCTGCACTGCTGGCGCAGAAAGAACTTGCGGACTGTATGCAGGAATGGGGCGTTTTGCTTCTGGATGCGCCTGTCCCGGAACAGATGAAGTATGCTTCTCTGGCAGAAGCTGCATCGCACCTTATGCAAGTTCTCAATGACCCTGAACGTATCATCGGATAAAAAGCGTCCCGCCGGGACGCGCAGCCTGCATTGAAAAATGCAGAACAAAGGGGTTTGGGGCACTTCCACAACAAGCATTTTGCAACGCAAAAAGTGTTTTTGTATAGACGAAAACATTGCTTGCCACAACAATGCGTCCTTTTTGTCCGCAGTTTGAAATTTTTAGATTGGAGAAAAACGCCATGCCAACCTTGGAATGGATCGGTAAAAATAAAGTCGTGAACCATCATCAGGAAGTTCCCTTCCGGGTGCTGGAGCGGCAATACAGTTTTGATGAGCAGGGGCAGCACACCGAAAACAACGGCAGTGAGAACATGATCATCCACGGCGATAATCTTGAAGCACTGAAAGCCCTGTTGCCGCAGTATGAGGGCAAGGTAAAGTGCATCTACATCGACCCGCCCTACAACACCGGCAACGAGGGTTGGTGCTACAACGATAACGTCAGCGCCCCCCACATCCAGAAATGGCTGGGAGAAGTAGTGGGCAAAGAGGGCGAGGACCTGACCCGTCACGATAAGTGGCTCTGCATGATGTATCCCCGGCTGATGCTGCTGCAAAAGCTGTTGGCTGACGATGGCGTGATCTTCATCAGCATTGATGACAATGAACTCTATAATCTGAAATCAATCTGCGATGAAATCTTTGGCGCAAGCTGCTATGTGTCTGACATTGCATGGCAGCGCACCTACTCTACCCGCAACGATTCCAAAGGCATCGTGAACGAGGTAGAGCACATTCTGGTTTACAGCAAGGAGCCAGAATGGAACCCCAATAAACTGCCCCGTACTGCTGAGATGGATGCAAAATATAAAAATCCAGACAATGATAGAACCCTTTGGCGAACTGATAACGCTTTTGCTCCCGGTGCAGCCACCCATCAGGGCATGGTCTACGCCATCCAACATCCATTCACAGGAAAAATGCTCTATCCCAGTAATGGTGCCTGCTGGCGGTATCAGCAGGATACCATGCTGGAAATCATGAACGGCTGGACAAAGTACGAACTGCAAGACCTGCATGATGAAAAAGAGCGCGCTCATGTCTGCGGCATTTCGCCTGATGAGGTTCGCCCAGATGTAAAAGCCATCGTACTTGCAGACCCGTTGGAAGTTGCATCAGCAAATGCACAAAAAGTGATGGAACGTGGACAGTGGCCACGCTTTTTCTTCACGAAAGGCGGTAAGGGCGGTATTGCCCGAAAAACTTATCTCGAAAATGTCGGTGGACGCTTGCCCACTAACTTCTGGCCGTTCTCTGAAACAGGACATACAGACGAAGCCAAAAAAGAAATGCTTGCGATATTTGACGGCAAGGCTACATTCGATACGCCCAAACCCCACCGCCTGATCGAGTTTGTGTTGAAAGTTGCCGGAACAAAGGACACTTTGATTCTGGATTCCTTCGCAGGCTCCGGCACCACAGCCCATGCGGTGCTTAACATGAACAAAGCCGATGGCGGACACCGCAAATTCATTCTGGTGGAGATGGGCGATTATGCCGACACCATCACCGCCGAGCGTGTCAAGCGGGTCATCATGGGCTATGGCGAGGGCAAGAACGCCGTGGAGGGCACCGGCGGCAGGTTCAGCTATTATGAACTGGGCGAACCGTTGCTGTTGCCCAGCGGCAACCTGAACGAAAAGGTGGGCACCGAGAAGATCAGGGACTACATCTGGTATACCGAAACCAAAAAGCCGCTGCCCGACCACAAGAACAGCAACCCCTATTTCCTTGGCGAGAACAACAGCACCGCCTACTATTTCTTCTACGAACCCCAGAAGGTCTGTGTGCTGAACTACGACTTTGTGGCAACCATCCCGGAAAAGGCAGAGGGCTACATCATTTACGCCGACCGCTGCACCCTGAGCGAACAGGAGTTGCAGCAGCTTGGCATTACGTTCAAAAAGATTCCCCGTGATATTGTGCGGGTGTAAGGAGGACGGCAAAAATGGAATTGAAAAATTATCAAAGAGCCGTGATCCGTGACCTTGAACGGTATCTTGAGATTTTGATGCAGACAGGCAGCATCGAAACCGCCTACCGCCGTCTGTGGGAAGAAAAGCACGTTCCGGTGGGACCGGGCGGAATGCCCCGGTATCAGGATCTTTTGCCGGGCGTGGCAAATGTCTGCCTGAAAGTGCCCACTGGCGGCGGCAAGACCTTCCTTGCCGCCAACGCCATTGAGCCGATCTTCCATGCACTGGGCGTGATGCAGCAGCGTGTGGTGGTCTGGTTGGTGCCCTCGGATGCCATCCTCACCCAGACCCTTTCTGCCCTGCGGAACCCGGCGCACCCCTACCGCCAGAAAATTGATGTGGCGTTCAACAGCCGGGTGGAGATCTACACCAAAGACCAGTTGCTGTCTGCTACACGGTTCAACATCTCTGCCATTACCGAGCAGCTTTCCATTCTGGTGCTGTCCTACGATTCCTTCCGGGGCAAAAAAGAGCAGCTCAAGGCACGGCAGGAGAACAGCAGTTTGGCGCAGTTGGCGCAGGCACTGGGCACTCCCACCCACCCGGTGGAGGATGCCGACCCCACCGCCCTGCTGCAGATCATCAACCAGCTTCGTCCGGTGGTGATCGTGGATGAGAGTCACCATGCTCGCAGTACCCTGAGCAAGCAGATGCTCCGGGACTTCAACCCCCGTTTTGTGCTGGACTTGACCGCTACTCCCACCAAGGAAAGCAACCTGATTTCCATTGTGGATGCCATTCATCTGCGTCAGGAAAATATGGTCAAGCTGCCGGTGTTCGTAATGAACCGCAACAACCAGTTGGATGTGCTGAACAACGCCGTCCAGATGCAGAGCATTCTGGAAGCGCAGGCTATGGCAGAATACCGCAACGGCGGCTGCTACATCCGTCCCATCGTGCTGTTTCAGGCACAGCCCAAAGGCAAGGAGGACGCTGCTACCTTTGAGAAGATCCGCACCATCCTTGTGAAAAACGGCATACCGGCAGAGCAGATTGCCATTAAGACCGCCGACATCAACGAGCTGAAAAATGCAGATCTGCTCTCGCCCAACTGCCCCATCCGATTTATTATCACGGTCAACGCATTGAAGGAGGGCTGGGACTGCCCCTTTGCCTACATCCTTGCATCGCTGGCAAACCGCACCAGTCAGGTGGATGTGGAGCAGATCGTTGGGCGCATCCTGCGCCTGCCCTATACCCGAAAGCACCCGGTCCCGGCTTTGAATATGTCCTATGTGCTGACCTCCTCTGCGGACTTTAAGCACACACTGGATGGCATTGTAAAGGGCTTGAATAACGCAGGCTTTACCGATCAGGACTACCGGGCACAGGAGGAAGTCCCTGCTCCGGCACCGCTGCCTGTGGCACAGCAGACCACCTTTAGCATCACGCCCCCGGCACCTGCGAAGGAGCCGCAAGATATTTTTGATGACCCGGACACGGTGCGGCTGGACCCGGTGTGCGTCAACTCCACCACCGAACCCCAAAAGATCGCACCGGCAGTGCAGGACATTCTGGCGCAAGCTGGAAAGGAAATCATCGCCTTTGAAGCCGCCTTGCAGCAGCACAAGGACGACCCCGCCAGCGACTTACCGCAGGAGGCGCAGAAAATGGTTGGACAAACAAAGGTCAAAGCAGAGTTTGCTGACGAGATCGAACAGCTCGTTTTGCCCAAATTCTGCCTGAAAATCCCCCAGAGCATCCTAATGCCCAGTGATACGCAGGAGTTGACCAAGGAGAATCTGCTGAGCAACTTCACTTTGAAGGGTAAGCCCAGCAACATCGACTTCGACCATCTGGACAACAATCTGGCACAGGTCGATCTGGATGGCGATGGTACGCCCCGTGCGTCTAAAATGGAATCCCAGTATCAGCAGTTTATCGGGCAGCAGTTCCCCCTGATGCCGGGTGAGAACCGGCTGAAACTGTGCCGCAACATCATCCACACCACCTTGAGCCGCCAGAAGAAGCTGAACGCCGTGGACGATACAGAGTTGCAGCGTTATGTGGACTACATCATTGGCGGCATGAACCAAGACCAGTTGGATGCACTGGAACAGATGCCCGTCAACTTTGCAAATAAAATCTGCGATTACATCATCAAGCTGCAAGAGGAAACCGCCAGAGAGAACTTCTACAACTGGCTGGAGGTAGGAAAGATCGTCACCCAGCCCCGCTTCAAGCTGACATCGCATATCACCCTGTCCGGCAAGGCTTCCTCCCTGACCAAGAGCCTGTACAAGCAGGAGTGCGAGCTAGACGATAATTTCGAGTACGACATGGCAATGGCACTGACCGGCATTGACAGTGTGCGCTGGTGGCACCGCAATCCCACCAGTGGACGGAATGCGTTCTGCCTGAACGCTTTCCGCAACCATTACCCGGACTTTATCGTGATGACCAACAGCGGAAAAGTGCTGCTGGTGGAAACCAAGGGCGACCAGTTGGAAAATGCCGAGTCCCGTGAGAAAATCAAACTGGGCCGCGCATGGCAGAATGCAGCCGGGAGCCAGTATCGTTATTACATGGTGTTCCAGAATAAAGACCTCCATCTGGAGGGTGCTTATCGGTTTGATGAGTTTTTGAAGATTCTGGGAGAACTGTAAAACACAAAGCGGGGCTGTTGGAAAATAGCTCTCTGAAAAAAATGCACAAAACCCGGAACCTTTTCAGGGCCAAAACGGCTCAAAAAGGGTTCTGGGTTTCTGTTTTTGCACTATTTCTTTGTGTAAGCGGCTATCGCATTTTTATTTTGCAACAGCCTCTGACTTTTAAGACGGTTGCTGGGGTTGCAGCACAATCAGCACATCCTGCAGGAAATGATGCATGGGCAGGACGGTGACGCTGCCGTCAAAGCGGGGTTCCAGCCGCTGGGTATCGCCTGTTTCCGGTTCAATAGCGGTGACGGAACAAGTGCTCCAGTCGCCGTGGAGCGTGAGCGGCGCGTTGGTGGGAACGTACAGAATGGTATGCTCTCCGGAGCGGGCCGCACGAATGAAATCCGCATATTGGGCAATGATATTCTGGCAGGGAACGGGGGCCGTGATGGATAACTCTTCGAAGAACCTCTTTGCAAAGCGGAAATCTGCTACGCCCGGAAGAAGTACGGCATCATACCATGGAAGCGCCTGCAGGAATCCCTCGCCTCCATGCGGATTTTTGGGCATATCGGGCTTTTGCCAGTTCCATACGCCGTGGGCACCGTAGGTGATTCCTGCTCCCGCGCCGGATAACAGGCTGTTCCACAGCGCCCAGCGGGTTTCGGTACGGCGAAAACGCCCGTAAGCCTTGTGGCTGTATCCCATCTGCTCGTAGCAGGGCTCGCTGTTGATGACAGGACGGCGTGGCGTGCGTGCGGCAAAGCTCTCCGCCAGAAGGTGGGCCATCTCCTGCCCGGCTGCATTGTGGCCGGACTGATACAGGTACAAATCCGCCCGCTCGCCAAATTCCTGCGGAAGTCCATCGTAGCGTCCCTTGATGTGGTAGGCTTTCAGCAGACCCGGCGCGTAGCGATCCATCAGATCAGTGACCAGTCGGTAACGCTGGATGGACGCTTCACTGTCAAAGCCGGTGTCGCCGCTGACAATGTAGACCGGATCAAACTCGTTAAAACTGTCGCAGATGGTTCTGACGACCGGTTCCACGGCTTCGGGAGGCATTACGTTGCCGCCGAAGATATGGCTGGCCCAGGTGTCCGGCACATAATTGCACCACATGACCACGATGGCCAGCGTAAAACCCTTGTCCACGGCGGCGCGGCACATGGAGCGGGCATGAGCGAAATACTCCGGCAGGATCCTTGAAAAGTCGTACAGTTCACCTTCGCGGAACGGGAAAGGGTGGCGGTTTTCCAGTGTTCCGCAGCGGTCCCATTGGGGCAGCGCGTTGATTTGCAACACATTGAAACCCTGCCGGGCGCGCAGATCCAGATATTCCTGCCAATCATCGTCTGATATATTGGTAAAAGCGCTCCAGCAGGTATCGGCCAGCCAGAAAAAAGGCTTGCCATTCTGCGTCAGATGGCTGTGATCAGGGGAAACCTGTAAAGCCATACCATACCCTCCTCAATCCAGGTCCTCGCCGTTGGAGGCGATCACCTTTTTGTACCAGTAGAAGCTGTCCTTGCGGCGGCGTGTCAGTGTTCCGTTGCCGTCGTTGTCTTTGTCAACATAGATGAACCCATACCGCTTTTTCATCTCGCCGGTGGAGGCGGAAACTAAATCGATCGGTCCCCACATCGTGTAACCCAGCAGGGGGAGACCATCCTGCGAGATGGCTTTGCCCATTGCCTCAATGTGGGCGCGCAGATAGTCGATGCGGTAAGGGTCGTGGATGGAACCGTCCGCTTCCACGGTGTCCACAGCGCCAAGCCCGTTCTCCACGATGAACAGCGGTTTCCGGTAGCGGTCGTACAGGGTATTCATGGTGATGCGCAGGCCCAGCGGATCGATCTGCCAGCCCCATTCGCTGGCGTCCAGATAGGGGTTTTTCAGAGACATGATGGCCGCATTACCCGGCTTGCGGTACTTCTTTACCGTTTCGGGGTCGGCGGAGGCCGCACGGCTGGCATAGTAGCTGAAGGAAATAAAATCCACCGTTCCTTCCTTCATCACGGCAAGATCGTCTGCGGTGCAGTCCAGTGTGATGCCGGCGCGCTCCATACGTTTCCAGGCCCAGACAGGATATTCGCCCCGTGCCTGTGCATCAATGAAGAAGTAGTTGTCCCGGTCAGCCTCCATGGCGGTGTACACATCATCGGGACGGCAGGTGAAGGGGTAATACTGTCCGGCGGCCAGCATGCAGCCCATCATGGCATCGGACATCATTTCATGGGCCAGTTTTACGGCGCGGGCGCTGGCCACGATTTCGTAGTGGGCGGCCCGGTATTTGACCTCCAGTTCGTTTTCACCTTCCTCAAACAGCACGCCCGCCCCCATGAACGGCATATGGAGCAGCATATTGATTTCATTGAAGGTCAGCCAATAGTGAACGCGCCCTTTGTACCGGTCAAAGATCACCTCGCAGTAATGCAGGTAGGCATCAATCATACGTCGGTCTTTCCAGCCGCCGTATTTTTTGATGAGGGCGATGGGCGTATCAAAATGGCAAATCGTAATGAGCGGCTCGATGCCGTATTTGCGGCATTCATCGATCAGGCTGTCATAGAAGGCGAGACCGGCCTCGTTGGGGACCGCATCATCGCCGTTGGGCAGGATGCGCGTCCATGCGATGGAAAAACGGTAGACCTTGAAACCCATCTCAGCAAACAGGGCGATATCCTCTTTGTAGTGATGATACAGATCGACGGCCTCGTGGGCGGGATAGCGGTGTTCCTCATCACAGGCCAGCATTTTCATCTGCCCGCGGGAGACCTTCATTCGGTCGGGACCAAAGGGGATCACATCCACCGTGGAAAGGCCGCGTCCATCGACATTGTAAGCGCCTTCACACTGGTTGGCGGCGGTGGCACCGCCCCACAGAAAGTTTTTGGGGAAGGTACTCATACAAAAAACCTCCTTGATATGTATTGCAAACAACGGCATGGCCGTGACCTGCACGACCATGCCGTTGTTTTTACCATTCCACAAGTGACGGCATGGCAGGGGGAAAATCAGTCCTCTTTATACAGAACCAGCGTGCCAGCCAGAGCGATGACAAAGGCCAAAACCGAGGCGGCCAGAACGACCATAGCACTGTAAATGCCGGTGCCGCCGGTAGCGTCGATGTAGCCGGGCAGACCGAACAGGCCCAGACCGCCGGGGATGTAACGCTTTGCGCC
>CAKSTO010000033.1 GCA_934501115.1 uncultured Faecalibacterium sp.
GTGATCGGGCACATATTCTGTACTTGCTGCGAATAGGTCATAATCATACTCTCCTTTTGACAAATGTCGCTTTGCAGAAAAAGCACCTGCACCCTGCCGGCACGGCATGCCTTTTCCGTTTTGCATCGACTGCACCCGCCGCTCTCTCTTTCGGCAGTGCGCAGTTCTACCACGCATAGTTTTATTATAGAGAATGTGAAGGGATTTTGCAATACATTTCCGGCAAAATTCTGCAAATCTCTTGACAGTTGTCATGTGCTAACTGTCATTTCAGACGCTTTTCTCTGCCTCATCGTCAAGTTTTTGTCAAATTTGTCAAGAGGGTAAATTTCGCGCTCCCGTACGAGGCTGTCGGCGGGTCTTCCCGGTCGGTCTCAACGCCCAGATGGCCGCAAAACCTGCTGCGGCACCGCCCGCGGCCAGCCAGTGGCGTCCGGCTTCCAGCCCCCACAGATCTGCCGCAAACGGAAACACAAGGCTGCCCACGCTCTGCCCCAGCGCTAGGAAGCCGTAGTTCACCCCGGCGTGAGGAAAGCCGAACAGATCGGTGGAAAGAGCAGGCAGCACTGCCGCAAGGCCGGAATAGCAGAATGTCAGCCCTGCATAGCAGGCCACGACCCACCAGCCCTGTGCGAATGCAAACCCTGCTGAAAGCCCCAGCGACGCCGCAAACAGCAGCAGATCCGTGGGTCTGCGGCCGATGCGGTCACTGAGCATGGGCATCAGCAGGCGTCCTGCCGCACTGCCCACGCTGCCCAGCACCACGCTCCACAGCGCAGTGCTCTCGTCCAGCCCCCGCTCTACACCTAGCTTCAGGATGATGGGGCTGAACAGCAGCACCGCCGGGGTGGAAAAGCACACCGCCCCGGCACACAGCCAGTACTGCCGGGTGCGCAGCATCTGCCATGGAGACAGGTCAACATTGTTTTTGTCGTTTTTCTGCTGTTTTTCAGCATCCTGCGGCGGATCCTTCAGCAGCAGACTGCCCACGAGGCAGATGGGCAGCGTGACGGCTCCCAGCGCCCAGAATGCGCCCCGGATGCCCTGTATGATCCCAAAGCCCCTGACCGCCGTGCGCACGAACACCGTCAGGAACGCGCCGGAAAGACCCACCGCCCCGCCAATGACGCCGGTGGCAAGGCCCTTGCGCCCGGCATACCACTTCTGTGCACAGGACTGGATGGACGGGTATAAAAACGCCGTGCCCAGCCCCGCCGGGATACTGAATGCCAGAAAAAAGCTCCCCGCACTGCCGCCCGGCAGCATGGCCGCAGCAAAAAAGCCGCCGCACAGCAGTGCCGTGCCCCACAGCCCTGCGCAGCGCGGGCCTCGGCTGTCCTGCAAAAAGCCGCCGATCACGCACCCCACACCGAACGCCGCAATGAGGATGCCGAAGGCATAGCCTGCCCCCTGCTCACTGAGGCCGTACTCGTCCATCACCGGCTGCTGAAATACGCCCCACGCCGCCGGGATGCCCGTGAGCACCTGAATGGCTGCCCCCGCTGCAAGGATCGTCCATGGATGTCTTGCCTGAAATTGCTGCTTCATTGCCTGCCCTCCCAATGGTTTTTCCTTTACAGTGTGCCCATTTCAATTGACAAAACGGCAGATTCCTTTATAATGGGTAAAGTAACGATTAAACACGGCCTCGCCCTCTCCCTTTTGAGAGCTGGACGCGAAGCGGCCTGAGAGGGCGAGCAGGCTATAGAGAGGAATTACAGTTATGAAAACACAGGCATTGAAGGGCATGCGCGACCTGCTGCCCGCAGAGCAGGCTCTGCGCGATTACATTCAGGGCAAGATTCTGGAGACCTACCGAGCCTCCGGCTTCGAGCGCATCTCCACCCCCATGCTGGAGGATATGGAAAATCTGGACAAATCTGACGGCGGCGACAACCTGAACCTGATCTTCAAGGTGCTCAAGCGCGGCGATAAGCTCACCGCTGCCCTGAACACCGGCGACCCCAAACAGCTGTCCGACATGGGTCTGCGCTACGACCTGACCCTGCCCCTGAGCCGCTACTACGCCGCCAACAAAGACAAGCTGCCCAGCCCCTTCAAGGTGATCCAGACCGACCGTGTGTTCCGCGCAGAGCGCCCCCAGAAGGGTCGTCTGCGTGAGTTCGTGCAGTGCGACATCGACATTCTGGGTGATTCTTCCCCCAACGCCGAGGTAGAGCTGATCGACGTGACCACCCGCGCGCTGCTGAACATCGGCTTCACCGGCTTCACCGTCAACATCAACGACCGCCGCATCCTGCGCGGGATGCTGGAGAGCATGGGCTTTGCTGCCGATACGCTGGATTCCGTCTGCATCACCTTCGACAAGATGGACAAGATCGGTGCTGACGGTGTGAAGGCCGAGCTGACCGAGAAGCAGCTGCCGGAAGCTGCCATCAATGCGCTGGCCGATTTCATCGCTGCCGGCGAGGTGACGCTGGACGCCGTGGCTGCCCGCTGCGCCGACCCTGCCATCGCCGACGACCTCAAGTATGTTCTGGCTGCCGCAAGCGCCATGGCTGCAGGCCGCTATCAGGTAGCCTACTGCCCCAGTCTGGTGCGCGGTCAGGGCTACTACACCGGCATGGTGTTCGAGATCACCTGCCCGCAGTTCAGCGGTGCCGTTGCAGGCGGCGGCCGCTACGACAACATGGTGGGCAAGTTCCTTGGCACTCAGGTGCCTGCCGTGGGCTTCTCCATCGGCTTTGAGCGTGTGTGCGGCATCCTGCTGGAGCAGGGCTATCAGATCCCCGGTGCCAAGCAGAAGATCGCCCTGCTGTACGGCAAAGACGCCGATTTCCCTGCCGTGCTGGAAAAGGCTGCTGCGCTGCGTGAGAGCTACAACGTGACCGTCCTGCAGCAGGCCAAGAAGCTGGGCAAACAGCTGGGTCAGCTGGAAGCCGCCGGTTTCTCCGGTGCCGCCTTCATGGATAAGGACGAGATCAAGATCTTCTGATCTTCATACAGAAAAAGGGAATCCCCTCGACCGCCCGGCCGAGGGGATTCCCTTTATTTTTATATCGATCAGATGGTAAACTGCACCACGCAGAAGGCCGCGTAGATGCACAGCAGCGCAATGCCCTGCGGGCGGCTCAGCCTGCCCTTGATGAGAGCGGGCAGAGTGAGCAACAGCATAACGGCAAACATCACCGGAATGTCCATGACCAGCGAGGCGTTCATGCCTGCAATAGTGGAGTTCTGCGGGATGGTGAAGGGTGCCAGTGTCACACTGACACCGCTGACCAGCACCAGATTGAACACATTGGCACCGATGACATTGCCCAGCGACAGCGCCCCGTGACCCTTGGCCAGCGAGGTGATGGCGGTAACAAGCTCCGGCAGCGAGGTGCCCAGCGCCACAAAAGTCAGGGCAATGACAGATTCCGGCACGCCCAGCGCCTGCGCGATCAGCGTACCATTGTCCACCAGCAGATCTGCGCCCACAGCGATCAGCACTGCACCCACGGCCAGCAGACCAAGCTCCTTGGCAAGGGACGCGTTTTCTTCCGGCTCTTCCTCTTCTTCCGGAGCGGGAGCGTTCTTCATGGCCATCACATTGCAGATGATATAGGCCACGAACATCGCCAGCAGCACAAGACCCACCGGACGGGAGAAGTATCCGGTCGTGTAAGCCACACCGGCATAAAATGCCGCTGCCACAAAAAAGAACAGCACTGGGGTGCGCAGGCTCTTGGGATCCACCCTGCCCGGCTTCACCGCAATGGTGATGGCTGCAATCAGCGCAGAATTACAGATGACCGAGCCGATGGCGTTGCCATAGGCGATCTCGCCATGGCCGGTAAGAGCCGAGGTGGTGGAGACCATGACCTCCGGCAGGGTAGTGCCGATGGAGACCACAGTGGCACCAATCAGAAGCTCCGGCACACGGAAGCGGCGGGCAATGCCGGTCGCACCATCTACGAACCAGTCGCCGCCCTTGATGAGGCACAGCAGACCCACAATGAACAACAAAACAGGAATGAGCATCATTTTTCTCCTTTTGATTCTGGCAGAACAGCCATAAAAAAAGACTTTCATTACAGCCTGCCCAGAAACGGGAAGGTGTAATAAAAGTCTCAAGCATCCGGCACCGCAGCGGGCATTTCTGCCGGGATGTCGCTGCGGCACAGCGCACCATTTTGCAGTTGTGCGCCCTTTACTCCCTTTTATCCGGAAAGTATTATACCGGTTTTTGCACCAAAGTGCAAGAGGAACGTTGAAATTTCACCCAGCCTTGGCCACCTTTTTCGCATTGGGGTAAACACGCTCCATCCGGGCGTCGTCAAAATGCTCGTCCAGCAGCACATCCACGCTGTTTTTGGCCATCTCTCCGCTGGTGCGGGCATCATAACGAGCCAGTGCCAGCGCGCTCGTGAGCATATTCACTGCCATGAACACTGCCAGCAGCACGGTCATCCACGGGCGGATACGGCTGCGCACCTTCCCCATGAGCTTTTCGATCAGCGGGTAGCCATAGCGCATCCACGCCACTGCTGCAATGCCCCAGAAAAAGCAGTACAGCAGGTTGATTCGTCCGCCCAGATTGAACTTGAACTTGCTGTAGTCCCAGAACACTGTACCGAACAGCAGTTCCGTCACGGCACTGCACAGGTACTCGTAGGCGCCGCCCATGATGGTGCCGAACACAAAGAGGTAGCGGTCGCTCTTTTGCTGATTCTGCCGCAGCAGAACGGTCGCCATGACCAGTGCCAGACCCCACACCACGCTGAACGGCCCCCACACCAGACTCGAACGGCTCATCCAGACGCCCGCTGTCACCCTGCAAAAGACCGTCTCGACCATGTCGCCGAGAAATGCTCCGATGACGAACAGCCACAGCAGATCCGAAAATCGCATGGCCTTTTCCGGCACAACGCTGCGCTGAGGATGAGCTGCCACCGGGTAGGCGTGCTGGATGCGCTTTTCCACATACAAGGTAATGCGTCGGCGCAGGGTAGCAGATCTTTCGCCCAGCCGCTGATTCAGCTGCTCCAAAACCGGATGCTGCGCTGCGTAGCGATTCACCAGAACGGCGGAGCCGATCTGATCCAGCGCCGACACCGCCAGCGACACCCAGATCACCGGGTGCAGCAGCCATGCCGGAATGCACATACACAGCCGGGTGATCAGATCATTGCCCCACAGCACGCTGACCGCGCCCAGCAGCCCCCACAAAACCGAGTATTGCAGGCAGACATAGCCGTTCAGATTGAATTTTTTGCCGGAGTAATCCCACCATTTGCGGTGGTGCAGGCGTTCCAGCAGCTTTGCGGTGAGCCATTCCACCACTGTAGCATTGGCCATACAGGCGAAAAACAGGTATACCGGCTGGGCGCGCAGGTCGCTGTAGCCCACCGCCAGAAGCACGGCCGTAGTACCGTAGACAAAGCAGAACGGTCCTGCCGCCGCACCGCGGTTGGCAAAGCTCTTGCCTTTGACGGTGGCAGCCACCGTCTCGCCTGCCCAGCCCAGAAAGGAATAGATCAGGTAGATCGCACCCAGCGTATAAAAATCCAGTGTCATAAAAGTCCTCTTTCCCCTGCTGTGCGCAGATTCTCTTTTGATTGTACCTTTTTAACGCAGGATGCACAAGAGAACACGTGAAATTTCATTTTTGTCCGGTCTGCAGCCGACCCGCCGGCCGCTGCCACTTTCCGAACTCCGTCTCTTGTTGTATAATAGAACCATCATCCCAACACCTTGCGGAAAAGGAGGATTCTTCCATGATCCAATTCGGCCTGCGTCTCCATGACGCCGAAAAACTGCCCCTTGAACAGGTGCTCCCGCTGGTGCGCCGGAAGGGCTTTACCTGCGCTCATCTGGCGCTGAGCAAATCTCTCAGGGATGTGCCCTGCACGCCCGGTGCCCTGACCCCCGGTTATGCAATGTATCTGCGGCATCAGTTTGAAAAAAACGGCATCGATATCGCCGTGCTCGGCAACTACCTGAACCTCGCCCACCCGGACGAGGACGCTCTGCACGCGATCCAGGAAAAATATTATGCCCATATCCGGTTCGCAAGCCTTTTGGGCTGCGGCATGGTGGGCACCGAGACCGGTGCGCCCAACGCAGACTACAAATTCTGCCCCGAGTGCCGGAGCGACAAGGCGCTTTCCACCTTCATCCGGAATTTCAAACCGGTCGTACGCTGTGCCGAGCAATACGGCGTGACCATCGCCATTGAACCCGTGGTCAAGCATATCGTGTACGACGCCAGACGCGCCCGTACCGTTCTGGACGAGATCGGCAGCCCCAACCTGCAGATCCTGTTCGACCCTGTGAACCTGCTGAACATGGAAAACGAAGACCGCCGCGAAGAGATCTTTGCCGAGGCCATCGAGCTGCTTGGCAGGGATATCGCCATGATCCACTTCAAAGACTTCCTGCTCAAGGATGCAGGCGGCCAGCTGGCCGCAACCGGTGCCGGTCAGGGCGGCATGGGAGACTACCGCACCATCCTGCGGTTTGCCAAACAGGAAAAGCCCTATGTGTTTGCCACACTGGAAAACACCACCCCGGAAAACTCGGTGGAATGCCTCAACTACCTGAAAAAACAGTACGAAGAGTGCTGAAAGAAAGGGTCTCTCGCCAATGGCGAGAGACCCTTTCTGCTGCAAAATATTATTCAAGATTCAATTTGTTCTTCATCATCCAGCTGGTGGCGGCAAAGTAAATGCCGCACAGAACGAGGTCTGCGGCCAGCGCCGCCAGAACCGCCCACACCGTTCCCCTGCTGCCCGTCACAGCATAGGTCAGGCCGCCGTCGTTCACAGGGGTAAAAACGAGGTTCAATCCTGCATTGCCGGACTTGTAGGGCAGCAGACTCAGCAGTCGATCCTGTACTACATTCAGCACCACGAATGCCGCGATCCCCGCCGGCGCAGCGTATTTTTTGCACCAGTGGCTGATCATGCAGGCGGTGTAGATGCACAGGATCGAGCAGTTGAGCGACACCAGCCACTCCACCGCCATAAGCACCAGTGTGATCCCGTAGTTTTCGATCACGATGCCCAGCAGCTTTTCAGCCTCCGGCCAGTAATTCAAAAGGCTCTTCATCAGCTCCGACACTGCCGCAGAGTTCACCGTTCCAAGCAGGCCGAACAGCCCGAAGGACAGCAGCACCACAGGCCCGCCGCACAGGATCCATGTCACACTGGAAATGAGTTTGGAAAGGATCAGCTGCCCGGTGGTCACCGGCAAAGTGTGCATCAGATAGCCTTCGCGCCCCAGCAGATTTCGGGTGAAGCGCTGGATGGTGGTGAGCAGCGTTACCACAACAATGGCAACGGCAAGTGCCAGATAGATCATCATCATCACAGCGATCAGCTCTTCGGGCAGGGATTCTGCCCGGCAAAAGGATCCCATCAGCGCAGCCACGGCCAGAATTGCCAGATACAGCCCTCCGTACACACGGCCGGTGGCCTTGAATTCATATTTTAACAGTTGTTTCAGCATTTGAATACCTCCCGGAAATATGCGTCCACGCTCATGCCCTCCGTCTCACGGATCTCTTCGGCCTCCCGATGGGCAAACACCCGGCCCTCCTTCAGGAAGACAGCCTCATCCAGAACAGGCTCGATGTCACGGATGAGGTGAGTGGACAGGATGATCGTTGCATCCCTGCTGTAGTGATTGAGGATCGTGCTCAGAATGTAGTCGCGAGCCGCCGGGTCTACGCCGCCGATGGGCTCATCCAGCAGATAGAGCCTTGCATCGCGGCTCATGGCAAGGATCAGCTGCACTTTTTCCTTGTTGCCTTTGGAGAGGGTCTTGAGCTTTGCTCTTGGATCCAGTTCCAGACGCTTCAGCATCTCGCCCGCTTTGACGGGGTCGAAGTCGGCGTAAAAATCCCGGAACATCTCTACCAGCTGTTCCACCCGCATCCAGTCCGGCAGCCAGTCTGCATCCGGCAGATAGGACACAATGGCCTTGGTATCTGTTCCCGGTACCATCCCGGCGATCCGGATGCTGCCTGCCGTAGGCTGCAGCAGGCCGTTAGCCAGCTTGATCAGGGTAGTTTTGCCGCTTCCGTTCGGGCCAAGCAGACCTACGATCCGTCCAAACTGTATATGCAGTTCTGCTCCATCCAATGCGGTCTTATCTTTTTCGTAGCACTTGGTCAGTGCTTCACAGGTCAGGATCTCACTCATCGTGCTCCTCCTTTGCATCCCATCGTTCCAACAGCGCAGCGGCCTGTGCAGGGCTGTAGCCGATGCCGCGCATCTTTTCCAAAAAATCTTCTGCCAGCATCCGGGCAGACTCCTCACGAAGCTGTTCGATCAATCCGGTGTCCTCCGTGACATAGCGGCCTGCCGTGCGCTCCGTGCGCACCAGACCTTCCGTTTCCAGCTGAGCCAGCGCCCGCTGCATCGTATTGGGGTTTACCCCCGCTGCTGCGGCCAGATCCCGTACAGACTCCAGATGTCCGCCCGGCGGATAGGTGCCTGCCAGGATCTTCGCCTTGAGCCGTTCCACCAGCTGCGCATAGATCGGGCGGCTGGAGTCAAACTGCTCTCCCATCTTCTCATCTCCTTGTGTTGCTGTATTAAGTGCTTGATACAATAATACACGTTTTTTCGGATTTGTCAAGCGCCGATGTGGATAAAAATAAGAACTCCGGCATCCTTTATGGCCAAACAGCTCAAAAAGGTGCCGGGGTTCGACATTTTTCTTTTTTTTTTGCAGCCGTCCTATGGCGTCCTGCGGTCTTTTCTGGAAAGCGGCAGCCGCTGAAGCGTCAGTTTTCTTCGTCCCACGCAAGGCTGCGCGTTACTGCGCGGTGCCACTGGTGCATCAGTTTTTCCCGCCGGGCAGCATCCATCTCCGGCTCATACCGGATCTCGCACTCCCAGAGCTGGCGCAGTTCATTTTGATCCTTCCAGATGCCTGCTGCAAGACCTGCCAGATATGCCGCGCCCAGTGCGGTGGTCTCCCGGATGACCGGGCGGCGCACCTGACGGCCAATGATATCGGCCTGAAACTGCATCAAAAAACGGTCGCGGCTGGCACCGCCGTCCGCTTTGAGGGAGGACAGCTCCAGCCCGGTATCGGCCTCCATGGCACGCACGAGGTCGGCCACCTGATAAGCGATGGACTCCTGCGCAGCGCGGATGATGTGTTCCCGCCGGGTGCCGCGGGTGATGCCCACAATACAGCCCCGGGCGTGCATATCCCAGTTGGGTGCCCCCAGACCGGTGAAGGCCGGCACCAGGTAGACACCGCCGTTGTCCGGCACTTTCTGCGCATAGTACTCCGCGTCGCGGCTCTCACTGAACAGCCGCAGCTCGTCCCGCAGCCACTGGATGACTGCCCCACCTACGAACACCGAGCCTTCCAGCGCGTACTGCACCTTTCCGCCCAGCCCCACCGCAATGGTGGTCACAAGGCCGTTCCGGCTCTCGCAGGGTGTCTCTCCGGTGTTCATCAGCAGAAAGCAGCCTGTGCCGTAGGTATTTTTCGCTTCACCCGGTTCAAAGCAGGTCTGACCGAACAGCGCCGCCTGCTGGTCGCCCGCCATGCCTGCAATGGGCACTTTTACCCCCTGGATCTCTGTATATCCGTAGATCTCGCTGGAAGACCGCACTTCCGGCAGCATGGCACGGGGGATGTTCAGTGCCTTGAGCAGGGTATCATCCCAGTCCAGCTTGTGGATATCGAACAGCATCGTGCGGGAGGCGTTGGTCACATCGGTGGCATGGACAGCTCCGCCGGTCAGTTTCCACAAAAGCCAGCTGTCCACCGTGCCAAACAGGATCTCGCCCTGTTCGGCGCGTTCCTGTGCCCCCTCCACATGATCCAGGATCCAGCGGATCTTCGTAGCGGAAAAGTAGGCATCCGGCAAAAGGCCGGTCGTCTTTTTGATGTGATCAGAAAGCCCCTGCCTCACCAGACCGTCCACGATGGGCGCAGTACGGCGGCACTGCCAGACGATGGCATTATAGATGGGCATCCCGGTGTTTTTATCCCACAGGATCGTGGTTTCGCGCTGGTTTGTGATGCCGATGGCTGCAAGGTCGCCGGCGCGGATGTTGCTCTGGGCAACGACCTCCATCATCACGGCATACTGGCTGGACCAGATCTCCATAGGATTGTGCTCCACCCAGCCCTCTTTCGGATAATACTGGGTAAACTCCTTCTGACTGACCGCAGCAATATTCTGCCTGTCATCAAACAGGATGGCACGGGAGCTTGTGGTGCCCTGATCGAGTGCAAGGATATATCGGGACATGGGATGAACCTCCTGCATGATTTTTTTCTGGCTCTCAGTATAGCAGGATTCGCCCGGAATAAAAAGAGAGCCGCATCATAAAACTGCAAAAAATAGAGAAATCATCCAGAAAAATCATTATATGTATAAAATTTTACAATAATTTAATACAATTTCACATTGCATAGCTTTTAACGATGTGCTATTCTGAGAGAAAGAGTTCCGCCTGAAACGCGGCGGAAAAGAGATTTGGAGGAAACAATTATGGCTGACCGCATCGTTCTGAATACCATCTCCTACCATGGCCACGGTGCCATCGAAAACATCGTTCCCGAGCTGACCGCCCGCGGCTACAAAAAGGCTTTCGTCTGCTCCGACCCCGACCTGATCAAGTTCGGTGTCACCAAGAAGGTCACCGACCTGCTGGATGCAGCAAACTTTGCCTACGCTGTTTACAGCGAGATCAAGCCCAACCCCACCATCGCGAACGTGCAGGACGGCGTAGCCGCTTTCAAGGCCGCTGAGGCGGACTGCATCGTGACCATCGGCGGCGGCTCCTCCATGGACACCGCAAAGGCTATCGGCATCATCATCAACAACCCTGAGTTCGCCGATGTGCGGTCTCTGGAGGGCGTTGCCCCCACCAAGAAGCACGCTGTGTTCACCATCGCTGTGCCGACCACCGCTGGTACTGCTGCTGAAGTTACCATCAACTACGTCATCACAGATGTGGAAAAGAAGCGCAAGTTCGTCTGCGTGGACACCAACGATATCCCTGAGATCGCTGTGGTCGACCCCGATATGATGTCCTCCATGCCCAAGGGCCTGACCGCCGCCACCGGCATGGACGCCCTGACCCACGCCATCGAGGGCTACATTACCAAGGGGCACTGCACCATCTCCGACATGTTCCATCTGGAAGCCATCAAGCTCATCAGCGAGAACCTGCGCGGTGCCGTGCAGAACACGCCGGAAGGCCGTGAGGGCATGGCTCTGGGTCAGTACATCGCCGGCATGGGCTTCTCCAATGTGGGTCTGGGCATCGTGCACTCCATGGCACACGGCCTGTCTGCCCTGTATGACACTCCCCATGGTGTGGCCTGCGCCATCCTGCTGCCTGTCGGTCTGGAGTACAATAAGACGGTCGCCGGTGAGCGTTACCGTGCTGTCGGCAAGGCAATGGGTGTGAAGGGCATTGATGAGATGAACGACACTCAGGCCGCCGATGCTACCATCGCCGCCGTCAAGCAGCTGAGCGCAGATGTCGGCATCCCCGCAAACCTGCACGGCATCCTGAAGGAAGAAGATATCCAGTTCCTTGCTGAGTCCGCTTTTGCTGACGCCTGCTGCCCGGGCAACCCCCGCGACACCAGCGTAGAAGAGATCGTGGAGCTGTACAAGAGCCAGCTGTAAGCTGTCTCCTTTGATGTCGGCATCCGTTATTGTTCGATGTGTGTGCCTGCGTTCGCGCATTGCAGACAGAAAGGCTGCTGCAAAATACAGCAACCATCCTATTACGCGATCCTTCAGACGATAATCTAACAGAAAAGAAAAGCAAGTGCAGCACTTTTCCTCAAAAGCCAAAGGTTTTGATGGAACTGTGATGCACTTGCTTTTTATATTATTTGCTTTTTTGTTCGTTCTTTTGCTGCGCCATTTTGCAGCCTTTCCGTGAAGTAGAGCTGAGCCCGTGGCGGGATCAGCCGCCCCTTTCCGGACGGGAGTCTGACAGCTATGCCGCCATCGCGGACGGCGGTCAGCCTGATTTTTCTCCTCCGATCAGTGCCACGGCTACGTCATTGACGTTTGTCCCTGTGGCTCCAGTGATGATCAGACCATTTACGTCCTGCAGGGCGTGGTAAGCGTCGTTCTCCCGCAGGACATCAAATACGTTCCACCCTCTGGCCGTCAGCATCGCAGCAGTGTCTCCATCCACATAGCCCCCTGCCGCATCGGTCGGGCCGTCGGTTCCGTCGCTGCCCACAGAAAACACCGCTGCATTCAGCCCGGAAATAGCCGGTGCAGCCGCAAGGGCAAGCTCTTGATTACGCCCGCCAAGACCGTTCCCGGTCAGATGAACGATCGTTTCGCCGCCTGCAATGCAGGCCAGCTTTCTGCCTTTTCCTGCATGTGTGCAGACGATCGAGGCGAGAAAGCTGCCTGCCTCTTTTGCTTCGCAGCAGAGCCGGTCGGTCAGCAGAACAGGCTCATAGCCGCATTTTCTGCAGGCATTGGCCGCAGCTGTGCAAAGCTCCCGCACGCTGCCGGTGATTCGGGTGGTCACATTGTCAAGCGCTTTCGGCGTTTCCTGCCGCAGCAGTGCTTCCGCCTGCTCCGACAGCTTCAGGTGGTACTTTCCCGCAATGGCAAGTGCCTGCGCACAAGTGGAAGTGTCCGGCACCGCCGGGCCGCTGGCGATCATATCCAGTGGATCGCCCAGTATATCGCTCAGCACAACGCTGAATACCTGTGCCGGAGCGCAGGCCTGTGCGAACCGCCCTCCCTTCACGCCGGAAAGGCGTTTACGGATGGTGTTGATCTCCACAATGTCCGCCCCACTGGCCAGAAGCTGACCGGTCACATCCTGCAGTTCCTCCCCCGGGATGAGCGGTTTTTCAAACAGTGCGCTTCCACCGCCGGAGAGCAGGAACAGCACGGTGTCCTCTGCTGTCAGGCCGTGGACAAGCTCCAGTGCCTTTTCTGTCGCCGCAAAGCTGTTCTCATCCGGTACCGGATGGCCTGCTTCATAACAGGTCACTCCGGGGATCTCGCCCTTCACATGGTCGTATTTGGTCACGACCACGCCGCCGTCCACACTGCCCAGCGTTTCCACAGCGGTATGTGCCATCTGCCACGCAGCCTTGCCCGCCGCTACCAGCAGCACCCTGCCCGCCTTCGGCGCAAAGGTTTTCAATGCACGGCGCACAGCTTCGTCCGGCAGAACGGAATCCAGACTGGAACGGATGATGTTCTCCGCATCTTTTCGAAGCGTCATATTCATAAAACAGCCCTCCTTGTGGGGTATGATTTGCAGCCGACCCGCTTCGGTCAGCGTTGTCTGATCGATCCTTTCGGGTGCCGGATGCTATGAGTCATTCCATTTCCGAGCATAATAAAAAAGAGCCGCCCCGGATCTACCTGTAAAAACAGTTTGATGCGGGGTGACTCTATTTTATCAGATCCTTTCAGCAGACTCAATGCTTCTTTGTCTGCCGCAAGACCTCGATGCTCATGGTGCCGGCCTGCCTGCAGGGCATCTCCCTGCAGGCTTTTGCACAAATGATCCTTACAGGGAACTTCACTTCAGCAGCGGCAGATGCTGCGGGAGGAAGCCTACGCCGGGCACACCGAGTTCTATCAGCTGCCCTCCACCCTGCGTCTGCGCTACGACCGTGCCAAAGGTGACTTTGACTACTTCACCTACTACGGCAAGGAGGTCAGCGATGACGCCCTGTTTACCGTGGGGCTGCAGAACTACCACTTCAAAAACATCGAGAGTTTTTTCAACATCTCCTACGACACCCTCTGCAAACTTCAGAAGCCCCGCAGCGTGGCAGCCTCCTGTCAGGATATCCTGATGGAATACTTCCGGGAGCACGAGATGCTGGACGCGGCGGTGGACGGCAGAATGACCATTCTGCCCCCTGCTGATGCTTCCTGACCAGCGCAGACCTGTGAAGCCTCGTATTCTTTCTCCGGAGCATCCTCATAAACTGCAGCAGGTTCCAAACTAAAACAATAAGGAGCAGATTTTGGACGGTACGTCCGAATCTACTCCTTTTATTTTACAAGGCCGTCTACGATTTTGGAGAGAGCATCAAATTCTTCCGAATCAAGTTTTTTCAGGTTTGCGATCATGCCGCGCAGGGCTTCCGGGTCGTTTGCATCGACATCAAAAAATTCTTTCGGAGTGATGTGAAGGTATTCGCAGATGTAGAAAAAGTTTTTCATCGTGGGAAAGTTTTTCCCATTTTCAATGCTATTGATATATCCCGTATTTTGTCCAATAGACAAACTCATGTCCCGAGCCGACACACTTCTCTGCGTGCGAAGTTGTGTTAGCCGTTGTGGAAACCACTTTTCGTATTCTATATCCTTATACACACTTCGTCACCATCCCTTTTAGCATATTGTACCTAACGCATCCGCATTTTTTGTTAGATTTTTTCCGATACATTTCTTGATGTGTAGTTTTCATTGTGTTATAATTTCATTAGTAGCAGATTCAAAGCTACACCACCATCTAATTTTAGGGGGAGTCAAATCATGTCATTCGGTCAAAGTAATCTTAACGAGTCATTCCGATTTATTCCGCGTTATAGATTTGGCGCTGAGTTCGGCAATGATATCACGCTAAAAAATGTTCGGGGTTTGTTGCAGAACAAAGCGGATGAAAATGGTATTCCTGTCGCATTCCGTAAAGACGTTCTTACAACAGGTAGCCTTTTCAACCGGCAAAAAGAGGACGTATTGGTTCTTTATAATCCCGAGCATGAAAACGATTATCTCAACTTTCTGATTCGTATTACCCATCAGGGCAAATATGCATTTTTGGATATTTTCAAGGTTGGCGGCAGCAAAAATTATTCCATGTCCAATAAGGCTGGTAATTCCATGGCCGTAGGTCTGTTGAATCTTGCAACCGGTCTGAAAAGCAAACTCGAGACCGAGGAAAACTATTATACGATTCTTTCTGATTGTATGCGTGAAGTTTTTGATTAACAAATCTTTTTATCATTATGGTTCATCGGGAGGTTCATCATGGAAAAAATTGTAAAATCCGACTTTATCCGTAAGGAATTGAAAATTCCGGTAGGCACCTTCCACAGCAGCAACGGTGTTACCTTTGAATGTCGTGTATGCGGTCATGTATGGGAAGATTGGAATACACTTGATGACCGTATCGACTGTCCCTATTGCGGCGGAAGTCGTACTGGGCTTCGCCAGTAAGCTCTTTACTACCGCGGAGAACAATCTTTTATATTCACCCATTAAGGAGGACAAAACCATGAAAATGATGATCAAGACTGTCAACGAAAAGAAAGTTCTGGTTCCTACTGGCAATTTCGCAAGCGATTGGTTCAAATGCTCGAACTGCGGCTTTGAGGAGCGCAAACTGATTCCTTCTTGGCAGAACACTTCTACATGCACACAGTGTGGTGGTACTGCATACCGCCAGTAAACGGAATGCGTTGCACTTTTTCTAGGCGCGCACAGGCTGTTATTGAAATTGAGTTAAACCATTTTCCTGATACTGAAACAGGCGGGCTACTTTTGGGACGCACTGCCCCCGGAAACGATATTTATATTATTGAAGCCACAGATAGCGGCTATCGGAATACGATACACACACTGGGCAGTTTTCAGTATGATACCGCCTATGAAGAGCACCTGTGCAATCTTCTCAGCCTGCTTTACCAGCCACCCTTGCAGTTAGTCGGTGTGTGGCACAAACACAACTCCGCGCATCCTAATGATTCACTTCCGTTTTCCTCTGCGGATGAAAAGATACACCGTCAGCTTATGAAAAACGCCTATCCTTGCGTTTCTGTCTTATTTGAGAAAACCAGTAAAAGCAAGGATAGCATTCATTACGATACTCGTATCTTTTTGCTGTCCTCAAATGGAAAGCATCGTGATATCACAAACGTCACTGTATGGGACAAAGATTCATTTCTAACTCTTTAATTCATACATAAAGTCACTTCCATATAACAAAAGCACCTGTCGTGGAAAACTCTCCACAGCAGGTGCTTTTTCGTTGTGTTTTTAGATTTACAATCTGTTACTTATTCTTGTACATATCCTGATAGTATTTCTGGTAATCACCGCTTGTGACGTGCTCCATCCACTCTTCATGGTTCAGGTACCAGTCGATGGTGAGCACGATGCCCTTCTCGAACGGGGTCTCGGGGTACCAGCCCAGATCGTTCTTGATCTTGGTGGGGTCGATGCCGTAGCGGCGGTCATGACCCAGACGGTCAGCCACGTGCTTGATGAGATCTTCGCTGATGCCCTCGTCCTGCAGGCGGTCATGCAGCTGGCTGATAATGGTCTTGACGATGAAGATGTTGGGGCGCTCGTTGTGGCCGCCCACATTGTACACCTCGCCGATCTTGCCGCCGTTGGCCACCATATCGATCGCCTTGCAGTGATCTTCCACGTACAGCCAGTCGCGGATCTGCATACCGTCGCCGTAGATGGGCAGCTGCTTGTGGTGCTTGACGTTGTTGATCATCAGGGGGATCAGCTTCTCGGGGAACTGATAGGGGCCGTAGTTATTGGAGCAGCGGGTGATGTTCACCGGCATGCCGTAGGTATCGTGGAACGCCATAACGAACATATCGGCGCTGGCCTTGGAAGAAGAATAGGGGCTGTGGGGGCAAAGCGGAGTGGTCTCCATGAAGTAGCCATCCGCACCCAGCGCACCGTACACTTCATCGGTGGACACCTGCAGGTACTTCTTGCCTTCCTTCCAGGTCTTGGCATCGGCGTTGTACCACGCCTCCTTGGCGCGCTGCAGCAGGTTGACGGTGCCCATCACATTGCTCTGCACAAAGATCTCGGGATTCTTGATGGAGCGATCCACATGGCTCTCGGCGGCAAAGTTGATGACGTAATCGAAATCGTACTTTGCAAACAGGCTCTCCACCAGTTCCTTGTCGCAGATGTCGCCCTGCACGAACACATGGCGGGGGTCGCCCTCCACATCCTTCAGGTTTTCCAGATTGCCGGCGTAGGTCAGCTTATCCAGATTGACCAGCAGGATCTCGGGGTATTTCTTGAGCATATAATGCACAAAGTTGGAACCAATAAAACCGGCGCAGCCGGTGATCAGATAGGTTTTCATATCTTGCAATTCCTCTCTATCTCAGTCTTTCATGCCGTTGTCGCCGTCCCAGTGGGCGAAGAAGCAAGCCAGTGCATCCTTCCAGTCGCGCACATCGTTGCCCACGGTGCAGCGCAGCATCCGGTTGTCCAGAGCGCTCCATTTGGGGCGGTCGGCACTTTCGGGGTGCTTTGCCTTATACTCCTCGCTGGTGCAGGGAGCCACCGTGGCATCCACGCCGGACAGGCGGATGATCTCGGAAGCGAAGTCGTACCACGAACAGATGCCCTCGCCGGTGCAGTGGTACAGGCCGTACTCGTGGGTGACACACAGCTGCAGGATCTCGTGTGCCAGATCCACTGCGTTGGTGGGGTTTCCGCGCTGATCGTTGACCACTTCCAGCTTACCGAACTTTTTGCCCGCATTCACGATGGTCTTGACGAAGTTCTTGCCGTAGTAGCTGTAGAGCCATGCGGTGCGCACAATGAAGTGGCGGTGGCAGAACTGTTCCACATACTTTTCACCCATGAGCTTGGTGGAGCCGTAAGCGCTGATGGGGCCGGGAAGGGTGGCCTCGTCCTGTGCAACACCGCCGTTCTCACGGCCGGAGAACACATAGTCGGTGGAGACGTGAACCAGACGGGCACCGGTCTTTTCGGCAGCCTGTGCCAGATTGCGGGGACCCAGAGCATTTGCCTTAAAGGCGGCATCATGGTTCACCTCGCAGCCATCCACATTGGTGTAGGCGGCGCAGTTGATGATCACATCCGGGCGGTTGCGGCGGATGAACTCGTCCACCATCTTATAGTTGGAGATATCCAGATCCGGCAGATCCACAGCAATGACCGTGGCGTTGAGCAGCTTTTCGGGGATGGGGCCGATCTCGCTGCGGCCCTCGCGCAGCTGCTTGAGGATCTCGGTGCCCAGCTGACCCTTGCAGCCGGTAACAATGATTTTCATACAGATGCCTCTCTTTAGCTTAGTAACGCAGCTTACCGTCTGCAACATTTTTCAGGTGCTGGCCGTAGGGGCTCTTGCCGTAGCGCTCTGCGCTTTCCAGCAGGGTATCACGGTCGATCCAGCCGTACTTGAATGCGATCTCCTCCGGAGCACTGATCTTGATGCCCTGACGCTTTTCGATCATGCGCACGAAGTCAGCGGCATCCACCAGACTATCCATGGTGCCGGTATCCAGCCATGCAAAGCCGCGTCCCAGCAGCTGCACATCCAGCTCGTCCTTCTTCAGGTACATATCATTCAGTGTGGTGATCTCCAGCTCGCCGCGGGCAGAGGGTTTGACCCGCTTTGCCATTTCGACAACTTCCTTATTGTAGAAGTACAGGCCGGTGATCGCATAATTGCTCTTGGGGTGCTGAGGTTTTTCTTCCACGCTCAGCACCTTTCCGTCCTTGTCGAACTCCACGATGCCGAAGCGTTCGGGGTCGGACACATAGTAGCCGAACACGGTGCAGCGACCCTTGTTTTCGGCATTAGAGGCCGCCGTCTTGAGGATCTTGGAGAAGCCGTTGCCGTAGAAGATATTATCGCCAAGGATCATGGCGCAGCAGTCGTCGCCGATGAACTCTTCGCCCAGAATAAAGGCCTGTGCCAGACCGTCCGGGGAGGGCTGAACTTTATACTGCAGATGGATGCCGTACTGGCTGCCATCACCCAGCAGCGCCTCAAAGCGAGGCGTATCGGTCGGGGTGGAGATGATCAGGATGTCCTGAATGCCTGCCAGCATCAGCGTGGACAGAGGGTAATAGATCATCGGCTTGTCGTAGACCGGCAGCAGCTGCTTGCTGGTGACCATGGTCAGCGGGTAAAGCCGGGTGCCGGCACCGCCGGCAAGAATGATACCTTTCATTTTTGTGCACTCCTTTAGAATCGATCAATAAAAGTTGTGCAGCTGTACGCTGACCGGGCAGAAAACCGGCCGGTCAGCGTATGGATTCAAAGCGGAGCTGCGTCCGCTGTAAACGATTTTAGGGCCGCTCTCCCCTGTCCGGAACGGCAAAATGGGATAGCAGTTCACTTTATTTTACTATCAATTCACATAAAATGCAAGAAGAAATGATGTTCTGCTGCGCAGAAATGCGGTGCCGCTGCGGGGCAATGGAGGGCGAATCATCTCAGGGAGAGCTTTTTGCAAAACTTCAAGCGTCCTCGCCCTCTCAGTCATCTCGCGCTGCTCGATGCCAGCTCTCCCAAAGGGAGAGCCCTTGGCAAAACCGCACACTTTGCAGTTGAGCTGGAAACGAACCCTCTCAGCCTGCTCACTGCATTCGCAGCCAGCTCCCCCGAAGGAGGAGCTTTTCGCCATCTGCCGGTAAGTAGAGTGAAACCTCCCCCTTTCGGGGGAGGTGGTATCGCGTAGCGATGACGGAGAGGGTACCCCGCCGCGCGGATGTTTCCGCAGGAAACCAGCGCGGCAGCTGCCGCTCACCGCACAAGCCCCTTCCCGTGAAAACGGGACAGCGGAGCGTCCGCAGACGCTCCGCTGTCCCAAACTTAAAAATAATTTTTCCGCTGAAGATGCGCAAAGCAACGCGGCGCGCATTTCAAATCGTCCCCGCTTACCACGCAAATCCCCACTTGGAAAAGTAGCGCATCAGGCTGCGCAGCTGCCACAAAAAAGGCTTCAGGCTGCGGTGCGCCGCGCGGTGCCACGCATGAACAGCGGTATACTGTGGCACCAGATACACCTTGCCCTGCGTGCGCATCTTCTGGGTCAGGTCAGCGTCTTCGACGTACATGAAGTAATTTTCGTCAAAGCCGTCCACCGCCTTGAAAACCGCTGTGTCTACCGCCGAGAAGCTGCCGGTGCAGAACTCGATTTCGACAGGTTTCGTCAGGTCTTTGTCTGCCATCAGGTAACGCTCGTTATACTTTGCCCAAAACTTCAGGCAGGGCAGCTGTCGGTAGACCATCGCCCGCACATTGCACCGGCGCAAAGGCAGACGCTGTGGCCTGCCATCCGGGAAAGTCAGCGCCGGACGGGTCATGACAGCACCCGGGTGCTGTACCATCCAATCCGCAAGGTCGCTCAGGGTGTCCCCGGTCAGCTGGATATCCGGATTCAGGATGAAGTGCACGCGGCTGTGCAGCAGCGAAAGCACGGTGTTGTGGCCGGTGCCGAAGCCGCCGTTCTCTGTGCGGCAGAGCACCTCCACCTTCTGGTTCTCGCGGGTGCGCAGGGTGCCGTCCTTCGCGGCCTTGGCAAGGCGCTGGCCGCTGCCGTCCGGGCTGGCATTGTCTACCAGATACAGCGTCAGCGGATAGCGAAGGGTACAGTCCAGCACCGTCTGTGCCGCTCTGAGCGCTTCCTCCGCGCCGTTATAAACTACGATACAAGCAGAAAGCTCCACCGGGGTTCCTCTTTTCAATCAAAAATTCCTTATAAAGCTCGCCCTTCGGGAGAGCTGTCTGCGCAGCAGACTGAGAGGGTTTTACTCCAGCGGTTTGATGTCGAAGCTGAAGTCCTCTTTCATCAGGTCAAAATTGGGGTTCATGCAGGGGTCGCCCGCGGCCAGCTGTTTCGCCCATCGCTTCTGGAAGCGGTCTACCTCGGAGATAAAACGCTTGCGCTTGACCGGGTTCTCGTCCAGACCGCGGCTCTTGCTCTCGTAGTGGTACAGCTGTGCGAACGGGGTAAACACATTGGTGTAGCCCGCCTCCCGCACACGGACACAGAAATCCACATCATTGAAGGCCACGGCAAAGCTCTCGTCCAGACCCTTCACCTCGTCATAGACCTCTTTGCGCACCATCAGACAGGCAGCCGTGACGGCATACACATCCTGTGCATACACCAGACGCCCCATATAGCCCGGGTGGCCTACCGGGAAGTTCTTGTGCATGTGCGCCGCCAGCGTCAAAAAGCCAAAGCCGATGCCGGCATGCTGAATGGTGTTGTCAGGGTAGATCAGCTTCACACCCACGCAGCCCACACGCTTCTGCTGGGCATACATGACCATTTCCTCCAGCCAGCGGGGCGAGATGACCTCCGTGTCATTGTTGAGCAGCAGCAGATATTCCCCTTCTGCATACTTTGCGCCAAAGTTGTTCAGGGCGCTGTAGTTGAACCCGGTGCCCTTCCATGTCACCACCTTCAGGTTCTTATGCTCCTTCTGCAGCCGTTCATAGCAGCGGAAAGTGGCGGGTTCCTTGCTGTTGTTCTCGACCACGATGATCTCATAGTCTGCATAGGTGGTCTTGCGGAAGATTGACTCCACACAGGTGCGCAAATCGCCGGAGTGGTCACAGCTGGGGATCAGAATGCTCACCTTGCCGGGCTTTGTGATGGTGTAATCCGTCTTATAGAAGCCCGGCGTACCCGGGATCATGGAGACCTCATCCACCGGCACGCCCATGCGCTCATAGTGGGCATACAGTGCCTTGACCGCAGCCTCCAGACAGTAGGTCTTGGCCGAAATATTGCTTGCCACGCTGGTGGGGCTGGAGCGCCAGTAGTACAGCAGGTGCGGGATATGCACGATCTTGTGCGCCTTTTCGGTCAGGCGCAGGTAGAGGTCGTAGTCCTGACTGCCGTTGAACGCCGCGCGCTCATCGCCGCCCACAGCGGCCAGCAGCTTTGCGCTGAACACGCTCAGGTGGCAGATATAGTTGTTGGAGCGCAGATTATCGATCATGTAATCCGGCTTGAAGTGGTAGACCGTCAGATGGTCGATGTCACCCTCAAAGGTCACCTCATCGGTATACACGAAATCTGCGCCCTGCTCTGCGATAGCCTGTGCCACATACCACAAAGCGCAGGGGTGCAGGATGTCGTCATGATCCAGCAGAGCGATGAACGCGCCCTTTGCCAGTGCAAAGCCCTGATTGGTGTTGCCCGCAATGCCGTCATTTTTTTCCAGCTTTCTGTAACGGATGCGGGGATCCGTCTCTGCCCGCGCCTTCACCGTCTCGCCCACAGTCTCATCCTGACCGGCGTCCACAAGGCAGAGCTCCCAGTTCTGATAGGTCTGGTTCTGCACTGAGTCCAGCAGCTCCACAAGGAACTGCTGCGGCGTGTTGTACAGCGGCACCACGATACTGATCAGCGGTGCCGCGGGCTGAGCGGCTGCCTGCCTTACCAGCAGCTCTGCGCTTGCAAAGCGGTCGGCACGCATGACCTTGCCCGGGAAGAGCTTCGTGTACTCCTTTTTGGCTCTTGCCTGCGCCCGCACGCCGGAAATGCCCACACGGCGCAGCTCCCCCAGAAAGACAAACGGCGGGAAGGTGTGCACAAGGCTGCGGCTCTTGCTGACAAGATAGCGCAGCGGCCAGGTCATCTTCCAGAAGGTGGAGCCGGTCACATTGTTCAGCGTCTTTTCCAGATCCTTCTCGTGGCTGCGGCTCAGCGAAAGATCACTGCGCAGGCGCTCCAGCTGGGCGGTCTGCTCGGCCGCCGTGCGCTCTGCCTGCATCATCCGCTCCCGCAGCTCATCCAATGTCATCTCGTAGCCGGCTGTGAGCGCTGCAGGCTCCTGCGCCGCCGGGCTGCGGCGGAACAATGCCGTCTGCTGCACCTTGCCCCGGGTGCGCCACTCAAAATCGCGGCTCAGCCCCTGCTGCTCCAGCTGCTTCGCGCAGTCTGCCATAGCCGAAGCCTCGTCGCAGACCAGAAGCACCTGACTGCATCCGAGCTGCGGCAGTTCGATCCACTCCGGATCCACGACCACCAGCAGGCCGTTTTCGCCTGCCTGATCCACCACTGCGGTGCCGGCCTTTTCCAGCGCCTTTTCCAGCAGACCGCTGCCGCCCAGCACCTGCACATCAGCAGGCATCAGCTCCCGCACGATGCGCTGCGCCAGCTCACGGCTGTGCTCCGTCTGCCGCTTCTTTTCTTTTTCCTGATCCATTCCGTTCTCCACTCCTACGAGCATTTCTATCCGCAAAGGATTCTCTCACAAAATCACAAACATTGTATAGTATACCAAATCCCGCTGTGTTTGAGAAGGTTTTGACAGCAATTCTTTTCTTCTCCCGGCATTTACCAGTGGAAAAGGTCGTGCAGCCAGCCAAACAGGCCGCCGCCGGAACTGCTGGCGGAGATGGATGCGCCGGAATAATAATGGCTCAGGATCTCCCTGTAGCCCATGCCCTGCTCCTGTGCGTAGCCCACAGCGCCGCACTGGCTCATACCCACCCCATGGCCGAAGCCGTAATAGGTCATGCAGGGGACGCCATTGGCATCTGTGCCAAAGTCGAAGCAGTAGCGGGAGGACACGAACTGCCCGATATAGCGGTATTTTTTATCATTGGACACGAAGGTATCGTACTGCACAAAGCCTCCCAGACTTTTGTGCGAGGTGTCGGCGCTGACATAGGGCGCCCCTGTGCGGCTGTCATTGTACTCCACATACGTATAGTCCTTGCCGATGACCCTGCGCAGCTTGTTGTGGTACTGTTCCTCATAGGGGCTTTCCACGCTTTGCAGGTACGGTACTTCGGTGCCCCATGCGTCCAGACTGGAGCAGGTGCCGTAGACACCGGTCTGGGTATTGTAGCCCGCGCTGGCCGACCACACCGCGTCGCAGACGCTGCCGTTGTAGGTCAGGATCTCGTTTTTCACCGGCTCCACCGCCCTGCGGATGGCTTCCCGTGCCGAGGACGGGATCTGATCCACCGGCGTGTAGATTAGGGCATTGGCCGAAGAGCCGTACTGCTTATGGTACTCCAGATAGGAATGGATGGCCACCGCCTGCGCCTTCCATGCCTGCTGTGCCGCGCCTGCGCTGACATAGCTGCCGATGGAGCCGAGTTCGGTGTAGGTGATGCCCACGAGGCAGTCCACAAGATTCAGGGTGACATTGCGGCGCAGCCCCTGACCCTTGATGTTCAGGTACGGCATGGTGATGCTGTCGCCGGAGCCGAACAGCCAGCTCAGGCAGTTTTCCTCTTCTGCCGGGATCAGGGTCGTGTCCGCACCGCCCATGGTCGTGGCAGCCGAAGCCGCCGGGGCAAGCAGCCCGGCACAGAGAGCCAGTGCCAGCGCAAGTGCTGCGGTACGGCGTGCAAACCAATGCAGATGTTTCAAGGGTGGATTCCTCCTGTTTCTCACACGTCCTGCGTGCAGTTTTTCCTTAGTGTAGCACAGCCTGCGCTCCCGGGCAAGGACTGTACTTCTATTTTCACACCTTCTCCGGATGCTGCATGGTTTCCCCGATCTCTGCCCCGATCTCCTGCAGGCATTCCAGCAGCAGCGGGTTGAAATGCTTTGCGTCCGCTTCGCACAGCTGCTTGAGCGCCTCTCTGTGGGGCATCGGCGGCTGTGTTTCACTGCCGCTTACAAGAGTCTCGTAAGCATCTGCAAGCCCAACCACCTGTGCCGCAATGGGGATCTGCTCTCCCACAAGATGATCCGGATAGCCGGAGCCGTCGTACCTCTCATGATGCCAGCGGCAGATCTGGCAGGCCGTCTGGACAAAATCTTCATCCCGGTAGGCATCCAGTTCCTCCAGCATTTTTGCACCCAGTACCGTGTGCTGACGCATTCGCTCCAATTCTTCCAGCGTGTGGGCACTGCCGCTCCGGATCTGATCGTCGACCTCCATTTTGCCGATATCATGGAGCATCGACGCCATGCCGATCGTCTGCCGCATCTCCTGCGACAGCGGATAGCTGTCAGTTTTTTGTGCCAAATGGGTCAGAAGCATGTTTGTCAGATTGCTGATGCGCTGTACATGCGCATGGCTCTCTCCGTTGCGCCGCTCCACCACCCGGCTCAGGATGTCGATCATCATGCGGCTGCGCTTTTCGATCTCACAGACCTGATCTGCCACCATGGCGCTCAATCTGCGCTGTTTTGCGTAAAGGCGGATGGCGTTGGACACCCGCTGATAGACTACCTTGGCGTCAAAGGGACGCCCGATGTAATCCGAAGCTCCCAGATCAAAGGCACGGCGCACCGAGTCGGCTGTATCTTCGCTGGAGATCATAATGACAGGGATCTCTTCCAGCATCCCGCGCTGGTTCATGGCTTCCAGCACATCAAAGCCGTTCATCCCATCCATGTGGATATCCAGCAGCACGATGGAAATGCCCGTGGGATTCTGTTCCAGCAGACGCAGGCACTCTTCACCGCCGGCCGCCTCGGCGGTGTCGTACTGTCTGCCCAGCATCTGGCTCAAAAGAGCGCGGTTCATGGCCGAGTCATCCACGATCAGCACGCTCTGGCGTCTTTGCGGTGCCCCCGCCGCCCGGGATTCGGTCTGACGCTCCGTGACCACAGTGTTTTTCTGGATGCTCGCATAGTGCATGAGCCGCTGTGCGTGATCCACCGCGATCTCCAGACTTTCATCCTCGACCCAGACCCCACCGATGCTGGCCGACATCTGGATGCGGGAGTAGCCCGGAATTCTGGCCGTCCGCAGCTGCAGCCGGATCTGCTCCAGCCGTCGGCTGAACTGCTCCTGCCCGATGTCCGGCAGCAGGAGCAAAAGCTCGCCGCTGTTATAGCGGATCAGCCTGTCCTTCTCGGTCAGGCCGCGCCGGATCACATTGACCGCCGTCTCCAGCACACTGTCCCCGGCAGCTCTTCCATATACGTCATTGGACAGTTTGAGGTCATCCAGATCCAGCAGCGCGACCCCTGCCGTCATGGAGCGTCCACGGTAGTTTTCGTCATAATACAGCCGATTGTACGCACCGGTCGCAGGATCCCGATAGAGCCTTTCCCTCTGGTCGGTGATGGTATCGAGCAGCCGACCGCTGTCATCCGGCCCCAGCACCATGCCGCGATCCAACTTCTGTGCCATTTCCAGTACGCAGGGTCTGTCTTCTACCAGAACATAGCAGGCCGTCACCTCATACAGGGTCTTGCCCATATATTCCAACCTGCTTTTGCGGCCTTTTTCTTCTAAAGCGCGCCGTGCCACACAGTTCTCGCATGGACGTGTCCGCTTCCAGTGTGCGTAACAGGGTCTGCGTCCCTTGGGGTCCTGGATCATCTCCTGTGTGAACAGCTGCACCGAATCAAATACCTTCCGCAGCTGACGCATCTCTTCCTCGACCTGTTCCCGGGTCATATTCTCTTCCTGTGCCATCCTGTCTCCCTCGTCCGTCTTATTTGGTATTTTCAGGTAGCATTATACTATTTTCATCCTGTCTGCGTCAATCTTTGCGTTTTCTCCGCCATCCTCCCCCATCCCGTATTCCGAAAGACAAATTTCACGCTGTCCCTTTCATTTTTTGCCGCAGGCCGGCTTACGCTCCGCAAAATGCGTCGTTCTCCGATCCAAAAGCACGCAAAATACGGAGCCCTCCGTCCGTATCTGTCTGCCATGCACTCCGGCAAACGATCCCCGGAAAATCCGCACTTGATTTTAGGCGCAGAATCCGTTATAATATCACTGTTGTTTTACATCCGCCGATGTGTCGGAATGGCAGACGATGTAGACTCAAAATCCGCTTCGTGATTTTTCGTGTCTGTGCGAGAAATTCACGAGTATTCGTTGAATTTTGAGAGTTTGTCGAAGCAGGATTTCTTACATCCCTCCTGAACATCCCTCCAATCTTCAGAAACCGGTACTAATGTCTCAAAATTGAATATAAGCCGATGTGGCGGAATGGCAGACGCAAACGACTCAAAATCGTTCGGGAAACCATGTGGGTTCGAGTCCCACCATCGGCACTCCATCATAAAACAGCTTAGAATCGAAAGATTTTTGGCTGTTTTTCTTTTTCTGCTCAGTTTCTTATACTTTGGTGTTTTCCGGGAAGATATTAACGATTGCATTCGCCGAGGATACCTTACTGGAGAAATCCAGATGTGTATAAATGTTGCTTGTTGTGCTGATGTCACTGTGACCCAGCCACTCCTGAATCTCCTTCAGGCTCACGCCATTGGCATAGAGCAGACTGGCACAACTATGGCGCAGATCGTGAAAGCGGATACGCTTCATCTGGTGTGCTACCAGAAAATCTGGGAAATGCTGACTCAGAAAGTCGGGCCGAATCCGCTTTCCCATCGGGTCTACATAGATATAGTCAAGATAATCGGTGCAATAGCTTTT
>CAKSTO010000034.1 GCA_934501115.1 uncultured Faecalibacterium sp.
TCATGCCCTTGGCCACTGCATCGCGGCGGCAGGCATTGACAGCCTGGATCTCCTTCATCTTGGCACCGGTCAGGGTGTAGCCCTTCATGGCGATGAGGGTAGCCGCCCATGCCACCATGGGGATGATGCAGAACAGCACGATGACCACCCAGTTCATGCCCGGGGTGTAAGGGTCATACTGAGTCGGCAGACTCTGCAGACCCACAAAGCTGACGGCAATGCCCACGACCGTAGCGGACAGGCTGGACACCAGCTTGTCCACCAGACTGAACAGGGTGCCCATGATGCCGGGGATATACTTGCCGCTGCGGTAGGTCTCGTAGTCGGAGCAGTCGGCAACCATGGGGATGGGCATATCGGCAGTGGCGTAGTAGGCACCGTAGCCGATGCCGAAGAAGGCAATGAACAGGATGGTGTACAGGTTGATGGACAGGCCGTTTTCGCCCAGAATGGACAGGGTGAAGGCATCGCCGCGGCCCCAGAGCAGCAGCAGCACCAGCACGCCCACATAGCACACCAGCGCCACGCTGACGTACTTCATCAGGCTGGCCTTCTGGCCCTCCTTCTGGCTGGTGCGGACGGTGAGCAGGAAGAACGGCACGCTGCACACATAGCCCAGCACCATCATGGGCAGATACAGGCCATCGTAGTTGCCCATCATGCAGCCGTACAGCATACACAGCACGGTGGTATTGGTCGCGATAGAGAGCGCCAGCTTGCAGCCTGCACCGGCAACCATCAGACGCTGCATGGGGTCGTTGTTTTTGATGATCTGGATGTACTCGCGTACCTTGATCTTCTCGGTCTTTTCGCCGCCAATGCCAAAATACTTGGGCTGATCCTTTTCCCAGATGCCGATAACGGCCAGCAGGGTGAGCAGAATAGAAATAACGATGCCCACAGGAGCCAGCGTGCGGAAGAAACCGGCAGAAGCGTAGCCGCCCTCATAGTTCTTGGCGAGGATGGGGGCAAAGAACTGCATAGCGCCCATGCCCAGCAGGCTGCCCACCGTGTTGAAGATGGTGAACAGCGGGCGCTGCTTGGGGTCGCTGGTCAGCACGGTCTGGCCGGAGCGGGTGCAGCTGGTCTGGAAGGTGTAGCCGATGACCCACACGGCATACAGGGCAACAAAGGCGGCGTAGCGCAGCCCCATGGCGCTGGCGGGGATGAGGGGGGTAAGGCAGTAGAGCACCAGAATGCTGGCCGCCATGATCAGGTTGCCGATGACCATGAAGGGCCGGAACTTGCCGAACTTACCGTTGGTGCGGTCCATAAGGGCACCGATGATGGGATCCGTGATGGCGTCAAACAGACGCATACCGGTGACCATCACCGACGCAAACAGCATGCTCAGCGCCAGAACCTTGCTGCCGAAGGTGGCGATGTAGGAAAGCACCAGCACATAGTACACGTTGGTCGCGCCGTTGTTCAGCGGGAACAGCACCAGCTGGTAGGTTTTGGCGCGGTTCACACTCGACGCCGTTGTTTTGGGTTCACCCATTGCGGTCTCTCCTTTTTTGATAAAAAAGCGGCAGCCTGCCCCGCCTTCGGGGCAGGCTGCCGTGATCAGGTATACGAAGGGTTCGCGGAAAAAAGTCTTTTACTTGGTCGCCTTGCAGAAGGAGCCAATGATCATGGAAACGATGGCCACGACATAGCAGACGAGGCAGGCCACAGTGATGTAAAAGACATGCCAGCCGACCATGTTCTGGGAGTTGAAGGAGAACAGGCCGGAGATCAGCAGGATGCGGCTGTTGATGATGTTGCCGATGGTGGCAACGATCAGGGCGATGGCTGCCATGGTAGCGGCCAGACCGAGGATGCCGTTGTCATCCTTTCCGTCGTTAGCCGCCCAGATGCCCCCGGCGACCAGAACGACCGCCAGAACGCTCTGAACGATCAGACGGGTCAGAGCTGCCAGCGCATTGGCCTCGCTGTAGGTGCTGCTCATCACCATTGCGATGGTGCCTGCAACGGCGAGGACGATGGCGACTGCGTTAAAATAGAAGGCTGCGCCCTGTTTTTTCAGAAAGGTCATATCAGTGAACCTCCTTCTTGCTCTTCTTGCGGACGGAGAGAACATAACCTGCGCCGCAGGCAACCGTCAGGATGCCGGACACTGCGATCAGAGCGATGTAAGCTGCACGCCACCAGGTCATGGTCTGGACGATGCGGGTGGTGCTGTTGTAGCGGTTCATCAGGTTGGAGTGTGCCATTGCATACAGGATGTTGTGTGCAGACTCCTTGACGTGCTGCTGCAGATTGGCATCGCCGTTCAGCAGAGTGCTGCTGACAGAGCTGCCGTCCACCTGCGTTGCAAAGGTAGAGTCGGTCTCGAGGGTGGTGGAGCCGTAGAAGCCGGAGATGCCGCGGGTATCAAAGCAGGTCACGCCGGAGTTCAGCACGGCACCGTACAGGTCGGTATCGTCGTAGATATCGGTGACTGCATAGCCCTTGAAACCCCACTCCTTCTTCAGGATGTTGGTGTTCATGCCCACGCTGGAGGTGCACTCGACGCCGCCGATCTTGGAGAAGGAGGTCATCAGACCACGCATACCTGCATCGTAGTCGTCGGTGTCGTACTTGGTAGCCTCAAATGCGATCTGGTAAGCACGCAGCTCGATCTCGCGGGCACGCTGCTCGGTCATGTAGGGCGAAACGCCGCCGCGCTCAGACTCCTGATCGTTAAAGGCATAGTGCTTGGGAGCGGCGATCAGGCCGTACTCCAGAGCGCCGATGGCAAACTCCATGCCGGCATTGCCGGTCAGGACGGGATCCTCAGAGTAATACTCGCCGTTACGGCCGTTGTAAGCCTGACGGTGGGTGTTCATACCGGGGCCCCACAGGATGGGAATGCCGACAAACAGCGACTCCTCGCCGACAAACTCACCGACGGCCTTATACAGCTCGTTGTTGAAGGAAGCTGCGACCAGCGGAGCATTTGCAAAGACTTCGGGATGCCAGTTGCCGTTGGGGTCGTCTACGCCGATGGTCCACGGAGCATTGGTATCCTTGGAGGCATTCAGGTTGACAGCGACGCCGTTGCCTGCGTTCTCGGTCATATAGGTCTCGACCGTGCCGATGGACTCCACGCCCGGGATGCTGGGGCCGCCGTAGGTTGCCAGATACTGTGCTTCCTCGAGGGTCATCTTATCCATCAGCTCGTCCCACTTCGGATCATCGAAGTCCAGATCGAACATCTGATAGAACATCAGATCGCTGTTCTGACCCCACTGGATGTCAGAAGTATCGTCGTCGGTTGCAATGGTGTAGTAGTGACCGTTCAGGTCGCTGATCAGCTGCTCGCTGGTCAGGGTCATCTGATCGTAGGTCTTGGGGAAGGTGCCTGCCCAGTCAGCACGGGTCAGGTAGGTGACCTCGCCGGGCTGGTAGTAGTTCCAGTCGGAGTAGGGGATCTGGTTGGAGATCTTTTCACCGGTCTTGGAAACGGAGAAGGCGGTGCGGGAGATCAGATCCTCGGTGATCTCCTGAGCCACTGCAGCAGCTGCGCTGCCGGTGCCGACCATCTTGGAGGCATCTGCGCCCTGCAGCACCAGAATGTTGTTCAGAGCGTCGTGTGCGCCGTTGCCGGCTGCGAAGTAGTAGGTGCCGGGATCGAGGACATAGGTGCCGGTGGTGCCGTCGCCGTTGTCGTGCTCCATATCATAGCTGGCGATGTACTGCAGGTCGACTGTGACGGGGACGATCTCAGATGCGCCGGGTGCCAGTTCGCTGGACTTCTCAAAGTTCAGCAGCTGGATGGCGACCTTCTCGAGGCCGCCCTCGGTGTAGGGAGCCTGACCATAGATCTGCACAGGGGTCTTGCCGGCAACCTTGCCAGTGTTGGTGACCTTTACGTTGAAGGTGGCAAAGGCCTTCGGTGCGCCGGTCTCGCTGTCGATGCTCACGCTGATCTCAGGCTGACCCTGGATCTCCTGCGTGAAGGTGGTGTAGCTCAGGCCGTAGCCAAAGCCGTAGGCCACTTCGTTGTCGTAGTTCCACTCGGTGGAAGAAGCGTATGCACCCACGGGAGAAGCCGCATTGCCCACGCCATTGACGCAGTCTGCATAGCGGGTCTCGTAGTAGCGGTAGCCGGTGTACAGACCCTCAGCCTCGATGGTGTAAGCACCCGGGGTGAAGCTCAGCAGACCGCCGGAGCGGGTGATGACCTCGGCAGTGTTGGTGTAGTACATCTTGCCCATGTTCTGCATGGCGGGGGCAGACATATTGTAGGTGGGGTAGATGTCGGGCAGGCCGCCGGAGGGGCTGGTGCGTCCGCAGAGGATGTCGGCGATGCCGGTCATGCCGTAGCAGCCGGGGAAGCCGATCCACAGGATCGCATCGATCTCGGGGTCGTTCTTCAGATCACCGATCTCCACAGCCGTTGCGCTGTTGACCAGAACGATGACCTTATCGCTGGCCTTCTTTGCGGTCTCGATGATGTCGCGCTCGTTGGTGGTCAGAGCCAGAGGCTCGTCTGCGCCCAGACCCTCTGCGATGCCGCCGGGCAGGTAGTCCTTGGACTCTGCGCTGGGACGGCTGATGACCACGATGGATGCGTCGCCGTACTGAGCAAAGCTGGACTCGTAGCTGCTGTCCACAGCTGCGATCTCTGCCAGAGAAGGCTCGCCCGGGTCGTAGACCTCGGCGGGAGACTCGTTGTTGGCGTGATTGTAGGTCTCGTTCAGCTTCTCATAGATGCTGACCATGGTGGGGTTGATCTCGTAACCCGCACCCTCAAACTCGAACTCGTCACCGCTCCAAGAAGAAACAGTACGGCCGACTGTGGTCTCGCCGGTCTGGCGGTTGGTGTTCACACTGGTGGTGATGGTGTTGGCGAAATCCGTCTTGTTCTGGCTCAGAGCCTGCTCCAGATTGATGAAGCCGCCCCATGCCTTGACGCCGAAGCTGGAACCGACCAGAGGCACATGCGAGCGGATGCCCAGCAGCGTGACCTTGGAGCCGCTTGCCAGCGGCAGCACGTTGTTCTCATTCTTCAGCAGAACGGCGCCCTCAGCCGCCTGCTGGCAGTTCAGGTTCATCGCCTTCTGGATGAGGGCGTGGGAGTTGCCGGTTCCGTCCTCGTTCAGGACTTCGGCAGACGGGGTAAATTTATTGTAGAGCGGGTCGGCTTCGGTGCTCTCCGAGACAAACTTCTCGCTCTGGGTTCCGAGGTTGGTGTCGATGGTCGACTTGTAGCCTTCGAGGGTCACGCCGGTCACGATGGACAGCGAGAAAACGAAGGTAAACAGTGCAGTCAGACCGCGCAGCACCATACTTTTCTTAGCCATGCTGTTCTCCTTTACTTCTTGTGTTGTCCTTATCCTGCCGCACCAGACAGCCGTTTTTGGTTCTGACCCCTCCTTTGGGTTTGATTTCTTCAAAGCGCAAGGCTGGTGCTCAGACCCAGTTTGCACTCTTTGACTTGGTTTTCACCAGCTTGTAGCTGGGGTTCGGGGCCGCTACGCTGCGGAAGCAGACGGTGTCGATGCAGTCGCCTGCAACCGCCCTCAGTTCGACCTTTCCGTGCAGCGGCACACGGAATGTGAAAATATGCTCGCCGGTCTGCTCTGCCAGCTTTTTGCCGTCCGCATACAGCGCAACGGTCTTCTGGTTGGAGTAGACCTTGACCTCAAGCTCTTTCTCGGTGCGGTCGGTGAACCGCTTGGAGCAGATATGGACGAAGTTTTCATCGCTCCACCATGCTTTATAGAGGTAGAAGCTGTCTTTTTTGGTCTTGCGGTCAAAGGTGACAAGGCCCTTGTGGTTCATGCCCGGCTCGCCGCCCTGATCCCGGGCATCGGCTGCAAAATCAAACATATTCCAAACATGGGTCGCCCACAGCCACGGGTGGCGGTCAAAGCACTTCAGCATATACTCGTGGTACTTGGCCTGATACTCCTCGGTGTGGTCGCCCCGGCGGGGGTGGGCACTGTGGAGGTTGGGCATGCCCTCGGCACCGTACTCGGAAAAGCCCAGCGGACGGTTGGGGTACACCAGATGGAAAAAGTCCATCCACAGGTCGTTCAGGAACAGCCCCGGCACATACCAGCCCAGATACAGGTTCCAGCTGACCAGATCGGTGATGTGCGCCACCGGGTTGAAGGGGCCGCACATGGCATAGCAGGCCAGCGTGGTCAGGCGGGTGGGATCCATCTTGTGGCACAGCTCGTTGAGCAACCGGTGGTTATCCAGCATATCCGCCTTATCTTTGGTGGAAATGGTGATCTCGTTGGACACGCCCCAGCAGACGATGGAGGGGTGGTTGTAGTTCTGGTGGATCAGCTCCTTCATCTGGCTGATGGTATTTCCCCGGCCGTTGGGCAGGTGCTCGGAGATGTAGGGGATCTCTGCCCAGACCACCATGCCGTACTGATCGCACAGGTCGTAGAAATACTGGTCGTGCTGGTAGTGTGCCAGCCGGATGGTGTTTGCGCCCAGCTCCCGGATCAGCGCCATGTCCTCATCGTGCATCTCCCGGGTGATCGCATTGCCCAGACCCTTGCGGTCCTGATGGCGGGAAACACCGTGGAGCGGATAGGGTTTGCCGTTGAGGAAAAAGCCCTTCTTTGCATCCACCGAGAAGCTGCGCAGACCCACCTTGGCGATCACTTCATCCACCGGCTGGCCATCCTTTACCAGACGGACGATGCAGGTATAGAGATAGGGATCTTTTACGCCGTTCCACAGGTGGGGAGCATCCAGATGGAGGGAGGTCTTTTCGCCTTCGCCCTTTGCAACAATGCTGCCCGCAGCATCCAGCAGCTCCACCGTTACGGTGCCTTCGCCTTCCACCAGCGTTTCCACCTGAATGTCGGCACCGTTCTCTTTCAGGACAGGAGTGATCTTCACGCCGGTATCGCCAAAATGCCCCAGCGCAATGTGGTTTTTGTTCACCACCAGCAGACTCACGTCCCGGTAGATGCCGCCGTAGAAGGTAAAGTCTGCCTTCTGGGGATAGACGCGGTCGTTGACACTGTTGTCCACCTGTACCGTGAGCTGATTTTCTGCCTGCAGCAGCTCCGTGATCTCTGCCCGGAAGGTGGAGTAGCCGCCGTCATGGGTGCAGAGCTGCTGACCGTTCAGCAGCACGGCAGCGCTGGCGTTGACCCCCTCGAACTGCAGCCAGACCTGCTGCTGTGCCGGGTCGTACACCGGTGCTGCAAAGCGGGTGCAGTAGGTGCAGCAGCCCCGCCAATAATCGTTGCCGCCGTCCTGACCGTCCTTCGCGTTCCAAGTGTGGGGCAGCTCAACGGCAGCGGTAACGCCGTCCGGGCCGGTAAACTGCCAGTCCTTCATGAGCTTTGCAATCCTACGCATCCATTCCCTCCTGTTTTTGCTGTGGTGCAGTGATTTTTCTCGTTCTCTGTTCTTTGTCATTATTTTATCAGAGTGACCATATTTCGCAAGATGCGTGCGAAAATCGGTCGTTTTGCGTGCACATTCGGTTTCGAGCTTCCAAAATTGAACTGATATATTTGTATGTTTTTCACAAGCAGATGTATCCAACAAGCGAAAAAGAAAGCCGCCGCAGGACTTCCATTTCCGGAACTTCTGCGGCGGCCGCCGTTTTCTTAACTTATTTTTGCAGCGGAAAGATGATCTTTTCCGCAAAGAATGCCCCCTGTTCTTCCAGAGTCAGGGTACCCTTATATTTCTGCACGATCCGTCGGATCACCTTCAGCTCGTACTGTGCAGAACGGTTCGTCTGCTTTTCCGGCGGACGCAGCGGGCTGATGACATTCACTACCACAAAGCCTTGCCGCACACAGACCAGCAGATCGATGACCCTGCACTCCGGTCGGGAGGTCTGCACTGCGCTTTCCACCGCATGATCCAGTGCATTGGCAAACAATGCGTACAGATCCCCCGCCTCAAAAAAGCCAAGGCAGCTGCCGTTTGCCACAGCATTCAGCTGGATGCCCCGTGATTCGCACAGCAGACTCTTCTCGGTCAGCACCACATCCAGCACCTCGTTGCCGGTGTTGCAGTTCGCATCATACAGGTGGGCTGCACGCTCCGCCTCCTCGATGCTCTCCTGTGGCACTGCACCGGGAGCGAGCTTGCGGAGGCTGGCGATCTGTACCTTCAGCTCATGACAACGCTTATTGATGATCTGCACATTCTGCCGTGCGACCTGATACTGCTGGCGCTGCCGCTCGTACAGCAGGTTCAGGGCATTCATCTCTTTTTCGATCGCAGCCTTCTTGAACAGTTCCGTCTGGAAGTAGAGCAGCGTAAGAAAGTAGAATTGCCCGATGACCAGTGTTGTCAGCAGATGCGGCGGCCATGCATCGATCGATTTATCGCTCAGCACTGCCGCCTGCATCATGAACAGGATACCGATGAAGAATGAGCTGAACAGCTGCCGGGGTCCGATATGATAATCTCCTTTATAGGGCAGCTGCCGCGCCAGCAGGAGGTACACGGCTGCAAAGAATACCGCCCCGGACAGCAGCTGCACCAGAACCGCCCAGGGAGAATCCATATTCAGCGGGTGCCCATGCCTGACAAAAAACAACTCCAGAAAGCTCCAGCCCTCATAGGCGCACTGCGCAATGAGCAGGCTCCACACCGCGCAGTACATCGCCCCTTTTTTGTTGATGTCTGCACACAGATAGATCATCCCGCCCAGCAGCGCGAAAAAGGAGATATAAAGCACCAGAAGCAAAAGCTGCTGCTGCCACAGCGTTGTGGATTGTGCCAGAGGATCCAGCATCAGTGCCAGCACAAGCAACGGGAGCAGCATCCCGCCGGCACGAAGCCAGAAATGCGGTCGATGCCGCAAAGGCAGGCAAAAGGCCAGCGCCGAGCACCAGCGCAGCAGTGCACGGAGCAGGCTGTTCAGCAGCGATGCCGTCACAGTACACCTCCCATGTAGGAGGCCACTGCGGTAAGGAATGCTGTGCGCTGCCGTCGGCTGATCTCCAGCCGGTCATCTCTCACAAGCGCAAAGTCGTTTTCAATGCCCTTAACGTAGGCCAGATTGACCAGATAGCACTGGTTGCAGCGAACAAAATGGTGCTCAGCAAGCTGTTTTTCTGCGCTTTGCAGGCTGGCACGTGCCGAAAACTCTCCCTTGGAGGTGTGGTAGTACAGCATCCGGCTGCGGGTCTCCAGATAATAGATATCAGCGGTATCCAGAAGCTGGATGCCGCCGCCCGCCAGCTGCAGCACTACCTGCCCGCCTCTGCGCCGCTGCACGCGCTGGATGGCGCGGGACAGCTTGGTGCAGAACTGATAATAATTCACCGGCTTCAATACATAATCCAGTGCGTCCACCTCGTAGCCCCGGATGGCATACTGTGCCATATTGGTCACAAACACCAGCACCACATCCGCGTCCACGGCTCGGATCGCTTCAGCTGCCCCAAAGCCGTCCAGCCGGGGCATCTCCACGTCCATAAAAATGATGTCGAACCCCGGCGTATAGTGCTCCGCGATCTCGGCACCGTCCGCAACGAGGCTGATCTCGACCTGCAGCCCCTGCTCCTGCGCATATTGACGGACAAACCGGCTCAGACATTCCCGTGTTTCTTCCTGATCCTCTACGATTGCGATCCTGAACATCCTGCACCCTCCCTTCTGTCTGCGTTTGAGCGCCGCATCGCTCTTTTGCCTGAAGCATCCTTTTCTCTGAATTGCAATGGAACCCCCTGTTGGAAAACAAGCTGCCGGCCGATCTCGGCAGCCGGATCAGCCGGCACACCCACGATGCCGCGGCAGGAGCCTGTAAATGGATGAAATGCCCCCCGGAGCGTCGTGAGCCGCCCCGGAAGTACGTGCTTACTGCGGAGGCTCTTTTGTGTGCAGACGCCTGCAGGCATCCTCCTTCACAAGCTCGATGACCACCGCCGTCAATGGGATGAAGAAGATGATGCCGATGATGCCAAAGAGCTTTCCTCCGATCATGGCAGCGACAAGGGTGTAAAGCGGAGAAAGCCCCACGGATCTTCCCACCACACGGGGATAGATAAACTGGTTTTCAACAAACTGCACCGCAAGGTAAACGATGAGACAGCGCACGGCCAGAACGGGCTCCACCAGAAGCACAAGGAGCACGCTGACAACGCAGGAGATGAGCGCTCCAACGTAAGGGATGATGGCACAGATGGCGGTCAGCATCCCCACCAGACTGCCGTATGGGATCCTGAAAACGGAAAATGCGAGGGTCATGAGAATGCCAAGGATCACCGCCTCACTGCATTGCCCCGTAAGAAAATTCGCAAAGGATCGACGGAACATTCTGCAGAACTTCAGCAGCCCGGCGGCGTGGCCGGGCTTCAGATAGGCGCACACCAGCGTGCGTGCATGGCGGCAGAGGCTTTCTGTTCCAAGGGACATATAGATGGAGATGATCAGAGCAAAGGATGCCGTCACCACAAGGTTTACCGTGGCAGAAACGGCACCGACAGCATTGACCAGCACCGTGTCGATGCTGTCGGTGACCTTATGCAGCAGCTGCTCCCAGTCGATCCCCTTAAGCCCGTTCATCAGCCAGTCCATGTCGGTATCCTGCGCACTGAGATAGGCAGTCCAACGGGGGATGTTTGCCTCGATCTGCACATAAAGGCTGTGAAACGACCGCACAAGCTCCGGGATGAGCAGCGTCAGGGCAAACACCAGCACGAGAACGACGCCGAGCAGCGTGATCAAAAAGCTGAGAAGACGGAGGTTTTTATCCGACGGTTTCTTTTTTGCGCTGCGAAACAGGCTCTTCAGCCGCTTTTCCAGCCCGGTCATGGGCACATTGATAAAAAGTGCCAGGATCCCGCCTGCAAGAACGGGCAGAACAAGATCCACAAGCTCTGCGGCAAAGGCCAGAACATCCGAAAGCCGCAGCAGCGCTGCAAAAAGCGTGACACCCACAACGGTCACGAGCAGGTATTGTTTTGTTTTCGATTCCATGAGACAGTTCCTTTCCCGATGCCCGCTTCCATTGCAAAATGACCTTCCGCGAACTCTTTTTTTGTATTGTAACCAGAAGGAAACGGCTTGTCAAGACGCCGGAAAACTGCTCTGTCCCCGGATGCCGGGCATCCGGGGACAGAGCAGTTCCAGACAGCTTCCGCTGCTTCTATGAATGCTTACATGGAGATCCAGCCCAGCGTGTTTGCCACAGAGCTGAGCAGAATGATGGCCGCGAAGATGGGGCACAGATACCGGATCATAAAGTTGAAGATCTTCTTCCGGCGGAAAGGCTTTCCTTCGCGGGTGACCTCTTCCTCGATCTTTTCCACGCCGATCACACGGGACACCAGCAGGCAGGTTGCGATGGCCGCAATGGGCATCATGACCGAGTTGGTCAGGAAATCAAAGAAGTCCAGAAACTGCATCCCGAACACCGTTACATCGGCCAGCGGGCCATAGCCCAGCGCCGACAGGCTGCCCAGCGCCACCATGATGATTCCAATCATGGCAGTCGCCTTCTGGCGGCTCCAGCCCAGCTCATCCTCAAAGGTCGAGACAGCGCTCTCCGTCAGGGCGATGGAGCTTGTCACCGCCGCAAACAGCACCAGCGTAAAGAACAGCACGCCCACTACGTGGCCGAAGCCCATGCTCTCGAACACCTTGGGAATGGTGATGAACATCAGCGCAGGGCCTGCCTGCAGGGTATCCGGGTCTCCGCCGGAGAAGGAAAACACTGCAGGGATGATCATCAGGCCGGCCATAATGGCAATGGCTGTATCAAAGATCTCCACATTTTCGGTAGATTCTTCAATGGAGACGTCCTCCTTCATATAGGAGCCGAAGGTCACCAGAATGCCCATGGCGATGGACAGAGAATAGAACATCTGACCCATCGCAGTGACCACGGTCATCCATGAGAAGTTGGAGGGATTTGGCACAAGAAAATACTTCACACCCGCCAGTGCGCCCGGCCGGGTGACCGAGTAAACGGCGATGACCACCGACAGCACCACCAGAACCGGCATCATCAGCTTGGACACCCGCTCCACGCCGTTGCGCACGCCTGCAAAGATGATGGCAAGGGTGAACACCGTGAAAAGCACAAAGCAGACTTCTGCCGCCAGACCGCTGGAAATGAAGCCGGAAAAATAGCCGTCCTGCGCCAGTTCGCTTCCGTGCCCGCTGACATACTCCGACAGGTACCGGATGACCCAGCCGCCGATGACAGAGTAATACGGAACGATCAGAATGGGGATGACCGCATTGATCCAGCCGCCGAATTTCTGCCCGCCCTTTTTGCCAAAGGCCTGAAATGCGCCCACAGGGCTCTTCTTGGTCATGCGGCCAAGGGCTGTTTCTGCCGTGATCATGGTGTAGCCAAAGGTGACTGCCAGCACGATATACACCAGCAGAAAGATGCCGCCGCCGTACTTTGCCGCCAGATACGGAAAACGCCAGATGTTTCCCAGACCCACAGATGCGCCCGCCGCCGACAGGACAAAACCGATCTTGCCGGAAAAAGCGCTCCGTTTCGGATGCTGCTGTTCCATAAAATTATACACTCCTATTCTTTTTTCCAATTCACAAGTGGGTTTTAGTGTACCATATCTCCGGATCAAATACAATATTCCTGCATTTTCCCGCAAAAAATGGTCAGGAGACACCTGCCGGTGTCCCTGACCAAAGAGGTCACATTCTTTTAGTGCTTATGGTACTTGCGATCCTCTTCCTCGTAGACGGGGTCGCAGGTCAGGTACATGCCAAGCCGGTTCAGGGTGCTGGTATCCACGCTGGACAGCAGCACGGTGGAGTGCACATCACAGCCCTTGAGGTTGGGCAGTTGACGCATGGCCGCTGCGGCCAGCTCGTTGGATGCGGCAGAACTGGACAGGGCAATGAGGATCTCGTCGGTATGCAGGCGGGGGTTCTTGCCGCCCAGATAGTTGGTCTTAAGGGTCTGGATGGGCTCGATGGCAGAAGCGCTGACCAGATCGGTCTCCTGCGGGATGCCGGCCAGCACCTTCAGGGCATTGATCAGGGCAGAGGCCGCTGCGCCCAGCAGAGGGCCTGTCTTACCGGTAACAACGGTGCCGTCCGGCAGCTCGATGGCGGCAGCGGGGGCGCCGCCGGTGCTCTCGCTGCGGGCGTACGCCTGCTTTTCCACCTCGCGCTGCCCCAGTGCCAGATCAGCCTGATTCAGCAGCAGCTCCAGCTTGTAACGCTCAGACTCTTTCACCGTTCCGGTGATCTTCTGCTCACACAGGCACTTGAAGTACCGGCGCAGGATCTCCTTGCGGGAGGCTTCGCGGCAGACTGCATCGTCCACGATGCAGTTGCCCGCCATGTTGACGCCCATATCCGTGGGGCTCTTGTAGGGGCTTTGGCCTGCGATCAGCTCGAACATGGCGTTGACCACCGGGAAGATCTCGATGTCGCGGTTATAGTTGACTGTGGTGACCCCGTAGGCTTCCAGATGGAAGGGATCGATCATATTGACATCGTTCAGGTCGGCTGTGGCGGCCTCGTAGGCCAGATTCACCGGGTGTTTGAGGGGGATATTCCAGATGGGGAAGGTCTCGAACTTGGCGTAGCCGGCCTTCACGCCGCGCTTGTACTCATGGTACAGCTGCGACAGGCAGGTGGCCATCTTGCCGCTGCCGGGGCCGGGAGCCGTAATGACCACCAGCGGGCGCTCGGTCTCAATGTAATCGTTTTTGCCGTAACCTTCGTCGCTGACGATACGGGCCACATCGTTGGGGTAGCCGGGGATCTTGTAGTGGCGGAAGGTGCGGATGCCCAGACCATTCAGGCGCTTTTCAAAGGCTTCCACTTCAGGGGCAGCGGTGTACTTGGTCACACACACGCTGCCCACGTACAGCCCCACCTCCTGAAATGCATCGATCAGGCGCAGCACGTCCAGATCGTAGGTGATGCCGTAGTCGCCGCGGATCTTATTGCTCACGATGTCCTCGGCACTGATGACGATGACGATCTCGGCCTGATCCTTCAGCTGCAGCAGCATCTGCAGCTTGGAGTCCGGCTGAAAGCCGGGCAGCACGCGGGATGCGTGATAATCATCGAACAGCTTGCCGCCAAACTCCAGATAGAGCTTGTTGTCAAACTTTTTGATGCGCTCGCGGATATGCTCCGACTGCATGGAAAGATATTTGTCGTTATCAAATCCAATTTTCATGATTTGTTTCCTTTTCCCTTCGCCATTTCCCGCGCAGATGCGCCGGGTTCTTACACAACATGCATAGTATACCACACTCAAAAACCGGGTTCAATCCAAAAGACGCTCAAACCTCTATTTCCGGCAAATGCGGTATTTTGCCGGGCGGCTGCAGCTGTTTTTTGTGAAAATGGTTCTTGCCCCGGCTTCCGCGCCGGGTGTATAATGGGTTTGTTCGGCAAACGCCTTAACGGAAAAGAGAGGAAGTCCATCATGAATCCTGCCGAAGATTATACATATCGTTATCTTGAGACGGATGATCTCGACCAGTATAATGCCTTGCTGCGCTATACCTTTCAGGTGACCGAGGAAGAGCTGACCGCCACCGGCTGGAAGGACGACGAGATCAAGCAGTCCAAGTTTCCTGTATTGGAGCGCGCGGATGTGCTGGGCTGTTTTGACGGCAAAAACCTTGTCTCGCAGTTCGCGGTCTACCCGCTGAAAATGAACATCTACGATGCCGTATACCACGTGGGCTTTGTGACCAGTGTGTGCACCTACCCGGAGTATACCGGCAACGGCATCATGAAGCGGCTGATGATCCAGGGGCTGACCCAGATGCACAAGGAGGGCAAGAGCTTTGCCTTGCTGTATCCCTATTCCATCCCGCTGTATCACCATCTGGGCTGGGAGATCATCTCCAACAAGATCTCCTTCAACATCAAAGACCGGCAGATCCCCACAAAAGTTTCTGCACCCGGCTATGTGCGCCGTGTCGACTGGGACAATACCGAGTTTCACGAGCTTCATTCGCACTTCGCATCCATCACCCACGGCTGCCTGTTCCGCAACGCGCTGGCATGGGAGGAATACTGGCGCTGGGATGAGGACGATACCAATGTTGCCGTCTATTATAATGTGAAGGGCAAGCCCTGCGGCTACATGGTGTACCTCATCAAGAACGACATCATGCACATCAAGGAAATGATCTACCTGAACCGTGAAGCACAGAAAGGGTTGTGGGAGTACATCCACGCCCACGATTCCATGATCGATGAGGTGCATGGCAACACCTATTTCAGCGAGCCCATCGCCTTTGAGATGGATGACGGCGACATCAAGGAAGCCATCCGCCCTTACGCCATGGGGCGCATCGTGGACGTGAAGAGCTTTCTGGAGGATTACCCCTGCGACCCGGACGGCGGCGAGCTGTGCATCGAGTTGGAGATCGAAGACTCGCTCCTGCCGTGGAACAACCGCACCTTCCGCATCCGGTTTGCGGGCGGCAGCTGTGAGCTGACCGAAAAAAACGCCGAGTACCACCTGAAAATGGGCATCGGCACCCTTTCCACCCTGCTGCTGGGCTACAAAACGGCAGAACGTCTGTTTGAGCTGGAACGCATCGAAGGGCGGGAGGAAGCTGTAGAGCGGCTGGACGACGTGCTGTTCCACAAAATTCCGTATATTTCGGATTACATCTGATTTTTCTGCAAAGCGATGCAAAAAGGCACCTGCCGTTTTTTCACGGCAGGTGCCTTTTGTATCGTTCAGGGGTTATTCGGCGGTCTTGTCCGTATCAAACAGACCTTTTTCTTTTACGGTTTCCGGGAGTAGTCTGCACGCTCCCTGGCAAGCTCCTTTTCCACCGTCCAGAACGCCAGCAGCAGGATGCCCGCAATGACATAGCAGACCGTTTCCGTCCAGATATAGCCCCCGGCGATCACCCGCTGCACTGCCGCGCTCTGCGCCGCCGTGCCAAGCGCCGCACTGGCATGCTGGTCGTAGCCCGCACGCGCCAGCGCTGCACTGAACGCGGCGTTTGCCACCGGTGCGCTTGCCACTGCCAGCGAGCTGTACACCGACATGGTAAAACCGTCGGTGCGGATGCCGGTGCGGTACTCCACATGGTCGATAACGTCTGCCACCATCGCCACGATGAGATAGCAGGTAGGTGCCGACCCAAAGCACTTGAGTGCCACACCCACGGCAACGGGGATCAGCCGCCCCTGCCCCAGACCTGCAAGGATGCCGCCCGCAGCGCCCGCCAGAAGAAAGATGCCGCAGATCTTTCGTTTGCCGTATTTATCGGCCAGCGGCAGCAGAAACGCCGATGCCGCCGTCATGGGCAAAGCCCCCATCATGGTCAGCAGCGACTGCGACGCGCCCCACGCACCGGCATAGCCCAAAAAGGTGTTGTCCACCACCCACTTGCAGTAGTAGGTCATGGTGCCGTTTTTCAGCGCACCGCTCCACTGGAACAGCAGGTAGAAGACCATAATGACCCACCACATACGGTCGGTCACCACCGCCCACACCTGCCGCTTCAGGGTCACGCGCGGCACGGCTGCGGGCTGCGGCTGCACCGCACGGCGCTGCTCCTCCCGCGCGGCCTCAAACTCATCCTCAGGCCCCATCAGGCCGGCCATGATGCGCCTCTCCTCGGTAACACGCTCCCGGGTGTAGGCAAACTGCAGATAGATGGTGACACCGGTAAACACCGCGATGCCCAGCATGGTAAGGAACCACCGGTGCAGGTCGTCCTTCAGCGCAAAGGACACCAGCATGGGGAACACCATGCTGCATGCGCCCATCACGCCCAGACCCATCATGCTGTTGATGGACGCCAGCATACCGCGCTGGTGGCTGTCGCGGGTGGACACCGAGATCATGATGGTACTGGCCGTGCTGTAAATGGGGGACGCAAAAGCATAGTAAAGGTTATACGCAATGGCGATCCACACCATGCGTGCCGTGCCGCGGAAGGGCACAATGAACATCAGCACACAGGCCGACGACAGCGTAAAGGCCGACAGCAGCAGCCACGGCCGCGCCTTGCCCGCCATGGCGCGGGTCTGCTCGATCAGCTGCCCCACCACAAGGTTTGCAATGACGATGAGCACCGTAGACACCAGCTGCAGCCGGGTGAGGAACTGCAGATCCAGCCGCAGCACATCGGTAAAATAGCTCTGCAGGATGCTGGTAAAGATGCTGCTGGACACGGTTGCGCCCATGGGGCCAAGGATATAGCCGAACAGCATTTCCGGCAGCTGAACTTTTTCTGACCGCACCCGCGAGCGGGTAAAGCGGTGGTTCCAGAAGCTCGTTTTTCGCATGGAATGCGTTTTCCTTTCCCTTTGCCGGGAGATGCCGGCAGAGTTTATTCCATCTTACTCCATAGTACATCATAACACATTTTCACAGAAACCGGAACGGCGTTCATGGAAAAATAACATTTTAGGAAAGATCTGGGCGGGGAACCGGTGGCTTTTGCATTTCCAAAACGCAGAACCGCCCCGGAGCATTCCGGGGCGGTTCTGCAGGCTTTATAATGGATCTCTCGTACTGGGAGTGAATGGCTTTTTATGCGGCGTCCACATGGTTCTTTTTGAGCAGGCTCAGGATCACAGCACCCAGCACACTGCCCACGGCCAGAGCTACACAGTACAGCACTGCATGGTCGACCACCGGGAACACGAAGATGCCGCCGTGCGGTGCCCGCAGGGCACAGCCGAAGGTCATGGAGAGCGCACCGGCCACCGCTGCACCGGCCACGCAGCTGGGCAGCACGCGCAGCGGGTCAGCTGCAGCGTAAGGGATGGCACCCTCGGTGACGAAGCACAGACCCATGACATAATTCACGATGCCGTTGCGGCGCTCGTCGGCAGTCCACTTCTTGGGGCAGAAGGTGGTGGACAGGGCGATGGCGATGGGAGGAACCATGCCGCCCACCATGACAGCGGCCATGACCTCATAGTTGCCGGAGGCAAGGGCTGCGGTGCCAAAGACATAAGCTGCCTTGTTGAAGGGGCCGCCCATATCGATGCTCATCATGCCGGCCACGATGGCACCCAGCAGCACCTTGGAGGTGCCGCCCATGGCGTTCAGGCAGTTGGTCATGGCAGTGTTAATCATGCCCATGACCGGGTTGATGCCGCACATCACCACGCCGAGGATGAGCATACCGCCCAGCGGATAGATGAGCATGGGACGGATGCCGTTCAGGCTGGCAGGCAGCTTTTCGGTGATCTTTTTCATCAGCTCGACGATGTAGCCTGCAGCGAAACCGGCCAGCAGCGCCGCCAGAAAACCGCCGGAAACACCGGTGGTGTCACCATTGGCAATGCCTGCAAAGTTGGTGCCGTTCATGGCCAGCACGCCGCCCACGAAGCCCACGGCCAGACCCGGGCGGTCCGCAATGGACATAGCGATGAAGGCTGACAGGATGGGCAGCATATAACCGAAGGCTGCGCTGCCCACCGTCTTAAAGAAGGCAGCGACCGGGGTGTTCATACCGAAGTTGGAGGGGTCGATGGTGTAATCGTCCAGCAGGAACGCCAGTGCGATCATGATACCGCCGCCCACCACGAAGGGCAGCATGTGGGAGACACCATTCATCAGGTTCTTGTACAGGGTGCGGCCAAAGCTGTCCTTGCCGGAAGCATCCTCGGCGGCCTGTGCGCCGCCTTCGGCGTGGTAAACAGGCACCTCGCCGTGCACGATCTTCTTGATGAGTTCTTCCGGCTTGTGGATGCCGTCGTCCACCCGGGTGAACAGCACCGGCTTGCCGTCGAAACGGGCGGTCTCGACTTTCTTTTCTGCCGCCACGATGATGCCATCGCAGTTTGCGATCTCTTCTCTGGTGAGGATGTTCTTGGCACCATCCGAGCCATTGGTCTCCACCTTGGTGGACAGGCCCAGCTTGTCGCCGGCCTTGGTCAGGGCTTCCGCTGCCATATAGGTGTGGGCAATGCCATTGACGCAGGCGGTCACTGCCAGAATACGGTAGCCGTTCTGGGGGATCTCCTGCTGGGTGAAGCTCTCCTCACCAAACTGCGCTTCTTCCTGCGCATCGATGCAGTCAAGAAACTCTGCCGGGGTTTTTGCTGCCTTCAGCTTTTCTACAAATTCCTCGTTCATCAGCATCTGCATCATGCGAGCCAGCATGTCCACATGCAGGCTTCCATTTTCCGGGGCTGCGATGGCAAACAGCAGATCCGTGGTGCCGTCGTCCTCAGCGTTGTACTGCACAGGCTTGGTCAGCCGCAAAGCCGCCAGACTGGGTCGGGTGACCACACTGGTCTTTGCGTGGGGCACTGTGATGCCATTGTCCACATAGGTGGAGCCTTCGGCCTCACGGGCATAGAGAGCCTTTTTGTAGGCTTCTTTATCCGTGATGTTGCCGTGGGTGGCCTGCAGCTCTACCAGACGGCTGATGATCTGCTCCTGATTTTCCAGAGCTTCGTTCAGCGCAATGGACTGCGCGGTGAATAATTCGGTGATACGCATACTTTTTCCTCCTTCGTTCTTATCTCTTAGCGTCCTCGCCCTCTCAGGCCGCTTCGCGTCCAGCTCTCCCAAAGGGAGAGCCTCTGGCGAAACCGGAAACTTTGCATGGACTGCCAAAGCCTCTCCCTTTGGGAGAGGTGGCATTGCACCAGCAATGACGGAGAGGGCGAGCCATCTACCCTTTCAAATTTCCTTCATCAGTTCGTCGATTTTTTCTTTAGTGGCAAGACCCAGACTGAACGCCGTGGCGCTGCCGCAGGCGGTGCCCAGACGCAGCGCATAAGAAAAGCTCTGGCGCTGCATCCATCCGGCCACAAAGCCGGCCACCATGCTGTCGCCTGCACCCACGCTGTTCACGACCTTGCCCTTCGGGCAGCCGATGCGGCGCATCTCACCTCTCTCGTCCACCAGCAGGGCACCGTCTCCAGCCATGCTCACCAGCACATTGCGGGCACCTTTTTCCTGCAGGGTGCGGGCGGCGGCAACGATCTCTTCCTCTGTTTTCAGCACCTTGCCGACGATCTCGCCCAACTCGTGATTGTTCGGCTTGATGAGGAAGGGGCGGTACTGCAGCACATTCACCAGCAGGTCGCGGGTAGCATCCACCACTGCACGCACTCCCCTGCCCTGCAGCCGTGCCAGCAGGCGCTCGTAGGTGTCCTGCGGCAGGCTCTTGGGGATGCTGCCTGCGAGGATCAGGATATCGTCTTCTCGCAGCTGATCCAGCTGTGCTTCCAGCTCCTGCATGGCACTTTCCGGGATATCAGGGCCTGCGCCGTTCAGCTCGGTCTCCTGCCCGGCCTTGATCTTCACATTGATGCGGGTCATGCCTTTTTCCAGATGCACAAAGTCCGTTCTGAGCCCCTGTGCTGCCAGACCCCGCTCCAGCCACGCTCCGGTCTCACCGGCCACAAAGCCCAGCGCCACGCTCTTGCAGCCCAGCTGTGCCAGTACGCCGGACACGTTGATGCCCTTGCCGCCCAGCACGCAGTCCTCGCCGTTTGCGCGGTTGACTTCGCCCACCTCCAGCGGTGCGTCCAGACGCACCACATAGTCGATTGCAGGATTGAATGTTACTGTATAGATCATTGCTCCGTCTCCTTTACCAGCGTAATCTGCCTGTATTTCGGGTTGGGACAGCGATTGGTCAGAATGGCACCATCCTGCAGGTCGGCGATGACCGCCGGATAGATGCGGGCAAACTTGGCGTCATCCACAAGAAACCATGTTTCCCGTGCCCGGTGCACCGCCGCCGCTTTGACGGCCGCCTCCTCCGGGTCCGGGGTAGTAAAGCCCGCTTCCAGCGCCACACCGTTGGCTCCCATAAAGGCCTTTGTAAAATTATACTGTTGAATACTGCTCACTGTCGGTGCGCCCACGATGGCTTCCGTCTGGGGGCGCAGCAGCCCGCCGGGCAGGTACACCCGGCAGCCTTTCTGTGCCAGCGCCCGGGCATGTGCCACACCATTGGTCAAATAGCTGGCCTTGAGAGCATCCCCGGTCAGCTCCCGCACCAGTTCCAGCGTAGTAGAGCCGGCATCAATGAATACAAAGTCATCGGCATTGATGAGCTGCGCTGCCGCCCGGGCGATGCTGCATTTCTGCTCCACCGCCAGTGTCTCTTTGGCCTTCATGGTGGGTTCGTCCGCCAGAAAGCGGCTGTCCGGCAGCGTGGCACCGCCATGCACCTTGTTCAGCCTGCCCATCCGGTCAAGCTCTGTCAGGTCGCGGCGGATGGTAGACTCACTTGTATTCAATTCCTCGCACAGCTCCTGCACCGTTACGGTTCGTTTACGGTTCAATTGTTCCAGGATCAGGCTGAAGCGTTCTTCTGCCAGCATCTTCATCCCCCTTTCGCAGGCTTCTATTTGACGGTTTATGACCGATTATGAAGTATTTCGGCTGATTGCATCTTTATTATAGCAGGAATTTCGTCAAAATCAATCATTTTCGTTCATCTTCGTTCATTCTTGCTCACAAAAAATCACTCCCAAATTTGTGCAGGGAGCACAAAATCCGGGATACCTGCATTTTGTGCAAGTAAAAAGCCGCCGTGCGTACCAATCGCACAGCGGCCGGAGAGAAGGTCTGATTCAGGAAAGGCTTACCCGGCAATCCAGTAGAAATCGTCGCCGGGCATTGCGCCGCCCACTGCCTTGGGGTCGGCATCAAACAGCACCTGCAGATAAGCGGATGCGTTGGTCTTGAGCTCGTCGCCGGTCAGGCATACGATGTTGCACTCGGGCAGAGCCTTCTTGGCAATCGCAGCCTTGGCCACAACGCCCTGCTCCTCGCACAGAGCAGCGGTGCCGTCCAGATCGGTATTGGCAGCTTCCACGCTCTTGGCGTAGTCGGTCAGGAATGCAGCCACCACGTCCGGGTGTTCCTCGGCATACTCCTTGCGCACCACGGTGACACCCGTGATGAGCTGGGTATCGCACACCTTGTTCCACTCCTCGGTCAGATCCAGCGCTACGCGCAGAGTCTCGTCCTGCAGGCCTGCAGCAGTCACGTAGGGCTGCGGCAGGACGGCAATGGCATCCTCCGCGTTGGCCATCTGGGCCGTGACCTCGGTGGCCTCACTGTAGTATTCAATGGTCACATCCTTGTCCGGGTCAATGCCGTTCTGGGTCAGCAGGTAGCGCAGCACGTACTCGGGCGTAGTGCCCTTGCCGGTGGACAGGATCGTACGGCCTGCAAGGTCTGCCATGGACTGGACGGTATCACCGCCCTTTTCCACCACGTACAGCACGCCCAGCGTGTTGACGGCCACGGCCTGAATGCCGCCCTCCGTCTTCTGATACAGGGTCGCAGCCAGATTGGCCGGGATGGCCGCCATGTCCAGCTCACCTTTCATCAGCAGGGGCACGATTTCGTCGGCAGCGCCGTAAAGCTGCAGGTCATAGTCCATGGAAGCGGTACCGTCCTCTTCCATGCTCAGCAGGTTGACCAGACCCATGGTAGTGGGTCCCTTCAGGCCTGCGACGCGCAGGGCATCGGTGGTGGACAGCTCCTTGGCTCCCTCACTGGAAGCAGCCCCGGAGACTGCTTCGCCGGAGGCTGCGCTGGAAGCGGTAGAGCCGGATGCTGCACCGCCGCAGGCGGCCAGACTCAGAGCCATGGTCAGCGCCAGCAGCAGAGATACGATCTTTTTCATAGGTATTTGTTCCTCTCTCATTCCCAAGACAGCTCCTCATTCCGCCTTTACTGCGGGATGGGTCGGTCTTTTCTAAATTTTCACAGAGCAATTTTTCAAAATCATTGCTTTGCGGGTCTAAGTTTACTATAATAGGGTTAAAAATACCGTTGCCTGCGCAACGGAATTGCAGGAGGGCTGTGGGAAGCCTGGTTTTTCCCACCGTTTTACGATGAAAAGTTATCTGCCGCTGTTACAATCCACCTCTCTATTTTCCGGTCTGACCGCTGAAGAGCTGCAAGGGCTGCTCTCTCAGCTGGGTGCTGCCGTACGCAGCTACGGCAAGGGCGAAGCCCTTGTTCTGGCAGGCGAGCCAAGCCACCGGGTCGGTGTCGTACTGACCGGCGAGCTGGAGGCCTACCGCCCCGGGCCGCAGGGCGCACGGATCCCCATCACCCGCATGGAACCGGGCGGTGTGTTCGGAGATGTTCTGGGCGGTTCCAGCCGATCCAGCCCGGTCACGGTGCTGGCGGCATGTCCCTGTGAGGTACTGCTCATCCCTTACGAACGTCTGCTTTTGTCAGACGGCAGCCCCGCCCATCAGCTCACCCTGCAAAACCTCGTGCGCACCATCAGTGACAAATATTTTTCTCTCTCCCGCCGCATCGACCTGCTGGTGCTCAAGAGTCTGCGTGCCAAGGTGTGCGCCTATCTGCTCAGCGAAGCCGAACGCGCCGGGAGCCTGACCTTCAGCATCCCGTTCTCTCGCATCCAGCTGGCTGACTACCTGAACTGCGACCGCAGCGCTCTCAGCCGAGAGCTGAGCCTGATGCAGCGCGACGGCCTGCTGGATACCTACAAAAGCAGCTTTAAGCTGCTGGCGCCGGATGTGCTGAAGCAGATGGTGCAGTAACCGTCAGCGGCATTATTTTGTTATCTTTAAGGAGCATTTTCAATATGTCCAAACCGATTTTATGGATCGTGATCCCCTGTTACAACGAGGAGCAGGTGCTGCCCATCACAGCGCCCATGTTTTTGGAAAAGATTCATTCTCTTGCCGCACAGGGGCTTGTGAGCGACAAAAGCCGGGTGCTGTTCGTGAACGACGGTTCCAAAGATAAGACCTGGGAGCTGATCCAGAGTTTTGCTGCGCAGGATGAGCACTACATCGGCATCTCTCAGAGCCGCAACCGCGGCCACCAGAACGCCGTGCTGGCCGGTCTGATGGAGGCGCTGCACAGCGGCACCTGCGATATTACCATTTCCATCGACTGCGACGGTCAGGACGACATCAACGCCATGGACGAGATGGTAAAGAAGTATCTGGACGGTGCCGAGGTGGTATACGGTGTGCGCAGCCGCCGCGCTACGGACACCTTCTTCAAGCGGTTCACTGCCGAGGGCTTTTATCACGTGATGAACGCTCTGGGCGCAGACATCGTGTTCAACCACGCCGACTACCGTCTCATCAGCACCCGTGTGCTGGAGAGCTTTGCGGATTACAAAGAGGTCAACATCTTCCTGCGCGGCATGGTGCCGCTGGTGGGCTTTCCGAGCGCGTTAGTCACCTACGAGCGCCACGAGCGCCTTGCCGGTGAGAGCCACTACCCTCTGAGCAAGATGCTGGCGCTGGCCTTTGACGGCATCACCAGCCTGTCCAACAAGCCCATCCGCATCATCACCGGCGCAGGACTCGTGGTCAGCCTTGTAGGCTTTGTCGGGGTCATCTGGGCCATCATTCAGGCTGCGCTGGGTTCCTCGGTCGCCGGCTGGGCGTCCATCGTGTGCATCGTCTGCTTTATGGGTGGTGTGCAGCTGGTGTGTCTGGGCGTCATTGGCGAATACATCGGCAAAATTTATATGGAAACCAAAGCCCGCCCGCGCTACATCATCTCGGAGCGCACCTGGGCTCCCTATGAAAGGAAGTATCACGGATGAGCAAGCAGAGCTGGCGGGGCAGTACCCTGCTGAACCCGGAGCCGCCGGTGCTGGTCTCCTGCGGCGGGCTGGAAAAGCCCAATCTCATCACCATCGGCTGGACGGGCACCATCTGTACCCAGCCCAGTATGGTGTCCATCAGCGTTCGGCCGGAGCGCTACAGCCACCACCTTATTCAGGAAAGCGGACAGTTTGCCATCAACCTGCCTACCGAAGCTCTGGTACGCTCGGTAGACTGGTGCGGCGTGAAAAGCGGCCGTGACGTGGACAAGTTTGCCGCCTGCGGCCTGCACGCCGCCCCCGGTACCGTGCTGACTGACTGCCCCATTCTGGAAGAAAGCCCGGTGAACCTTGAATGCAGAGTGACACAGGTCATCCCGCTGGGCAGCCATGACCTGTTCCTTGCCGAAGTGGCGGCCTGTGATGTGGATGAAAGCCTGCTGGACGAAAGCGGCAAACTGTGTCTCGAAAAGGCAAAGCTCATCGTCTACAGCCACGGCGATTATCTGGCGCTGGGTAAAAAGCTGGGCACCTTCGGCTACAGCGTGCGGAAGAAAAAGAAAATTCGTTCTTATAAATAAACAAACGGGGGAGACATCCGTGGATGCCTCCCCCCGTTTGTTTATATTTAGCCTTCGTGCTTTACGCGCTGGATCTCGCCCAGATCATAGGGGGTGTTCTGGTAGACATAGTAGTTCAGCCAGTTCTCATACAGCAGGTGGGCGTGGGCACGCCAGCGGAACAGCGGCGGTTTGGTCGGGTCGTCGTCCGGGTAGTAATTCACCGGCACATGGATGGGCAGACCCTTGTCCACATCGCGGCGGTACTCCGAATCCAGCGTATATTTGTCGTACTCCGGGTGGCCGGTGACAAAGATCTGCCGCCCGTTCTCGGTGCTCATGAGGAAGGGGCCGGCCACATCGCTCTCGGCAAGGATGCGCAGAGCCTTGCAGCTGTCCACATCCTCGCGGCTGATGCCGGTATGGCGGCTGTGGGGCGCATAGAACACCTCGTCAAAGCCGCGCACCAGCGGGTTCGACGGGCGGACGACCCGGTGCTCGAACACGCCGAACATTTTCTCCGGCAGCAGCTGCTTGTGCACGCCGTAGTGGTAATACAGACCCGCCTGTGCACCCCAGCACACATGCAGGGTGGAGTAGACATTCGTCTCGCTGAAGTCCATGATCTCGCACAGCTCCTGCCAGTAATCCACCTGCTCAAAATCCATGGTCTCCACCGGTGCGCCGGTGATGATCATGCCGTCATAGCGATTATTCTTTACCTCGTCGAAGTTCTTATAGAACGATTCGAGATGTGCGGCCGAAACATGGGTCGCCGCATGACTGGCTGTCTGCAGCAGGGTCATGTGCACCTGCAGCGGGGTATTTGCCAGCAGACGGGCGATCTGGGTCTCGGTGGTGATCTT
>CAKSTO010000035.1 GCA_934501115.1 uncultured Faecalibacterium sp.
AAGGGCGGCGTGGGCTACATCGTTCTGGGCGATGTGGCACCCATCAACAGCTTTTCTCCCACCCCCAAGCTGTTTGATGACAGCCAGATCCCTGCCTTCAAGGCACTGGCCGACAGCGTACACGCTTACGGCACCAAGCTGGGCGTCCAGCTCTTCCACCCGGAGTACGATGTGGACGCCATCAACAGCCTGTTCATGCAGAAGAAGTTTGACGAGATGCGTCAGCGCCTGCATCACGACATGATGTTCTTTACCGATGAGGTCAGCGAGGAGATGCTGATGGCCATCATCGATAAGATGTGCGCCTGCGCAGTGCGTGCTCAGAAGGCCGGTGTGGATGTCATTCAGATCCACGGCGACCGCCTGAACGGCTGCCTGTGCTCCACCCGCATGAACCACCGCACCGATAAGTTCGGCGGCAGTCTGGAGAACCGCGTCCGCTTTGCCCGGATGCTGACCCGCGCCATCCGCAAGGCTGTGCCGGATATGGTCATCGACTACAAGCTGTCCATCGTCACCCCGCAGCGCGGCAAGGGCGGCATTGACGAAGCCGACGCCGTGCAGTTTGCAAAGTGGCTGGAGGAGGACGGCGTGGATATGTTCCACGTTGCCCAGGCCAACCACACCGGCAACATGGCCGATACCATCCCTCCCATGGGTGTGCAGCCCTACGGCTTCTTTGTAAAGATCGCCGGCGACATCAAAAAGGCAGTCAATGTGCCGGTAAGTGCTGTGGGCCGTATCGTGGATGCCGAGATGGCCGAGCGTGTTATCGAGAGCGGCATGGCCGACATGGTTGCCATGGGTCGCCCGCTGCTGGCAGACCCCGACTGGGGCACCAAGATCGCTGCCGGGAAGGCCTGCGATATCCGCCGCTGCATCAGCTGCAACAAGGGCTGCACCGATGCCATCCAGAACCGCCAGTTCCTCTCCTGCGTGCTGAACGCGGAGAACGGCTACGAGAACACCCGCAGCATCCAGCCCGCAGCGCAGAAAAAGAAGATCGCCGTCCTCGGCGGCGGCCCTGCCGGTCTGGAAGCCGCCCGTGTGGCAGCGCTGCGCGGCCATGACGTGACCCTGTTTGAAAAGACCACCTCTCTGGGCGGTCAGCTGAACATTGCCTGCGTGCCTCCCCGCAAGGAGGAGATGCGCCGCGCCGCACAGGACCTGATCCACGCGGTCTGCAACGCCGGTGTGCACCTGTGCATGGGTCAGACCCGCACCGCAGAGCAGCTGAAGGATGCCGGTTTCGAGGCCGTCATCAACGCTGTGGGCGCACACAGCGCCGCACCCCGCATCCCCGGCATCGACAGCGTGAACGTGGCCGATGCATGGAAGGTTCTGGCCGGTGAGCAGCAGGTGTACGGCACGGTTGCCGTCATCGGCGGCGGCATGGTGGGCTGCGAGACCGCAGAGTATCTGGCTGTCCGCGGTTGCAAGGTGTCCGTTATCGAGATGATGGACAAGATCGCCGCAGGCGAGAGCACCACCATTCTGCCCACCCTGCTGGAAAACTATAAGACCTACGGCGTGGAGCAGTACCCCAGCCACAAGGTCAAGGAGTTCCGCATGGACGCCGTTGTCTGCGAGAACAAGGACGGCGCAGAGGTGACCATCCCCTGCGATTACATCGTGCTGGCTATGGGCGCACGCTCCAACGAATTTGACGCTGCTGCGCTGGAAGCTGCCAGCATCCCGGTGTATTCCATTGGCGATGCCGCCGGCAAGGCTGCGGATATCTCCAACGCCATCCGCACCGGCTACGATACCGCCTGCCAGCTGTAAAACAAAAATATCGTTCTATTTGTGGGTCAGAAACGCCTGTGGGCGCTTCTGACCCACTTTTTTTACCCTCTCAGGCGCTCCCGCGCCAGCTCTCCCAAGGGGAGAGCGGACACGCCCGGAAACTTTACGGGTCAGCCGGGAACTGTACCGCCACCGCTTAAGCCTTCACCCACCGGGGGAAGGTGGCGCGTAGCGCATTCAAAATCATCCCACATAAAAAGGCTGCTGCACAAAACCCTGTGCAGCAGCCTTAAATATTTTACGTTTACAACAGATCAGATGCTGAACTGCACGGCGCAGAAGGCGGCATAGATGCACAGCAGTGCAATGCCCTGCGGGCGGCTCAGCTTGCCCTTGATCAGAGCGGGCAGGGTGAGCAGCAGCATCACGGCAAACATGACCGGGATATCCATCACCAGCGAGGCGTTCATGCCTGCGATGGTGGAGTTCTGCGGGATGCTGAAGGGTGCCAGCGTGACGGACACGCCGCTGACCAGCACCAGATTGAACACGTTTGCACCGATGACGTTGCCCAGCGACAGCGCACCGTGACCCTTGGCCAGCGAGGTGATGGCGGTGACCAGCTCCGGCAGCGAGGTGCCCAGTGCCACAAAGGTCAGCGCAATGACCGACTCCGGCACACCCAGTGCCTGTGCGATGAGGGTGCCGTTGTCCACCAACAGGTCAGCGCCCACAGCAATGAGCACTGCGCCGATGGCAAGCAAGCCCAGCTCCTTGGCAAAGGAGCCTTCTTCTGCCTGCTCCTCCTCTTCCGGGGCGGGAGCGTTCTTCATGGCCAGCACGTTGCAGATGATGTAGGCCACGAACATGGCCAGCAGGATCAGGCCGACCGGGCGGGTGAAGGAGCCGGTGGTGTAGGCCACACCGGCGTAGAAGGCGGCAGCCACAAAGAAGAAGGCCACCGGGGTGCGCAGGCTCTTGGGGTCAACCTTGCCCGGGCGCACCGCAATGGTGATGGCGGCGATCAGCGCAGCGTTGCAGATGACCGAGCCGATGGCGTTGCCGTAGGCGATCTCGCCGTGACCGGTGAGGGCAGAGGTGGTGGACACCATGACCTCCGGCAGGGTGGTACCGATGGACACCACCGTGGCACCGATGAGCAGCTCCGGCACATGGAAGCGGCGGGCGATGCCGGTGGCACCGTCCACAAACCAGTCGCCGCCCTTGATCAGGCACAGCAGACCCACGATAAATAACAGAACAGGGATCAGCATAATATCTCTCCTTTTTAATAATAGCGGCAGAGGCACAAAAAAAGACCTTTATCACATCCAGCCCAAAACGGGAAAATGTGATAAAAGTCTCAAGCATCCGGTACTGCATCGGGCATTTCTGCCGGGGGTGTCGCTGCAGCACAGCGCACCCGTTTTTCAACTAAAGTACGCCCCTTACTCCCTTTTATCCAGAGAATATTATACCTGTTTTCCAGCAAAAGCGCAAGGGGAAATAGCAGTACATGGACTGCACTGTGGTGTAGACATCATACTTTGAGAACATAATCAGCCCTTCTTCGCGTACATTGCGCACAGTTCATTCACGACCTGCTGATAGCTGACCTGACCGCTGCCAATGCGGTCAAGGTTGCTGCGTGTATCTTTGCTGATGGTCATGCCCTCAATGGAAAAGGTTCCATACACATTGCGGAGGTTGCTCTTGTGCTGGGCAGTGGCAGTATACTTGACACTCATGGTTGTGTCTCCTTTTAATCCACATGATACTATATAAAGTTTATCGTGTATGCGTCCTCTTGTCAATCTATAACTTGATGCCAAATGTAAAAAGCGCATCTTCCATTCATTGAGAGTAGAAGTTACGCTTTTACGGTACATCGTATTTTATTGTAAATTGGGATGTGATACATCTGAACCCCATGTGAGTTACATCTCAAAGGCCTGTAGCTCACTTGTCCGCCAACCATATTACGCCCCAAACTGCATCATCTCGAAAATCCGCGGATTGGAGACCATACTTGCGGGCGAGAAAGGTCGTTGGGATGGCAGAATATTTCATATAGACGAATATACGTTGATTTTTCTTTTCTCGCAGTGCAAAAGGTGTGCACAAAAGCGAGACTGTTGGGAGAGCGTTCGGTTCGCATCCGAGAGGTCAAGGGTTCGAATCCCTCTAGGTCCATAAAAAACAAAACGTCCTGCCGTATCCCGGCAGGGCGTTTTGCTTTTTATGCTGACCTGGATCGGTTATCTATTTTGTCAGCACTGCGTGACCTCATGAAGATCCACAACAGAGCAGCGCTTGCTTTCATAATATGCAAGCATTTCGGGCGGTTTCTTTTTATTATAGCTGGTGATGCAGTCCGACCATGTTATAGCAGGTAGACTTGATGCAGGCGGCTGCATCATAATGCCCCTCCTGAATCCTTCAATCCGCTGCGCCTGCCAATTTCAAAAACTTCTTGTCCGACTGGACGCTCTGCGTCACAAACTTCCCATCCCGAAACAACGCGTATGTTGTGACGGGTGCGGGCACATTCTGTGCCGTCTCTTTCTCGGTGATGTGGATGGCTTTGAACGGAATCCCGTGTTCCCTTGCAACCTCCTGCACCTTTGGCACCCAATAATAGGTGTAGGGACACTGGTCAGTATAGTAGAGGACAAAGCCGTTTTCCTCCACCTTGGGATGCTTGGCGCAGGCCTTGAATTTTGGCGGCTGGGCATTCTCTGCAAGGGGCAGGCACATGAGGTTGATCCCGCAATCGGAGATGTCCGAGACCTTAAAGCCCTTATGGTTCAAAAACTTTGGGTCAGCAAGGAACTCTCGTTTGCGCCCCTCTGCACACAGAATACAAACGCCGTTTTTGCCCTGCGCCTTGGCATCCCGAAGGCATTCTTTCAGCAGCTCGCTGGAATAGCCGTGCCCTTTCAAGGAGCCGGAGACCCACAGACAGTTGATATAAAGCCAGCCTGCCGCTTCAATGGGCACCCATGCGTTTTCTGCCGGGATGTACTCGATAAAGCATTTGCCCCGCTCTGCACTGCGGTAAAAAACGAGCCCCTCCTCAAAGCGCTGCTTGAGCCATTCCTTCTTGGCAAGGCTCTGTTTGCCGGACATGGCACAACAGATGTGTTCCTTGTCGATGTTTTCTTTGGTAACTCTGATATAGTCCATCTTGCAGTTCCTCCTGCGGCTTACCGCATCCGGCCATCGCCGCCCATCAAAGCGGTCATTTCCTCGATGTAGTCCAGCGGGAACGGCGGAGAGCACAGCGGCTTCATGGCAATGCTCATGAGCTTCATGGGGTTGTCGTCTGCCGCCACCCGGTTGGAGCTGAGTTTTCCGCAGCGTTTGCAGCGGTGGATGATGGCCCACTCGCCGCCCTTGCGTACCCAGACGGCCACCGGCTCCATGATGCCGCCGCAGTCGGAGGCACGGTCGCCGGGTTCTTCGTCCACATGAAGGCTGGACAGGCAGTTGGGGCAATGGTTGCGGTGGTCGCTCCCGGCATTTTGCGGGGTGCAGACCCGTCCGCAGACTTTGCAGGTAAAGGTGTCGTTGCAGGCGTGGGTCTTATAGTAACCTTTTTCAAAGGTCTTGCGTTTGTTTTCACGATTCATGGTATCGTCCTCCTGAAGAATTGTGTCTGTTCGTCTTCGGGAGGCGTGGCTTGTGGTATTTGCCAGACCTCCCGGTCAGCCCACAAGCTCCAGTGCAAATGTTGTATGTTTCAAAAAGCTCTCCTTATGTTTTTGTACGGTAAAATCCGGTTTTGGGGGTTCGATTAACGTGTGATGAAATTATCCTGCAGGAATCATAAAGCCTTCTCCCTTCGTCTTGTTTTTGGCAACGGTAATTCATCGTACATCGCCTCAAACAGCTTTGTGAGAAATTCTTTGTTGTCAACCTCCTCCACCAACAGCATTTCCTTCGCTCCTTTATACGGAAAATCACAAACCGCCGCAGGCATACATTCCAAAGCAGATCTCGTTTTCTTTACAAGCAATCTGTCATCATAGATTCCGCCGACGATTTTGCCTTGGTAATAGAGGATGTATTCTCCCATTTGAGTCTTTGCACTGGCTGCACCTGTACGCAGCTTCTGCCAGCAGGCATCCGGGAAGATCAAGGAAGTGGACTACATTCTGGTACATCACCAGAACAGCCGCTATGAGAATGCGGCGCAGGAAATGGATGCAATGCTGGGGATAAATCATACGAAGATTCGCAGTGTTCGGCGCAGGAAGGGTATTTTTCGCAGCATCTGATTACTCGTTGGCTTCCATATGCCGCAGACGTTCCATCAGACGCAGATGTTCCAGAAAACTTTTCTCTTTGAGGATGGCGATGCCTTGTTCCTCGTCCCCAAGAATCAGTAGATTATCCCCCGGTTGTATGTCAAATATCTTCCGTGCATTTGCGGGGATGACGATCTGTCCTTTATCTCCCACTTTTACCATGCCGAAAACGTGTTTTCCTTTGGGTGGCACTTCCAGCCCTAAGTTTTCCCGGTCGGTTTTCTCGTAGTTCACGAGGTCATCCATGGAAACACCGAAAATATCTGCCAACCGCTTGCACCGTTCAATATCCGGCAGAGATTCACCTGTTTCGTACTTGGATAAGGTCTGGCGTGTCACGCCGATTTTTTCCGCCAGTTCGTCCTGTGAGTAACCGTGGATCTTACGAAGTGAGATCAAATTGTCCTTAAACATTTTTTCTCCTTTCCGATTCCAAGGACGCACCAGCGCAGAATGGGCATCCGGCTGATGAGTTCATCCAGCAGGAATGCGCCCACAAAGGCTCCGGTGCCCACCAGCAGATAGACCAGCACTTCCGGCGTGTTGGGGGCGTGTTCGTGCAGTTCATACGAGATCACAGCAATGGGCAGATAATGAAAAATGTACAAACCCCATGACTTCTTCGCCATCCAGTGTGTGAATGCGGTTGAGATATCGGCATAATTTCTCATCGTTGTAAGGATTCCAAGAATGGCGAACCAGCAATAGACGCAGGCATGGATGTTGTTCAGAACCGGTGCAATGGCGTAATTTTCACCAAAATAGCGCACGGTGTACGAGATGCCAAGCACAGCCGAGGCTGCGTCAAACATCCACCACCACTTGCACAGCCGTTCCATTACTTCCTCGTGGGAAAACAGAAAATAGCCTGCAAAGAAGCAGAATCCATAAATACCGAACCGATAAACGGTGACGACCGGGGTGTTCAGCACCTGTGCCGAACCATAAACAACGATCGTCAGCATCAGGATGCTCCAGACCGGTGCTTTGGAACAGAAGTTCCAGACCCGGTCTTTTTCAATTTTCCGAACCACAAGCAAAAGCATGGAGAACAGCCAGAGCATCTGGATGTACCACAGAGGTCCTACACCGGACAGCACGGTGATCAGATATACTATAGGCATCGGAAGACCAGCAAGGTTCAGTCCGCCGCCAATTTTCAGGTTGTAGATACCAAGAAGCCACTGGAACACGAACAAGCCAATCGTGGACGGAACCAGCAGCTTGCGGGTTTTATCTTTCACAAATTGTTTTGTGGTATGGCTTTGCAGATAGTACCGTGCGCTCATCCCCGACACAACAAACAGCAATGCCATGAACCAAGGGTAGACCAGATATTGAAAGCAATCCTGTAACTGACGCTCCCGAAAGGGGCCGATCACACCAAAGGGCTGCTCGCCATTGAACAGATAGACCACATGGTAGATCACCACTAAAACCACCGTCATCCAGCGGATGTTATCCAGATACAGCTTTCTTGCAGGATTCATGACATTCCAACCTTTGCAATGATTTTTAACACAGTATAGCACAAAGTCTTTTTCTTTGCGACCAACTTTCCTTGGCAAAATCATGCGGTTCTTGTTAAGAATCGTTGCGGTTCGTCTAAATCTGCAAACAAAACGAAAGACTGCGCCGTAAACGGAACACAGCTTACGCAAACAATGCCATCGTATCTACAACGGCGAACTTGTCGGGCAAGGCTCCTCCATCTGCTGCCGTATCTCTCGCTCGGGATGGAATCTACTCCACCTTTCCCTCGCCGTCCAATGCCTCTTCCAGCGTATGCCATGCCAGAACAGCACATTTGACCCGGGCGGGCACATGGGCGATGCCCTGCAGCGCAGCCGCGTCCTCCAGATCCTCCAGCTGCTCTGGAGTGATCCTGCCCTTGATCATGTCGAAGTACAAACCGATCAGGCGGCGGGCTTCCTCTACGGTTCGGCCCTTCACAAGGTCGATCATCAGCGAAGCCGAGGCCTGCGAAATGGCGCAGCCGCTGCCGATGAATCCGGCGTCCTCGATCCTGCCGTTCTTCACCCGCAGCTGCAGGGTGATGTCGTCGCCGCAGCTGGGGTTTACACCCTCCAGACTGTGGGTGGCGTTTTCCACGGGATGACGGTTCTCCTTGCTGCGGCTGTTTTCGGTAATGACCTGTGTATACAGTTCGTTCAGATTCATAAGCCCATCACCTTTCGTACGTTTTCAAGATTCTCAAGCAGCACATCCACATCCTCTTCGGTATTGTAGACGGCAACACTGGCGCGGCAGCAGGAACCGATGCCCAAAAAGTCCATCAAAGGCTGTGCGCAGTGGTGCCCGGCTCGAACGGCCACACCGCCCGCATCCAGAATGGTAGCCACGTCATGCGGGTGCACGTCCTTTACATTGAAGGATACCACGCCGAAACGGTTGGCGGCGGTGGGGTCGCCGTAGACAGTGAGCCACGGCATAGCGGCCATGCCCTTCAGCATCCGATCCAGCAGGGCGTGCTCATGGGTCATCATGGCGTCCCAGCCAATGTTTTGCATATAATCCAGTGCAGCGGCAAAGCCGACTTCACCGCCCACGTTGCGGGTACCCGCCTCAAATTTGCGGGGGCCTTCTGCCCATGTGGCGCTGTGCTCGTGCACGGCGCCGATCATGTCGCCGCCGCTCAGGAAGGGCGGCATCCTGTCCAGCAGCTCAGCACGGGCATAGAGCGCGCCCATGCCCATGGGTGCGTAGAGCTTGTGCGCCGAGCAGGCTGCAAAGTCCACACCCAGTTTTTTTACATCCACCGGCATGTGCGGGGCGCTCTGGGCACAGTCCAGCACCACCACAGCGCCCACGGCGTGCGCCCGGGCGGTGATGGCTTCCACGGGGGCGCGCAGACCCAATACATTGGATACCATGCCAACGGCCACCAGCTTTGTCCGGGAGGTGATCTTTTTGTCCAGTTCCTCTTCGGTCAGATACCCGGCAGAGTTCAGGTACAGATAAACGAGCTTTGCACCGGTAGCCTGCGCCACACGCTGCCACGGCACCAGATCGGAGTGATGCTCTGCCACCGAGATGACAATCTCGTCGCCTTCGTGCAGAAAATGCATCCCGTAGCTGTAGGCCACAAGGTTCAGTGATTCGGTGGTGTTCTGGGTGAACACGATCTCATCATCTTCCGCGTGGAAAAACTGCGCCACGCGGTGGCGTGCACCTTCGTGCGCATCGGTCGCGCGCATGGCCAGATCATAGACGCCGCGGTGGGGGTTGGCGTTGTCGTGCAGGTAGTAGTTCGCTACGGCGTCCAGCACCTGTTTCGGGTGCTGGGTGGTGGCGGCGCTGTCCAGATAGACCAGACGGCTTCCGTTTTCGTCCGCAGCCAGAATGGGAAAATCCTTGATCCAGGGGTTATTCATTTTCATCCAGCCTCCTTGCCGTTTCGGCCTGTACTTCTTTGCGCAGGGCGGTCAAAACGGGCGGGATCTTATCCATGGCGGGTGCAAAGCGGGCATCCACCATCAGACGGCGTGCCTGTGCTTCGCTCAGTCCGCGGGAACGCAGATAGTACAGCTTTTCTTCGTCCAGACGGCCAATGGAGGCGGCGTGCTGCCCTTCCACTTCCTCCTCGCCGCACAGGATCAGCGGCGCGGTGCGGCTGCGGGCAGTGGGGCTGAACAGCAGCACGTCCTCGCTCTCGTGGCCGACACCGCGCTTTGCACCCCGGCGGAAGTCGATGGTGCCGCGCAGGATCTTGCTGGCGTTTCCGGTCAGCACACCGGCGGTGTGCATCTCACACAGGGTGTCCTTTGCAGTGTGTACGGAGAGATCGTTGTAATCCAGCACGGCATTGCGGCTGCCAAAATAAACGGCGTCCAGATCATATTCGGCTTTGGGGTGACCCAGCAGGGCGCGGGTGCCGCAGGCGGACACGCTGCCGCCCAGCTCAATGCGCACCTGCTCCACTCGGGCACCGGTGAATTCTTCCACGGCCACGGCGTTCCAGCGGCGGGCACGGCTGCCCAGCAGCTGCAGCTGTACCAGCCTGACCTGTGCGCCCTCGGCGGCGCGGATGCGCACGAGGCCTGCGGCAACACCGTTTTCGGCGTCGCCGCGCACCACCTGCACAAGGGTCACATGGGCGTTTGCTCTGGCGTCCACATCCAGCACGCTCAAGACGTTGGGGTGGGCGGCATCCAGCGTAAATTCAAATACAGCAGGCTCTGCCACAGCCACGCCCTCGGCGACGGTCAGCGCATGGCGAACGTCAGCGTTTTCCAGCAGAAAGGCATCCACAGCGGAGCCCATACCGCTCTCGGCAAAGGCCGTAAATTCTTCTTCGCTCTCGCCGACCCCGGCAGGCAGGGTGACAGCGAAATTGGCCTCGCCCCAGTCTCCGGCCGGTCTCGGCAGGGCAGCGGCTGCAGGAGCCGCATTGACGCCGCACTGGTTCCAGGTAGGCACCGGCAGGCGGTTCATATTGGTTTCATTCATCAAAAATGCCCCCTCTCAGCCAATGCTGCCTTTCATTTCCAGATGGATCAGATTGTTCATTTCCACGGCGTACTCCACAGGCAGCTCCTTGGCAATGGGTTCAGCAAAGCCGCCCACGATCAGCGCCCGGGCGTCCTCTTCGGACAGGCCGCGGCTCATGAGGTAGAACACTGCTTCTTCGCTGATGCGCCCGATCTTTGCCTCGTGACCGATGTCCACGGCATCACAACGAATGTCCATTTCCGGGATGGTGTCGGAACGGGAACGGTCATCCAGCATCAAGCTCTCGCAGGAGACCGCAGACTTCGCGTTCCGGGCGTTCGGCAGCACCGTGACCGCGCTGCGGAAATTGGAGATGCCGCCGTCCCGGGCGATGGATTTTGTGGTGATATGGGAGCTGGTGTCGGGGGCTGCGTGAACCACCTTGGCACCGGTGTCCAGATCCTGACCGGCGCCGGCAAAAGTGATGCCGGTGAACTCCATTCTGGCACCTTCGCCTGCCAGAATGCTCATAGGGTACAGGCAGGAGGTGTGAGAGCCAAAGGAACCGGACACCCACTCGATGATGCCGCCCTTTTCCACTCTGGCACGCTTGGTGTTCAGGTTGTACATATTCTTCGACCAGTTCTCGATCGTGGAGTAGCGCACACGGGCATTTTCACCCACGTAGATCTCCACGCAGCCGGCGTGCAGGTTCGCAACGTTGTACTTGGGCGCAGAGCAGCCCTCGATGAAGTGCAGATACGCGCCCTTGTCCACAATAATGAGAGTGTGCTCAAACTGACCGGCTCCCGGCGCGTTCAGCCGGAAGTAGGATTGCAGCGGGATCTCCACATGCACCCCGGCGGGCACATACACAAAGGAGCCGCCGCTCCACACCGCGCCGTGCAGGGCGGCAAATTTGTGGTCGGTTGGGGGCACCAGCTTCATAAAGTGGGTGCGCACCATCTCGGCATAGGGACCGGTAAGAGCGCTCTCCATGTCGGTGTAAACAACGCCCTGCTCAGCCACTTCAGACTTGACGTTGTGGTACACGACCTCAGAGTCGTACTGCGCGCCCACGCCTGCCAGCGAAGCACGTTCTGCCTTGGGGATACCCAGACGCTCAAAGGTGTTCTTGATGTCCTCGGGCACCTCGCTCCACTTGCCGCGCATTTCCGTGTTGGGGCGCACATAGGTGACGATGTTGTTCATGTCCAGACCTGCAATGGACGGCCCCCAGCTCTGCACCGGCATGTTGTTGTAGGTGTCCAGTGCTTTCAGGCGGAACTCCTTCATCCATTCCGGGTCATGCTTTTCCTCGGAAATTTTCTCCACGATGTCCCTCGTCAGGCCGGAGCTCACCTCAAAGGCGGCGTTGCTGCCGTCCCGGATGTCGTAAATGCTGCGGTCGACCGCGGCGACATCAGTCTTTTCGGTTTCAAAGGCTCTCATTTCGCTTCGTCCTCCTTCACCGCATGGAAGCCCTCCTCGATGATCTCGTTCACCAGCTCGTCACCGCCGGTGCGCACGATGCGGGCATCGTCCAGCACATGGACGCAGTCTACCTTCAGACCTTCCAGAATTTTGGCGTTGTGGGTGATGATGATGAGGGCGTTGGTCTCGTTGTGGTAGGCTTTCACGCCCTGCGCCACAGTCTTGACGGCGTCTACGTCCAGACCGGAGTCGGTCTCATCCAGCAGAGCGAGTTTGGGCTTGAGCATCAGCAGCTGCAGGATCTCGCTCTTCTTTTTCTCGCCGCCGGAGAAACCCACGTTCAGGTAGCGGTCAGCGTAGGAAGGATCCATGCCCAGCGCTTCCATCTGCTGCGCCAGCTCCTTACGGAAAGCAAACACCTTGACCGGCTTGCCGGTGATGGCATTCTGCGCCGTGCGCAGGAAGTTTTCCAGCGTGATGCCGGGGATCTCCTCCGGCGTCTGGAACGAAAGGAACATACCAGCCCGGGCACGCACATCAGCGCTCTCGTGGGTCACATCCTGACCGTTGAACAGGATCTGCCCGCGGGTGACGGTGTAGCGCGGGTCGCCCATCAGGGCGCTCATCAGGGTGGATTTGCCTGCACCGTTATGACCCATGAGGACATGGGTCTCACCGGGGTAAATGGTCAGGTTCAGGCCGTTCAGCAGAACCTTCTGCTCCTCGCCCACCGTGACCTGCAGATCTTTGACTTCCAGCAGCGGACTGCTCATAAAATGCACCTCCAGCTAACACAAAACCAGACAGACGCTCAAATCCGAGCACTGTACTAGGATAACTCTCTGGGTGCATTCTATACTTTTTTGATAGGGATTTCAAGAGGGAACAATAAAATGTTCATACTCTTCAGCAGAATCCACAAAGAAATCCGAGCGGATTGCTAGGAGATTGTGCAGGAAAAAGCGGCGGCGAAATGCTGTGGACCGCACCGGCTCCTTCTGTGAAAAAAGCGAACCGGAAAAATCTGCAGATTTTTCCGGTTCGCAAATATAAAATAATAATTCCGCTAAACATGCCAAGAGCAACGCGGAGGACATTTCAAAATCAAAGGAGCTTTACCGTTTCGACACAGCTTTATGGTACACTGCATACGCCACAATGGCAGAGAGCGCTTCGGTGATCCAGAAGGCATGCCACACGCCGTTTGCACCCAGAAAATGGCACAGTACGGCGGCCAGCGGCATGATGAAAATAACGTAGCGGCACAGCGAAATGACCAGCGATTCTGCGCCTTTGCCCAGACCCTCCAATGCGCCGCAGGAGGTGGTGGAAAGGGCAGACACCACAAAGCCCAGACAGATGATGCGCAGGGCGGTCTCACCGGCATCAAGAGTCTCGGGGTTGGCAGTAAACAGCTGCATCAACGAGCGGGAGGCGAACAGGCAGATGCACGTGCCGGCTGCCATGATGGCTGCGCTCATGATGAGAGTGAGCTCATAGAGCTTTTTCACGCGGGCGTGCTGCCGGGCACCGTAGTTGTAGCCGATGAGCGGGCGCATACCCTGCACGATGCCGTTGGCGGGCAGATACAGAAAGGTCTGCAGCTTATAGTAGATGCCCAGCACCACCACATAGCTCTGGGAGAATGCAGCCAGCAGACTGTTCAGGAAGGTGACCAGCAGGGATGGCAGAGCCAGATTGAGGATAGCCGGTACGCCGATGCCGTAAAGTTTTTTGTCCAGCGCAGCATCCGGGCGCAGGCAGCTGCGGCGCACCCGCACCGGGAGCTCAGTGCGGTTGTAGACGAAAAGGTAAACGCACAGACTGAGCAGCTGACCGATGCCGGTAGCCAGCGCTGCGCCCGCAATGCCCATGGCGGGCACAGGACCAAGGCCGAAGATGAGGATGGGGTCGAGGACGATATTGCACACACAGCCGAAGATCAGTGCAGCCATGGTCACCTTCATGCGGCCCACAGACTGAAACATCTTTTCAAAGGCCAGTGCGGCCATATTGACGGTAGCAAACAGGAACACGATGGTGGAGTAGGTGATGCCGGAGGAGATCAGGCTTTCGTCCCCGGTGAACCGGCGCAGAAAGCCCGGCATAATGGCAATGCTGACGATCGTGATGAGAATGCCGTGCAAAAGGCTCAGAGCCATGCCGTGGGTGGCGGCGGTCTCGGCTTTTTGACGGTCGCCTGCGCCGAGATGCAGCGCGATCATGGCGTTGATGCCGATGCCAAAGCCGATGGCAATGGCGTTGGCAAAATTCTGGATGGGGAACACCAGCGACAGGGCGGTCATGGCACCCTCACTGATGCGAGCCACAAACAGGCTGTCCACAATGTTGTACAGGCTGTTCACCAGCATGGAAATGACGTTGGGCAGCGCCATGGACACCAGCAGCGGCAGCACCGGTTTTTCTTTCATAAAAGTCTCGTTCATAATCCCACTCCTAAGCCGAAACATAAAAAGCCGCACAATGACTCCCGGGAGCCATTGTGCGGCGAAAAGTAGCATAATGCTGTAAAAATCCACACGAATTTTATTGACTGTAGGATAACACAGTTCCAGGCGGATGTCAAGGTCTCCAAAAGTAATAGTATGACTTTTATGGACTTGACCATTTTTCTCCGGAACGCTGCAATAAAAATAGACACATTTATCCGACACTGGAAGGCGAAGTATCCCATGAGCCGAAGGCGTAAGGCCGACAGAACCGGCAGGCCGGTCATGCCTGCTGCTCCAGCTCCAGCAGATACTGCTTCATCTCCATGCCGTAGGCGTATCCGGTGAGCTGACCGGAAGCCCCTACGACCCGGTGGCAGGGCTGGAGGATCGCGATGGGGTTGCTGCGGCAGGCTCCGCCCACAGCCCGGCCTGCCTTTGGCTTACCGATGGCAGCGGCCAGCTGGCCGTAGGTGCGGGTCTCGCCGTAGGGAATTCTGTTCATTTCTGCCCAGACCGCTTTCTGGAAAGGCGTGCCCTTGGGTGCCAGCGGAAGGTCAAATTCCTTCCGCACCCCGGCAAAATATTCGTTCAACTGCTCCTCGGCCTCCTGCAGAAGAGGCGTTTCGCACACCTTGCGGGGCAGCGGCTCCAGCTCCGGCACTCCGTCCGGGCAGAGGGTCAGCCCGCAGATGGCATCGTTCTCCTCCTCCAGCCGGAAAGTGCCCAGAATGCTGTTTACATACCAGACGTTCAAAAGTTACGCTTCCTTTCCCGTGAGTTTGTGTTATACTGATGCTATCTTAACACAAATGTGGATCCGGTGAAAGGGGCGTTTTTTGTTATGGTACAGGCATTGGAGGAGATCATTGCCAAAAGCAGCAGCATTGTGTTTTTTGGAGGGGCTGGGGTGTCCACCGAAAGCGGCATCCCGGACTTCCGCAGCGTGGATGGGCTTTACCATCAGAAGTATGCCTACCCGCCGGAGACCATCCTGAGCCACACCTTCTGGGAGGAGAAACCGGAGGAGTTCTACCGTTTTTACCGCGATAAGCTCATCGTGAAGGGGGCAAAGCCCAACGCCGCCCACCTGCGGCTGGCAAAGCTGGAACGGGAGGGCAGATTGAAAGCGGTCGTCACCCAGAACATCGACGGCCTGCATCAGGCGGCAGGCAGCCGTACGGTGTACGAGCTCCACGGCAGCACCCTGCGCAACTACTGCACCCGCTGCGGCAAATTCTATGATGTCGATTTTATTGCAGATTCCACCGGCGTGCCCCGCTGCACCGAGTGCGGCGGCATCGTCAAGCCGGATGTGGTGCTGTATGAGGAAGGGCTGGACGAAGAGGTGCTGTCCGGTGCGGTGAACGCCATCCGCCGTGCAGATACCCTCATCATCGGCGGCACCAGCCTTGTAGTTTACCCGGCGGCGGGACTCATCCGGTACTTCCGGGGGGATCATCTTGTAGTCATCAATATGCAGCCCACAGGGGCTGACGCCGAAGCTGACCTGTGCATCGCAGAGCCCATCGGGCAGGTGCTCAGCGAGGATGTAAAGTTGGATTAAAAAGCCGTTTTTCGCGCAGATTTTTGCCTCTGTTCCGGTATGCTGAGTGCATCCTGAAAAAGAATGGAGGAAACAAAATGATCCAGGTTTGCGACCCGCCGTGCACATGGCAGGCGAGAAGGCTTTCAGCAGAAGAGTTCTGCGCACTTGTGCGCAGTGAGGTGAGCAGCATCTACCACCCCCGCAGCGAGGTGCTGCGGATGCTGACGGTGGGGGAGATATGGGGAATCGGCGGAGCACGGAGCGTGCCGGCAGCGGGGTGCATCCTGCTGCCCATGAGCGCTGACACTGCTGCAGCCGGGGCACTGCGTGATTTTCTGGGCTGGGGGCGCACAACGGGAGGGTATTTTCTCACCCCGCCTGTGGGTGCAGAGGAAAGATTCCCGATGCTGCTGGCGGCTGCGGCTGCCCGGCAGAGAGCTCTTGCCCGCAGCTGTCCGCGCTGGGCGGTGGCGGAATGTACCAATGAGTCCAGTCTGCCGGTGCTCTTGCGGCAGGGGTTCGCGCTGCGGGCGCTCCGCCCGCTGGACAGCCTTGCCCCCTGTTTTTTACTGCAGGCGGGGTGCCTGCCCCAGAATGTGCCGCCGGTGTGGGTGCCGCTGGAGGACAGGGCGCATCTGGCGCTCTGGCTCGCCCGGGGCTATGCGGCACTGGAAAGCCGCGAAAGCCCGCAGGGCACGGTGCTGGCACTGTATCCGCTGTAAATCGAAAGAGAGGAAGTTCAAATGAAAGCAGTCATTCTGGAGGACTATGCCATTCAGGCAGGAGACCTGAACTGGTCGGGGGTGGAGGTTCTGGTGCCGGACGTTACCCGCTACGGACGCACCGCGCCGGAGGAGGTGGTGCCGCGCATCGGGGATGCAGACATCGTATTCCTGAACAAGTGCCGCATCGACGAGACTGTTCTGTCCCGGTGCCCGAAGATAAAGTGGGTCGGCATCATCGCGACCGGAACGGACAACCTCGACCTCGCGGCCTGCCGCCGCCATGGTGTGGCCGTGGCCAATGTGCCGGGCTATTCTACTTATAGCGTAGCACAGATGACCTTCAGTCTTCTGCTGGCCATCTGCCAGTGCGCCGACCGCTATGACCGTCTTGTGCAGGATGGCCAGTGGCGTACGGAGGACTCGGCTGCATACCGGCTGCTGCCGCAGGTGGAACTGATGGGCAAGACCTTTGGCATCTACGGCTACGGCAGCATCGGGCGGCAGACAGCCCGCATTGCAAAGGCGTTTGGCATGGATGTTCTGGTATGCACCCGCACGGTGCGGCCGGAGTACGAAGCAGACGGCGTGGAGCTTGTGGACTTTGACACTCTGCTGGCTCGCAGCGATGTGCTGAGCCTGCACTGCCCGGCCACGCCTGCGACACGCGGACTGGTGAATGAAGATTCCCTTGCCAAGGCAAAGCCCGGCATGGTTCTGCTGAACACCGCCCGCGGTGCGCTGGTGGATGAGCAGGCCGTGGCCGATGCACTGAAAAACGGGCAGCTGGCCTTTTACGGGGCAGATGCCTTTGGCACCGAACCGCTGCCGCAGGAAAGCCCGCTGCGCGGCCTGCCCAACGCCCTGCTGACGCCGCATATCGCGTGGGCCACCAACGAAGCGCTGCAGAGACTGATGGAGATCACCACCAACAATCTGCGCACATGGCTGGATGGCGCAGGAGAGAACATTGTGAACGCATAAAAATAACGGGAACGCCGCATGGACGTTCCCGTTATTTTTTAGTTCAGGATACCGCTCTCTTTGATAGACTTCACTGCCTCGGCAATGCGCTCTGGCGGCAGGGTGAGGGCAAAACGCACATAGCCTTCACCCAAGGGGCCGAAGCTGGAGCCCGGGGTGCACAGTACGCCGCTCTTTTCCACGAGGTCAAGGCAGAAGTCCATGCTCTTTTCGTAGTTCTCCGGGATGGGTGCCCACACGAACATGCTGCCGTGGCTGTCCGGCACGTTCCAGCCGATGGAACGCAGGCCGCCGCACAGGGCATCGCGGCGCTGCTGGTACAGGCCGCACTGGGTCTTTACCATGTCCAGCGGGCCGGTCAGGGCGGCGATGGCGGCTTTCTGCACCGGCAGGAACATGCCGAAATCGATCTGCCCACGCAGCTTTTTGAAGGCGGCAACTACGTCCCTGCGGCCGACCAGAAAGCTGATGCGCGCACCGGTGACGTTGAAGCTCTTGGAAAGGCTGAAAAATTCCACGCCCACGTCCATGGCACCCGGCGTGTTAAAGAAGCTGCCGCCCACCGCACCGTCAAAGATGATGTCGCTGTAGGCGTTATCGTGGATGATAAGGATATCGTACTTCTTGGCAAAGGCCACCAGCTCTGCGTACAGCTCCGGCGTGCCCACACTGCCCACCGGGTTGGCAGGCAGGGAAACGATCATATATTTTGCCCTGCGAGCCACATCCTCGGGGATGTCCTTCACGCAAGGCAGGAAACCGTGCTCCTTGGTCAGCGGATAATACCATGGTTTTGCACCGCCCAGCAGACTGCCCGCGATAAACACAGGGTAGCAGGGGGTGGGCAGCAGCACGGTGTCGCCCTCGTCGCACAGCACCATGCCGATGTGCCCCACGCCCTCCTGACTGCCGGCGCAGCTGGCCACCTGATCCCGGGTGATCTCCACGCCGAAACGGCGCTTGTAATAGCTGCACACGGCGTCCAGCAGTTCAGGCAGGTCGCGCAGGCTGTACTTCCAGTTCTGCGGGTCGGCAGCAGCATCCATCATGGCCTTGCGGATGTGTTCGGCGGGTGCGAAATCCGGCGTGCCGACGCTCAGGTTATAGATGGTGCGGCCCTGAGCTTCCAGCGCCACCTTGCGTTCGTTCAGCGCGGCGAAGATCTCGTCACCGAACAAGTCCAGTCGTTTGGAAAATTGCATATCCTGATACCCCTCTTTCACACGGATCATTTTGAGAATAGGGCTATTTTAGCACGTTTTGCCTGCCTGCGCAACGAAAAGGGCGGATGGGGGAGAAAGTTTCAACTTTCGGTGATGGGAAGCGAAGGTTGTTTCACGGGAAGAAAACCCTCTCAGTCACGGCTGACGCCGTGCCAGCTCTCCCGAAGGGCGAGCTTTATGAGTGCAAACCATCAGATGCAAAAGAGCTCCCCCTTTCGGGGGAGCTGGCGAGCGAAGCGAGACTGAGAGGGTTTATCAATCGATCGTCGTTTTTGTCCGCCCCACGCCGATGACAGCGGTGCTGATCTTTTTCCAGCTGCTGCAGCCGCACACACCGTCCACACGCAGGCTCGTGCGCCGCTGGAAGCCCCGCAGAGCCTCCTCTGTCCGGGCACCGAAGATCCCGTCGATGCGGCTCCCGGTTCGATAGCCCAGCGTGGAAAGGGCGTCCTGCAGGATCATCACATAACAGCCGCGGCTGCCCCGCCGCAGGGTGGGGTAGCCTGCCGTGGTGCCGCTGCAGGCGGGGGTGCCATAGCGGCGATCCATGTGCACCCATGTGGGCGTCTGGCTCAGAGGCTCCACGTAGCCCCATGCCCCGGTGCTCCGGGCGGCGTTATAGATGGCGGTGCGCTCTGACCGGGAGAGCTTCTGCCCCACGTCAAACGAGACCCCTGCGTAGTGCTGGCTGCGGGTGCCGTGGCCGCCCTCCCAGATGCGGCGGAAGGCGTAGCCCACCGGGATCCCTCTGCCGTACTTGCGGCGGGTCAGGTTCCACGCTTCCATAGCAGCGATGGTCGTCCAGAGGGTGGGGCTGGCCGATTTGCCCCGGAACTCCCGCACCCGGAGGGTCGTGCCGGTGCTGTAGGGCATGGGGTCGTTCTCGTTGAGATCCGCGTAGGTGTACACCCTGTTTTCATAGGCGTCGTAGATCAGAAGCCGTGCCATGATTCATTCCTCCTCCGCGCAGTGCTTGCAGCATTGGGCCTGCAGTGCTGCCCATGTCTCCCGGTTCACGGTGCCGGTCACCAGCAGTCCGGCACGCTGCTGCGTCAGCCTGACGGCGGCAGCTTCCTTCGGGCCAAAGCAGCGGTTCTCGGTCACATAGTCTTCGCCGCAATAGAGGCAGGAACGCCCATTCAGCCATGTCTCGACCTGCGCCACATCCGGCCCCACGCTGCCTTCGCCGAGAGCGTGGCCGGGATAGGCCTGCTCCTGCCCGGCAGCACGATCCGGGTTGGGCATCGCGGCGGCGAGCTGCAGGCTCAGCGCTTCCACCGCCGTCCATGTTTTGGCGTCCGCGATACCGGTCTCCGGCAGGCTCAGCAGTTCCTGCACACTGCGGGTGGCAGCGGCCAGCTCGTCGGTATATTGATCTGAGAGGGGCGGAGCCTGCACGCTGCTGAAGTAATAGGCAATGCGCTGCAAAAGCAGGCTGTAGTACAGCACCGCACTGCCGGAAGCGCCGACTGCCAGCGGCGTGCCGGGGTAAGGCAGACGCTTCAGTGTAACCACGGGGCCGGATGCCCGCAGGGTGGATGCATGGCCGTACAGGCTGTTCCATGTGGTACGTCCCACCACACCATCCACGGTCAGCCCGGCGTAGCGCTGATAGGCACGCACGGCGGCCTCGGTGGAAGTACCGAACTGTCCGTCGATGCCAATGGCCGGGATGCTGCTTTCGTAGGCGCTCATGAGGTAAAGGTAGAACTGCAGCTCCCGCACGGCCGTGCCGGAAGAGCCGCGCCGCAGCACGCCCGGGTACTCGCCGGGGCGCAGGGAGGAGGAGAGCAGCCGGTTGGCGATATCGTTGTACACCTCGTACAGCTTCAGCCACGTATTGCGGCCCACCACACCGTCGCTGGTCAGGCCGAAGTAGCGCTGGAATCGTTTGACGGCAGCGGTGGTCGCAGCGCCGAATTTTCCGTCTACCGTGATGCTGGCAAGGCTCGAATACACCGTGCGGGCGATCTTGAGCCAGAACTGCACCAGCCGCACGTTCTGCCCGCTTGCGCCCTCGCGCAAGGCTGTGCCCGGGTAGGCGTTTGGGGTGCCGTTGTCGGACTGGATGCTGCGGAACTGGTCGTACAGTTCGATCCATGTGCTCTGCCCCACCACGCCGTCCACGGTCAGGCCGTATTTACGCTGGAAGGCTCGCACCGCCGCAGCCGTTCCGCTGCCGAACACGCCGTCTACCGTCACAGATGGGATGGACGAGTCGTACTGTGCCAGTGTATTCAGCCAGAACTGCAGCTGCTCCACAGCGCTTCCGGTGGAGCCGGTACGCAGGGTGGTGCCGCCCCATGTGCCGTCCGAGAGAGTGCCGCTGGATACCTCGCCTTCGCTGGTCAGCTCGGCAAGATCTTTGACTGAGACATAGATATAGCTGATCTTGTACCAGGTCTGCCGCCCCACCACGCCGTCGGCGGTCAGGTTGAACTGCTTCTGGAACGCCCTGACTGTGGCGGCCATCCGGGATCCGAACACACCGTCTACGGTCAGCAGGCCGAGGAAGGGATAGTCCTTTGCGATGCGGTTCAGCTGGCGCTGTAAGGTGAACACGGCTGTGCCGCGGTCACCCTGCCGCAATGGTGAGCCCGGATAGCTTTTCGGGATGGACTGGATGTTGGAGGTGCGCACGATCTCGATGTCGCTGCCGTAGTAATATTTGAGAATCTGCAGTGCGCTGCGACCCTGATTCGCCAGCTTGACCGTGCCCCACTGCTTGAGCCCCGGGCAGGTGACCGATTTACCGTCGCAATATTCGGAGTAGTAGGGGTTCACGGTGCCGGTCTTGCGGAGGTAGGTGTTGAAGATGTCGTCGGTGATGCGCACCATCACGTCAAACACAGTACGTCCGTGGACGTAATATTGATCGTAGCTGGTGGAATTTGTGATGTTGAAGGTGTAGCCTTTGCTGGGGTACCACTCGGTATAGATGCGGTTGAGTGCCAGTGAGATCTGACAGTGGATGTTGGCGCGCAGAGCCTGCTCCGGCCAGGTGGGGTACACCTCGCTGGACGCCACGTTGGCAATATAATCCCGGAAGGAGACCGTCACGTTGCGGGCGGAGGCTGCCGGTTTGCCCAGATGCACCGTGATGTATTTGGGAATGATGACCCGGCTCAGCACCCGGGGCACGCAGTTCTCCATGGGGTCCGGGCCGCTGCCGCCGTCGCCGGTGAACAGTGAATGCTCCGGGATGACTATGGGCGGGTTTACCACGTCGCGATCCTCTTCGGTCTCGGGGATCATCTCGGGCTGAGCCAGTGTGACCTGCCCGGCGAAGATCTGCACCCCCTCGATGCGCACAGTGCGAAAGCCTGCCCTGGCAGCGGTAAGGTTTACCACGGCGTAGGGACGGACGGTGTTGTCCTCCTGCAAAGACAGGAGGCAGGAGGGCGCTTCAATGGGAATGTCGGCGGCATTGCCCTCGTCGTCGGTGATGCGCTGGACGGTGAAACCGTTGCCGCTGACCGTGACGACCACCCCCGCAATGGGCGAGGACTGGCGGGCGCCGAAGGCCTGAATGCGCAGAATGCCGGTGTTTTTCATAGGCGGATGCTCCTTTGCGGTGAGATTGGAATGCTTCTCCCACAGCGTATTCTGCCGAGCCGCCAGACGTGAATCCGGCCTTTCCCTTTGCGGCAGGGAACCGACATCTCCATTGATGGAAAAATCCCGGATGAAACGAAAGAGAAAACCTCAAGAGTGAAGATGGAGTGAGCGCAGCGCTTTGCAATCCGGGCAGAGTGTGGTACAATATAGAAATAGGATGGGAGAAGGGGGGCGAACCGTTTGGCCACAGAAAGCAAACTTCGGCAGCTGGCCGATAAAGGCTGTCCGGTCTATTACTTTTACTCCAGTGAACGGTATCTTGTGCGGCAGGCTGTGGCACAGGCTGTGCACATCCTGACCGCAGACAGCGATGAGGATGCCACGGTGCTGGACGGCGCTGCCCCGGAAATCGAGCAGCTCATCATGGCGGCGGGCACGATCTCTTTTTTTGGCACCCGGCGTGTGGTGATCTTGCCGGAGCTGGAGCCGGGAAGCTACAGCGACAAGGACATCGATGAACTGAACAGCACCCTTTCCAGTCTGGAAAATGCGGTGGTGGTGATGGGCAGTGTGTTTGAGCTGGAACGAAGCAGGCTCAAGCTGGGCAAGCGGGCGCAGAAGCTCATTGCCCAGTGCAAAGGTCTTGGTTACACGGAGGAACTGGCCAAACCAAAGCCCTTTGAACTGAAAATGATGATGATTGATCGCGCCAGAGAGCAGGGAACAACGCTGCCCGATGGCGCGGCGGCAGCGCTGCTGGAACGCTGCGGCGAGGATCCGTTCCTTTTGGAAAATGAGGTGGATAAGCTCTGTGCGCTATCCGGCTATCAGACGATCACGGCGGCCATGGTGGCCGAGATGGGCACGGTAAGTCTGGATGCGGATGTGTTTGAAATGATCCGTATGATCACGGCCAAGAATGCGACCGGCGCCTGCAAAAAGCTGCAGACCCTGCTGCGTCTGCAGCAGGAGCCTGTTGCCATTACGGCAGCAATGATCGGCAGCTATGTGGATCTGTATCGGGTCAAGCTGGGGGCATCCAAACGAAAAAACTACGCAGCAGTGCACAAAGACTTTGGATATAAGGGGAGCGACTATCGGCTGAAACGCTCGGCCGAAACGGCGTCGCATTATACATTGACGCAGCTGGAGAACTGTATGCAGGTGCTGCTGGAACTGGATCAGAGCCTGAAAAGCCAGCCCACAAATGCACAGACACTGCTGGAAATGGCGCTGTGCCGACTGGCGGCAGCGGGGAGCGGACGATGAAGGAAAACGAGATGATCCACACAAGCCGGGTGCTGATCGTGGAAGGAAAATACGATGCAGCGCGGCTTTCGCACCTGACAGATGCTATGATCCTGCTGACAGACGGCTTTGGCATCTACAGCGACAAAAAGCGCCAGCAGCTTTTTAAGGCACTGGCGCAGAAAAACGGATTGATCCTGCTTACGGATTCCGATGCGGCCGGTTTTCGCATCCGAAATTACATCACCAATCTGGTAGGGGAAAAGAATGTGGTACAGGCCTATGTGCCTGCCATTCACGGCAAGGAAAAGCGCAAGGAGCAGCCCGGCAAGGAGGGGCTGCTGGGGGTAGAGGGCGTGGATGACGCTATTGTTCTGCAGGCACTGCGCGATGCCCTTGGGGCAGAGGCGGGTGAGGTACCTGCCCGCGCAGAGGGGCGGCAGATCACCTATACCGATCTCTATGAGTGGGGGCTTTCCGGCAGACCGGGTAGCGCAGAGCGCAAGGCAAAGCTGCTGAATGCGCTGGGACTGCCGCCCAGACTCTCGAAAAAGGAACTGGTGGAAGCACTGAATCGTCTGTATACATTTGAACAATTGAACGAATCTCAGTCGAATATTTTGAGCGAGTGAAAATGGTGCAGGTGCTAAGGCTTCTGCACTGTTTTTGCATCCGGGGCATTCCAGCGCTGGCGCAGCAATTCCAATGCATGGGTCTCCAGCCGGGAGACATAGCTTCGGCTGATTCCCAGAAGGCTTGCGGTTTCCAGCTGGGTCAGAGGAGACTGACCGGCAAGTCCGTACCGCAGCAGAATGATCTGCCGCTCCCGGGCAGGCAGTACTTCCAGCAGCTGACGCATGCGGCGGATGTCGTCCTGCGTTTCGCAAGTGTCCTCCATGCAGAAACTGTCCTGTAAGACATCTGCAAGGGTCAGAGCGGAGTCACCGTCCGCTTCCAGTGCTTCCTGCAAGGAGACCGTTCCACCGGTCTTTCGATCCCGCCGGAACTGCATTCGGATCTCATTTTCAATGCACCGGCTGGCGTAGGTGGAAAAGCGTGCCCGGCGGGAAGAGTCGAAGGTATCCACCGCTTTCATCAGGCCGATGGTGCCGATGGAAACAAGATCCTCCTGATCGCCGGGCAGGGCGTAGTATTTCTTTACAATGTGTGCAACAAGCCGCAGATTGTGCCGGATGAGCTTTTCGCGGGCAGAAAGATCACCGGAACGCAGGGCGGCGAAGGCGGCTTCCTCCTCCCGGGCGTTCAGCGGCCTCGGAAAGCTGCCGCTTTCCAGATGAAGCGCCAGAACCAGAAACTTTGTGGCAAAAAATTGCAGAAGAGATAAAAACATGCCGACCCCTCCCCGAAGCATCATAAACGGTTACTGTAATTTATGAAGGAGGGCTTGCCTTTTTTCCTGACTTCGGGCGGGCACGCTGTCAAAATCGGATTCTGGGGCGAACAGTTCTGCCTCATTGTCCACAAAATACGGATAGGCATCCTTGTCTGCAATGAGGTAGACAGGATTCTGCAAAATAGACTTGATGGAGAACCGGGTGAAAGAACGCCCGGTTTTCTATATGAAGTAAAAGCGACGTCAGTGTGCGGTTGACGTCGCTCATTGTGCGCCTTTAGGCGCGGCTGGTATTATGGCCCCTATGGAGCCGTTCTGCAAACCCCGCGTTTTCACGCGGGGTTATGATTATACGAACAGGCGTAAGAATCAAGCGGCATCAATATGATGCCTACCGCAAAGTACGGAATGAGATGCAACAATTGATGAAAGCACAGAAAAATGTGGAGTTGTTCTTTGCGGAGGACAAGAGCAATCTCCGACCGCGGCATACCCGATAAGCGAATACCGTCGAGGAGCTTTCCCAGTTGGGAGGCATCCTCGGCGGATTTTTGTTTATGCAGCAGGTTTAAGATGTTGGATTTATTC